>JBQTKB010000011.1:0-28463 GCA_052386505.1 Pseudonocardia sp.
CTGGGCCCACATCATCTGGGCATGCTGGACCACCAACACCCCCTACGACCCCGCCAGACACCGCGCCCTCCAACGCATCCTCAACCAAGATCAACCGGCTGCGGCTTGACACAGGGCAACTCATTCGTCCAGCCCGGCGGTGCCCAGCACGTGCGAGTCGGCCCGGCGCTGTCGATCGCGGGCCAACGCCTCCGTCCGGGCCTGCTGCCACCTGGCCAGCAGCTGCTTCTGCAGACCGAACATGTCTCGCTCCTCGTCCGGCTCGGCGTGGTCGTAGCCGAGCAGGTGCAGTACGCCGTGCACGGTGAGCAGCTCCAGCTCCGCGGCCAACGAGTGGCCGGCCTTGCGTGCCTGGTCCCGGGCGAAGGCCGGGCAGAGCACCACGTCACCCAGGATCGACTCCGGGTCGTCCAGCGAGTCGGGGCGGCGGGTGGCGTCCAGCTCGTCCATCGGGAACGACATCACGTCGGTCGGGCCGGGCAGCTCGAGCCAGCGCTGGTGCAGCTCGGCCATCACCTCCAGCTCGACCAGCAGGACGCTCAGCTCGGCCAGCGGGTTCACCCGCATCTCGTCCAGGGCGAACCGGGCCACCGACACGATCGCCCGCTCGTCGACCTCGACGCCGGACTCGTTGCAGATCTCGATGCTCATGCCTCGACTCCGAGCTCGTTCCGCTCCTCGCTCGCCGGAGCTCGCTGCGTTCGACCCGCCCCGCCGGCTTCGCCGGCTACCGTCCCCCGGGATGCTCGCTCGCTGTCGTCTTCGGTGCTCATGCCTCGACTCGGCTGCTCAACGTCGGCGGCGTCGTTCGGCCCGGTTGGGTACCAGACGCCCCGGCGGCGCTTCCTGGGTGGTGTCCCAGCGGGCGTAGGCATCGACGATGTCCGACACCAGCCGGTGCCGCACCACGTCCGTGCTGTTCAGCTGGGCGAAGTGCACGTCGTCCAGGTCGCCCAGGATCTCGCGCACCACCATCAGCCCGGACCGGGAGCTGCCCGGCAGGTCGATCTGGGTGACGTCGCCGGTCACCACGATCTGCGAGCCGAACCCGAGCCGGGTGAGGAACATCTTCATCTGCTCGGGCGTGGTGTTCTGGGCCTCGTCGAGGATGATGAACGCGTCATTGAGCGTGTTATGGGTCAGCAGGTAATCCTCGGTGACGTAGAGCGAGTCGGCCGCCGCCACCTGGATGCATACCGTCTCAGCGCGACCCACCGGCTCGATGCGATCGATGTGTCGCATGGGCCGGCCGCCACCACCCTCCGCGAGGTAGCGCAGGCGCTTGCGTTCGAGCCGGAACGGCTGCACGCCGGCGGGCAATCGGAGATCGACCACGAACACGTCGTGGCGATAGGGCACGTCCCGACCCAGCGCCCGTCCTGGCGCCCTCCCGACCAGGGGCCGGCACCGCGCATACGCCACGCCACCCAGCGACCGAACCAGCTCGATCACGTCGTCCCGCAACCGAGAAGAGGTCGTGCAGTACTGGATGCGGCAGGTGCGCCCCACCTGGGTGACCGGGCCGCCGTCGGTGTCCAACAGACCCTGGAGGACACCGAGGCGAACCTCGGCGGAGTTCAGCAGGTAGTCCCGCGGCACGAATTTCGTGTGCGAGCGCGTCCCGAGCAGACCCAGCGCACGCAGAACTCCGGTCACCGGGTTCTCCAGGGTGATGACCTCACCTGGGGCCCGGACACGGTTCAGGACGTAGTCGAATCCGCCCTGGTGCCGGACCACCACGCCGGGGAGGGCGGCGCCGAGCGCCATGGCCAGCTCCGGGTCGGCGGTCGCGAAGGCCGGCGTTGTCGAGCCGGTGATACAGCCGTCCCCGAGCAACAGCCCGAGGGCGTACGGATCCAGCGGGACGTCCCGATCCGGATGCCGAACTGGACCGGCGAGCAACGGCAGCTCGTACCTTCTGGCGTGTGCCGCCCGGAGCTTGCCAACCATCTGCTGTGTTTCCAGCACCCGCCATGGCTTGCCCCGACGCCGGTCCGAGGCAGTGCGTACGGTCCACAGGTGCTCGCCGCAGCACAGCGTCGAGCCTCCGTCCTGAGCCGTCACCCGATAGATGTCCTTCTCACCCTGCGGGTAGACCCCGAGCACGGGGGTCGGCTCGCCATTCGAGCCGACAACGAGGTCCCCGACCGCGAGCTCGCCGATCGGGCGAAATCCGTCCGGCGTCAGGACCTTCGTGGTCACCGGCTGCGCGCGCCCGCGCATGTAGGCCAGCGGCGCGACCTCGATGGTGCCGGCGGCCATCAGCTTCGGGATGGAGTCCGGTTCGAGCATGTCGTGCAGCGCGTCGTAGAGCGGGCGCAGGTAGGGGTCGATCTTCTCGTACAGGGTGCCGGGCAGGAAACCCAGGCTCTCCCCCGCCTCCACCGCCGGGCGGGTCAAGATGATCCGGCTGACCTGCTTGGCCTGCAGCGACTGCACCGCCTTGGCCATCGCCAGGTAGGTCTTGCCGGTGCCGGCCGGGCCGACCCCGAAGACGATGGTGTGCCGGTCGATCGCGTCGACGTAGCGCTTCTGGTTCAGCGTCTTGGGCCGGATGGTGCGACCGCGCCGGGAGAGGATGTCCAGGCTGAGCACCTCGGCGGGCGACTCACCGTCCGGGTTGTCCTCGGCGTCGGACAGCATCGCCACGGTGCGCCGCACCGCGTCGGGACCCAGTTGCTGGCCGCGGCCGGTCAACGTCAGCAGCTCGGTGAACACCCGCTCGGCGAACGCGACGTCGGCCGGGTCGCCGCTGATGGTGAGCTCGTTGCCGCGCACGTGCACATCGGCGTCGAGCAGGTTCTCCGCCGTGCGGAGGTTCTCGTCGCGGGACCCGAGCAGGGCGAGCAGGGACGACTCCGGAACGGTCATCCTGGACCGGGTGGACGACCCGCTGATGGACTGCCCCGGTTGGGTGCCGGTCACGTGGTGTGCTGCCCTGCCTTCGTCAAGTCAGTGGATCCAGTTCGTTGATCACGATGTCATTGATCATCTGGTGGCGCCGGAGTGCCCAGCCAATGGTAGCCGGACCCGCGAAGCGACGCAGTCAGGTATGGGGTACCCGGTCGTGCGGTGTCGGCGGCCGGCTCAGTGCCGATGCTTCGCCGGCGACGCTCGGTCCGCTCCTCACTCGCTGGCGCTCGCTGCGATGCTCCCTCACTGCCGGCTCAGTGCCGATGCCTCGCCGGCGACGCTCGGTCCGCTCCTCACTCGCTGGCGCTCGCTGCGATGCTCCCTCACTGCCGGCTCAGGCCAGCAGGCGCAGTGCCGCGTCGCGGCAACGCCGCCACGCGTCGGTCCGTGGGTCGATCACCGCGAAGTGGTCCGCGCCGGCCAGCTCCACCAGCTCGGCCGGGTCACCGACCAGGCGCGCGGCCCGGACGTACCGCACGCTCTGCGCCAGCGGCACGTTCCGGTCTGCCGTGCCGTGCACGCACACCACCGGCACCCCCAACGGCAGCAGAGCGGTGGGCGAGGCCAACTGGTAGCGCCCGGGTTGGTCCCCGGCCGACCCGCCGAGCAGGGCGGCCGCCGCACCACCGCCGAGGTCGACCGCGTCGGCGGCGACCAGGTCGAGCACCCCGGCCTGGCTGACCACGCCCCGCACCCGGACGCTCGGGCCCGCCCCGGGCGCGCCGGCCGGCAGCTTCGGCCGCCCGGCCAGCCAGGTCGCCAGGTGCCCGCCGGCCGAGTGCCCCAGGGTGACCACCCGGTCGCGGTCCAGCCGCGCCGCTGCCGGTATGGAGAGCGCGGCAAGTTTGTCCGCGGCGGCCGACACGTCCTCGAAGGTGGCCGGCCAACCTCCGCCGTTGCCCACCCGCCGATACTCGACGTTCCAGGCCGCCACGCCGTTGTTGGCCAGGTCCACCGCCAGCGGGGTGCCGAGCTCGGCGCCGTAGGCCGCACGCCAGAAGCCGCCGTGCAGCACGACCACCACGCCGAGCGCCCCGGCGTCCCCGGGCGGCAGGTGCAGCTCCGCCCACTGGCTCGGGTCGGAGCCATAGGTGAACCGCATCGGCTCCGGGGTGCCCGGCAGCGGGTCGGGTGCCGGGCCGCCGACCGAGCAGCCGGACAGCCCGAGCCCCGCCCCCAGCCCCGCCGCCAGCGCCGCCAGCCGTGCCAGTCGCCGCCGGGTGATTCCCACCGGCCCATCGTCGCACCGCCCCGGCGCGCCGGTCGCCGATCGCTTGCGCGCTACCACCGGGCGGTGAGCACCCCCAGCGCGCCGAGGGCGACCGCCGCCGCGGTGGATGCCCGCAGCACCTCCGGGCCCAGTCGCACCGGCCAGGCCCCGGCGGCGGTCAGCTCAGCCAGCTCCGCGTCGCTGATCCCGCCCTCCGGGCCCACCACCAGCAGCAGCTCGGCGGGGGCGGGACGGGCGGCGAGCACCGAGGCCAGCGGGTCGGCCGCCGCCTCATGCAGCACCAGCGCCAACCCCGCGCCGCCGGCGGACAGCGCGGCGCACCGGCCAGCCAGCGCGCGGGTGTCGACCGGCTCGCCCACCTCGGGCAGCCACGCCCGGCGGGACTGCTTCGCGGCGGCCAGCGCGGTGGCCCGCCACCGGCCCAGGGCCCGCTCGCCCCGGGGGCCCTCCGCCCAACGAGCCACGCACCGGGCCGCCCGCCAGGGCAGCACCGCATCGACCCCGGCCTCGGTGGCCAGCTCCACGGCCAGCTCGCCGCGCTCGCCCTTCACCAGCGCCTGGGCCACGGTGACCGTCGGGTTCGGCCGGGGCACCAGCTCGCGGCGCAGCAGCCGCACGGTCAGTGAATCCCGACCCACGCCGGTGACCTGGCCGTCGGCCCGCCGGCCGCGCCCGTCACCGAGCAGCACCGGCTCGCCGACCCGCATCCGACGCACGGTGGCCGCGTGCCGCCCCTCCGGCCCGGTGAGCTCGGCCAGCTCGCCGGCCGGCAGGTCGTCGAGCAGGAACAGCGGCGGGGTGCTCAGCGCGCGCCCCGCGTCCCCCGCAGCCGGGAGAACAACCCTCCGCCACCGTTACGCCCGTTCATCGACACGTCGGGCTGCTCCTCGCCGCGCAGCGCGGCCAGCGCGCGCAGCAGGTCGGCCTGCTCGGCGTCCAGCCGGGTGGGGGTGAGCACCTCGATGTGCACCATGAGGTCGCCCCGCCCGTCGACCCGCCCGGTCGAGCGCAGCCGGGGCATGCCCTTGCCACGCAGGGTGCGCACGGTGCCGGTCTGGGTGCCCGGCTCGATCTCCAGCTCCAGCTCCTCGTCGTCGGTCAGGGTCGGCAACCGGACCATGGTGCCGAGCGCCGCGGCGGTCATCGGCAGCGGCAGCACGCAGTGCAGGTCCACCCCTTCCCGGGTGAACACGTCGTGCGCGGCCTCCTCCACCTCCACGTACAGGTCACCGGCCGGCCCACCACCGGACCCGACCTCGCCCTGACCGGCCAACCGCACACGCATCCCGTCGGCGACCCCGGCCGGCATCCGCACGGTCACCGAACGCCGGGCCCGTACCCGTCCGTCGCCGCCGCAGAGCCGGCACGGCTCGGGGATCACCTGGCCGAGGCCCCGACAGGTGGGGCAGGTCCGGTTGGTGACCACCTGGCCGAGGAACGAGCGCTGCACGCTCTGCACCTCACCGCGACCGCCGCAGATGTCGCAGGTGACCGGTGCGGTGCCGGAGGCGCAACCCGAGCCGGCGCACTCCGCGCAGAGCACCGCGGTGTCGACGGTGAGTTCCCGGGTGAGCCCGGCCGCGCACTCCTCCAGCGTCAATCGCATCCGGATCAGCGCGTCGGCCCCCGGCTGGACCCGGTTGCGCGGGCCGCGCCCGCCACCAGCGGCGGCACCACCACCGCCGAAGAAGGCATCCATGATGTCGCCGAGGCCGCCGAACCCGGCGAACGGGTCACCGCCGCCGCGCCCACCGGCGTTGTCCATCGGGTCGCCGCCCAAATCGACGATGCGCCGCTTCTGCGGGTCGGTGAGCACCTCGTAGGCCGTGCTGACCTCGGCGAACCGTTCCCGGGCGTCGGGATCGGGATTGACGTCCGGATGTAGCTCGCGAGCCAGCTTGCGGTAGGCCCGCTTGATGTCGTCCGGGCCGGCGTCCTTACCGACGCCCAGAATCCGGTAGTAGTCCCTGGCCACCCTTGCGTTCCCCATGTCCCTCTCGACAGTAACTTCGGCGCCGGACCCCGCGCTCGGGCACCGAGGTCGGCCGGCACCGGGCGCGTGGGGCCGGTCTGTCAGCCCCTGGCCAGGATCTCACCCACGTACCGGGCCACCGCGTGCACCGCCGCGATCGTGCCCGGGTAGTCCATCCGGGTGGGCCCGACGACACCCATCCCACCGAGCAGCATCTCACCCGGCCCGTAGCCGATCGACACCACCGAGGTCGAACGCATCTCCTCGGCCTCGTTCTCCTCGCCGATGCTGACCCGCACGGTGCCCGGCGCGTGCGCGGAGGCCAGCAGCTTCAGCACCACGACCTGCTCCTCCAATGCCTCCAGCACCTGGCGCAGCGAGCCCGGGAAGTCCGCGACGTTGCGGGTGAGGTTGGCCGTGCCACCGAGCACCAACCGTTCCTCGGGGTGCTCGACCAGTGCGTCGATCAGCACCATGGCCAGCGTGGTGACCGGACCACGGAGATCGCTCGGGGCGGTCTCGGGCAGCTCGGCGACCAGTACCGAGGCCTCGACCAGCCGCCGGCCGACCATGGCGGTGTTCAGCATCGCCCGGATTCGCCCGACCGACTCGTCGCTGAGCACCTCCCCCAGGTCGACCATCCGCTGGTCGACCCGGCCGCTGTCGGTGATCAGCACCAGCATCAACCGGGCCGGGGTCAGCGCGATCAGCTCGAGGTGGCGGACCGTGGAGCGGGTCAGCGTGGGGTACTGCACCACCGCCACCTGGCGGGTGAGCTGGGCGAGCAACCGGACGCTGCGCCGCAGTACGTCGTCCAGGTCGAGCGCGCCGGCCAGGAACGACTGGATCGCCTTGCGCTCGGCACCGGAGAGCGGCTTGACCTGGTGGAGCTTGTCGACGAACCTCCGGTAGCCCTTGTCGGTGGGAATCCGGCCGGCGCTGGTGTGCGGCTGGGCGATGTAGCCGTCGTCCTCCAAGGCTGCCATGTCGTTGCGTACCGTCGCGCTGGACACCCCGAGGTTGTGCCGCTCGACGATCGCCTTCGAGCCCACCGGTTCCTGGGTGGCCACGTAGTCGGCGACGATCGCGCGCAGCACCGCGAACCGGCGCTCGTCGGCGTTCATCGCGGCGCACCTCCCGGTTCGTCGATCCTCGGATCAGTCTACGACGCGGGCGGCGGGCGCATCGGGGTCGCCGGCTCGCACCGGCCAGTGGGGCCTCAACACCGCGCGTCGACGACCTGCACGTCGTAGTCGGTGAAGACCCGGTCGGCGGTGAGCACGGTCAGCCGTTCGACCATCGCCTGGCTGATCAGCAGCCGGTCGAACGGGTCCCGATGGTGAAACGGCAGTTCCTGGACGGCGAGCAGGTGGGAGTCGGCGATGTCCAACCGGTCGAACCCGAGCTCGCCGAGCGCCCGGTGCAACCCGGCTATCGGCGCCAGCTTCCCGGTCGAGACCTTGATGGCCACCTCCCACAGGCTCGCCACCGACACGGTCAGCGTCACCGCTTCCTCGACGGCGGCCCGGGCCGACGGCCCCAGCCGTTCGTCCCCGTCGAGCAGCCAGAGCAGTGCGTTGGTGTCCAGCAACAACCGCGCCACCGCGACCGACCGGCTCAGTTCGACGAATCGAACATCTCGGCGATCTCCACGTCCGCATCCTCGTAGTCGTCGGCGTAGTGGATCCGGCCGCGCAGGGCCCCGAAGATCTCGCCTCGATCCGCCCGTGGCGCCGGCACCAGCGCGAACCTGTCGACACCGGGCCCACGGCGGGTGATGTAGACCTGCTCGCCCCGCTCCGCGGCGTCGAGCAGCTTCGACAGGTTCGTCTTCGCCTCGTGCACGTTGGAGGACTCCATCTAGCTAGTGTAGCTAGCTAGCGACCACCGGGCCAGGACACTCGCCGTCGAGCAGGGCGCGGACCACCGCGTCGGCCAGCAGCCGACCCCGCCTGGTGAGCACCGCCCGGCCCTCGGCGAGACCCCGCTGCACCAGCAACCCGTCGCCGGCCAGGCGGCCCGCCGCCTCCCGGCCCGCCGAGCCGAGCACGGACAGCGGTAGCCCCTCGGCCAGCCGGACCCCGAGCAGCACCCGCTCCTGGTAGCGCTCGGTGGCGGTCAGCAGCTCCCGGCCGGCCTCCGGCGACCCGCCGTCGGCCAGCGCGGCGGCGTACCGGGCGGGGTGCTTGACGTTCCACCAGCGCACCCCGCCGACGTGGCTGTGTGCCCCCGGCCCGATCCCCCACCAGTCGCCGTCGCCCCAGTAGCCCAGATTGTGCCGGCACCGCGTGCCGTCCGACACCGACCAGTTCGACACCTCGTACCAGCCCATCCCGGCCGAGGCGAGCACGTCGTCCACCAGCTCGTACCGGTCCGCGGCCAGGTCGTCGTCCGGGGCGGTCAGCTCGCCGCGCCGGATCCGCCGGGACAGCGCGGTGCCGTCCTCCACGATCAGCGCGTACGCCGAGACGTGGTCGACCCCCGCGCCGAGCACCGCGTCCAGCGAGGCGCGCAGGTCGTCGTCGGTCTCCCCCGGCGTGCCGTAGATCAGGTCCAGGCTGACCTGCCCGATCCCGCCGGCCCGGGCCTCCCGGGCGGCGGCCACCGGGCGACCCGGGGTGTGCCGGCGGTCCAGCACAGCCAGCACCCCTGGCGCGGCGGACTGCATGCCCAACGAGACCCGGGTGTAGCCGGCGGCGGCGATGCCCTCGAAGAACGCCGGCGAGGTGGACTCGGGGTTGGCCTCGGTGGTCACCTCGGCGCCGGCGGCCAGCTCGAACGTCTCCCGCACCGCGTCCAGGACCCGGGTCAGCCCGGCCGCGCCGAGCAGCGACGGGGTGCCGCCGCCGACGAAGACGGTGTCCGCGGCCGGAGCCGTGCCGGACGAGTCACCCAGCACCGAGGCGGCCAGGGCCAGTTCGGTGCGCACCGCCGCGAGCCAGCCGGCCGTCGACACGCCGGAACCGGACAGCTCGTCGGCGGTGTAGGTGTTGAAGTCGCAGTACCCGCAGCGCGCGGCACAGAACGGGACGTGCACGTACACCCCGAACGGGCGCGAGCCGACCTCGGAAACCGGGGAGAGAGCGGTGGTCGGCAGCCCGGCGACCGGGCGGTCGGGTGCGTGCGTGCTCACCACGCCATTGTGCGCGTCGCCGGTGTACCCGGGCCCACCGCATTGAGCTAGTTCGTCATCAAAGTAGTGGGCAATAGGCCATCCGGTGAGAATTCCCCACTGTGACGAGGCTCCCAACATTTGGGCACCGCTGGTCAATACCCCAGACAACCTGGCACATTTGTCGGCATGCATTCCGCGCTGCGCATGCGACTGGTGGCCCGCCGCCACGTCGACTTCCAGCGCGTGTCCAGCGCGATGTGCCGGCTCTCGGACTGACCCGCGCCCCGTCCCCCACCACGTGTGACCTGGCCGGGCGAGCCGGCCCGCCGTCGCGACGTGATCCTTCCGCGCGACCTCGGCCCAGGCCTGCCCGGCCCGACCTGGAGGTCTGAGCCAGCATGGTTCCGCCACAAGCCGCTTCCGCGCCCAGCGCGGCGCCCCCCGATCGGCGCCGCCCGGCCGGCACCGGTACGACCGCCGCGAAACGTCGACGCGGCGAGGGTCAGTGGGCGCTCGGTTACCGGGAGCCGCTGAACCCCAACGAGCGCAGCAAGCGCGACGACGACCCGCTGAACGTCCGAGCGCGCATCGAGGGCGTCTACGCCCAGCGGGGATTCGACTCGATCGACCCCGCCGACCTGCGGGGACGGTTCCGCTGGATGGGCCTCTACACCCAGCGCAAGCCGGGTATCGACGGGGGACGGACCGGGTCGCTGTCCGACGAGGAGCTCGACGACCGCTACTTCATGATGCGGGTGCGGATCGACTCCGGCGGGCTGACCACCGAGCAGTTGCGGGTGGTCGGTGAGATCTCCCGGGACTACGCCCGGGACACCGCCGACATCACCGACCGGCAGAACGTCCAGTACCACTGGATCCGGGTCGAGGACGTGCCGACCATCTGGCACAAGCTCGAGGCGGTCGGCCTGACCACCCTCGAGGCCTGTGGCGACTGCCCCCGGGTGGTGCTCGGCTCACCGGTCGCGGGTATCGCCGCCGACGAGATCGTCGACGGCACCCCGGCGATCGAGGAGATCGTCGCGCGCTACGTGGGCAGCAAGGAGTTCTCCAACCTGCCCCGCAAGTTCAAGTCCGCGATCTCCGGCTCGCCGCGACACGACGTGGTGCACGAGATCAACGACATCGCGTTCGTCGGTGTGCACCACCCCGAGCACGGTCCGGGCTTCGACGTCTGGGTGGGCGGCGGGTTGTCCACCAACCCGAAGATCGGCCAGCGCCTCGGCGCCTGGGTTCCGCGCGACGAGGTGCCGGACGTGTGGGCCGGGGTGGTCGGGCTGTTCCGCGACTACGGATACCGCCGGTTGCGCAACCGGGCCCGGATCAAGTTCCTGGTCGCCGACTGGGGCCCCGAGAAGTTCCGTGACGTTCTCGAAACGGAGTACCTCAAGCGCGAACTGGTCGACGGGCCGGCTCCGGAGCAGTGGACCGGGCCGCGCGACCACATCGGCGTGCACAAGCAGGTGGACGGACTGAACTACGTCGGCGCCGCGGCGATCGCCGGACGGGTCTCCGGCACCATCCTCACCCAGGTCGCCGACGCCGCCGAGCGGGTGGGGTCCCGCCGGGTGCGGCTCACCGTCCAGCAGCAGTTGCTGGTGCTGGACGTGCCCGACGACCGGGTCGAGCAGCTCACCACCGAGCTCGCCGGACTGGGTCTGCAGGTCAACCCCTCGCCGTGGCGGCGGCACACCATGGCGTGCACCGGCATCGAGTTCTGCAAGCTGGCCATCGTCGAGACCAAGGGCCGCGCGCTGACCCTGGTGGCCGAGCTGGAGGAGCGGCTGGCCGACATCCCCGACCTGGATACGCCGATCGCCATCCACCTCAACGGCTGCCCGAACGCCTGCGCCCGCACGCAGACGGCGGATATCGGGCTCAAGGGCCAGATCGTGACCGACGACGACGGCAACCAGGTGCCCGGTTTCCAGGTGCACCTGGGTGGCGGGCTGGGGCTGGACGCCGGTTTCGGCCGCAAGGTGCGCGGGCTGAAGGTGACCTCGGACGGGCTCGGCGACTACGTCGACCGGGTGGTGCGCAACTTCGCCAAGCAGCGCGACGAGGGTGAGCGGTTCCCCCAGTGGGTGGCCCGCGCCGACGAGGCGGACCTGGCATGACGGCCGCCGAACGCGGAGGCGAGCGGTGAGCACCGAGCGCGCGGTGCCGTTCTACTGCCCGTACTGCGGCGAGGAGGACCTGCGCCCGGTGGAGGAGCCGCATGGCGCGTGGCGGTGCGCGGGCTGCCTGCGCACCTTCGCGGTGAAGTTGGTCGGGATCGGGGTTCCGGAGAGGGTGGCGTCCGAATGAGCGTGGCAACTGTGGAGGACCTGCGCGGGCTGGCCGAGGCCGGTGCGGCCGAACTGGGGCCGGAGGCCTCCGCCGAGCAACTGCTCGGCTGGACCGCGCGCACGTTCGGTGACCGGTTCATCGTGGCGTCGAACATGCAGGACGCAGTGCTGGTGGACCTCGCAACCCGAGCCCGGCCGGGGGTCGACGTGCTGTTCCTGGACACCGGCTACCACTTCGCCGAGACCATCGGCACCCGCGACGCGGTGGAGGCCGTCTACGACGTGCGGATGGTCAACGCCGAGCCGGACCACTCGGTCGCCGAGCAGGACGCGCTGCTGGGCAAGGACCTGTTCGCCCGCGAGCCGAACCGCTGCTGCGCGCTGCGCAAGGTGGTACCGCTGGAGCGCACTCTGGCCCGCTACGACGCGTGGGTCACCGGGGTCCGCCGGGTGGAGGCCCCGACGAGGGCGAATACCCCGCTGATCAGCTACGACGAGAAGTTCGGGCTGGTCAAGGTCAACCCGTTGGCCGCGTGGTCGGACGACGACATGGACCGCTACATCGCCGAGCACGGTGTGCTGGTGAACCCACTGATCGACGCTGGGTACCCGTCGATCGGCTGTGCGCCCTGCACCGCCAAGCCGCTGCCCGGCCAGGACAAGCGCTCCGGCCGCTGGGCCGGGTCCGCGAAGATCGAATGCGGGTTGCACGGATGACCGGCACGAACAACCACGACCCCGAGGAGCCGTCATGACCGCCATGCTGACCCGCCCGGCGAGCCGGAAGTATGCGCCGGACGCGCTGGAGGCCCTGGAATCGGAGGCCATTCACATCTTCCGGGAGGTGGCCGGGGAGTTCGACCGCCCGGTGATCCTTTTCTCCGGCGGCAAGGACTCGACCCTGCTGGTGCACCTGGCGGTCAAGGCGTTCGCGCCGGCCCCGGTGCCGTTCTCGCTGCTGCACGTCGACACCGGGCACAACTATCCCGAGGTGATCGAGTTCCGCGACCGGCTGGTCGCCGAGCGGGGACTGCGGCTGATCGTGGCCCACGTGCAGGACTGGATCGACGACGGTCGGCTCACCGAGCGCCCGGACGGCACCCGCAACCCGCTGCAGACGGTGCCGCTGCTGGACTCCATCGTGGAGAACCGGTTCGACGCGGTCTTCGGCGGCGGGCGGCGCGACGAGGAGCGGGCCCGGGCCAAGGAACGGATCATCAGCCTGCGCGACGCGTTCGGCCGGTGGGACCCGCGCAAGCAGCGCCCGGAGCTGTGGAACCTTTACAACGGCCGGCACTCCCCGGGCGAGCACGTGCGGGTGTTCCCGATCTCCAACTGGACCGAGCTGGACGTCTGGCGCTACATCCAGCGCGAGGGCATCAAGCTTCCGTCGATCTACTACTCCCACCAGCGCGAGGTGTTCCGCCGCGACGGGATGTGGCTGGCCGAGGGCCCGTGGGGCGGCCCGCGCGAGGGCGAGCGGTTGGAGGAGCGCACGGTCCGCTACCGCACGGTCGGCGACGGTTCGTGCACCGGCGCGGTGGAGTCGACCGCGACCACCCTGGACGAGGTGATCGCCGAGGTGACCGCGTCGCGGCTGACCGAGCGCGGCGCCACCCGGGCCGACGACCGGATGTCCGAGGCCGCCATGGAGGACCGCAAGCGTGAGGGCTATTTCTGAGATGGGTTCTGAGGCGGGTTCTGAGGTGGGTTCGGAGATGGACTCTCAAGTGGGTTCCGACACCGGTTCCGAGCCGGTGGGCTCACCCGACGGCGCGCAGCGGCGGGACCTGCTCCGGTTCGCCACCGCCGGTAGCGTCGACGACGGCAAGTCGACCCTGGTCGGTCGGCTGCTCTACGACACCAAGTCGGTGCTGGCCGACCAGATCGAGGCCGTGCACCGCGCGTCGGTGGACCGGGGCCTGTCCACTCCCGACCTGTCGCTGCTGGTGGACGGGCTGCGCGCGGAGCGCGAGCAGGGCATCACCATCGACGTGGCCTACCGCTACTTCGGCACCCCGCGCCGGGAGTTCGTACTCGCGGACACCCCCGGCCACGTGCAATACACCCGCAACACGGTGACCGGCGCGTCCACCGCGGAGCTGGCCGTGCTGCTGGTGGACGCCCGCTTCGGGGTGGTGGAGCAGACCCGCCGGCACGCGGCGGTGCTCGCGTTGCTGCGGGTTCCCCGGCTGGTGCTGGCGGTCAACAAGATCGACCTGGTGGGCTTCGACGAGGCGGTGTTCTCCGCGATCGCCAAGGACTTCGCCGGGCTGGCCAGGGCGCTGGGCTACCCCGAGGACCGGGTGGTCACCATCCCGGTGTCCGCGCTGCTGGGTGACAACGTGGTGGACGCCTCGGCGAACACCCCGTGGTACTCCGGTCCGACCCTGCTCGAGCACCTGGAGTCGGTACCGGTGACCAGCCCCGAGGTCGACGCCCCGCTGCGCATGCCGGTGCAGTACGTGATCCGCCCCCGGACCGGTGCCGATGCGCCCTCCGCCGACGCTTCGCACTGGACGAACCTGCACGACTACCGCGGCTACGCCGGGCAGGTGGCCGCCGGCAGCGTCCGGCCGGGGCAACGGGTGCTTGTCCTTCCCGAGGGACTGGTGTCCACCGTGCGGGCGGTCGACACCGCGGACGGTGAGCTCGCCGAGGCCGGCGTGGGGCGCAGCGTGACCGTGCTGCTCGCCGACGATCTCGACGTCGCCCGGGGCAGCATGATCGTGGACGCGGACGAGCCGCCGAGGCTGACCGACGAGCTCGAGGTCACCCTCTGCTGGTTGTCGGACAAGCCGCTGCGGCCGGGGGCGCGGCTGCTGCTCAAGCACGGCACCCGCACCACCCAGGCCATCGTCGGCGCACTGCACGACCGGTTGGACACCGACACGCTGACCCGGGGCACGCCGGACCACCTGGAGATCAACGACATCGGCCGGGTGAGCATCCGGACCGCCGACCCGTTGCCGGTGGACGACTATGCCGACAACCGGACCACCGGCGCCTTCCTGCTGATCGACTCGCCGACCGGCAACACCCTGGCCGCCGGCCTGGTGGGCAGCCCACTGGAGATCACCGAGCAACCCTGACCCGGCCCGGTCGCGCAGAACCTGCGGACTAAGTCGTGGACTAAGTCGTGATAGGCTGGAGGCATGGCCGAGATCGGGGTGCACGAGGCGAAGACCAACTTCTCCAGGTTGCTCGACCGCGCTCTGGCCGGAGAAGAGATCATCATTACCCGCTCCGGCGAACCCTTGGTGCGGCTGGTGCCCGCCCAGCGGCGTCGACGGCCGAACTTCGGCTTCGCCCGGGGAGAGATCGCCATGTCGGCGGACTTCGAGGACATTCCCGACGAGTTCCTCCCGCACCTCTGATGCGGGTCCTGCTCGATACGAACGTCGTTCTGCGGCTGGCCGACGATCCGACGGCCCTACGTCGCGACACGGTCGACCTGCTGGCCGCCGAGTCGACCCGGCTGGTGCTGTCCTCGGTGGTGCCGTGGGAGATCGCGATCAAGTGGCGCTCGGGCAAGCTGACGCTCCCCGAGCACCCGCGGGACTGGGTACGACGGATGGCCAGGGAATTCGGCGTGGAGGCCATGCCGGTGACCCAATCGCACGTCGCCGAGGTCGCAGACCTGCCCGACCACCACCGCGACCCGTTCGACCGCCTGCTGATCGCTCAGGCGGTCTGGGAGCGCTGCGCGGTGGTGACCACCGACGAGGTGTTCGGCCGCTATGGCGTCGAGGTCGTCCCCGCTGTCTGACCTCCACCGGCCGGGGGTGTACCGCGCGACGCGGCGGGCCTGACCCGGCTCAGCCGCCGGCCGGGGGCCAGACCGAGCGCCAGGACCGGTCCTGGCTGGTGTGCTCCAACACCCCGGCCGGCAGTTCGCCCGCCACCACCTGCTCCAGGGTGGTCAGCTCCAGGATGGCCCGCAGGCTGGCCCGGACCGCGACCCACACGTCCTGCAGGTGTCGCGCCGCTCCCTGGTAGGCGAGGTTCTCCGGTCGCTGGCCGCGGATCAGCGCCAGCGGACCGTCGGTGACCCGGACCACGTCGGCCAGCGTGACAGAGTCCGCGGGGCGGGCCAACCGGTGCCCGCCGTCCGGACCACGCCGACTCTCGATGATGCCCGCGCGGCGCAGCTCGACCAGGATGCTGTCCAGGAACGTCCGCGGGATGTGCTGCGCCGCGGCGATGTCGTCCGCCTTCACCGCGCAACCCTCCGGTGCCCGGGCGAGCACACACAGCGCACGCAGCGCGTAGTCCGCCCTCGCCGAGATCTGCACCGGTGTCCCTTCCACGCCGCGACCGGGGCTCTCGCACATGCTGCCCTCGGCCGCCCGGAGATAGTCCCACATGGCCACCATCACCTGTTGTTGACTAATCTGCCCGACAATGTGAGCATTGCGGGGTGCATACCGATGTGACTGCGCCGCGGTCGGTCCGGCCGATGCTGGTCCGTCGCCTGCACGTCGATCTGATGCGGATGTGCACCGCGACCTGTCGAGCCGGGCGCTAGGTCCCGCCCCGGTTCCCCCGCGACGGCCGCCCCAGGTGGCCCCGCACCGCTTTCGAAGGCAGGCACAGGTGTACCTCGATCTCCCGCTGGCCACCGCCGGGCTGCTGGTCGGACTGCTCGTCGGGCTGACCGGCATGGGCGGCGGCGCGCTGCTGACGCCGCTGCTGGTGCTGGTGTTCAAGGTCTCGCCGCTGACGGCGATCTCCAGCGACCTGCTCACCTCGCTGGTGATGAAGCCGGTGGGCGGCGCGGTGCACCTGCACAGGCGCACGGTGCAGTGGGGCCTGGTGGGCTGGCTGGTGGCCGGGTCGGTGCCGGCGGCGTTCGCCGGCGCCGTGGTGATCGGCAGCATCGGCCGGGCCGCCGGGGTGCAGGACAGTCTCAAGATCATGATCGGCGTCGCGCTGTGCGCATCGGTGGCGATGATGCTGCTGCGCCAGGTACTGGACCGGCGCAACCGCCGCCGGGACGAGGCCGCCGGGGTCGACCCCGACGCGGAGCGCCCCCTGGTGGTGCGCCCGCTGCGCACCGTGGTGATCGGCGTGGTGGGTGGCTTCGCGGTCGGCATGACCTCGGTCGGGGCCGGCTCGCTGATCATCGCGCTGCTGCTGATGGCGTACCCGTCGCTACGCCCGGCGCGGCTGGTGGGCACCGACATCGTGCAGGCCGTACCGCTGGTCGCGGCGGCCACCCTGGGCCACCTGATCTTCGGCGACATCCACCTCGCGCTCACCGTGTCGCTGCTGCTCGGCGCGCTGCCTGGGGTGTACCTCGGCGCCCGGTTCTCCGCCCAGGGCCCGGCAGCGGTGATCCGGCCGGTGATCACCGCGGTGCTGCTGGCCTCGGCGCTGGCGCTGCTCAAGGCCACCACGGTCGTGGTGGTGATCGGAGCGGTCGCCGGAGGGGTGGCCACGGTGCTGCTGCGCCCCCGCCGAACCGCACCGACCTCGGCCGACCCACCGGCCCGCGCACTCGACCCCGTCTGCTGATGCCGAGCGCCCACCCGCTCGGTCACCGGCGCCGACACCCGGGCGCGATTCCGGTCCGGCCGCATCGCCCGGACACCTGGTCGCGGCGGTGTGCCAGGCTGGGACGGTGCCTCGTCGCGCCGCCGCGCGCGCCGTCCTGGCGGCGCTCTGCACCGCGCTTACCCTGACCGGGTTAGCCGGCGCACACGCTGTCGGCGCAAATCCCACCGGTGCCCAGACCGGTGAGGTCCGTGCGGTCACCCCCGCGCCGGGGTCGGCACCTCCGGCGCCGGGTGGCTGGGAGGTCGGGGCACAACCGCTGCCGCGCCAGCCCGACGGGTACGGCGAGGTACGCCCCACCCCGGCGGCGCTGGTGGACCGCCGGCTGCCCAGCGCCGACCGATTGCCCCCGCCGCCCGCCGGCGCGGACTACCGGGCCACCTCGGTACCGGTCCCGGCGGAGGTGCGCAACCGCTCGACCTGGCGGCCGGGCTGTCCGGTGGCCGTCAACCAGCTGCGCTATCTGACGCTGTCGTTCTGGGGATTCGACGGCCGACCGCACACCGGGGAGATGATCGTCAACGCCCGGGTTGCCGACGACGTGATCACCGTGTTCGGCCGGCTGTACCGGTCGCGGTTCCCGATCGAGGAGATGCGGGTGACCGCGAGGGACGAGCTCGACGCCGAGCCCACCGGCGACGGGAACAACACCACGGCGTTCGTCTGCCGCCCGGCGGTCGGGCTCACCCGGTGGTCGGCGCACTCCTACGGGCTCGCGGTGGACCTCAACCCGTTCCACAACCCGTACCGGCGAGGCGACCTGGTGCTGCCCGAGCTGGCGTCGGCCTACCTCGACCGGGCTCGGGTCCGCCCGGGCATGCTCGCCGCCGGCGACCCGGCGGTGCGGGCGTTCACCCAGATCGGCTGGACCTGGGGTGGTCGGTGGCGAGACCCGGTCGACACCATGCACTTTTCGGGCACCGGTGGCTGACCGCCCGCCCGGCAGGAGCGCAGGGTGCTTGACGGACAGCAACCGGACGACGTGCTGGCCCGGATCGGCGACACCACCGGACCACCCCCGCCGGGGTGACGCCGCGCGACCCGGAGGGCGGATACGGTGCCGGCATGACCTCGACGCCGGAGCTGGTCCACCTGGAGATCCAGGACGGGATCGCCACCATCACGCTGGACTCCCCGCACAACCGCAACGCGCTCTCTACCCAGCTACGCCGGGAGCTGCTGGCGCACCTGGACACCGCGATCGCCGACGAGCACGCGCGGGTGATCGTGCTGACCCACACCGGTCGGGTCTTCTGCGCGGGCGCCGATCTGAAGGAATCGCGCGGCGCGGACGCGGACAGCCAGGGCGTCAACGAGGTGCCGGCGCTGTTCCAGCGGATCTGGACCTCGCCGACCCCGGTGCTGGCCCGGCTGACCGGTCCGGTACGGGCCGGAGGCACCGGCCTGGTGGCGTCCTGCGACCTGGCGGTGGCCTCCGACGCGGTGAACTTCGCGTTCACCGAGGTGCGGATCGGCGTGGTGCCTGCGGTGATCACCGTGCCGCTGGTGCCCAAGGTCGCCCCCACCGCGCTGCACGAGCTGTTCCTCACCGGCGAGACGTTCGACGCCCACCGGGCGGCCGCGATCGGGCTGATCACCAGCGCAGTGCCGGCGGCCGAGCTGGACGGAGAGGTGCGCCGCTACACCGACATGCTCCGGCTGGGCGCCCCCGGCGCGCTAGCCGCCACCAAGGAGCTCCTGCGCCGCCGGGTCAGCGCCACCATGGCCGACGAGCTCGCGTCACTGTCGGAGTTGTCCGCGGCCCGGTTCGCCTCGCCCGAGGGCCAGGAGGGCATCCGGGCGTTCACCGAGAAGCGGCCACCGGCCTGGGTCACCACGACGGAGGCCCGGGACGGAGCGCCCGGTTGATGATCAAGCTGAACCGGCGCTGGTTCGGCAGGTACGAATCGCGCTGACGGCAGGCGCCGGTCAACTACCGACAGCAGTAGGATCTACCACCACGAAAGAGTCGTAGTGGTCGGCGGTGTAGTACAGCTCGCGCCCCTGGCCGGTGACCAGCCGACGGGCGCCGCGGTCACGCGAGCCGGGGGTCGGCACGGTGTACTCACGGTAGTAGTCGCGCCGGTGTTGGGGCAGCAGCCGCTCGGCGTTGCGGAAGATCGTGCCGTCCTTCGGGTAGGCCGGCCGCCCACCGGTGGAGATGGTCCGCCACACCTGGCCAGCCTCGGGCGGCAGCGCGCACAACGAGCGCACCGGCAGCCCGGACTCGGCGGCCCCCGGCGCGGTGGGTGAGGGAGCCGGGCAACCGGCGGCCGAGGCGTTCGCGGCGCGGCCGGGCGGCGCCAGGGTCGGCGCGGCGACACCGCAGCCGGCCAGCAGCAGGGCGAGCAGGCCGGCAAGTACCGGCACGAGCAGTCGGGCCACCGGCGCGGACGACCGGCCGGCCGGCATCCTGTCTTCCAGCGACCGGGTCGGTAGGTCCGGCGTCCTCACGCCTCGGGTCGCCCGGGGCGCGCCGGGCGGCGGCGGGCGATCGCGGAGTCCACCGCATCGGCGAACCGGTCGGCCAGCACCGCTACCCCGGCGCACAACGGGAGCAGCACCACGATCGCGCCCAGAACCTGCAGCGGGAACGCCAGCTGGGTGATCCACAGCTCTACCGAGTCCCACCAGTTCGCCAGTGCACGCACGTCGCACAGGGTAGCCCCGCGGTGATCGCGATAGGTTCACTGACATGTTCGCCGTATACGCCGCAGAACCCAGTCCCGACGACCCGCTCGCCGCGCTGCGCACCGGGGAGCGACCGGAACCGATTGTGCCGGACGGCTGGGTGCCGGTCCGGGTCAGCGCAGCCAGCCTCAACATGCACGACATCTGGACCCTGCGAGGAGTCGGGATCAAGGCCGACCAGTTCCCGATGATCCTGGGCTGCGACGGCGCGGGCACCCTGCCGGACGGTACCGAGGTGGTGCTGCACTCGGTGATCGGCGACCCGGCGTGGACCGGGGACGAGACCCTAGACCCGAGGCGCACCCTGCTCACCGAGAAGCACCAGGGCAGCTTCGCCGACACCGTGGTGGTGCCGGCCCGCAATGCCGTGCCCAGGCCGGCCGGGCTGTCCGCGGTGCAGGCCGCCGGCATGGGCACCGCGTGGCTGACCGCCTACCGGATGCTGTTCACCAAGTCCGGCCTGCGGCCGGGGCAGACCATGCTGGTGCAGGGCGCGTCGGGCGGGGTGGCCACCGCGCTGGTCCAACTGGGTCGGGCCGCCGGACTGCGGGTCTGGGTCACCGGCCGCTCCGCGGACAAGCGCGCGCGGGCCGAGAAGCTCGGCGCGCACGCCACCTTCGACTCCGGCGCGCGGCTGCCGGAGAAGGTGGACGGGGTGTTCGAGACGGTCGGCGAGGCGACCTGGAGCCACTCGCTGCGCGCGCTGAAACCCGGCGGCATCGTGGTCTGCTCCGGATCCACCAGTGGCCCCAACCCGCCCGCCGACCTGCAGCGACTGTTCTTCCTGCAGCTGCGGGTGGTCGGTTCGACGATGGGCACGCTCGACGAGCTGCGCGATCTGCTCAGCTTCGTGCAGACGGCCGGGATCACCCCGGAGGTGGGCCTGGAAGTGCCGATGGAACGGGCCGAGGAAGGATTTCGCGCGATGGTGGACGGGCACACAGCAGGCAAGATCGTGTTCACCAGGTGAGCCGTCAAAGTTGACGAAAGTCACCGCCGAAGCGCAAGCGATTTACCATTCCGGCAAATCTTGCCCGTACAGTCTGTGGATGTGGTGAGCCTACCCGTGCCGGCGGATGCCGCGCCCGAGCCCGAGAGCGTGGTCGAGATACTCGATCGTGCCGACCGGGCGGTGGACGCGGTACTCACCCCGGTCACCTCCCGGGAGGGACTCAGCCGCGAGGCGTGGCGGGTGCTGCTGCTGCTGTCCCGGAGTGGCGGCCGCAGCATGGGCGAGATCGCCGAACACGCGGCCATCCCCAATCCCACTGCCACCCGGGTGATCGACCGGCTGGTCGCGCACTCGCTGGCCTACCGCCGCTCCGACCCCGGTGACCGCCGCCGGGTGCTCGTTCACCTGGCCTCGGGGGGGCGCCAGGTGGTTCAACGGGTGAGTCAGGAGCTCGAGGAGCGGGTCGACCTGGCGGTCGGCGGCCAGCAGGCGGTCAGCGACAGCCAGGTGGGCGCGCTGCTCACCCAGCTGACCGACACCCTCCAGCAGGTCGCGGACTGAGCCGGCAGCGCGGGAGCATCGCAGCGAGCGAGGAGCGGACCGAGCGTCGCCGGCGAAGCATCGGCACTGAGCGGACTCAGCGAGGGCGAAGACCGTCGAGCAGTCGCGCCGGGCTGACCTCGACCGGGAACGGCTGGCGAACCGACAGCACCTCGTCGCCGGTCACGCTCGCCGTCAGCTCGTAGCGACCGAACCCGTCGAGCTCGTATACCTCGAGCCTCCCGAAGTGGGACGGATCGAGGATCCAGTAGGACGCGACCCCGAGCCGCTCGTAGTGCGCCTTCTTGAACGTGCGGTCCTTGAGCTGGGTGCTGCGGGACGCCGTCTCCACCACCATCACCGGGGCCACCGGCAGGTTGTCCTCGGTGAGATCGGCGAACCGCGCCACCAGCACGTCCGGCTGCACCTCGCTGTACGCCGAGGTCCGCACGCCGAACGGTGCGGCCAGAACTCGCAGATCTGACGGACACGATGCGCGCAGCAGGACGAACAATTCGAGCGACATCTCCTGGTGCGGCCAGCCCGGAGCCGGCGTCACGAGCAACGCCCCGTCGATGATCTCGTACCGCCGGCCGTCATCGGGCATCGTCTCCAGGTCATGGACCGTGAAGGGGCGATGCTCGGCGAGTCCGACGAAATCGGTCATAGCTGCCATGGTCCCCCTCCTTCCTGATCCTGACCAGTCTGGAGGCGCGGACAGACAGTTCGGGCTACTTCTTGGTCCAGCCCTACTTCTTTGTCCAGCCCTACTTCTTTGTCTTGGCCTTGTCACCCGACTCGTCGGTGGACAGCGCTGCCACGAAAGCCTCCTGCGGAACCTCGACCCGGCCGATGGTCTTCATCCGCTTCTTGCCCTCCTTCTGCTTCTCCAGCAGCTTGCGTTTGCGGGTGATGTCACCGCCGTAGCACTTGGCCAGCACGTCCTTGCGGATCGCCCGGATGTTCTCCCGGGCGATGATCCGGGAGCCGATCGCGGCCTGGATCGGCACCTCGAACTGCTGACGCGGAATCAGTTCGCGCAGCTTGGCGGCCATCGTGGTGCCGTAGCCGTAGGCGGAGTCCCGGTGCCGGATCGCGGAGAACGCATCCACCGGCTCGCCCTGCAGCAGGATGTCGATCTTGACCAGGTCTGCGGCCTGTTCGCCGGCCTCCTCGTAGTCCAGCGACGCGTAGCCCCGGGTGCGCGACTTCAGCGCATCGAAGAAATCGAAGATGATCTCGGCCAGCGGCATGGTGTAGCGCAGCTCGACCCGGGTCTCGGACAGGTAGTCCATCCCGCCGAGCTGGCCACGCCGGCTCTGGCACAGCTCCATGATCGCGCCAATGAACTCGGAGGGGGCCAGGATCGTCACCTTGACCACCGGCTCGTACACCTCGGCGATCTTGCCGGGCGGCCAGTCGGACGGATTGGTCACCGTGAGCTCGGTACCGTCATCCATCACCACCCGGTAGACCACGTTCGGCGCGGTGGAGATCAGGTCGAGCCCGGCCTCCCGCTCCAAGCGGTCGCGGGTGATCTCCAGGTGCAGCAGCCCGAGGAACCCGCAGCGGAAGCCGAAGCCCAGGGCCGTCGAGGTCTCCGGCTCGTAGGTCAGCGCGGCGTCGTTGAGCTGCAGCTTGTCCAGCGCCTCGCGCAGCTCCGGATAGTCCGAGCCGTCCACCGGGTAGAGCCCGGAGTAGACCATCGGGCGCGGCTCGCGGTAGCCGGTCAACGCCTCGGTGGCGCCGTGCCGCTGCGAGGTGACGGTGTCGCCCACCTTCGACTGCCGGACGTCCTTCACCCCGGTGATCAGGTAGCCGACCTCGCCGACCCCCAGCCCGACGGACGGCTTGGGCTCCGGGGAGACGATCCCCACTTCGAGCAGCTCGTGCACCGCCCCGGTGGACATCATCTTGATCCGCTCGCGCGGGGTGATCTTGCCGTCCATCACCCGGATGTAGGTGACCACGCCCCGGTAGGTGTCGTACACCGAGTCGAAGATCATCGCGCGGGCCGGGGCGTCGCTGTCCCCCACCGGAGCGGGCACCAGACGGACCGCCTCGTTGAGCAGCTCACGCACACCCGAGCCGGTCTTCGCGCTGACCCGCAGCACGTCGCCGGGATCGCAGCCGATGATGTGTGCCAACTCGGCGGCGTAGCGGTCCGGGTCGGCCGCCGGCAGGTCGATCTTGTTCAGCACCGGGATGATCGTGAGGTTTTTCTCCAGCGCCAGGTACAGGTTGGCCAGGGTCTGCGCCTCGATCCCCTGCGCCGCGTCGACCAGCAGGATCGCGCCCTCGCACGCCTCCAGCGCGCGGGACACCTCATAGGTGAAGTCGACGTGGCCCGGAGTGTCGATCAGATGCAGGACATACTCCACCCCGCCGACCGCCCACGGCAGCCGGACGTTCTGCGCCTTGATCGTGATCCCGCGCTCGCGCTCGATGTCCATCCGGTCGAGGTACTGGGCGCGGGCGTTGCGCTCGTCGACCACGCCGGTGAACTGCAGCATCCGGTCCGCGAGGGTCGACTTGCCGTGGTCGATGTGCGCGATGATGCAGAAGTTCCGGATGCGTTCGGGCGCGGTGAACGTGCGGTCGGCGAAACTACTCACTCGGGTCCTTTACGTGCGGCGGCTGCCTCCATCGTCGCACGTCGTCCCGAAGGCCTCGTCGCGCGCGTACCGCGACGCGGCGACTCGCGGGGGTGGGCGGCGCTGGGGAACGGGTCAGGTCAGCACCCGCCAGGCCAGGCTGACCACCAGCACCGACACCACCAGCAGGAACACCTGCCGGACGAACTCGGAGCCCCGCCGCAGCGCGATCCGGGCCCCGCACAGGCTGCCGGCCACGTTCGCCGCGGCCATCACCGCGCCCAGCCCGAGCAGCACCACGCCGGCCGGTCCGAACACCAGCAGGGCGCCCAGATTGGTCGCCGTGTTCACCACCTTGGCAGTGGCCGAGGCATCGAGGAAGCCGAATCCCACCAACCCGACCAGCCAGAACACCAGGAACGACCCGGTTCCCGGGCCGGCCAGCCCGTCCCAGAACCCGATCACCGCGCCACCGGCCGCCATCGCCAGCAGCTGGTGGCGACGGCCGAACCGGGGCGCGTGCCGGACCCCGAGCTCGGGCCGGCGCCAGGTGTAGAGCCCGACCACGACCAGGGCCGCCAGCACCACGGCGGTGAGCACCCGTGCGGACAGCGTGGTGGCCAGCAAGGCGCCGCCGACCGAGCCGGCCAGCGCCGCGGCGGCCATGGCCAGCGCATGCCGCCAGTCGATCGGCACCCGACGCGCGTAGCCGGCCGCGGCGGCCGCCGTGCCCACCACCGACGCGAGTTTGTTGGTGGCCAGCGAGTACACCGGCGCACCACCCGGGGCGAACAGCAGCAGCGCGGGCAGCTGGATCAGGCCGCCCCCGCCGACGATCGCGTCCACCGCGCCGGCCGCGAACGCCGCCAGGCAGAGCACCGCCAGGGCCAGCGGGGTGACCGACCCGAACCCGGGCCAGTCCAGCGGGGTGTTCACCATCGTGGAGGCTATGCCCCGCCGGGTCCGGGAGACCGAAACCACACCATCCGGGCGGCCGCGGCGGGCGATCGGGCACGGGCGGGCGGTCCGGGTGGGCATCTGCGCAGCTCGCCCGGCCACTGACCGGGGTCACCGGTCAGGGATCGGGCAACGGACGTGGGTTCCAACCACTCGCCAGTGATTGTGATGCGTGTTACACCTAATCCGGTGACGTGTCGGTGGCATCGGGGCCATCGACGGCGGTGCGGGAGGTGGTCGGGTGCAGGCCGACGAGCGTCAACGGGCGATCCTGGCCAGGGCGAGGGACGCGGGCCGGGTGGAGGTCACCATGGTGGCCCAGGAGTTGCACGTGGCGGCCGAGACGGTGCGCCGCGATCTGAAGGTGCTGGAGGGCCACGGGCTGCTGCGCCGCACCCACGGCGGGGCGTATCCGGTGGAGAGCGCGGGCTTCGAGAGCAGCCTCGCGCACCGGTCCCGGACGAAGGTCACCGAGAAACGGCGGATCGCGACCTCGGCGGTGGGCTGGCTGGCCGACGCCGAGACGGTGTTCGTCGACGAGGGCTACACCCCGCAACTGGTCGCCGAGGAGCTGGTGAAGCTCGGCCGGACACTGACCGTGGTCACCGCGTCGCTGCCAGCCGCCACCACCCTCGCCGAGAGCCCTGAGCTCACCGTGGTGCTGGTGGGCGGGCGGGTGCGCGGCCGGACGCTGGCGACCGTGGACCACTGGGCCACCCGGATGCTCACCGAGCTGGTGATCGACGTGGCCTTCCTCGGCGCGAACGGGGTGTCCCGGGAACGGGGCATGACCACCCCGGACCCGGCGGTGGGCGCGGTGAAGGCGGCCGCCGTCCGGGCCGCCCGGCGACGGATCTTCGTCGGCACGCACACCAAGTTCGGCGCCTCGACGTTCTACCGGTTCGCCGACATCGCCGACTTCGACGCCCTGATCACCGACACCGTGCTGAGCACCCACGAGGCGCACCGCTACGGAGTACTCGGCCCGCAGGTGGTCCGGGTCTGAGCAGGTCCACCCGTCCGCCACGCGGATCGCCGTGGCAGCCGCTGAAACAGTTGGAGGAACAGTGTCCAGAGGTATCGGTCGACGCGCCGCGTTCGGCGCCGCCATGCTGGTCTCGGCCGTCCTCGCGACGGCCTGCTCCGGAGCGGGCGGCGGAGCCGCCGCGCCCGGCGGAGGTGGCGGCACACTCAACGTGCTGATGGTGAACAACCCGCAGATGGTCGATCTGCAGAAGCTCACCGCCGACAACTTCACCAAGCAGACCGGCATCCAGGTGCAGTTCACCGTGCTGCCGGAGAACGACGTCCGGGACAAGATCAGCCAGGAGTTCTCCAGCCAGGCCGGCCAGTACGACGTGGCGACCCTGAGCAACTACGAGATCCCGTTCTACTCCAGGAATGGCTGGCTGCTGCCGCTGGACGACAAGGTTCAGGCCGACCCCGGGTTCGACCAGGGCGACATCATCCCGACGATGACCGAGTCGCTGACCGCCGACGACGGCAAGCTCTACGGCGAGCCGTTCTACGGTGAGTCGTCGTTCCTGATGTACCGCAAGGACGTGCTGGAGGCCAAGGGCATCACCATGCCGGCGAAGCCGACCTGGCAGCAGGTGGCCGACATCGCCGCCCAGGTGGACGGCGCACAGCCCGGGATGAAGGGCATCTGCCTACGCGGGCAGCCCGGCTGGGGCGAGGTCATGGCCCCGCTGACCACGGTGTGGAACACGTTTGGCGGCGGCTGGTTCGACCAGTCCTGGCAGCCGATGCTGACCAGCCCGGAGACCACCGAGGCCACCCAGTTCTACATCAACCTGGTCAACGCCCACGGCGAGGCGGGCGCCTCGCAGGCCGGGTTCACCGAGTGCCTGAACAACATGCAGCAGGGCAAGGTCGCCATGTGGTACGACGCCACCTCCGCGGCCGGCTCGTTGGAGGGCCAGGGCTCGCCGGTGGCGGGCAAGGTCGGCTACACCGCCGCGCCGGTGGTCAAGACCGAGAGCTCCGGATGGCTGTACACCTGGGCCTGGGGTATCCAGAAGGCCAGCAAGAACCCGGACAACGCCTGGAAGTTCGTCTCCTGGGCCTCCAGCAAAGGCTACGAGGAGCTGGTGGGCCAGCAGCTCGGGTGGTCCAAGGTGCCGGCCGGCAAGCGTGAGTCGACCTACGCCAACCAGGACTACCTGAAGGAGGCGTCCGCCTTCGCCGAGCAGACCAAGACCGCGATCGAGACCGCCGACCCGCGCAACCCGGGTGTGCAGCCGCGGCCGGCGATCGGCATCCAGTTCGTCGGGATCCCGGAGTTCTCCGCCCTGGGCACCGCGGTTTCCCAGAAGATCAGCTCGGCGATCACCGGGCAGATCGACGTCGCGACCGCCCTGCGTGACGGCCAGGCCCAGGCCGAGCAGGTGGCCAACAAGTACCGCCGATGATGCCGCGGCCCGGCGCCCGGCCGACGCGGCGGGCGCCGGGCCGTTTCCATCCCTGCAGCCCACCACCGGTGAGGCGAGACACGATCACCGGAGCCGACCGCCAGGGAGGCGGGAGATGAGTTCAGCGACCCTTTCCGATCAGACCGGCACCGGCCAGGACCGCCCGACGCCCGGCCGGTCCACCGGCGACACCCGCCGAGGGGCCGCCTGGCTGCGCCGGGCGCCACTGCTGCCGGCCCTGGTCTTCATGATCATTGTGACCCAGCTGCCGTTCTTGGTCACGCTGATCGTCTCGTTCATGAACTGGAACGCGCTCTACCCCGACGACATCGGGTTCGCCGGGTTCGACAACTACGTCCGGGTGCTCACCGATCCCGAACTGCTGCGCTCGGTGCTCACCACCATCCAGCTGACCGTGGTCGTGGTTCTGGTGAGCCTGCTGTTCGGGCTGGGTATCGCGCTGCTGCTCGACCGGGCCTTCCTCGGTCGGGGCCTGGTCCGCACGATGATGATCGCCCCCTTCCTGCTGGTTCCGGTGGCGGCGGCGCTGGTCTGGAAGCACGCACTGCTTAACCCGGAATACGGGCTGTTCAACGGGACGCTGACCTGGCTGTGGGGGCTGTTCGGGTCGAGCGATCCGCCGCAGCCGGACTGGTTGGGCAGCCTGCCGATGCTCAGCGTGCAGGCGGCGCTGATCTGGCAGTGGACCCCGTTCATGATGCTGATCCTGCTGGCCGGGTTGTCCAGCCGGCCGACCGATGTGATCGAGGCCGCGCGGGTGGACGGGGCCAACAACTGGCAGATCTTCCGCTACCTGACCCTGCCGCACCTGCGCCGGTACCTGGAGCTGGGCGGGCTGCTCGGCTCGATCTACGTGGTGCAGAACTTCGACGCGGTGTTCACCATCACCTCCGGCGGCCAGGGCACCGCCAACCTGCCCTACACCATCTACCAGCTGTTCTTCGCCGCGCAGGAGTACGGCCAGGCGTCGGCGGCCGGCGTGATCGTGGTGTTCGGCACCATCGTGATCGCCACCTTCGCGCTGCGCACCGTGTCCTCGCTGCTGAAGGAGGAGTCCCGATGAGACACCCTCTGTCAACCCCGGGGTCAGGCCGCGTGTCCGAGGGCTCGGTTGCGGTTGGCGACGTGGACGGTCTCGTCGTAGAGGACGTTCTTGGTGAGGCAGTGCCAGAGGATCTCCAGC
>JBQTKB010000012.1:0-56064 GCA_052386505.1 Pseudonocardia sp.
GGGTGCCCCCCGCCGGTGGTGCGGTTACCCCCCCCCCGCCCGCCGGCCGGGTGGCGCCGGGCGCTCGAGTCTGGGCGGGCAGGCTCAGCGAACGCCCGCCACCTGCTTGGCGATCGCCGCCAGCCGGGTCTGCGCCGCGGAGATCACGTTGTCACGAGCCTTGTGCGTCTCCTCGTAGCGCACGATCGCCCGGACGTCCTCACTGCGGTCGAGCGCCTTGATGTGCTTGATCGCGTCCTGCACGCCGAGCTGGTCGTAATCCTCGATCGGCAACTCGGACTCGCTCAGGGCACCGAGCTCCCGTCGGGCGTCGTGCACGCCCGCCGCGGTGTCCCGGGCCCCCTCCTGCCGGGCGACCGTCTCGGCGCGTCGCAGCGCCGCGTCACGCCCGGTGGTCAGCGCGTCGACGGTGCCCCGCCCGAAGGTGAACGCCCGGTCGGAGGCCTCCTCGAGGCCCTCGCGCGCCTGGTCGGCGGTGTGCTTCGCCCGATCGACCGCCCGGTTGAGGCGCTCCCGGGCGAACCGGGTCGGCACGTTCACCACCTGCGTGGCGCCGCCGGCGACCCGCTGGAAAGGCGTGGCTCGCAGCGCGGCCGGCCCGCCGAGCGCCTCCTCCGCGAGGACGGTGGTGATCCAGTCGACGGTGGCCGTGTGCGCAGTCTCCAACCGCTCGGCCAGGCTCTTCGTCGAGCGCCTTCCCGCCGCCTCGGCAAGTGCCTTGAGGTAGCGGGCCCGCGCCTGCAGCTGCTGCTCGATCGCGAGATCCTGGAGCAGCGCTTCGTCGAAGGGCTCGGCCTGCTCCAGGGCGGTCTTGAGCACCGCTGTGAACCGGCCCACGATCGGGGTGACCACGTCGGGTACGCCGCCCAGGGCGCGGATCTCGTTAACGATCAACTCGGTTCGTCGTTCGGCGTTGTCACCGTTCTGCTGGAGCTCGCGGCGAACCGCGTCGGTCCGCGCCTGCGCGACCCGGGTCCGGGCGATCTGCACCTCGGTCTGGGTCAACTGCAACATGGCGCGCAGCTGGCGGATCATCGGGGTGTTGGACGTCATAGACCTTCCTCTTCTCGATGCGTCACACGGCGTCTCTCGCGCGCCGGTCCCAAGCGGGTTACCCGCTTGGGCTCCGGGCACTCATCCCGTGGCACATCGATTTGCGTCGGCTCGCCCGACGGGTCAGGAGTCGAAGCCGATCCGGGTGTAGTCCACGTCGGCCAGGCCCGGGGAGCCGAAGTTGACCACCGAGCGCCGGACCGCCGACGCGCCGGGACTGGGGAACAGCGGCACGCTGTGCACCACCGACCACAGCAGCTCATCGAGCCCGTTGGCGTCCGCGGCCCGGTTCAGGTCGTCGATCTCGTTGGCCGCCTCGCGGAAGCGGTCCACCACGACCGGGTTGGAGATCCGGCCGAAGTTCGAGCCGACGTCGGCGCCGACCACCTCGTAGTGGCGGCGGATCTCCCTGCTCAGCGGCATCTGGTTGAGTTGCTCGCGGTCCAGGATCAGGTCGAAGCCGCCGGTGCGCAGCGCCTGGTCCTTCGCCTCCGGAGTCATCGGCAGCTGGGTGACCCCGATCCCGATCGCGGCCAGCTGCTCGACGACCGCCGCGCCGACCGTCTCGCTGACCACATCGCCGGCCTCGACCACCAGCCGCAGCTGTAGCGGCCGACCGTTCAGTGCCCGCCGCTCGCCCTGGCGACGCCAGCCGAGCGTATCCAGCCGCCGCCCGGCCCGAGTCGGGTCGAACGCCACCGCCTCGGAGTTGTCCCGGTAGGCGGCGTGCCCGGGCGGGTATATGTGGTTGCCGCTGGGCTGGATGGCCGGGGTGATCTCGCCGATGGCCCGCCGGGCGATCGCGGCCCGGTCCAGCCCGCTCGCCACCGCCTGGCGCACCCGGATGTCGGCCAGCACGGTGCCGGGCGCGCCGTTGAACAGCAGCTCCTGGTACTGCCGGTCGACCGACTGCCGAATCACGAAGTCGGGCAGCGTGCGGACCTGGCGGGCCAGGTTCACGTCGTAGCCGATCGGGGCATAGTCGAGGTCGTTGGTGGCCAGGCCCTGGAAGTAGCTCTGTTCGTCGTAGGGCTTGAACGCGATCCGGTCCAGCTTGGCCGGGTTGCCCCACCACCGGTCGTTGCGGGCCAGCACGATCCGCTCGGCGAGCGGATCGAGCGACTGCAGCACGAACGGGCCGGCGGTCGCCGGCAGCGCGCGGAGCCAGCCGGTGTTGAACGCGGTCGGCGTGCCGTAGTGGGCCGCCGGGTAGAGCGGGGTGAACAGTCCGTCCCACTCGGCGAACTTGTCTTCGAAGGTGACCAGGACCTCCCGGTCGTCGGCGCCGCGGCGCACCGAGGCGATGTCGTCGTAGCCGTTGGTGGACGCGGTCTGGTAGGCCGGGTTGGTCCCGTTCAGCGCCTGCCACTGGGCCTCGAAATCCCGCCAGGTGATCGGTTTCCCGTCGCTCCACACCGCGCTCGGGTTGATCACGTAGCGCACGACCTGCGGCACCCGCGACACCATGTCCGCCGCGAGCACGTAGTCCGGGTCGGTCCGGCGGCGGCCGTCCGCGGTGGTCACGAACACCCGGGGCAACACCGCGCCGAGCACTGCTCTGGTCTCGTCTTCGGGCCCGTTGACCTGGTGGTAGTTGAAGGTCAGCGGCACCCGGTCGTAGGGCCAGCGCAGCTCCCCGCCCGGATCGACGTCGTCGGCCTCGACCGCGTTGATGTCGGACCGGCCGACGTTCAGCACCGCCGTGGCGCGCTCATCGCCGGCGTCGGCCCCGCAACCGGCCACCCCGGCCAACACCACTGCCGCCATACAAGCGACCAGCGGCTTCACCATGCCCCTCACGTGACGAACCCCGCATTGATGTAGTCGATGTCGGCGAAACCCGGCGCCCCGAAGTTGGCCAGCGTCGAGCGCACGGCGTACGCCCCGGTGGACGGGTACAGCGGTAGGTGGTGCACCTGCTCCCAGATCAGCCGGTCGACCCGGTTGCCCAGCTCGGCGCGTTTGGCGTCGTCCAGCTCCCGGATGCCCTGGTCGAACAGTGCGACGATCTCCGGGCTGGTGATCCGGCCGTAGTTCTGCTGCACGTCGCCGCCACGTTGGGCGGCGTAGATCCCGCGCCCGCTGCTGAACGGCGTCGGGGTGTTGCCCCAGGCGAACCCGACCAGGTCGAAGTTTCCCGCCAGGTACTGCCGCTGGGCCGCCGCGATGGGCACCGGCTCGACCACCGCGGCGACCCCGATCTCGGCGAGCTGCTCGACCACGGCCCGGTCGATCTCCGCGCCGACCGGGTTGGGCCCCGGCTCCAGCAGCCGCAGCCGCAGTGGCCGACCGTCCTTGGCCCGGGGCTGGTCCGGGGCCGGACGGGCCCAGCCCAGCTCGTCGAGCTCGCGGTTCGCGGCCGTCTGGTCGTAGGGCAGCACGCCCGCGTTGTCCTGGTAGTCCTTCGAGCCGAAGGCGTAGATGTGGTTGCCGTGCTGGGTGGCCTGGGGGACGATCTGGCCGATCAGCCGTCGGGCGATGGCGGTTCGGTCGATGCCCTTGGCCACGGCCCGGCGCAGCCGCACGTCGGCCAGCACGGCCCCGGGCGCGCCGTTGAAGGTGATGTGGTTGTAGCTGCGATCCGGGGACTGCCGGATCACCACCCCGGGCACCGACTGCGCCCGCCGCAGCAGATCCACGCTCGATCCGATGCGGTAGAAGTCGATCCGGTCGGCGGCCAGGGCATCGGCCAGCTCCGCGCGCGGGTGCACCCGGAACACGATGCGGGAAAGCCTGGGCGGCGCGCCCCACCATCGCTCGTTGCGCCGTAGGGCCACGGTACCGGCCGCCGGGTCGATTCCCTCGAGGGCGAACGGGCCGCCGCTGACCGGCACGGCATTCACCCAGGCGGTGTTGAACGCGACCGGATCGGAGTTGGTCCGCTCCGGGTAGAGCGGGCTGAACAGGCTGCGCCACTCCGCGAACGTGCGGGCGAAGGTGACCACCGCGTGCTTGTCGTCCCGGCCGCGGGCGACCGAGGCGATGTCCTCGTAGCCGGTCTTGCCAGCGGCCTGGTAGGCCGGCTCGGTGCCGCGCAGCGCCTTCCACTGGGCCTCGAAGTCGCGCCAGGTGATCGGCAACCCGTCGCTCCAGCGGGCCCGGGGGTTGAGCCGGTAGGTGACCACCTGCGGGTTGGTGCCGGTGACCTCTGCGGAGTCCAGGAGGTCGGTGTTCAGTGTGGTGCCGCCGTCCGCGGTGCCCCGGAACATGGTGGGCAGCAGCGCGCCGACGATATCCACCGTGGGCCCGTCGATGCCGTTGCGGTGGTTGGCGTTGAGGTTGTCCGGTATGGAGTCGATCGGCCAGCGCAGGTCGCCGCCGTCGCGCAGCGCCTCCCTGGGCTTCGGGTTGACGTCGTTGCCGCCACGGGTGGCCGGTGGCGGCGCACCAGCATCGTCAGCACCGCTACACCCGACGGCGGTCAGGGCGAGGGCGGCCGCCAGCACGAGGACACCGAGCCGGCGCACCGACCTCACCCTTGACATGCCTGGGAGGTTACTTCTGCCAGCCGATGGTCTCCGGCGTGGGGATGAAGAACCGACCCGCGCCGACGTTGGCCAGACCCTGCTTCACCGCGAAGATCGACGGTCGGCTCAGCGCCGGCATCACCCCGTAGGTGGTGAACGCCTTGGTCTCCACCGCGTTCGCCGCGTCGTACTGCTCCTGCGCGGTGGGCAGCGTGTTGACCCGCTGCACCTCCGGGTCCAGCGCCGGGTCCAGGACGCCGGACTTGATCAGCTGGCTGTTCGAGCAGTAGAACTGGCAGATGTAGGCGATGCTGTAGGGGTCCGACGAGACGACGCCGGAGAGGAACATGTCGAACCGCTTGCCGGTGATGATCGAGGAGAACTCGGCGGACGGCACCTGCTGGATGTTCAGCCGCACCCCGATGTTCTTCAACATCGCCGCGGTCGCGCTGGCCACGGCCTTGAAGACCGCGTCGTCGCCGGTGTTGACGTAGGTGAACTCCAGCGGCTTGCCGTCCTTGACCCGGATGCCGTCCGGTCCGGGTGTCCAGCCGGCCGCGTCGAGGCCCTGTTTGGCTTGCTCCGGATCGAACTTGACCAGCTTGCTGAAGTTGTCCTGGTAGCCGTCCTGGAAGTACTTCCGGTAGAGCGATCCGGGAAGCTGTGCGGTGAGGTCCAGCCCCTGGAAGCGGATCTCCTGCAGCTGCGCGCGGTCGATGCCCTCGAACACTGCCTTGCGCACCCGTGGGTCGGCGAGCACCGGGCTCTGACCGTTGAGGGTGAACAGGTTCACCGCCGGCTCCACACCCTTACGGATCTCGATTCCGGCCATGCCGTTCACCTGGGCGAACCGGTCGGCGGTGGCTACCCCGGTGGCGTCGAGCTGGCCGTTCTTGAACGCGTTGATCGACGCCGAGGAGTCCATGGTGAGGTAGGTGCGGGTGTCGAGCTTGCCCGGCTTGCCCCACCACTTGGGGTTGCGGACGAAGCTGATGGTGCCGTTCTGCCGGTCGAAGTTGCCGATGGTGTACGGGCCGGCCCCCCACTCCGGGTGCGGGTTGTTCAGGTAGCCCTGGTTGTACACCTGCGGGTCAGCCGCCTTCGGGTGCAGCAGCAGGTTGTAGAGGCTCTTCCACCACAGGTTGGTGCCGTTGAAGGTCACCACAGCCTGGCGGTCGTCGACCCCGCGGGTCACTGAGCTGATCCGGTCGTAACCGTCGCTGGAACTCACGATGTACGCCGGGTTGGTGGCGTTGTGCGTGCGCCAGGTCACCTCGAACGTGCGCCAGTCGATCGGCGTGCCGTCGTTGAAGGTGGCCTTCGGGTTGATCGTGAAGGTGACCCGGGTGTTGCCGTCGACCGTCTCCTCCTTGACATCGGTGAGGTAGTCGGGGTTGAAGACCGCCTCCCCGTCGGCGGTGAAGGTGATCAGCATCGGGTTGTACCAGCGCCAGACGGCCAGGGTGTCCGCCGTGCCGTCGGAGTGCCAGGTGTTGAACTGCGGCGTCACCTCGGTGATCGCGGTGGTGTACGTCCCGCCGTCCCGGATGTTCTCGTAGGGCTGCGGGTTGTACTGCGCCAGCGCGGCCAGGGATTCGTCGGTGTCGCCGGTGCCCGGGGCCGAGCTCCCACCGCAGGCCGCCAAGGCCAGCGACAGCGCGGTGGCCGTGGCCACGGCCACGATCTTGCTCAGCCCTGCGACCCCGTTCACTTCTGCCACCCGATGTTCTCCGGGGTGGCCGAGAAGAACCGGCCGGCGCCGTAGTTGGCCAGCCCCTGTTTGACCGCCACGACCGCCGGTCGCAGAATCGTCGGCATCGCCCCGTAGGTGCTGAACGCCTTGACCTCCGCCGCGTTGGCGGCCGCGTACTGCTCTTGCGGGGTGGGCAGGGTATTGATCCGGCGGATCTCCGCGTCCAGCGCCGGGTCGTTCAGCCCGGACCTGATGAACTGGGTGTCGGAGCACCAGAGCTGGCAGAAGTACGCGATGCCGTAGGGGTCGGTCTGCGAAGCTCCGGAGTAGAACATGTCGAACCGCTTGCCGGTGACGATCGCGGAGAACTCGCTGGAGGGCACCTGGCGGATGTCCAGCCGGACCCCGACGTTCTTCAGCATCGCGGCCAGCGCTCCCGCGATCGCCTTGCCGGTCGCGTCGTCGCCGGTGTTGACGTAGGTGAACTGCAGTGGCTTGCCGTCCTTGAGCCGGACACCGTCCGGCCCCGGCGCCCAGCCGGCCGCATCGAGGCCCTGCTTGGCCTGCTCCGGGTCGAACGTGATCACCTTGGAGAAGTTGTCCTGATAACCGTCCTGGAACGGCAGGATGATCATCGAGCCGGCCAGCGGCGGGTCGAAGCCCAGGCCCTGGAACTCGATCTCCTGAAGTTGTTGGCGGTCGACGGCCTGGAACACGGCCTTGCGCACCGCCGGGTCGGCCAGCACCGGGCTGGTGCCGTTCAGGGTGAAGAAGTTCAGCGACGGATCGACGCTGCGCCGGATCTCGATCCCGGCCATGCCCTGGACCTGGGCCAGCCGGTCCTGCGAGCCGACTCCGGCCGCGTCGAGCTGGCCGTTCTTGAACGCGTTGATCGACGCCTGCGACTCCATGGTGAGGAAAGTCCGGGTGTCCAGCTTGCCCGGCTTGCCCCACCACTTCGGGTTGCGGGCGAAGCTGATGGTGCCGGTCTGCTTGTCGAAGTTCTGCACGGTGTACGGCCCAGCACCCCACTCGGGGTGCGGACTGTCCACGAATCCCTGGTTGAACACCGCTGGGTCGAGCGCCTTCGGGTGGATCAGGTTGTTGAACAGGCTCTCCCACCACAGGTTGACGCCGCGGAAGGTGACCACCGCCTGCCGGTCGTCCGTGCCGCGGGTCAACGAGGCGATGCGGTCGTAGCCGTCGGTGGAGGAGGGGATGTACGCGGGATTGGTGCCGTTGCTGGACTTCCACGCGGCCTCGAACGAGCGCCAGTCGATCGGGGTGCCGTCGTTGTAGGTGGCCTGCGGGTTGATCGTGTACACCACCCGGGTGTTTCCGTCGACCGCCTCCTGCTTCACATCGGTCAGGTAGTCCGGGTTGAACACGGCCTTGCCGTCGTCGGTGAAGGTGATCAGCAGCGGGTTGTGCCAGTTCCACACGGTGCGGGTGTAGAGGGTGGAGTCGCCGTGCCACACGTTGAACTGCGGGGTGATCTCCGGCAACGCCGTGGTGAGCGTGCCGCCGTCGCGCAGGTTCTCGTAGGGCTGCGCGTTGTACTGGGCCTGGTCGTTGGTGATCGCCGGCTGGTCCTGCGCCGGCCCAGACCCGCAGGCCGCCACGGTCAGCGACAGCAAGGCCACCGCAGCCAGGGCGGTGATTCGTTTCACCACGGGCATCGTGGGGTTCTCTCCCTCAGGTGGGTACGGGCGGTCAGCGGAAGTGGCAGGCGTTCAGTTGGTCGGAGCCGCGCTGGTCGGAGCCGCGCTGGTCGGAGCCGCGCTGGTCGGAACCGCCTTGGTCGATACCGGCCGATCCGGTGAGCGCCGGGACCTCGTCGGTGCAGCGGGCACGTTGGGCGTCGTCGAGCGTCTGGTGCAGCGGGCAGCGGCTGACGAAGCGGCAGCCGGTCGGATCGTCGGTGGGGCTGGGCAGGTCACCGCGCAGGATCACCCGCCGGCGGGACCGCTCGACCGCCGGGTCGGGCACCGGGATCGCGGAGAGCAACGCCTCAGTGTATGGGTGGCGGGGGTTGTCGAACACCTCGTCCACCGCGCCGATCTCGACGATCCGGCCCAGGTACATCACCGCCACCCGGTCGGCGATGTGCCGGACCACCGAAAGGTCGTGCGCCACGAACAGGTAGGACAGCCCCAGCTTCGCCTTCAGCTCGTCCAGCAGGTTGATCACGCCGGCCTGGATCGAGACGTCCAGCGCGGACACCGGCTCGTCGAGCACGACCAGCGCCGGGCTGGTGGCCAGCGCCCGGGCGATGCCGATCCGTTGGCGCTGCCCGCCGGAGAACGCGGTGGGGAAGCGGTCGGTGTGCTCGGGGTCGAGCCCGACCAGCTCCATCAGCTCGCCGACCCGCGCGCCGATCACCGCGCGGTCGGACTCACCCAGCGCGCGCAGCGGCTCGGCCAGGATGTCGAACACGGTCAGCCTGGGGTCCAGCGCACCCATCGGGTCCTGGAACACCATCTGCAGCCGCCGGCGCAGCTCCCGTTCCTCGCCGCGGCCGCGCAGGGTTGCCACGTCGACCCCGGCGACGGTGATCGAGCCGCGCTCGGGCGGGCGCAGGTTCATGATCTCCAGCAGCGTGGTCGTCTTGCCGCAGCCCGATTCGCCGACCAGGCCGACGGTCGCGCCCTCCCGGATGTCCAGGTCTACCTCGGTGACCGCGTGCACCGAGCCGACTCGACGCTTGAACAGGCTGCCCTTGAGCAGCGGGAAGGTCTTACTCAGCCCGGAGAGCTCCAGCACCGCTGCCCGCCGCTCGCGGGGGATCGCGGCGGCCGGGCTGACCGGCAGCTCCGGTGCGGGGTACACCGGCTCGCCGTCGATCCTGCCGTCCCGGATCTCCGGGGCCCGGATGCAGGCCGCCCGGTGCCGCCCGGTCGGGTCGTCCTCGGCGGTGGTCTCGTTCTCGGCGGTGGTCGAGGTGCCCGGCCGGTCCGTGGGTACCGCCAGCAGCGCCGGCTCGTGCTCCCCGCAGGCGGGCAGGGAGACCGGGCAGCGCGGGGCGAACGGGCAACCCGGCGGCTGGTTGACCAGCAGCGGCGGGTTGCCGACGATCGGCACCAGCGGCGTCCGCTGCTTGGCGTCGACCCGGGGCACCGCTCCCAGTAGCCCGATCGTGTACGGCATCCGGGGCCGGGCGAACAGCTCGTCCACCGGCGCGGTCTCGACCGGCCGGCCGGCGTACATCACCATCACGTCGTCGGCGGTACCGGCCACCACGCCGAGGTCGTGGGTGATCATGATCAGCGCCGCGCCGGTCTCGGCCCGGGCCAGCCGCAGCACCTCCAGCACCTGGGCCTGCACGGTGACGTCGAGCGCGGTGGTCGGCTCGTCGGCCACGATCACCTGGGGGTCGTTGGCGATGGCCATCGCGATCACCACCCGCTGGCGCATCCCGCCGGAGAACTCGTGCGGGAACGACCGCGCCCTGGCCGCGGCCCTCGGGATGCCCACCAGGTCGAGCAGCTCGACCGCCCGCTTCCAGGCCGCGTCCTGGGCCATGTCCTGATGGACCTGCAACGCCTCGACGATCTGACCGCCCACGGTGAAGATCGGGGTCAGCGACGACAACGGGTCCTGGAAGATCATCGCCATGTCCCGGCCGCGCACCTCGGACATCGACTCGTCGTCCAGTCCGAGCAGTTCCCGCCCGCCCAGGGTGACCGATCCGGACACCGCCGCGTAGTCCGGCAGCAGGCCCATCACCGCCATCGAGGTGACCGACTTGCCCGAGCCGGACTCGCCGACGATGCCCAGTGTCCGCCCCGGGTACAGGTCGAAGTCGACACCGCGCACCGCGTCCACCCGGCCGGCCTCCGAAGGGAAGGACACCCGCAGGTCGCGTACCGACAGCACCGGAGCGCCCGCGCGCGAGGCCGGCCCGGCCGGTGCCGGACCGGTCAGGCTCCCGGTCATGCCATACCCCCGGTCATGCCGAACCCCCGGTCATGCCAGCTCCCGGTCGTGCCAGCCTCCCGGTCATGCCAGCCTCCCGGTCATGCCAGCCCCCCGGACGTCCGGTCCCGCTCCGCCCGGCGCCCGGACACCCGGCCTCCCGAACGTGACGTCGGATCCAACGCGTCGCGCAGGCCGTCGCCGATCAGCGCCATGGACACGGTGAGCAGGGTGAGCAGGCCGGCCGGGAAGTAGAACAGCCAGGGCGCGCTGTAGATCGTGTTGGCCCCGTCGCTGAGCATGGTGCCCAGCGACACGTCCGGCAGCTGCACGCCGAACCCGATGAACGACAGGCCGGTCTCGGCCATCACCGTGGCCACCACCCCCAGGGTGAACGACACGATCAGCAACGAACCGATGTTCGGTACCAGGTGGCGCAGCACCACCTGGAAGGGGCGCACCCCCATGAACCGGGCGGCCTGCACGAACTCCCGCTCGCGCAGCGAGGTGCTCAACGACCACACCACCCGGGCGCTGAGCATCCAGCCGAACACGGTCAGCACCACGATCAGCACCCGCCAGTCACCGCCGGCCCGCTGCGACACCAGCGCCAGGATCAGGAAGGACGGCACCACCAGCAGAAAGTGGATCACCCCGAGGACCATCTTCTCCGCCGTGCCGCCGACGTAGGCCGCCGCCGCCCCGACCACCGCCGCGATCGTCGTGGTGAGCAGCGAGACGGTCACCGCGATGATCAGCGAGCGCTGCAGGCCGTGCACCGCCTGAGCGAAGGTGTCGTTGCCGGTGCCGTTGGTGCCGAACGGGTGCTCCGGGGTCGGCGGGCTGGTCAGGGCGGTGAAGTCCACGTCGGTGTGGTCGAACGGGGTGAACAGCGAGCCGACCAGCGCGAACAGCACCAGCAGACCCAGAATCACCAGCCCGACCACCGCGCCCCGGTTGCGCAGGAACCGGCGCAGGTAGAGCCGTCGCCGGGTCAGCTGCCGTCGCGCGGAGGAGGTTGTGGTGCCGGTCGGACCCGGGCCGTCCATGCCGAGGTCGGTCCCGGGCAGGTTCGGGCCGGGCATGATCGGCCCGGGAATCTCGACGGCCATCAGCTCACCCGCACTCTGGGATCGAGGGCCACCACGGCCACGTCGGCCAGGATTGCGCCGATCGCCGTCATCAGTGCCCCGAAGGCGGCGACCGCCACGGCGCCGTGCACGTCGTTCTTGGAGATGGTCTGAATGAAGTACCGGCCCATGCCTTCCCAGGCGAAGATCGTCTCGATGAGTACCGCGCCGGTGAACAGCCCGGGGATGGCGAAGGCGATCGAGGTGGCGACCGGGATCAGCGAGGTGCGCAGCCCGTGCCGGCGGATGGCCTGCCGCCGGGTCAACCCCTTGGCCCGGGCCATCCGGACGAAGTCCGAGTTGATGTTGTCCAGCAACAGCGCCCGCTGCAGCAGGTGGGTGCCGGCATATCCGGTGATCAGCAGCGCGATCGTCGGCAGCACCAGGTGCTGGATCCGGTCGATCAGCAGCGGCCAGAACCCGGTGACCCCGGGTGACTGGGCGCCCGCCACGAACAGCAGCGTGGTGCCCAGCGACTGGTTGAGCATGATCGCCAGCAGCACCACCGCCAGGCCGGCCACCAGGATCGGGATGTTCAACGTGATGATCGACAAACCCTGGTGGAACCGGTCGGCGAACCGATACTGCCGCGACGCGGTGTACACCGCCAGGCCGATGCCGATGGCCGTGGTGAGGATCAGCGCGCCGATCACCAGCTGCGCGCTGACCAGGATCCGGAAGCTGATCTGACCGTTGACGCTGTCGCCGATCGGCGAGGCCCCCCAGTCCCAGCGCAGCACGATCCCGGTCAGCCAGGTCCACCAGCGTTCCAGCAGCGGGGTGTCCGGGCTCAGGTTGTACTGGGCGAGCGACCGGCTGATCTGCTCGGGCGAGCGAGGCGGGCGCAGCTGCAGGTAGTTGGCCCTCGGGTCGAGGAAGGCGTTGGCCAGGAAGTAGGTCAGGTTGGTGGCCGCGACGATCATCAGCAGCCAGCCGACGGACTTCCGGACGAGATACCTCAGCACGGCGCAACCGCGTCGGTCATACGCGCCCCGATCTGTACGTTGGGCCTTACGCAGCGTGTCGTTGCCGCCCCCCCCGATCCGTTCGCGGAGTATAGGACGCGTCGCAAGACGATTCCCCGAACGGGTTGTGGCCGCTGTGAAGTGTGCGCCCGCCGATGTGAACATGCCGTTTCGCCGCGAGGCGAGCTCCCACGTACCCTGGAGCGTTGTGAACCTGGACGTGGCGGCGGAGATCAAGGCCCTGGACGGCACCCTCGACGGCATCGAGGCGGTGATGGACCTGCCCAGGCTGCGGGCCGAGGTGGAACGGCTGTCCGAAGAAGCGGGTCAGCCCGACCTGTGGAACGACCAGGAACGCGCCCAGGAGGTCACCAGCCGGCTGTCCCGCGCCCAGGCGGAGCTGCGCCAGGTCAGCGAGATCCGCCGCCGGCTCGACGATCTCTCGGTGCTCTACGAGCTGGCCGAGGAGACGGGCGGGTCCGAGGGTGAGGCGGCGAACGCCGACGCCGACGCCGAGCGGGCCAAGCTGAAGGCCGACATCGGCTCGCTGGAGGTCCGCACCCTGCTGTCCGGGGAGTACGACTCGCGGGAGGCACTGGTCACCATCCGCTCGGAGGCCGGCGGGGTGGACGCCGCCGACTTCGCCGAGATGTTGATGCGGATGTACCTGCGCTGGGCCGAGCGACACGCCTACGGGGTGGACGTCTACGACACCTCCTACGCCGAGGAGGCGGGCATCAAGTCGGCCACCTTCCAGGTGCACGCGCCGTTCGCCTACGGCACCCTGTCCGTCGAGCAGGGCACCCACCGGCTGGTGCGGATCTCCCCGTTCGACAACCAGGGCCGCCGGCAGACCTCGTTCGCCGGGGTCGAGGTGGCCCCGGTGGTCGAGACCTCCGACCACGTGGAGATCGACGAGAAGGAGCTGCGGGTCGACGTCTACCGTTCATCCGGTCCCGGCGGGCAGGGCGTGAACACCACCGACTCCGCCGTCCGGCTGACCCATCTGCCCACCGGCATCGTGGTCTCCTGCCAGAACGAGCGCTCCCAGCTGCAGAACAAGGCCTCGGCGATGATGGTGCTGCAGGCCAAGCTGCTGGAGCGGCGCCGCCAGGAAGAGCAGGCCAGGATGGACGCGTTGAAGGACACCGGCTCGTCCTGGGGCAACCAGATGCGCTCCTACGTGCTGCACCCCTACCAGATGGTCAAGGACCTGCGCACCGACCACGAGGTGGGCAACCCGGCGGCGGTCCTGGACGGCGACATAGACGGCTTCATCGAAGCCGGCATCCGCTGGCGCCGCACCCAACAGACCGCAGCCACGGGCTGAGCCGGCTCCCCTCCACCGACGAGCGGACCTTTCGTCGGATGGGTTCCGACGAGCGTGCCGTTCGTTCGGCGTGGGCGTGCGACGGGTAGCCTGCCCGTCGTGATTCGGCTGGAGAATGTGTCCAAGGTGTATCGGACGTCGACTCGGCCGGCTCTGGACCAGGTGTCGGTGGATGTGGGGAAGGGCGAGTTCGTCTTCCTGATCGGCGCGTCCGGCTCCGGGAAGTCGACGTTCCTGCGGCTGCTGCTGCGCGAGGACGTGCCGACCAAGGGCGATGTGTACGTCTCGGACTGGAACGTGGCCAAGCTGCCCCGGCGGCGGGTTCCCCGGCTGCGCCAGCGGGTGGGCTGCGTGTTCCAGGACTTCCGGTTGCTGCCGAACAAGACGGTCTCGGAGAACGTGGCGTTCGCCTTGGAGGTGATCGGTAAGCCGGCGCACACCGTGCGCACCGTGGTGCCCGAGGTGCTGGAGCTGGTCGGCCTGGAGGGCAAGACCAACCGGATGCCGCACGAGCTGTCCGGCGGCGAGCAGCAGCGGGTCGCGGTGGCCCGCGCGTTCGCCAACCGGCCGCTGGTGCTGCTGGCCGACGAGCCCACCGGCAACCTGGATCCGGACACCAGCCGGGACATCATGCTGCTGCTGGAGCGGATCAACCGCACCGGTACCACCGTGCTGATGGCCACCCACGATCCCGGCATCGTCAACTCCATGCGCCGCCGGGTCGTGGAGTTGGAGTTCGGTCGGGTGGCGCGGGACGAGACCCGCGGCGAGTACGGAGTGGGTCGCTAGTGCGTTTCAACTTCGTCTTCCGCGAGGTCTGGACCGGCCTGCGGCGCAACATCACCATGACCCTGGCCATGGTGCTGACCACGGCCATCTCGCTCGGGCTGTTGGGCACCGGGTTGCTGGCGGTGCACACCATCGACCAGACCGAGGACATCTACGGCGACCGGCTCGAAGTGGTGGTCTCGCTGACGCTGGACGTGTCCACCCGGGATCCCGACTGCTCGCAGAGCATCTGCGCCGCGCTGCGCGAGCAGCTGACCGGCTCGCCGCTGGTCGCCGGAGTGCGCTACGAGAACCAGCAGGAGGCGTTCGCCCGCTTCCAGCGGCTGTTCCAGGGACAGACGTTGGCCGGGCTGGCCCGCCCGCAGGGGCTGCCCGCCTCGCTGCGGGTGAAGCTGGTGGACCCCACCCAGGCCGACGCGCTGCGCGCCGCGCTCGACGGCAAGGTCGGAGTCTCCCGGATCACCGACCAGCGTGACGTCGTCGAGCGGCTGTTCAGCTTCCTGCGCACCATCCGGGACGTGGTGTTCGCCCTGGCCCTGATCGAGGTGCTGGCCGCCACGCTGCTGATCTCCAACATGGTGCAGCTGTCGGCCTACTCACGGCGGACCGAGGTCGGGGTGATGCGGCTGGTCGGCGCCACCCGGTGGTACACCCAGCTGCCGTTTCTGTTGGAGGCGGCGGTCACCGGCCTGATCGGTACCGCGCTGGCGGTGGCCAGCCTGCTGCTCGGCAAGTCGCTGTTCCTCGACGACGCGATCGCAGGCGGCTTCGGCGACGGGGTGATTCCGGTGATCGGCTACGGCGACATCCTGGCGGTGTCACCGTGGCTGTTCCTGCTCGGCGTCGGCATCGCCTCGGTCACCGGCTACGTCACCCTGCGGCTGTACGTGCGGCTGTAGGCGGCGGGCGTCAGCGGCGGCCGTGTCGGGCACCTCAGCCTCCGGTCACTCGTCGTCCTCCTCATCCTCGTTCTCGTCCTGCTCCTCGTCGTCGATGTCCGGGCCGTTCTCCGGGGCGGCGCGCGGACCGGCGTCGAACCCGGGCAGACCGGCCACCGGCAGTCCCTGGTGCAGCGGTTGCATTGCGGCGAACCAGGTCCGTGCGGGGGTGTCGCCGCCGAACAGGGTGCCGTCGGCGCACTGCCGCGGCGGGCTGCCGGCGCAGACCGGCCGGGGCGGGCTGGCATCCGACCAGGTCATCACCGCGCCGGCGTAGCGTGGCGTGGCGCCGAGGAAGGCCGCCGAGAGGTGTTCCTGGGTGGTTCCGGTCTTACCGATCATCGGGCGGTCCCAACCGGCGGCCGCCGCGGCGTCGGCCGCGGTTCCGACGGTATGGTCGTTCGACAGCCCGGCCGCGACCGCGTTCGCCAGGTCCTCGGGCACCGCCTGCTCGCACGGCTGGGTGGCGACCGGCACCGGTGCACCGCGGCGGTCGGTGACCCCCTCGATCGGGTTGGGCGGGCACCAGGTGCCGCCGCTGACCACGGTGGCCGCCACGTTGGCCAGCTCCAGCGGGATGGTCGGGACCGGGCCCAGGCTGAACGAAGCGCGCTGCTCCGCTCGGACCGCGTCCCCGACCGAGAGCCCGGGATGGTTGCTCGGCAGTGCCAGACCCTGACGCAGACCCAGCCGTCGGGCCATGTCCACCACCGGGTCGACGCTGCCGAGCTGGTCGAGCAGGGCGATGAACGTGGTGTTCGGCGACAGCGCGAGGGCCCGACCGAGGGTCACGTCCGCCTCGGCCCCGCTGGCTCCGGAGACGGTGTAAGGCCGCGAGCCGTTGGTGAACTGCCGCGAGACATAGCGCTCCGGGGCCGGCCAGCGGGAGTCCAGACCGATCCCCGCCTCGAGCGCGGCCGCCGCGGTGAAGATCTTGTACACCGATCCGGCTCCGTACGGCACCGCGCTGGTCGGCAGCGGGTACGCCGACTGGCCGGCCTCGGCGTCCGGCCCCAGCTCCCGGTTCGCGGCCAGCGCGAGCACACGCCGGGAGTCGCGGCCCGGTTGCACCACCGCGACCGCGTTGGCGATCCCGTTGGTCCTGGTCACCGGCGCCTGCCGGGCGGCGGCGCGAGCGGCAGCCTCGGCGGCTTCGCGATCCATCGTGGTGCGCACCGTGTAGCCCCCGGTCCGCAGCTCACCGAGCTCCAGCCCGCGGGCGGCGAGGTGGTCCACCACGTAACGGCAGAAGAAGCCGGTGCCCGGGTCGGCACCGACGCAGCCCTCCTGGGTTTCCACCAGCGGTTGCGCGAGCCCCAGTCCGGCCGAACGGGCGATCGCGGCCTGGTCGGGAGTGATGGAGCCGACCTCGGCCATCGCGGTCAGTACCAGGTCCCGGCGAGCCGTCGCGGCGGCCGGCTCCTGGACCGGGTCGAACGTCGTGGGCGCCTTCACCATCCCGGCGAGCAGGGCGGCCTGCGGCAGGGTCAGCTCGGCCGGGATGGTGTCGAAGAAGGTGCGCGCGGCGGCGGCGATGCCGTACGCACCGTGGCCGAAGTAGACCGTGTCGAGGTAGCGGGTGAGGATGTCCTGCTTGTCCAGGCGGGACTCCAGGGCGACCGCGACGGCGATGTCACCGACCTTGCGGGCCACCGTGTCCGCGACCGCGGCTGCCCGCTCCCGCGGGCCGTCCGCGGTGTACAGACGTTGGTTGCTGGCGTACTGCATGGTGATGGTGGAGGCGCCCTGCCCGTCCAGTGGGTTGCCGCTGGTGAACAGGTTTTCCACCAGCGCGCGTCCGGTGCCGATCACATCGACGCCGTCATGGTCGAAGAACCGCCGGTCCTCGATGGCCACGATGGCCGCCTTCATCGTGTCCGCGATCTCCGCCGGCTCGGTCCGCCGGCGATTCTGCTCGAACAGCCGGGCGATCGGGCGGCCGTCGGAGTCGGTGATCACGGTAGCCAGCGGAGTGGCCGCCTCGTCCGGCATCACGTACGGACCGGGCGTCGCCGCAACCCGGGCCAACCCCACGGTCGGTACGACCAGGAGCCCGACCAGCACGGTGGCGGCCAGCAAGACGGCGGTCAGCGCCCGCCCGGCAAGCCGGGCGGACGGGGTGGGCGGACAGGTGGATGGCGGGAGCCGACGCACCTGGTCAGACCCCGCCGCACCGGGTTCGGGGACGCACCGCGGATACCGCCCCGACCAGCTTGACCACCCGGGCCGTGAGGTCGATTGCCGGGCCGAGTCCGTTGCCCGCCCGGGCGCCGCGCCCGCGCGCGGAGCTTGTCGTCGGGCGGTCCTGGGGGGTCATCGACATGTCCGTGGTGGTCATCTTCAAGGATGCCCGGCACGCCCGTCAGGAAACGTCCCGTTGCCCGGCTGTGCTCACCCCGTCTCGACGCCGAGTCGTACGACCCGGTCGGCGTCGCACGTTCGGGGGACGGGGAGCCTCTCGCGTGGCGATCTTCTGTGGACTCTGTTTGGTTGGCCGCGCCGAGGTCATGTCGACACGGCATCCGCTGAACCCGGTGGTGCCGCCGGTCGACGTCGACCGCGATCCCGTCCGGGATCGACCGGCCCGGCCGACGAGGAGCGAGCGCCCATGAGCGCCTTCGACAACACTCGAATCAACACCCCAACCGTGTCAGGTCGTGTGGCCAGGGCGGTCTGCCTGGTCGCCTTGGCGGCCGTGCTGGGCGGCTGCGGGTCACCCGAGCCCACACCGCCGCCGCCTTCGCCGAGCCCGCCGCCGGCACCCTCGGTACCCTCCGACGACGACGGGGTGACCACTGCCGCGGAGGTCTTCGGCCCCCGGTGCACCGATGGCACGCCACCGGTGAGTGATCGACCGGTGGCCGAGGCGGTCGCGGCCAACCCCCAGCTCAGCCAGTTCGCGGGCGCGCTCGGCAAGGCCGGACTGACCGGCCGGCTCAACGACATGATGGCGGTGACGGTGCTGGCGCCCACCGACGAGGCATTCGCCGCTTACCGCGCCGAGATCGGGGAAGACCGCTACCGCGCGCTGATGGCCGACCAGGGCCAGCTCGCCGACGTGCTGTCCTACCACGTGATCGCCCGACGGTACGACCGGGACGGCATGCTGGCCGCACCGCGGGGGCTGGCCACCCTGTACGGCGGCACCGTGCGGGTCGAGCCCGCCGCAGACACGATCACCGTGACCGACGGCGCCGACAGTGTCGCCACCGTGGTCTGCGGCAACCTGCCGACCGGCAACGCCACCGTGTTCCTGGTCGACAAGGTGTTGAGCGCTGCCGCGCCGGGCCAGATAGTCCGGAGTGTCCGATGATCCGGTTGCGCCGCCGCGCCGCCCTGGCCGCATGTCTGCTGCTCGTCGCCGCGACGGCCGCCTGCGGCGGCTCCGCGTCCGGGCCGGCCACGGGGCCCCCACCGGTCACTCCCGGTCAGACCCCGGGCGAGGTGCTGCAGGCACGAGCGTTCGGCCCGATGTGTCACCAGTTGCCCGACGCTTCCAAGCCGGGCGGGTTCCACGACCTCAGCGGCCAGCCGGTGGCCTCGGCGGCGGCGGAGAACACGTTCACCTGGCGGTTCACCGGCGCCCTGCGCGCGGCCGGCATGGCCGAGGCGCTCGACCAGCTCCCGGACGCCACCGTGTTCGCCCCGTACGACGCCGCGTTCGACGAACTGCGGGACGAACTGGGGGCACAGCGGTACGCCGCGCTGCTGGCGGACAAGGACGGGCTGACGGAGCTGTTGCGCCACCACGTGGTCGGCCAGCGTTACGACCGGGCCGGTCTGCTCGCCGCGGGATCGGTGCCCACCCTCGCCGGCGGCCAGCTGACGATCACTCAGGACGGTGACCAGATGGTGATCACCGATGGATCAGGCGCGGTGAGCTATGTGCTCTGCGGGGACATCCGCACGGCGAACGCGAACGTGTACCTGGTGCACAATGTGTTGATGTCGACCGGGCCGGAGACCGTGCCCAGGGCCGGCTGAGCCTCCCGGGCAAGGTCTCCCGGGCAAGGTGTCCCGGGCAAGGTCTCCCGGCAAGGCCGGTCGGCGGCGGTGTTGGCCGAACAGCGTTGCGTCGAGTTCGCCCGAGTGGGTACGCCAGGTCGATGAGGGCGACATTTCATCTCGGACGGATCGCCGGTGTTCGGGTCGGCGTGCACTGGAGCGTGCTGGTCATCTTCGCGATCGTCGCTGCGGGTCTGGCCGGCGGTCGGTTCCCGGCGGCGTACCCGGAGGCGGGTGCGGCGGCGCACCTGATCGCGGGGCTGGCGGCGGCGGTGGTGTTCTTCGGCTCGTTGCTGGCTCACGAGATCTCGCACGCCGTCGTGGCGCGCAGGCACGGCGTGCCTGCCGACAGCATCGTCTTGTGGCTGCTCGGCGGCGTGGCACGGTTGTCCGGCGAGGCGCCGGATCCCCGGGCCGAGCTTCGGATCGCCGGCGTCGGGCCACTGGTCAGCCTGCTGCTCGGGGGCGCCTTCCTGGCTGGCGCGTCGGTGTTGTCCGCACTCGGCTACCAGGGCCTGACCCTGGCCGCCGTGATGTGGCTGGGCGGGATCAACATCGTGTTGGCGGTGTTCAACTCGGTACCCGCAGCGCCCCTGGACGGGGGGCGCCTGCTGCGTGCGCTGATCTGGTGGCGTACCGGCGACCGTCTGCGGGCGACCGTTCTGGCCGGGCGGGCGGGCCAGGTGTTCGGCTGGGTGTTGGTCGCGCTGGGCCTCCTGACGCTGTTCACCGGTGCCGGGTTGGGCGGTCTCTGGCTGGCGTTCGTCGGGTGGTTCCTGATCGCCGCGGCGGCGGCCGAGGGTCGGCAGGCGGCCCTGCGCGACCAGCTTCGTGGCGTACGGGTGCGGGAGGTGATGACCCCGGACCCGGTGACGCTGCTCTCGACGATGACGGTCGGTGAGCTGATGGACAGTGCGCACATCCGGCACCGGCACTCGACCTTTCCCCTCGTCGGGGACCGGGGCACGCCGGAAGGACTGGCCACGTTCACCCAGATCCGGCGGGTGGACCCGAGCCAGCGGGCGGCCACCCCGCTGGGACGGATCGGTTGCCCGCCGGACCAGATCGCGCACGCCGGTCCGGACGAGCCGATCGGTGACCTGCTGCCCCGGATGACCGAATGCGCCGAGGGCCGTGCGCTGGTGGTGGCCGACGGGACGCTGGTCGGCATCGTGTCGCCATCGGACCTGAACCGGTTCCTGCGCTGGACCGGTGTGCAGCCCGTAGCAGGCGGGCGCGGCTGACCTTGTTCGTTGCGCGAGCGGGCGGGTTCGGGTGAGCCGTCATCCGGCATCTTCGGGCCGGTCGGCGCCCGGGATCAGCTGCCGTGGGCGAGTTCCTCGTGGCCGTTCACCCGCCGCGGCCGCAGCCGACGGCCCGGCCAGCCGCTGGTCCGCCCGACCAGCGAGATCAGGGCCGGCACCAGCAGGGCACGTACCACGAACACGTCGAGCAGCACGCCCACGGCCATCGCGAAGGCCAGTTCCTGGAAGGGGGCGACCGGGATCAACGCGACGAAGGCGAAGCTGGCGGCCAGGGCGATGCCGGCGACGCCGATGGCGCGGTTGGTGCGGGGTACGGCGTACGCGAGCGCATCAGGCAGTGGTCTGGTCCGCGCGACGTCCCAGATGTGGCCCACGCTGAAGATGTTGTAGTCCGAGCCGAGCGACACCAGCAGCACGCCGGCGGCGAAGGGCACGTAGAACACCAGGCCGTCCTGGTCGAGCGCGCCCTGGAAGAACAACGTGGTCAGACCCATCGCCGCGGCCACCGCGAGGAAGCTGGAGGCCAACAGGTACAGCGGGGCCACCAGCGCCCGCAGGAACAGCACGAGGAGGAACATGTCGACCAGAGCCACCGCCAGCGCCACCCGGCCGATGTCCGCACGGGCGGAGTCCGCCAAGCTCAGCCCCAGCGCGGTGTCGCCGGCGTAGGCCACGGTCGAACCCGCCATTCCGGCTCTCGCCAGCAGCTCGGGTACCTGGTTCCGCAGTGCGCGCAGGTCGTCGACTGCGCTGGCCCCGAGCGGATCGGCGTCGAACACCACCAGGTAGCGGACCGTGTCACCACCCGGACCGATGAACAGCCGTGCCTGCACCAGCTCGGAGAGCCGGGACTCGAGCTGCCGCAGCGGGTCGGGCACGCTGGCCGGGCCCAGCACGCCGGCGACACCGGGCTGGCTTTCCAGCAGGCGCTGGAACTCGGCCAGCGACGCGGCGTCACCGGCGATCCCGGGCTTGGACACGATGACGCTGGTCGGGGCCAGCACGCCCTTGGCGAAGCCGTCGGCCGCGGCCTCGGCGGCTAACCGGACCGGGTTTCCGGCGGGCAGCGCACTGGCCGGGGCCACCGCATCCTTGACCCCCAGCAGCGGGAACGCGGCGGCCAGCAGAACTCCGATCACGATCACCGCCAGCACTCCCGCCCGCCGCCGTCGGGCGACCAGCCGGACAACGAAGCTGGAGCGCTGCCGCGGTGGCGGGGCGGCCGGCCCGGTGCCCACGGAGTCCGCGCTCGGGAATCGGCGGGGCCAGAAGACCCAGCGCCCGAAGATGGCCAGCAGCGCGGGCACCAGCGTCACCGACACCACGAGTCCCGCGAGCACGGTGATGGCCAGACCAGGCCCGAAGGCTTTGAAGATCCCGGTCTGGGCCACCGACAAGGCCAGCACCCCAGCGGCCACGGTCAGGCCGGCAACCAGCACGGTGGGCAGGTACTCGGCCACGGCGTCCCGGGTGGCCCGTGTGGCGGATGCGCCGTCCCGCAGCCGACCTTCCAACCCGGAGAGGAAGAAGATCGCGTAGTCGGTGGTGATGCCGAGCACCAGGGCCACCAGCACCGGCTGCAGCTGACCCGGGGCGCTGAAGCCGATCAGCTGCGCGCTGTAGCCGACCATCCGGTCGGCCAGCACGTACCCACCTCCGGCGGCCACCAGCGTGATCACCGGGGCGAGCACGGAGCGGAAGGTCAACCCGATGATGAGCGCAATGGCCAGCACCGCCCCCAACTCGACCCAGGGCAGCCACTCCTGCACGAGTTCGCCCTGCTCGACCTGTACCGGAATCGTCCCGGTGACCCCGACCAGGCGGTCGTCGGGACGGTCGATCAGGGCGGCGTACTCCTCGGCTATGCGTACCTGTTCACCGAAGTTGGCGCCGGGGTCGGTGTACAGGTAGGTGATCGCGGTCGTGCTCGCCCCGCTGCCGGCCAGTGCCGACCCGGGGGCGTTCAGGACCGGCAGGGCGAGCAGCAGGTCTCCGCTCGGCCCTTCGACCACGGTGCGCTTGTCCACCTCCAGCGCCCGCAGCACCGCCCTGGACTGGGCGTAGACGCTCAGGCCGTTCGGGTCGTGCTGCACCACCGCCGTCCGGGTCAGCAGCGGCAGCCCGAACCGCCGCACGGACTCGGCCTGGGCCCGCACCGCCGGCTCGTCCACCCCGGCGATGGCCAGTCCGCCGGCGCTGGCCCCCAACGACGGCAGTCCGGTCACCGCCAGATACGTCCCGGCGGCCACGGCGGCCAGTATTAACCAGCGGAAGGTCACCACGACCCAGGCGTACCCGGCGGCCAGCCGACGAGGTCGGGGCGGCGCGGGCGGCCGGGCGCGACCGGACTCAGCGGCCATCCGGCCCACCGAGCCAGTCGGGCGGCGCCACCAACCCGAGTCGACGCAGCTCGGCGGCGGCCAGCCGGTGGTGCCGGCCGTCGGCCAGGTCCTGCCACGGGCTCCGGCTCACCCGGCGCAGATCACCGAGCGGCAGCCGGGTGGCAGCCTGGCGGGCGAGGTGTTCGACCACCAGCGCGTCGGGCCGGCCCCGCACCAGACGCCGCAGGGCACGGATCTGGCGGATCCTGGCCAACCGCAGCGGCAGGTAGCCAGCCGCGACCGCGAGGAGGGGAACGAGTCCGACCGCCAGGCCTACCACCACCGCCAGGGTCTCGATCGCGCCGGAGGTACCCACCCCCGTCGACCGGAGGCTGACGGCCGCCGCCGCGATCGACTGGGACAACTGCTCGGCGCCGGGCCCGACGACCGGCACCCGGCTCAGCAGAGCCACTCCGCGACCGGTCTCCTCGATCGCTTGGGCGGCGGCGAGCAGGCTGGCCCCCAACCGGGCGAGCTCCCACAGCTGGCGCCCCGCGATCAACCCGAGCGCCCCGCAGACCGCGACGAACAGCAGGACCGTCACGTCGATCCGGCGCATCGCCCGCCTGTCCGGCAGCAACGCCAGATGGGAGATCACCCGGCCACCCTGCCATGCCCCGGTGGCCGTGGCAGGCTGTGCGCCCAATGGGACACTACGAAGATCCGGAGCTGAGCGGTCGGCAGGTCGCGCCGTGGAGCGGTTGGCTGTTCCCCATCGTGATCGCCGCGCTCGTCGTCGGCCTGGCCAGTGGCTACCTCCTGCGCTACCTCACCGCCGACCCTCCCGCGCCCCCACCCGCCCCGGTCGCGGCGCCGCCGGTGGCAGCGCCGCCACCGGCCCCGGACCGGACGTCCTGCGCGCGCGTCGCCGAGGCCGGCTCCGCGCTGGTTCCGCAGTTCCGGGCAGGGGTCGCCGCGATCGGCCGGCTCGACCCCTCGGGCCTGCAGCGGGTGCTCGACGAGGTCCAGCGTCTGCAGTCCCAACTCGAGGGTGCGCTCGGTGGGTGCCAGGCCGAGGTCGCCGGAAACGGTCCGGACCCCGTACCACCGGCCGCTCCCGTCCCAGGGCCACCGGGCGCTCCTGTCCCGGGGCCGCCGGCCGCTCCCGTCCCAGGGTCGCCGGTAGCTCCGGCGCCCCCGCCGGGACCGCCCGGCGGCTGACGGTGCGGTCACCGGAAGCTGGTCCGCCGGGACCAGCGAGCCGGCTCTGGCGAAGTTCCGTGGTGTGCAAGCCAACACCGGAGCGTCAGTTCGGCCCGGGGTTGCCGCCGGCGGGCATCAGCCGCTGGCACTGTTCGGTCTGCCGTAGAGCGGCCTGGAGTTGCGGCTCGCTGTCCAGCCCGACCAGCGTCTGCGCCCCCGCACCGAGGGAGCCGACGACGTTGTTGGCCGCCGCGAACGCCGCCGTCACACTGCCCATGTCGCCGGTGTTGAGCTGCGCCACCCGCTGCTGGGCGTCCGCGATGTTGTCCCGTAGCCGGGTGAGGTCCGCGCGCACCTGGTCAGCCGCCTGCTGACCCGCCGGCACAGGCGGCGCTCCGGCCGCGCTGACATCAGCGATCGCCTTGTCCGCCACCTCCCGGGCCCGGCCCAGGTAGTCGGCGAAGGCCCGTTGGGTGGCGCTGACATCGTTGAAGTTGATCCGGGGCGGTGCACCGAGCGTGTCCAGCACCGGGTTCAGCGACGTGCATACCGTCTGCGCCCAGGCCAGCGTCTGCGGCTGGGGCGCAGGGACGCCTCCGGCGGGCGGTGCGGGCGCGGCCGGTGCGGGTGCTCCCGGAGCGGCGGGGGCGGACGGCGTCGGCGCGGCCGGGTCGGTGACGTTCGCCGACCCGCATCCCGCAAGCGCCAGCAGGGAAGCGGTTGCGGCGGCGGTCAGCAGGCCTCGGCGGCGGGGCGACGTACCGGACGACTTGACCATCATGATTCCTCCTCGGAGTTGGCGCCCTCCCGATCGACGGGCGCGGTTCGACCCGCATGATGCTGAGACCGAGCGGGGTCCGCTGAACCTGACGCGTCCGAGTGGACCGGCCCGGAGTCGAATCCGAGTCGATGCGGGAAGAACCGGGCCGTGTCACCAGGCACTCTAACGGTCAGGTCACAGCTCGAGATCGGATCGACATTCACTCGTTTGGCGACTCGCGGGACCAGGTAATCAGTTTTCGAGCCGTCACGAAGGGTGAATAGCAGAGGAAGGGCGAATAGCACTCGCAGCAGCACTCGCAGCCCGCGATGAGATTCGTGTGGCCGAATAGTCCGACGCATTGTGCCACGAAATGACAGGTCGGTCCGGCCCGCGATCACATTCGCCGACGTGCGGTTCCCACACGACAGCCGAACGAGATCTGACGACATCCGGGCAGCCTGCGAGTGGTGATGATCAGCGCCCACTCTGGAGCAGCTCGGTCTCTTCCACGAGCCTGTCGACGACCGGGCTGATGCCGACCCGGCGGGTGACCGCTAGCCGCGGTCGGGGTAGAGCAGGGCCGCGCTGGTGGCCAGACCGAGATGGCTGAACGCCTGCGGGAAGTTGCCGAGGAACCTCCCGGTGTCGGTGTGCACTTCCTCGGCGAGCAGCCCGACGTCGTTCACCCTGGCCACCAGCCGCTCGAACATCGACTCGGCCTCGGCCCGCCGCCCGCTCAGCGCGAGTGCATCGACGTACCAGAAGGAGCAGATCAGGAACGCGCCCTCCTGTCCGGCGAGCCCGTCCGAGCCGCGCCCGTGGCCGGTCCGGTAGCGCTCCACGAGGTCGCCGTGCTTGAGCTCGCGCCCGACCGCGTTCACCGTGGCCACCACCCTCGGGTCGTTTCCCGGCAGGAACCCGACCGAGGGCAGCAGCAGCGTGGCGGCGTCCAGCTCGGTGTCACCGTAGGACTGGGTGAAGGCGCCGACCCCGTCGTGCCAGCCCTTGGCGAGCACCTCGGCGTGCACCGCGTCCCGCAGCTCGCGCCAGCGCTCGACCGGTCCGGTCAACCCGAACTCGGTGACCGCGCGCACCGCCCGGTCGAAGGCCACCCACACCATCACCCGGGAATGGGTGAAGTAGCGCTCGGGCCCGCGCACCTCCCACAGCCCGCGGTCCGGGCGCTGCCAGATGTGTTCGAGATGGGCCATCAGACCTCGCTGCATCGCCCAGGCGTCGGTGTCGGGCTCCAGACCACGGCTCCTGGCGGCGTGCAGCGCGTCCATCACTTCGCCGTAGACGTCGAGTTGGAGCTGGCCGAACGCGCCGTTGCCGACCCGGACCGGCCGGGCCCCGTGATACCCGGGCAGCCAGTCGGCCTCCCACTCCACCAGGTGCCGCTCGCCTCCGATGCCGTACATGATCTGGGTGTCCGCCGGGTCGCCGGCGATGGCCCGCAGCAACCAGCTCCGCCACTGCGCGGCCTCCTCACGCAGGCCGAAGTCGTCGAGCGCGATCAGGGTGAAGCTGGCGTCGCGCAGCCAGCAGTAGCGGTAGTCCCAGTTCCGCTCACCACCGAGGGTCTCGGGCAACGACGTCGTGGGCGCGGCGACGATGCCGCCGGTCGGCGCGTAGGTGAGTGTCTTGAGGGTGACCAGCGAGCGGCGGACCGTGTCGGCATGCGGACCCCGGTACCGGATGCCGCTGCTCCAGCCCGACCAGTACCTCTCGGTGGCGGCAACCGCGTCCAGCGGCGCGACCGGAGCCGGCAGCTCGTCGGTCGGCCCGACCCACTGCATGGACCAGGAGTACCGCTGACCGGCCCGCACGGTGACCCGGGCCCGGTGCACCCGCTCGTCGGGGACCGCGTCGGGCAGGACGTCCCCGCGCAGCAGTACCGCGTCCGGGCCGGCCACCGCGAGAATGCCGCCCCCGGCGCGTCGTACCCAGGGCACGGCGTGGCCGTAGGCGAACCGCACCGCCCAGCTCAGCTCGACCTCGACCGACCCGCGCACGCCTTCGACGATCCGGATCACCTCGGGCGAGTCGTCGGTGTCGGCGGCCTCGGGTGTCATCGCATCGACCAGTCGGAGCACCCCGTCCGGACAGACGAACTCGGTCTCCAGGACCAGCGAGTCGTCCCGGTACCGGCGCCGCACCTCGAGCACCTCACCGACCGGCCCGATCCGCCAGTGCCCGCACGAGTTGTCGCCGAGAATGCGGGCGAAGCAGGACGGGGCGTCGAAACGGGGCAGACAGAGCCAGTCGATGGAGCCGGTGCGGTCGACCAGGGCGGCCGTGCGCAGATCGCCCAGCAGCGCGTAGTCCTCGATGGGGGCGGGAGGTGTCACGACCGCTGACGCTAGGGGCAGCGGCGGGTCGGGGCGACCGGTGGGGTCCGGACCGGCCCGGGCTCACCCGACGAGCGACATGGTGGGCGGACCTTGCGACGAAGGGTTCTAGGCTGGGGTGGTGAAGGAGAGCGGTGAGAAGGTGGTGGTGTCCAACCGCAAGGCGCGGCACGACTACGCGATCGTGGACACCTACGAGGCCGGCATGGTGCTGATGGGCACCGAGGTGAAGAGCCTGCGGCTGGGTCGGGCATCGCTGACCGACGCCTTCGCCACGGTGGACGAGGGTGAGGTCTTCCTGCGCAACATGCACATTCCGGAGTACACGATGGGCAGCTGGACCAACCACGCGCCCCGGCGTACCCGCAAGCTGTTGCTGCATCGGGCGGAGATCGAGCGGCTGATCGGCAAGACCCGGGAGGGCGGGCTCACCCTGGTGCCGCTGCGGGTGTACTTCTCCAGCGGCAAGGTCAAGGTGGAGCTCGCACTCGCCCGAGGCAAGAGAAGCTACGACAAGCGGCAGGACCTGGCCAAACGTGACGCCCAGCGGGAAATCGCCCGCTCGGTCGGCCGCCGCGCCAAGGGCATGGCGTGAGTACCGCCGACGTCCCCGACGCGGAGGCGGGGTGAGCACCGCCCTGCCGGCGCCGCCGACCGACGACGCCGACGTGCCGCGCTGGGTCGCCGAGCTGGGCCTGCCCGGTCTGGTGGACATCCACGTGCACTTCCTGCCCGAACCGGTGACCCGCAAGGTATGGGCGTACTTCGACCAGGCGCGCGAGCACTACGGCACCGACTGGCCGATCACCTACCGTTTCGACGAATCCACGCGGGTACGGGTGCTGGACGAGCTCGGGGTGCGGCGGTTCGCCCCGCTGGTCTACCCGCACAAGCCGGACATGGCGGCCTGGCTCACCGACTGGGTGCTCGAGTTCGCCGCGCGGACCCCCGCCGCGGTCCCCACCGCCACGCTCTATCCCGAGCCGGGTGTCGCGGACTACCTCGGTCGAGCGCTCGACGCCGGTGCCCGTTGTGTGAAGGTGCACGTGCAGGTCGGCTCGTTCGATCCGCGCGACCCGCTGCTCACCGCGGCCTGGGGGATGCTCGCCGATGCCGGGATCCCGGTGGTGGTGCACTGCGGGCACGGTCCGCTGCGGGGCGAGCACACCGGGCTGGACATCTTCGCCGAGGTGTTGGCGGCACACCCGTCGCTGGTCACAGTGCTGGCGCACGCCGGCATGCCGGACTACGTCGACGCACTGTCCCTGGCCGCGCGGTTCGATCAGGTCTACCTCGACACCACGATGGTCGGCACCCCGTTCAGCGAGCGGCTGCTGGGTCCGCTGCCCGGCGACTGGTCGGCGCGGTTGGCCGACCTCGGCGACCGGGTGGTGCTGGGCAGCGACTTCCCGCAGTTGCCCTACCCGTACGCCGAGCAGTTGCGGGCGGTGCACGGCTGGGCCGCGGCCGACGACCGGCTGGGCGTGGATTTCCTCCGCGCCGTGCTGCACGACACGCCGTCCCGCCTGCTCGGCCTCGGTGCGTCGGTCCAGCCGGGAAGATCGTGACCCTGGATTGCGTTATCCTGTGCGTTCGGACAAGCACCGACCAGGGGGTGAACGGTTTCGACTTCGGTCGTCGATCAAGGGGAAGCGTGTCGAGGAAGGCGACGATGCACTCGTTAACCACACGCGTCGCACACCAATTAAGCGCCAACCAACAGGTTAAGCGCGACGCTTTCGCCCTCGCCGCCTGAGCGAGGACTAGCGTCTGTCGGCCCGGGGGCGTTCCCGCTCCGGAGTCCGGCACCAGTTAGGGGACTCACCGTCCGACCCGGTCGCGGGGTCGGGCGGGACACCAAACAGCGACTGGGATCGTCACACCGGCTCGCCCGCATGACCGGTGGATCCGAGTAGAGACAACGCGGGCTGCGCACGGAGAAGCCCTTGTGAAGCGCCGGAGGACCCGGGTTCGATTCCCGGCACCTCCACTCGTTCTGGGTGACCCGTGCCCGCGGAGAGCGCGGGCCGGGTCACTCGCCCATGACGTTGGGGGGCCGAGCCCCCCAAGCCCCCCACGGTGCGGTATCTCTCGACCGGGGGTGGTTTCGGTTGGGGCTTCGCCCGTTGCCTCTCGGTTGGGGCTTTGCCCCTTGCCCCTCGGTTGAGGCTTCGTCCGTTGCCTTCTTCCTTCGGCTCTGGATCTCTGCTCGGCGGGGCGGAATAAATGTCGGGGGTGGGTGGTCGACTCCTGATATGACCGACTCGCGGCGGCTGCTGCTGGTGCATGCGCACCCGGACGACGAGGCCATCCCGACCGGGGCCACTATGGCGAGGTACGCGGCCGAGGGGACGCAGGTGTGCCTGGTCACGTGTACCCGGGGTGAGCACGGTGAGGTGGTGGCCGAGGAGCTGGCCGAGCTGCGGGGTGGTGGTCCCGAGGCGCTGGGCAGGCACCGCGAGGGTGAGCTGGCCGCCGCCCTGGCCGAGCTCGGGGTGCACCGGCACCACTGGCTCGGCGGCGCCGGCCGCTGGTGGGACAGTGGGATGGTCGGCACGCCCGAGAACGCCGACCCGAGGGCCTTCGCCCGGGCCGAGCCCGACGAGGCGATCCGGGAGATGGTGGCGATCCTGCGCCGGGAGCGGCCACAGGTGGTGATCACCGACAACGACCGGGGCAGCTACGGCCACCCCGACCACTTACAGGCGCACCGGGTGACGGCGGCCGCGGTGCCCCGGGCCGCCGACCCCGGATATGCCGCCGAGTTGGGCGAGCCCTGGGAGGTGGCCAAGGTGTACTGGTCCGCGCTGCCCCGCTCGGCCGTCCAGCGCCTGGTCGAGCAGGGCGTGTGGGAGATCGGGGAGGAGATGCCGGGTGTCCCGGATGCCGAGATCGCCGCCCGGATCGACGGCCGAGAGTACCTGGACGCCAAGGTGGCCGCCCTGCGCGCGCACCGTAGCCAGGTGAACCTGGACGACGGAATGTTCGCCTACATCGTGCGCGCACCGGAGTTTGGGCTCGAGCACTACCAACTGGCCCGTGGCCTGCGTGGGCCGGCCGCCGTCGGCGAGCACGGTTGGGAGGACGACCTGTTCGCCGGGCTGGCGCACGGATGACCGAGGAACTCGGCGCGATCGACCCCGCGGCCCGGACGGGAACGGGCCAGCACCCGCCCGCCGACCGCTCGCTGCCGCGGGAGATCTGGGTCCTGGTCGGCTCGGCCTTCCTGATCGCCATCGGCTACGGGGTCGTCTCGCCCGCGCTGCCCTCGTTCGCCCGCAGCTTCGACGTCGGGGTCACCGCTGCCTCCGCGGTGATCAGCGCGTTCGCGGTGTTCCGGCTGGTGTTCGCGCCAGCCAGCGGTCGGCTGGTGAACCGGTTCGGCGAGCGGCGGGTCTACTTCATCGGGCTGATGGTGGTGGCCGCGTCCACCGGGGTCTGCGCGGTGGCCCAGAGCTACTGGCAGCTGCTGGTGTTCCGCGCGGTCGGCGGGATCGGCTCCACCATGTTCACCGTCTCGGCGCTGTCGTTGCTCGTCCGGCTGGCGCCGCCGGCGCAGCGCGGCCGGGCGTCCGGGATGTGGGCCACCGGCTTCCTGCTGGGCAGCGTCACCGGGCCGCTGGTCGGTGGCGGCCTGGTCGCGGTCAGCCTGCGGGCCCCGTTCGTGGTCTACGCCCTGGTGCTGGTGGTGGCGGCGCTGGTCAGCGGGCTGTTCCTGAACCGTTCGGCGCTGTCCGGGCGGATGCCCGACGACGGGCAGCCGACGATGACGCTGCGCGACGCGCTCGACCATCGCGCCTACCGGGCCGCCCTGGCCGCCAGTTTCGCCAACGGCTGGCTGGTGTTCGGCGTCCGGGTGGCGTTGGTGCCGCTGTTCGTGGTCGAGGCACTGGGCCAGACGCCGACCTGGGCCGGGATCGCGCTCACCGCGTTCGCCGTCGGCAACGCCAGCACCCTGCTGCTCGCCGGGCGCTGGGCCGACCGGCGCGGACGCCGTCCGCCGATCCTGCTCGGGTTGCTCATCTCCGCGCTGGCCACCGGCAGCCTGGGCTTCGTCACCTCGTTGCCGCTGGTGCTGGCCGTCTCGCTGATCGGCGGGATCGGCGGGGGGCTGGTCAACCCGCCGTTGAGCGCCGCGGTGGCCGACGTGATCGGCAGCCGCAGCCGGGGCGGGCCGGTGCTGGCCGGTTTCCAGATGACCGCAGACCTCGGGGCGATCCTCGGGCCGGTGTTGACCGGGCTGCTGGTCGAGGCGACGTCCTTCGCGGCGGCGTTCGCGCTGACCGGGGTGATCGCGCTGCTGGCCATGCTGGTCTGGATTCGGGCGCCCGAGACGCTGCCGGTCGCACCCACCCCGGCCCGCACCCCGGGCTGAGCGCGCTGGTCGACCCGGCCCGAGCGGCGTAGCGACCCGGCCCTAAGCTGCCGGCGTGTCGACCGTCGACCGCGCGCCACGCCGTTGGGCGTCACCGTCCTGGGTCACTCCCGCGCGGCTGGACGTGACCGGCACCGTGGTCCGGCTCGCCCTGGCCGCCGTCTGGCTGGTCTCCGGCGGCATCAAGGCCGCCGACCTGGACCAGACCTACGTCTCCGTGCAGGCCTACCAGGTGCTGCCGAAGGCCGCGATCGAGCCGGTCTCGGTGCTGCTGCCGTGGTTCGAGATCGCGCTCGGGCTGCTGCTGGTGGTCGGGGTTGGCACCCGCGCGGTCGCCGTGCTGTCGGCGCTGGTGCTGCTGTTGTTCATGGCCGGGGTCACGCAGGCCTGGGTCCGCGGGCTGGCCATCGACTGCGGCTGCTTCGGCGGTGGCGGCGAGATCGCGCCCGAGGACACCAGCTACGGTACGGAGCTGCTGCGCGACACAGGGTTCATAGCGCTGGCCGCCTGGCTGATCGTCAGGCCGCACAGTTGGCTGTCGCTCGATGGATGGCTGGGCCGCGGGCAGCGGCCGGGCGGAGGAGGATCGCAGACGTGACCAGTCCCCAGAGTGCCAACCGCAAGGGCCTCTACATCGTCGGCGGCGTACTGGTGTTCGTCGTGCTCGCGGCGCTGTCGTTCGCCTTCTTCCGGGAGGACTCCGGCACGACCGCGACCGTCGACTACCCGACCACGCTGCAGGGGGCGGTGGTCGTCGCCGGCAAGTCCGCGCCCACCACCATCGACGTGTACGAGGACTTCCTCTGCCCGATCTGTGCCCGGTTCGAGTCGAAGTACAGCGACGACCTCGCCGAGGCGATCGCGGCGGGCAAAGTGCAGGTCCGCTACCACCCGGTGGCGATCCTCAACCGGGCCACCACACCCACCGGCTATGCCGCGCGCGCGGCGAACGCCGCAATCTGCGCCGCCTCCGCCGGCAAGTTCCCCGCCTACCACGACAAGCTGTTCTCCGACCAGCCCTCCGAGGGCTCCGCCGGCCTCACCGACCAGGAGCTGATCGCCAAGGGCGAGGAGCTGGGCATCGGCGGCGGCTTCGCGCAGTGCGTCACCTCGGGCAAGAACCTCAAGGCCGTCGAGGCCGCGACGAACGCCGCAGCCAAGGACGCATCGCTGCGCGCCGAGGGATCCAGGGGTTTCGGCACCCCGACGATCCTGGTCAACGGCAAGCGGGTCGACTGGTCCGACGGCGACTGGCTGGACAACGTCACCAAGTAGCCGCAAGCGGCCGGCGCTGGCGGTGGGCCGGGCGTAGTGCTGGCGGTGGGCCGGGCGTGGTGCCGCAGCCGGCCGGGCGTAGCGCCGCAGTCGGGCCGGCGCGGCGCCGCGCGGACCCGGCGGTGGCCCCGCTGCTCACCTCCGCGACTGCGTCCTGTAGGTTTATCGGCAATGGGGCTGTGGCGCAGCTGGTAGCGCATCACACTGGCAGTGTGAGGGTCAGGGGTTCGAGTCCCCTCAGCTCCACCAGGCATTATCTCCCGCTGGTCGGGTCGGTTGACCACAATGCCGGCCGCATTAGCTCTCGCTCAGCGGCCCGACCAGCGGCCGCCACGCCCAGGACTGCCGGCGGGCGATGGCGCCGTGCACGGTGAACGGGTCCTCCGCGACCCACCGGTCCAGTTCCTTCTGATCGGCCACGTCGTAGACGAGCAGCCCGCCCGACCCGTCGACCCACGGCCCGGCCTGGCGCACCGTCCCAGCCTCGACCAGCTTCATCAGGAACTCCCGATGGAGTGGACGCACCCGATCGACCAGCTCGGCGTCATCCACGTAATGCCAGACCACCACGAACAGCGACAACTCAACCTCCCGCACTCGACAAGTCGATACCGGGCGCGTCGGCGCGCCCGACCAGTTCAGCCCATGCTGCTTCCGCCGTTGACGCCGCTGACCTGGCCGGTGATGAAACCGGCGTCCGGACCGGTTGCTCCTCCGGTGACCACCGCGGCGCGGCCACCGGCGCTCACGATGGCCCCTCGGTCATCTGCTCGTTCCAGCGCCGCCAGAACGCCCGCATCTGCAGCTCGTCGTCCGCCATCGGTGGGCGGGCCATCCCCCTGGAGATGTCGTTCCACTCCACCCCGCCGCTGGTGAACCCCTGCTGACACGACTCCAGGGCTTCGATGTCGTCCGGGGTGGCGAAACCGCCCGGACCGAGGAAGGTGAGGAAGCTGTCGAGTCGGCGTTGACGCAGCTGGGGAAGCTCGTTCTTCGGCGCCAGCTGCCAGGCCGACACCCTCATCATGTCCGGAGCGGACGGCATGAACGTGCGTACGGTCACCGCCATCACGTCGTTGACCACCAGGTTCGGGTAGATCAGCAGGTTGCGGTTGGACTCGGCCATCCGCAGCGCACGCCGCTCGCCGAAGCGTCCGATGAGTTCGGCGCGCAACCGGTCGATCTCTTCGCGGGCAGCGGGGCCGAACAGCGGCTCCCACTTCGCTACCGGCCGACCCCATGGCACGCTGTACTCGATCACTGCGTGCCCGTTGCCCAGCGACCTGGCGACCCCGGACACCCCGCCGGAGAGGTCCGTGCCCATCGCCACCAGATACTTGAAGTACGTGTCGTGGGTCGGCAGACCGTGGTAGCCGTCGATGCTGTTCTCCACCAGCAGCTTCCAGTTGGCTTCGATCGCGTACTGGTTGGAGCCCCGGATGATCTCCGCATCACCCATCGGGTCGGCGACCAGGTCGAGGTACTCGCGCGCGTTGCCGAGATAGTCCGCCAGCTCGACGATGTGCGGGTCGAAGCTGGCGAAGACGAAGCCCCGGTAGCTGGCCACCCGCGCCACCGACCGCAGCCCCAGCGCGCCGAAGTCCAGACCCCCGTCGTAGGCCTCCCGGTCGGGCACCCCGACGAGCCGACCGTCGGTGTCGAACGACCAGGCGTGGTAGAAGCACTGGAAGACCTTGGCCGAGCCGGCGCTCTGCCGGCAGACCACCGCGCCGCGGTGGGTACAGGAGTTGTGGAAGACATTGATCTCGCCGCTGCGCCGCGAGCGGACCATGAACACCGGACGCCCACCGACCGGGCGGCGCACGTAGTCACCGGGCTCGGCGACCTCCGACTCGTGCCCGACGTAGAGCCAGCAGCGGGCGAAGATCCGCTGCAGTTCCCGGGCGTACAGCTCCGGCGAGGTCATGGTCGCGCGGTGCACCCGGAACCGGTGTTCGGTCTCCTCGACCAGGGCGCCGTGGCCGGGCACGGTCGCGATCCGCGCAGGGTCGGCGACGGTCATGGGCTCCTCCTCGAGACGCGACAGCGACACCACGGCGAGGCCCGGATCCCGACCATCCTGCACGAGACTACGAGCAGAGCCGATCCGGTGCCAGGGGTCGCCGGCGCTGATCACCGGACCGGTGGCCAAGCTGGCACGATCGGACATCGCCGGGGAATGGGGGACGGATGGATCTCGGAATGCAGGGCCGGACAGCGGTGGTCGGCGGCTCGTCGTCGGGCATCGGGCTGGCGGTGGCTCGCAGCCTGGTACGGGAGGGTTGCCAGGTTGCGCTGTTCGCGCGCGGTGCCGAACGCCTCGACGCCGCCGTGGCCGAGTTCGGCGCCGACCGGGCGATCGCGGTGGCCGGGGACGCCACCTCGACCGACGACCTGGCGCGGCTGGTCCGGCTGACCCACGAGCGCTTCGGCGGTCTCGACATCCTGGTGAACAACACCGGCGGCGCGAAAGGGGGCCGCTTCGCCGACCTCCAGGACGGCGACTGGCTGGCCGGGTTCGAACTGACGATGATGTCGGCGGTCCGGCTGACCCGGCTCGCGCTGCCGCTGCTGCGGGACAGCGGCCAAGGGCGGATCGTGAACATCACCTCGTTCACCGTCGACCGGCCCGAGGAGACCCTGCTGCTGTCCAACGCGATCCGGCCCGGCGTCAACGGGTGGGCCCGCTCGCTGGCCCGGCAGGAGGCGCCCAACGGCATCACGGTGAACTCCGTCGGACCCGGGTTCATCGGCACCGAGCGGCTGCAACACTACTTCTCGCTCAGCGACGACCCCGAACGCGCGATCGGCGACTCCCAGGCCCGGATTCCGGTGGGCCGGCTGGGCCGGCCCGAGGAAGTCGCCGACGCCGTCGCGTTCCTCTCCTCATCCCGTGCCGGGTACATCACCGGGCACACCATCTACGTCGACGGTGGCCTGCTCAGCTGATGGGCCGCGGGATCGTCCGGCCCGGACGTTCGGCGGGGCGCACCGGGCGCCCCGCCGAACGTGCGCCTCACGCCGCCGTACCGGCTCCCGCGTCGGCGCCGGCGGCCGCGCGTAGCGACTCCGGTACCGCGAACCGCTCGCCGTGCTTGGTGGCCAACTCGTCGGCACGCCGGACGAAGCCGGCCTTACCGCCGGGGTAGCCGTCGATGTACTGCAGCACGCCGCCGGTCCAGGCCGGGAAGCCGATGCCGAAGATCGACCCGATGTTGGCGTCCGGGACGGAGGTGAGCACCCCTTCGTCCATGCACTTCCAGGTCTCCAGGGACTCCACGATCAACATCCGCTCGGAGAGCTCATGCAGGTCCACGTCGTGGTTGGTGGCGCCGAAGTCGGTCCGCAACCCCGGCCACAGCGAGCCCCGCTTGCCGTCGGTGTAGTCGTAGAACCCCGCGCCGGTGGACTTGCCGTGCCGGCCGGCCTCGACCATCCGGTCGACGATCGCCTCCGCCGGGTGCTCGACCCACGTCCCGCCGGCCGCCTCCACCGCGGCTCTGGTCTCCTGGCGGATCTTCTGCCCGAGGGTCAGGGTGAGCTCGTCCATCAGCTGCAGCACCGGGGCCGGGTAGCCGGCCTGGGCGGATGCCTGCTCGATGGTCTGCGGGTCGATGCCCTCGGCGAGCATCGCCATACCCTCGTTGATGAAGGTGCCGATCACCCGGCTGGTGAAGAACCCCCGGCTGTCGTTGACCACGATCGGCGTCTTCTTGATGCCGAGGGTGAGGTCGAACGCCTTGGCCAGCGCCGCGTCCGAGGTCTGCCCGCCCTTGATGATCTCCACCAGGGGCATCTTGTCCACCGGAGAGAAGAAGTGCAGGCCGATGAAGTCCTCGGCCCGCGCGGGGAGTCCGGCCGCCAGCTCGGTGATCGGCAGCGTCGAGGTGTTGGAGCAGAGCAGGGCGTCCGGCTCGACGACCTTCATCGCCTCGGCGAACACCTCCTGCTTGAGCGCCACCGACTCGAACACCGCCTCGATGACCACGTCGCAGCCGGCCAGGTCGCCGTAGTCGGCGGTCGGGGTGATCCGGGCCAGCAGTGCCTCGGCCTTCTCGGTGGAGATCTTGCCGCGCTTGGCGGCCTTGCCGACAAGTCCCTCGGAGTAGCCCTTGCCCTTGCGTGCCGCCTCCAGCGAGATGTCCTTGAGCACGACCTGCAAGCCGCTCTGCGCGCACACGTAGGCGATGCCTGCGCCCATCATCCCGGCGCCGAGCACCGCGACCTTGGTGGGCTGCCACGTGTCGTGGCCGGACGGGCGGGACTTGCCGTTGTTGATCGCCTGTAGGTCGAAGAAGAACGCCTTGGTCATGTTCTTCGCGACCTGGCCGGTGACCAGCTCCAGGAAGTACCGCATCTCGATCTTCTGCGCGGTGTCGAAATCGACCTGGGCACCCTCGACCGCAGCGGCCAGGATGTTGCGCGGCGCCGGCATCGGGGCACCCTTGAGCTGCTTGCGCAGGTTCGCCGGGAACGCCGGCAGGACCGCGGCCAGCTTGGGGGAGGAGGGCACCCCGCCGGGCATCTTGTAGCCGGGCCGGTCCCACGGCTGCGCGGCATCCGGGTTGGCCGAGATCCAGGCGCGGGCCTTGTCGAGCATCTCCTCGGGGCTGTCGGCGAGCTCGTCGAGGACCCCCACCTCCAGCGCCGCCGCGGGCCTGTGCCGCTGGCCTTGCGCGAGCACCTTCATGAATGCGTCGGCGATGCCCAGCAGCCGCACGGTGCGGACCACGCCGCCACCCCCGGGCAGCAGCCCGAGCCCGACCTCGGGCAGCCCGTACACCACGCCGGGGGCGTTCAGCCCGATCCGGTGGTGGCAGGCCAGACCGATCTCGAGGCCGCCGCCCAGCGCCGTGCCGTTCATCGCCGCGACCACCGGGCGACCCAGCGTCTCCAGCGCCCGCAGCTGCGACTTCATCGCGCCGACGCTCTCCAGGATCGCCGGTGCATCCGCCGGGGTCGCCTTGATCAGGCTGTCCAGGTCGCCGCCGGCGAAGAAGGTTTTCTTCGCCGAGGTGAGGATCACCCCGACGATGTTCTCCTTGTCGGCGGTCAGCGCCTCGAGACATTCCCCGAACGCGCTCTTGAACCGGTCGTTCATCGTGTTGGCGCTACGGCCGGGGTCGTCCAGGGTGACCACGACGATCCCGTCGTCCCCGCGTTCCCAACGGACCGCCTTCTGCTCGCTCACTTGGTTCGGTGTCCCTTTCGGATCTGCGGAGGTGCTCAGGAGAGGCGTTCGATGACGGTGGCGATGCCCATGCCGCCCCCGACGCACAGGGTGGCCAGGCCGTAGCGCAGCTCGCGGCGCTCGAGCTCGTCGATCAGGATGCCGATGAGCATGCCGCCGGTGGCGCCCAGCGGGTGTCCCATCGCAATGGCGCCGCCGTTGACGTTGGTCTTCTCGTGCGGCGCGCCGACGTCGGACATGAACCGCAGCGCGACCGCGGCGAACGCCTCGTTGATCTCGAACAGGTCGATGTCGTCCACCGTGAGGTTGGCCTTGGCCAGTGCCTTGACGGTGGCCGGCCCCGGGCCGGTCAGCATGATCGTCGGGTCGGCGCCGGACACCGCGGTGGACACGATGCGGGCCCGGGGGGTGAGCCCGGCGGCCTTGCCGGCGGCCTCGTTGCCGATCAGGCAGAGTGACGCGCCGTCCACGATGCCCGACGAGTTGCCGGCGTGGTGCACGTGGTTGATCTTCTCGATCCAGTGGTAGCGCTGCAGCGCGACCGCATCGAACCCGCCGGCCTCGCCCATCATCGCGAACGACGGGGGCAGCCCGCCGAGGGCTTCGAGGGTGGCGCCGGCCCGGATGTGCTCGTCACGGTCGAGCACCGCAATGCCGTTGCGGTCGCGGACCGGGACCACGGAGCGGGCGAAGTAGCCGTTGGCCCAGGCCTTCGCCGCCCGGGTCTGGGACTCCACAGCGAAGGTGTCCACGTCCTCGCGGGAGTAGCCCTCCACGGTGGCGATCAGGTCCGCGCCGATACCTTGCGGCACGAAGCCGGTCTCGTAGCTGGTCTCCGGGTCCATCGCCCAGGCGCCGCCGTCGGCGCCCATCGGCACCCGGGACATCGACTCGACACCGCCGGCGAGCACCAGGTCCTCCATGCCGGAGCGGACCTTCAGCGCGGCGGTGTTCACCGCCTCCAGCCCTGATGCGCAGAACCGGTTGAGCTGAACGCCACCCACGGTGTGCGGCAGGCCGGCGGCGATCGCGGCGGTCTTCGCGATATCAGCGCCCTGGTCACCGACCGGGGTCACCACGCCGAGCACCACGTCGTCGATGGTCGCCGGGTCGAGCTCCGGGAAACGCTCTTTGAGCTCGTTGATCAGGCCTACGACCAGGCTGATCGGCTTGACCTCGTGTAACGAGCCGGACGCCTTGCCCCGCCCGCGCGGGGTCCGGATGGCATCGTAGACATACGCCTCGGGAATACCGGTGCTCATGTGAACCTCTCGGAATCGGTGCCACGCCGCCGCGATCCGCGCAGCGCTCTCCAGCCTGTGTTACCGCAATACTGTGTTACCGCAATACTGTGTTACAGCAGCACTGTCGCATAGGTCAAGGCACCGGCCTGGCCATCGCCCGGTGGTGCTGGTCCGTCGGGCTGCACCGGCAAGTGCGACAGCAAGACTGTCACATATGCCGCGAGCTGGGTAGTGTCCACGTCCGTGACCCGCATCATTGATCCCGCCCGTGACGACACGCCTGGCGAGACTCTCGATGACACCCACGAGCTGCTCACCGTCGACCAGCTCGCCGCCCGAAGCGGGATCACGGTGCGCACCATCCGCTTCTACGCGAGCAAAGGGCTGCTACCGCCGCCCCAACTGCGCGGCCGGCGCGGTCTCTACGGGCCGGAGCATCTGGCCCGGTTGGAGCTGGTCTCCGAGCTGTCCGCGCTCGGCCTCACCCTGTCCGCCATCGAGGGTTATCTGACCCGCCTGCCCGCCTCGCGCGACGTCGCGGCGATGGCCCTGCAGCGGGCGTTGCTCGCCCCGTGGGTTCCCGAGCGCCTCGAACAGCTGAGTCTCGCGGAGCTGGACCGCCGCGCCGGCCATCCACTGCGGCCGGACGAGCTGGAGGCGTTGGAGACCCTCGGCGTCATCGAGCGCCAACCCTCCGGCAACAACGACACCGTCCTGTTGCACGGATCCGCGTCGCTGGTATCAGCGCTGGAGAGCCTGAAGACGGGACTGCCGCTCGACGCCCTGCGACGTTCGCACGAGGTGATCGCCAAGCACACCGCCGCCCTCGCCGAAGAGCTCATGCAGATCTTCCAGGACGAGGTGCTTCAGCCCTACCGCGACCGGGGTCGCCCGGCGAGCGAGCGAGCGAGCCTGCGGGAGGCGTTCACCAGGCTCAAGCCGATCACCGTGCAGGGCGTGGTCACCTCGTTCGGCCGCGCGGTCAACCGCACGATCCGGGAACGGTTCGCCGCCGAGGACAGTTGAAGCATGCTCCCCGCACCGTCCACGACAGCGGAAGCCCAAGCGAGATCGGACGGACACCACAGCGCTGCGGTCCGCGTGCCAGTCGATCAGGCGGCGTGCACCCGCCTGCCCGGCCCGGGGGCCGGGCCGGGTGATACCGCAGCTCCGGCGAGGATGGTGTTTGCTCCCGCCAGCGGTTCGGTGACCAGCGTGGCGTGCACCGCATTGGCCCACCGCGGCGTGAGCAGCGGCGTGCCGGGGTTCTCGGCGAGGTCCTGAACCAGACGTTCGGCCTCTAGATCCGAGGCCACCGCCAACATCACATATCGCATCGCGTTCTCCGAGTAGGTAGACCGGATTTCTACCGCCACCGTCTCGGCCTACCGCCGTGTTCGCCTGGCCGAGCCGGGTCAGTGGTCCCGAGCGTGCGCTCTGTAGCCGGACGGTCGGCCAAGTGGTGTCCGGTGCCAGATCGGCGCCGCCCGCAGAGCCGGCGCTACCTGGATGCGATGAATGGTCGACCGAGTTCGATCGACCGAGTCGAGGATGCCGCTCGGCGCGGGTAGTCGGCCGCTCGGCAGTCGATGCACTGCCGACGGATGGCGCCGTTCCCGACATGACCGATCTACTCGTTATCGAACGTTCGCTCCCCAGTGACCTGGACGCGACTTGGTTCGCGGGTCCGGGAGTTCGGTAGGGGGAGGTCGGCCGGTAACGGGCCGGCCTCCCCACCGGTTCGAAAGTGCCACGGTAGTCGGAGATTGCCACGGTGCTTGGTGATCGCCACGGTGGTCGGAGATCGCCACCGGGGAAGGGTCGGACACGAGAAGGGCCGAAGCAGCCATCCCCCGAGACGGCAACTCCGGCCCTCGCGGCCACTCGCCCGCTCCCCAGCGACAAGTGGCAAGTCCGATGACTACATAGTGCTCCCAGCTGATCGCGCATGACAGGGCTCTGCCACCGACATCACCCTAACGGGCTAACAGTTCGGAGCAAGCGATCACCATAAGGTCACGAAACGTCGATAGTTCACGCACGGAGCGTCGGTCCGACTGGGTCAGGACGTGGAAGGTTCCGCTCGATGGGTGAGAGGTATAGCGGTGTGCTGCGTCCTCGGCGAGCACCAGGTGCTCGCTCGGGCCGCCGGCCGCACGCCACGCGCGGTTGGCCTCCACCACCCCCGGGCCGGGGCCGCTCGAGCCGTACACCCGCAGACCCCGCGCCTGGTAGCCGTCCTGCTCCCGCAACAGCTCGAGGTACTCAAGGGGAAGGGGGGCGTCGAGTCCGCAGGCCGACCGGGCCAGGGCGTCCAGGGCGGCCCGGTCCGCCGGTGGCCGGGGAGTGACGTCCGGGTCAGCGTGCGCACGCAGGGCGGCCGGCAGCGCCGCTGCCGTGTGGGTGGCCAGTGCGAGGGTCAACCGTTCGACCCCGATCGGCAGCATCCGCAGCGGGATGGTGACCGGGGTGTCGAGCATTGCCAGGTCTGCCCGCAGCACCGCGCGCACATCCGGGTCCCCCGTCGCGGCCAGAACCGCCTCCGGGTCGTCGACCAGCACACACAGCACGTGCTGACCGCGCAGCCGGTGCTCGACCACGCCGGTGATCCGGGACCAGGGCAGCGGGCCGGCCGGCAACGCGGTGCCGGCCAGTCCCACGTCGTCCACGACCAGCACCGGGCGGCCGCGGGAGATCAGCAACACCGCAGCCAGCGCCACGAACACCGCGACCGAGGCTATGCCGGCCACCCGTTCGGCGGGCGAGCCGATGGCGGCCAACGCCGCCGCGACGGATGCCAGGACCAGGCAGCCCACAGCCGGCGCGCGAGGCCGGCGGCGGCGGAGGACCAGCGGACCCGACGGCGCCACCGGCTCTCGGGCCGGGTCCGGTCTGGCATCCGCACCCGGTGGACCGTCCGTGCTCAGGGCCCGACGTTCCGGCTGGGTCGGGTACGCAGTTCCTGGACGTAGTCGTCGGGGGCGCCGGCCAGCTCGGCCGCGTCCGCCATCACGCCCAGATACCGCGCCGAGGGCAGCCCGCCCTCGTAGGCGTCGAGTACGTACAGCCAGGCCAGCTCACTGCCCTGCAGCGTGTGCACCCGCAGCCGCAGCTTCTTGTGCAGGCCGAGCTCGCTGCCCTCCCACCGGTCCAGGGCGTCGGCGTCGGCGTCGCTGACGTCGTAGAGCACGACGAACACCTGCGAGCCCGGGTCCTCCACCACGGTGGAGAGCGCGCCCTCTGGGCCGTAGTCCTCGCCGCCGAAGGTCAACCGCCAGCCCATCAGCCAACCTGTGCCCGCCATGGGTGAGTGCGGGCACCGCTGTTTCATCTGCTCGGGATCCATGTTGGACCCGTAGGCGGCGTAGAGCGACACGCGCACAGCGTAGCGACCGCCCGCCCGCCACCCCGCGGGCCGGGCGCCGGGCCGACTTCGGTCCTGCGGGACGGGCATCGGACCGCAGTACCGGATAGCCGCCCGGTGGTCGCCGCGTACGGTTGTCACCGTGTCCAGGATCGTGATCATGGGGGGCGGTCCGGCGGGCTACGAGGCCGCGCTGGTGGCCGCGCAGCACGGCGCCGAGGTGACGGTCGTCGAGCGGGACGGCATGGGCGGGGCCTGCGTACTCGACGACTGCGTGCCGTCCAAGACGCTCATCTCATCGGCGGGTGTGCGTACCGAGCTGCGCCGGGCCGACGAGCTGGGTATCCGCGCCGGCGACGCCGCGGTCGACCTGGCCGGCATCAACGCGCGGGTGCGCTCGCTGGCCAGGGCCCAGTCGGCGGACGTGCGGTCCCGGCTGCAGCGCGAGGGCGTTCGCCTGATCGCCGGTACCGCGGCGTTCTCCGGCGGCGGGGCCCAGGTCCTGGGGGCCTCCGCCGGGGGCGCTTCCGAGTGGGTGTCCGCGCCGCACCGGGTCACCGCGATGCCGGCCGGCGGCGAGCGCGAGGAACTGCCCGCCGACGTGGTGCTGGTGGCCACCGGGGCCACTCCCCGGGTGTTGCCCGACGCGGTGCCCGACGGGGAACGGGTGCTCACCTGGCGCCAGCTCTACCAGCTCGACGAGCTGCCCGAGCACCTGGTGGTGGTGGGCTCCGGGGTGACCGGAGCGGAGTTCGTCAGCGCCTACACCGAGCTGGGCGCGCGGGTCACCCTGGTTTCCAGCCGCGACCGGGTACTGCCCGGCGAGGACGCCGACGCCGCGGCGGTGCTGGAGGACGTCCTCGCCGAGCGGGGGGTGACCATCCTGCCCCAGACCAGGGCCGACTCGGTGCGCCGGGATGGGGACGGGGTCGTCGTGACCCTGGCTGACGGCGCCGAGGTGACCGGCTCGCACGCCCTGATGACGGTCGGTTCGGTGCCCAACACCGGCGACCTCGGGCTGGACCGCGCGGGCGTCGCGGTGGACCGGGGCGGGTTCATCTCGGTCGACCGGGTTTCACGCACCAGCACGCCCGGGGTCTACGCCGCGGGTGACTGCACCGGGGTGCTGATGCTCGCCTCGGTCGCCGCCATGCAGGGCCGCATCGCGATGTGGCACGCACTGGGCGAGGGCGTGGCCCCGATCAAGCTGAAGACCGTCGCGGCGGCGGTGTTCACCCGCCCGGAGATCGCCACCGTGGGCATCAGCCAGGCCACGATCGACGCCGGAGGGGTACCGGCGCGGACCATCATGCTGCCGCTGGGCACCAACCCGAGGGCCAAGATGCAGGGCCTGCGGCGCGGGTTCGTCAAGCTGTTCTGCCGGCCGGCGACCGGGGTGGTGATCGGTGGTGTGGTGGTGGCGCCGGTGGCCAGCGAGCTGATCCTGCCGATCGCGCTGGCGGTGCAGAACAACCTCACCGTCGACGACCTCGCGCACACCTTCTCGGTCTACCCATCGCAGTCGGGCTCGATCACCGAGGCCGGTCGGCAGCTGATGCGCCACGGCGACCTCGACTGATGCGCCACGGCGACCTCCGCTGATGCGCCACGGCGAACTGGACTGGGCCACAATGCGACGGTGAACACCCCGACCACCTCGACCGGCCCGTCGACCGCCGTCGTCCGGACGCTGCGGCTGGGCGTGTTGGGCCTGGCCGCGCTGAGCGTGCTGGCCACCGGGTATGAGCTCGCCGCCACCCGGCACTGGAACAGCATCATCCAGCTGATCCCATGGCTGACGCTGCTGGTGCTGGTGGTGGCCGTCGCGCTGGCGACGGTGGGGCGCGGCCGGCTGGTGGTGGCCACCCGGGTGCTGGCCGGCCTGGCGCTGCTGGCGTCGTTGTTCGGGGTGTTCCAGCATGTGTCGGCCAACCGCGCGGCCGGCTCGCTGAGCAGCCAGTACTCCGACTCCTGGGACGGCCGCTCGACGGCGGGCAAGTGGTGGCTGGCCGCCACCAAGAGCGTCGGCGCCGCGCCGCCGCTCGCCCCGGGCGCGCTCGGCCAGTCCGCGCTGCTGGTGCTGCTGTCCACCGTCGGAGCGGCTCGCCGTGCCGGGCGGGATCCGAGGGGCTCTTCCTGACCGGGTCCTCGCCGTGGCGGATGGGTGAAGTGGCGCACGGGCGGACGGCTGCGGCGCCGGAACGCGTGATCAGACCGCGCCTGCGCTCAGAAGGGCGGCTCGTCGATGGGTGCAGCGGTCCGGCGCGGTGGTTTGGGTCTTCGGCCCAGGATCGGACCGGGCCCGCGTGGTGCGGATCCAGTTTCGCGGGGTGTGATGGGGCGTGGGTGTGGTGGCACGGTCGGGGGTCGGATGGGCTCGCCCCGCGTGCGGTAGGTGCGCGACAGTGGGCTGGTCCAGTGGAACCGGCCCGGCTCGGGTTGAGTGAGGGTCCACCAGCCGTGGCTCTTGTAGCGGTGGTGGCGGCCGCAGAGCGGGCCGATGTTGTAGCTGGTGGTGGGTCCGGCGTGCGCGTGGTCGCGGGTGTGGTCCTTGTCGGCCTTGCGGGCCGGTCGGCGGCAGCCGGGGAAGCAGCAGGTTCGATCACGGATTTCGATGTGGCGGGCGAGCGCGGCGCGGGCGAACCGATCGTCGGGACGCTGGTCCAGCGGCGCCAGCCGGTCCGCCCACCGCGCGTACTGATCTGCGAGGTCGGCGAGCACCCCGGACCAGGGACCGCGCTCCGGCCCCGCGGCGAGGCGGGTCAGGGTGTCGGCATCGATGTGTAGCTCGACGATTCCGTCGCGGCACCGTCCTCGACCGGTGGCGGTGATGGCGGGTCGGCGGCGGGTGGTCCCAGCCAGCAGCAACTGCCCGTCGCTGTCGACGATGGCGAAGCGCCACTCGGCGCCGCGGCACTGCGCGGCGACCAGTGTGCGAGCGACGTGGGGCAAGACCGGGCCGAGGCCGGGAACCTCGCCACAACGCTCGTCCAGGCCGAGCAGGGTGGTCAGCCCGACCCGGATCTCGACGCCGACACGCGGCACCGCGACGCCGCCCGTCTCGACATCGGCGGGCGGCTCGACATCGGCGGGCGGCTCGGCGACGGCGGGCGGCTCGGCGGGCGGTCGAGTGCCGGTGCTGTCCACGTCGGCCGCGTCGTCGGGCGGTCGAGTGCCGGTGCGGTCCACGTCGGCCGCGGTGGGTTGAGCCGCGGCGTGCGAATCGGAGCCGGTGCGCTCGGTTTCGGGCCGTGCCTCGGCCTCGGGTATCGGTGATTCCGCGGTAGCGGTCGGCGGGGCATCGGGTGCAGCGTCTTCGGGGCGAGACCGGTGCAGCAGTGCGGCCACGATCTCGGGTTCGCTCAGGTGGTGGAAGCTGCCGTCGAGCATGCCGAGGAACAGGTCGGTCTGGATCTGACCCAGCCGCCCAGGGTGTCCGGCGCGCTGAACCGCATGGGCCAGCCCATCGAGTCGCTCGCACGCGGTGGCCGCCTCATCGGTGGGCAGACCGGTCGCGGTCACGGTGACGGAGCCGTCCGAGGCGAGGTACCCGATCACCGCGCGCTCCCGCACGGCGCGCTGGTAGCGGCGGCGGGCGTGCTCGGGGTCGATGTCGTGCAGCATCCGGGCTAGCCGGGCCCGCAGCTGCCCGGTGGTCAACCCGGGTGCTGTCGGGAGCAGCGCGGCGCAGATCAGTGCGGCCTGATCGGCGGGTAGATCGGTAAGGTGATCGGCGAACACCCACGCCTTGCCCCGGTCCAGCCGACCGACCGAGAGCGCGGCGTGCACCGCCGGCAGCCCGGTGACGATCGCGTCGGCGAAACCGAGCTCGCGGTCGGCGGCGACGCCGGTCAGGGTGAGCGCGGCGGCGATCTCCCCGCCTGCCCACTCACCCACCGCGTCCAGACGACTGGTGCCGCCCGGGTCGTCGAGATCGCAGCGGCCGACCTCGACCAACGCCTCCAGCAGCCGAGCCTGCTCATGCGCCAGCTGCCGGTACCGAGCGGCGAGCACGGTCACGGTGTCGCTGTTGGCCACCCGCCGTGGGTCGAGGTCGGTCAGCATCGCACCCAGCGCCGGGCCCGGCGGCAGGCTCGCCAGCCCGTCGGGGAGCGCGACCGGTGTCATGCACCGAACATACATTCGACAGCCGACAGTTCCGAAACCGACTCGTCGCACGGCACCTGGCCAGCGACAAGCGGTCGATCACGTCAAGTGATCAAGTAATGGACGCAGGCCGAACTGCTCCGGACGATTCCGCCCCGGAGCGGCCGGCCGCCGCCGATGCGAGCGACGCGTGTTCGTAGTCGCGGCGAACCGGGAGCGAGGAAATGCGCCCTCGAGGGCCGGAACCTCAGGTCCAGTCGAAGGTGCGGGTGACGGCCTTGCGCCACTGCCCGTAGAGCCGTTCCCGCTCATCGGAGCCCATCGCCGGCTCCCAGCGCTTGTCCTCGGCCCAGTTGGCCCGGATCTCCCCGGTGTCCGACCAGAACCCGACCGCCAGCCCCGCCGCGTACGCCGCCCCGAGCGCGGTGGTCTCGGCGACCACCGGCCGGATCACCGGAACCCCCAGCAGGTCGGCCTGGAACTGCATGAGCAGCTCGTTGGCCACCATCCCGCCGTCCACCTTCAACGAGCTCAGCTCGACGCCGGAGTCGGCGTTCATCGCGTCGATCACCTCTCGGGTCTGGAACGCGGTGGCCTCCAGCACCGCCCGAGCGAGGTGTCCCTTGTTCACGTACCGGGTCAGCCCGACGATCGCGCCGCGGGCGTCGGAGCGCCAGTGCGGCGCGAACAGCCCGGAGAACGCCGGCACGAAGTACGCCCCGCCGTTGTCGTCCACGGACCGGGCCAGGGACTCGATCTCCGCCGCCGAGCCGATCATGCCGAGGTTGTCGCGCAGCCACTGCACCAGCGACCCGGTGACCGCGATAGAGCCCTCCAACGCGTACACCGCCGCCTCGGATCCCAGCCGGTAGCAGACGGTGGTGAGCAGCCCGTGCTCGCTTCGTCGGCGTTGGGTGCCGGTGTTCAGCAGCACGAAGTTGCCGGTGCCGTAGGTGTTCTTCGCCTCGCCGACCTCCAGGCAGGCCTGCCCGAAGGTGGCCGCCTGTTGGTCACCGAGGATGCCGGCGATGGGTATGCCGGCCAGCGCGCCGCGGGCCCGCGCCTTGCCGTACACCTCGGAGGACGACCGGATCTCCGGCAGCATCGCCATCGGCACCCCGATCTCGGCGCACAGCGACTCGTCCCAGCTCAGCGTGTCCAGGTCCATCAGCAGGGTGCGGGAGGCGTTGGTGACGTCGGTGACGTGCAGCCCGCCGTCCGGGCCGCCGGTGGCGTTCCACAGCACCCAGCTGTCCATGGTGCCGAAGCACAGCTCGCCGCGCTCGGCCCGCGCCCTGGCCCCGTCCACCTCGTCGAGGATCCAGCGCGCCTTCGGGCCGGCGAAGTAGGTGGCCAGCGGTAGCCCGGTGCGCTCGGCATAGCGGCCCGGGTCGCCATCCGCCAACCGTTTGCAGATCGCGTCGGTGCGGGTGTCCTGCCAGACGATCGCGTGGTGCACCGGCTCACCGGTCGCCCGGTCCCACACCACGGTGGTCTCGCGCTGGTTGGTAATGCCGACGCAGGCCACGTCCGAGGTGGACAGGTCGGCCTTGGCCAGCGCGCCGGCCACCACCTCTCGGGTGTTGGCCCAGATCTCGGTCGCGTCGTGCTCCACCCAACCCGCTCGGGGCAGAACCTGGCGGTGCTCCCGGCCGTCGGCGGCCACCACCCGGCCGTCGTGGTCGAACAGGATGCACCTGGTGGATGTCGTGCCCTGGTCGATCGCGGCCACATACTGAGACATCGTCTTCCTCCAGGTCGAGTGGCTCAGGGGGCGCGGCCAGTTGGAGGCTAGACGACCTACGGCGGTCCGGCCGGCTCAAACCCCCTCGGCGGGACCGTTGCGGATGGCGTATGCCAACGCCTCGGACCGGGTGGTCAGCCCGAGCTTGGCCAGGACGGCGCCGACGTGGTGCTCCACCGTACGTTTGGACAGGAACAGCCGCTCGGCGATCCGCTGGTTCGAGAGCCCCTCGCCGACCAGCCGCAGTACCTCGGACTCGCGCCTGGTCAGGGCTCCTTCGCCGCGTGGTCCGGCGCCGGAGGTCACCCCGAGGCCGCGCAACAGTCCTGCCGCCGCGTCCGCGTCCAGCTGCGCGCCGAGCCTTGCGCAGGTGGCCAGCGCGGTGCGCGCCTCCGCGATCGCCAGCGCGGGCCGTGTCGACGTCAACTCCCGGGCGAGCGCCATCCGGGCCCGGGCCTCCTCCAGCGGCAGCTCCGCCTCGGTGAACGAGGCCAGCGCGGCCTCCAAATGCGCCGAGACGGGCTCACCGGTCGGGTCGGCGACCAGACCCGCCACGTAACGGGCGTATCCGTACACGTGCGTGAGGTGAGAGACCTTCGCCAAATCCAGTAGCTCCGCGCCCAGCGCCCGGGCGTGCTCGTGGCGTCCGGCCGCCAGCTCGGCCTCGGCGTGCAGCGCCAGCGCGGGCGCTCGCAGCACCCGCTCTCCGCTGTCGCGGTCGGGCAGCGCCCGGGCCAGCAGCGCGGCGGCGACGTCGGCCTCGCCGCGGGCCAGGTGCACCCGGGCCAGTGGCAGCATCACCTCGGCGCTTTGCGGGCTGCTCTCCAGCAGCCGGGCGGCCTCCTCGAACCGGCCCTGGCGGGCCCGCAGCTCGGCCAGCCGTACCAGCGCGCCGGACCGCAGCGCACGGTAGCTGCCCGCGTACAGCCGCAATGACTCCGACAGCTCCCGGTCGGCCTGCGGCCAACGTCCAGCCACGATGAGGACCCCGCCGTAGTGCATCCGGCAGATCGCGGACACCCAGGGTGCGTGTTTCTGCCGGGCGAACTTCTCCACCACCGCCATCCACTGCCGCGCCCGGCGCACGTCCAGCGTCAGCTCGCAGCACACCAGCATCTTGCAGTAGATCTCACCCGCGGTGATGTAGTCGCGGACCTCACCGACGGTGGCCGCCGCCGCCGCCTCGTCCACCCGCCCCATGCCCTCCGTGACCCGGCCGCGCAGCACCAGGCAGAGTCCCTCGTATCCCAGAGCGCAGAACTGCAGATCAGGGTCGTCGAAACGGGCCGCGATCGTCGATGCGAGCTCGACGTGCTGCTCCCTGCGGTCCGGGTCCTCCTCCATCAGGGCGTCCGCCAGCGCCACCCAGCCGCGTTCGACGCAGTCGCCGGCCGCCCCTACCAGCCGTCGGGCCCTGGCCAGCCACCCGCCGGCGGCCGCGAGATTTCCGTGCACCGCCAGGTACAGGAAGCTGAGTTCCCGACCGGCGATCACAGCCGGAGCGGCGCTCTGCCCCTCGGCACGGAAGGCTCGGAACGCTCGTTCGTAGAGATCGATCGCGCCCTGGTAGTCGCCGCCCCACTCCAGTGCCCGGGCCAGCCCGTGCAACGCCTCGGCGGTCTCCCGCTGGTCCACCAGTCCGGCGAAGATCGTCTGCGCGCCGGCCCAGTCGCCGCGGTCCAGGGCGGCCTGACCGGCCTCGAGCGGGTCCTCGGTTGGGCGCACGTGCTCAGCATCCCAGCACGGGAACCGCATGTCGCCCTCCGATCTGGGGGTGAACATGGGTGCGCGCACCCATGCCCTGGCGGCGCTCGGAGCGGATTCTTGGCGACCTCAACGAACGGAGTCCACGATGAGCGCCAGCGAAACCTTCCAGATCCCGCTCGTGGCCGCGCGTGCTTACGAGTCCCGCTTCGTGCCGGCGATCTTTGCGGATTGGGCGCCGCGGCTGGTCGACCTCGCGGGCGTGGCCAGGGGCCATGCCGTGCTGGATGTCGCGTGCGGTACCGGCGTGGTGGCCCGGACCGTCGCCGACCGGCTCGGCGGGGACGGCCTGGTAGTGGGGCTGGACCTCAACGAGGCGATGCTGACCGTCGCCCGGGAGGCCCGGGAGGACCTGGAGTGGCAGCAGGGCGATGCGGCGGACCTGCCGTTCCCGGACCGCTCGTTCGACGTGGTGCTTTGCCAGATGGGGTTGATGTTCTTCCCGGACCGAGCAAGGGCACTGCGCGAGATGGCGCGGGTGGTCGCGGACGATGGTCGGGTCGGCGTCGTGGTCCCGGCGAGTTTGGACGATCAGCCCGCCTACCGTCCGTTCGTCGAGCTGGCCGTCGAGCTGGTGGGGGAGCAGGCCCAATCGCTGCTGGGCACCTACTGGTCCTGCGGTGACCAGGCTGAGCTGCACGCGTTGATCGAGTCGGCGGGTCTGCGGGTGCTCGCGAGCCGCCACTACGCCGGCACGGCCCGGTTCCAGTCCGCCGACGAGCTGGTGGATACCGAAGTGCAGGGTTCGCCGCTGGCCGCCCGGATCAGCGAGGCGGCCTACCAGCGGCTGCGGGTGGGCTCGCGGGAGGTGCTGCATCCGTTCGTCACCGCGCACGGGCTCGATGCGCCGCTGCACGGTCATGTCGTCGTCGCCGGGCCGGCACCCGGCTGAGATCCGCGGTTGCCCCGCCGGGACCACTACCGCCGATCGCGACAGGTACCGTTGCGATCGGACTAGGCGGGGAGGAATCGTCGTGGTCGTCGACGGCGGGACTGTGTTGGGCTCCGGTGTCTCGGATCTCGGCCGGCTCGGGCCCGGCCAACGCGAAGAGAGCTGGAGGGCGCTGGCCGGCCAACACGTCGACCTGGTGGTGATCGGCGGCGGTGTGGTCGGTGCCGGCACCGCGCTGGACGCCGCGACCCGGGGCCTGCGGGTGGCGATGGTGGAGGCGCGTGATCTGGCCTCCGGTACCTCATCGCGCTCGTCGAAACTATTCCACGGTGGTTTGCGCTACCTGGAGCAGCTGGAGTTCGGCCTGGTCCGGGAGGCGCTGCGGGAGCGGGAGCTGATGCTCACCCGACTGGCTCCGCACCTGGTCAAGCCGGTCAGTTTCCTCTATCCGCTGCACCACAGGCTGTGGGAACGACCCTATGTGGCGGCCGGTCTGGCGCTCTACGACTCGATGGGCGGCGCCCGGTCGGTGCCCCGGCAGAAGCACCTGACCCGGTCCGGTGCCCGGCGGCTGGCCCCGGCGCTGCGCCGGGACGCGCTGATCGGCGCGGTGCGTTACTACGACGCGATCGCCGACGACGCCCGGCACACCATGACCGTAGCGCGCACCGCGGCCCACTACGGGGCGATCGTGCGCAACTCCACGCAGGTCGTCGGGTTCCTCCGGGAGGCCGACCGGGTCTCCGGCGTGCGGCTGCGGGACAGCGAGTCCGGCGCCCAGTGCGACCTGTTCACGCACGCCGTGATCAACGCCACCGGGGTGTGGACCGACGAGCTGCAGCGGCTCTCCGGCGGGCGTGGCCGCTTCCGGGTGCGGGCCTCGAAGGGCGTGCACCTGGTGGTCCCGCGCGACCGGATCGTCTCGGACTCCGGACTGATCCTGCGCACCGAGAAGTCGGTGCTGTTCGTCATCCCGTGGGGGGCACACTGGATCCTGGGCACCACCGACACCGACTGGAACCTCGACCTGGCGCACCCGGCGGCCACCCGCGCGGACATCGACTACGTGCTCGACCGGGTGAATCGGGTGCTGGCCACCCCGCTCACCCACGACGACATCGAAGGCGTCTACGCCGGGCTGCGGCCGCTGCTGGCCGGGGAGAGCGAGGAGACGAGCCAGCTGTCGCGGGAGCACGCGGTGGCCCGGGTGGCCCCGGGACTGGTCGCGATCGCAGGTGGCAAATACACCACCTACCGGGTGATGGCCGCCGATGCGGTGGAGGCGGCGGCCGCCGACATTCCCTCGCGGGTGGCGCCGTCGATCACCGACCGGGTACCGCTGCTCGGCGCCGACGGGTACCACGCGCTGGTCAACCAGGCCGACCAGCTCGGTGCCCGTTACGGGCTGCACCCCTACCGCGTCCGGCACCTGCTGGACCGGTACGGCTCGCTGCTGCACCACGTGCTCGCGGTCGCCGAGGGTCACCCTGAGCTGCTCTCCCCGGTGCCCGGAGCCCCCGACTACCTGCAGGTCGAGATGGTCTACGCGGCCAGCCACGAGGGCGCACTGCACCTGGAAGACGTGCTGACCCGGCGCACCCGAATCTCCATCGAGTACCCGCACCGGGGCGTCGAGTCGGCTCCGGCGGTGGCCAGGCTGATGGGGTCCGTCCTGGGCTGGAGCGAGGACGTCGTCCGACGCGAGATCGACGTCTACACCGCGCGGGTGCGGGCCGAGCGGCGGTCCCAGGACGAGCCCAGCGACGAGGCGGCCGACAGCGCCCGGTCCGCCGCTCCGGAGGCCCGCCCGGACATCCTCGAACCGGTGGCCGCCAAGCCCTGACCGCCGCCGTGTTCCCGGCTCAGGGTGGGGTGCCGTCGCTGATCGTCTGTGGCGGCGTACGGGGCGAGCGCGTCATCGCCGTAGTTCGGACCGGAACACCGGCATCATCGCCGTGCGCTGTGGCCGGCCTCGACCATCAGCCGCCGCGACTGCTGGGTCAGTCGCGGCAGGTCGGCCGGCGCGAGGGTCGTCCAATCCGAGCCGTCGCCGGCGGTGGCGCGGTACATCAGGTAGCGACCCGTCGGCGTGTCGAGCAGCCCCAGCACCCTGCGGTGGCGGTGCAGCACCCCCCAGCGGTCGGCCGCGAGCACGCCGAGCTGACCGCGCCGGGTCTCGGCGCGCAACACCCCGTCCAGCAGCACCGCGTCGGCCTCCGGCACTCCCGCGCGGATCAGCGCTGCCGTCACCGGGCGAGGCCGGCCGGACCGGCCGGTGGCCGCCTCCAGCTCGACGCTGGGCACGGTGACCGACCCGCCGGGGCCGGCCGGCTCGGCGGGCAGCACGCCGAGGACGGCGGCCACCGGGTCGGCGACACCGCTGAGCGCCACCGTCTCGTCCCGCCGGACCGCCAGCGCGGTGGCGGTCGAGCGGCCGGCGGCCAGCACGCGCAGATCCCTGCCCATCCGCATCCGCAGCTCCAGTTGCCGGGTCGGGCTGGCCAGCAGGTGCATCAGCCGGACGAGCTCGGGGTCGGGGCCGGCAAGATCGGCAAGCCCCCGGTCCCGCAGGCCCTGCCACCCGCTGGCGATGATCCGGCGGCGTTCGTCGTGGGTCCGGCCGGGGGAGTGCAGCCGCAGCACCACCGGGGTGGCGCCCAGCCCCAACCATTCCCAGAGCACGTCGAACTCGACGGCGGTCAGCACCCGGCGGCCGGGGCGGCCTTGGGTGCGGTCGACGGGCGATACGGTCGTCATGGGGTCTCCATCGGGCGAGGGCGGGGATCAGTCGGACCGCTGGCGTTCATCCGCCGATCACCGGCGGGGTGACCGTGCCGTCGCCGTCGAAGATGCTGTCGTCGCCGAGCAGGAAACCGAGTCGGCGTTGCCCGCCCCGATCGGCTCTCGTGCCGGCGACTCCGCCCGTGCCCAGCGGCGGCGCCATGGCGCCACCCGGGCCGGTCGGTCCGGTGCCCCCCTGGAGTACGCCCGGAGCGCCCGCGCGTCCGGACCGGTCCGGACCGGTGGCCTGCTGGTGGGTGCCGTCACCGAACTGGTAGCTCGGCGCGCCGTGGTCTGGCTCGCCACCCCGAGCGGCGAGCTCTGTCCCGCCGCGGGCAGCCGGCCCGTCGCTCGGCGGAGCCGGTCCGTCGTTACCGCCGCGCGGAGCCGGCCCCTCTGGGGCCCGGGACGCGTCGTTCCAGGGCCCGCGCTCCGGCGGCGCCGTCGATGGCCCGCCGCGGGGCCGATTGCGTTCGGTCCCGCCGCGGGCCACGCCACCCAGCGGGATGCCGGGCCCCGGTGGCACCTGCCGACCGACCGTACCGGCCGCCGCGCCGGTGACCACCGGCCCCTGCCGCGCGCCCGGCGGCCCGGCCGCAGCCCTGGACCCCGCGACCACTGCGCGCCCGGCCCCGGCCGCCTCGGTGCGCGGGCCGGCGGGGGTCGCGGCGACCGAACGGCTCGCGGCGACCGAACGGCTCCCCGCCGCCGCACCCCCCGCCGGCGTGGCCACCCCCGCTGGGCCGCCCACCCGGCCGACGCGTCCACCGCTAGGTCCTCGCCCACCGAGGGCCCCGGGAGCGCCGGCTCCACCCGCGGCGGGGGCCTGGAGGAACTGCACGTTCAGCCTGGTGCGGGTGGAGACGTCCGCATGCCCTTTCATCAGCTCGATGGCCCGCAACCGGTCGTTGGCCCGGGCGGCCTCGGCCTCGGCCGCGTTGACCCCGACCGGGCTGCCCCCGCCGGATGGCGCGGGCCGGGGCGGGGGCATCTGGGTGATCACATGGCGCGCGCTGGTGGCCTGTTCGGCGGCCGCCGTGCCGGCCAGCGTGGCGCGCCGGCCGGCGGACTCGGCCCATCTCGCGTGCGCGCCGATGCCGCCCCGCGCGGCCTCGGCGGCCGGCCCGCTCCAACCCGCGCCGATCCGGGCCGCGGTGCGGTCGAGCGTCTCGGAGATCCCGCGCAGCGTCTCGCCGGCCCGGGACAATCGGCTGCCAGCCTGCTCGGCGGCGTCCGGGTTGCCACCGTGCGCCATCCGGTACAGCTGCTCGTGGCTGAAGCCGGGGAGACGTTGGTCGGTCACCGATGGACCCCCAGGTGTCCGGGTCGTCGCGGTCGTGGACAGAGTGACGGGTGGCAGAGTGACGGTGGGCTGCCGAGCGGCGTCAGGGCTCGAGCTGCCGACTGAGCATGGCCGCGGTCTCGCTCTCGTTGCGGTCATAGGCCTGCTGGATCGCGCCGAGCTTGTCCACCGCCTCACGCAGCCGCTGTTGGAAGCCGACCAGGCTCTCCCGCATGGAGCCCGGTCCGCTGTCGGTGAACTGGTTGAACGCCGTCTGGAAGTCCGTGCTCGCCTGGTCGGCCATCGCGGGCTGCGCGACCCCGAACGGGCCCTGCCCCAGGAGCGCGTCCAGTTGGCCGAGCGCGTCGCGGTAGGCCTTCCGCAGCTCGGGGATCAGGTGTGGTTGCAGCGTGAAGCCGTCCGAGGTACCGCCGGTTTTGTTGACCATGGGCGCGACGGTAGGAGGGGCCGGGTCGTCCGCGGGGTGGTTCGCCCCGATTCATGTGCGATCGCGAACGGTCCCGGCCCCTTCGGGATGCCGCCGAGTCCCGGCGATCCCCGGGATCCCCCAACGACCCGACCGGAGGACCCCGCAATCCCCGGCGGTGGGAACCCTGGGCGATCCCCGATGGCCCGGGCCGGCATGGCCAATAACGTTCTTCTCAAGCCCGGAGCACCTGCCCGGCACAGCACGGAACCTCCCCGACACACCTCACCTGGAGATGATCATCATGGCTGACACCGACACCCAGACCCTGCTGGAGTGGCTGCTCGAGCTGCTGGACGACCCGGAGATGCGCGAGGCGCTGCTGGAGGACCCGAACGGCTACCTGGCCCAGTGCGGCTTCGGTGACGTG
>JBQTKB010000013.1:0-29976 GCA_052386505.1 Pseudonocardia sp.
TTTTTTGTTGTTTGTTTTGTGCTGCTGTTTTTGTTGTGTTCCTGGGTTGGGGGGTTTTTGGTTGTTGCGGGGGGGCCTTCCCCCGCCTGCTCCGCCACACCCCCCCGCCGCGCTCGTCACTGGTCGAGGTGCAGCTGGGCAGCGAGCCAGGCGTCGCCGATGCTGCGCCACGCCTGAAGGTCGCACACTTGCCAGACCAGCCGATCGACCCGGATCCGCAGGTGCGGCGGGGTGCTGGCGGTCGGCGCGCCGGGCATCCATCTGGTGGTGACCCGCACCGGGCCGGTCAGCTGCAGCGTCACACCCAGCGGATAGCGCTCCGGGTCCGGCGCCAGCCAGGTCTGCGACACCTGCTCGGGCAGCCGGCGCACGGCGAGGTACTGCGCGGCGTCCCAGTGCTGGCGGATCCGGGCGGCGACCTCGGGGTCGGTCAGGTAGACCAGCGCATCCCCGATCCGCACGCTGACCTGCCGTTCCGGTGTGCCGAGCGCGTGCGGGTGGGTACCGGTGACAACCGGTCCCGCCACGCGCAGGATCACCGCGAGGACGTTCGAGGTCATGCGCTGCTCCGCTGTGCCACCGAGGTTGGACATCACGCCGCCCTCCCGTCACGGACGGTCCGGACGCTGGTCGGGCGCAGGAGGGCGCGGCGCTCGGTCGGGGTCAGGCCACCGCGAACCCCGAACGCGATGTCGCGGCGGCGCAGCGCGTCGGTGAGGCAGGCGGTCCGGACCGGGCAGGCGGCGCAGACCTGGCGGGCGGCCTTCGGGTTCTCGCCCACCTCGGGGAAGAAGATCTCCGGGTCGGTTTGGGCGCAGAGCGCTTCCTCGCGCCAGTGGGTGTCGGTCGGCTGGTGCATGGCGTCCCTCCACGGGTGGTGGTGCTGGCCCCGCTTGGGCGGGGCGGCAGGTCCTGGCCTGCCGCCTTGCTGGCGCCGGTGGTGGTCGCAGAGGCTCCGCGCCAAGGGTTCCGGGCTGGTCCGGGCGGGTGGACCGCAGCCGTTCCGCGGTTCACTCGGGCGGATCGGGCCGGGTCCCTTTGCGTGGAGGGGCGACCGCCGCTACGCCGGGGCCAGTGCCACAGCCCCGCCGCCAGGCGGGTCCGTCGTCGGTTCCCGGCCCGGCCGCGGCCTTGAGCGGCACTTGCCGTCGAGCGCCTCCACGCGTGGCGCGGCCGGCCCCGGCCCATCTGGCTCGACCTGGACGACGAGGACGGTGAGAGCTGAGGCGTCCCTCGCCCAGTCCGCACAGCGCAACGCCACAATGACGCAACGTTGCACGCCGCCACTCGTTGAGCCGATCGCTGAGATCGTTCTAAGGGGAGCTGCGTGGCGGGTCGGAAACTTGGCATGGTTTTGGTCAGCGCTGTCGCCGGGTTGGCGTTGGGCGCGCCGTTGGCGTTCGCGCACGACGAGTCCGAGGCCAACGGCGGCCACTGCGAGTACGGCGACTTCTCGATCAACATCGAGAACGACTGCGACACGAGCAACAACGGCGGCCAGCTCGAGGAGGCCCGCCCGATACTCCGGCCAGTGCTTAACGAGGGTTGACCGAGCGACGCGGCGCATATTCCATCATCTGGGGAGTGCGCCCGTCACCGCTCGCTGGCCAGCACGTCGTCGCCGCAGTCATCACCGTCGACGTCCTGGCTCTCGTCGTCGTCGGCCCACCTGGTCAGCTCGGCGCGACGGGTGTCCTCATCGGGGTCCAGCTCAGCGACCCGGGACGCCTCGGCGGCTTCGGCTTGGGTGCGTGTCTCAATCTCGACGAGCGCGGCCTGTGCTCGCTCCATGATCACGGCGGTTTCGTCGGGAGTCAGGACTCTGCGGCGGTCGGCGGGGTCGGTGTGTTCGCCGGCGTCGCGGGTGGAGGTGTCTCGGATGTCCGCTGGCGCCGGTTCGATCACGGGGTCGTCCTCGGCCGCGCTGCGATGCTGGCGCACGTTGGCATCGCGATCGGACTGGTCGGCGGCGAGCGCGGGATCGGCCAGGTCGTGCTCAGCGCGGATCTCCCGTTCGGCGTCCTCGGCTTCTCGGGCGGCCCGCTCGAGTTCCAGCCATTCCTCGGTGGTGTGCTGGTCGTCGGGGTTGTCGAGGTCGATGCCGCGCAGGTTGAGCGCGACCCGGGAGCGTTCGGCGTTGTCACGGGTGACGGCGGTTTCCAGCCACCAGGCGGTGCGGGCGGCGTCGGCGTGTTCCAGCGCTTCGACTTGCGGTTCGAGTTCGGCGGCTGCCGCGCGGGCCTGCTCGGCGGCCGCGCGTAGCTGGGCGGCTTCGGCCGGGTCGGGTTCCGATTCGGCGCGGGCGGCCCAGACGACTGCGTCGTCCTGGTGGCGGCGCAGGGCTTGGTGGGTGGCTTCGAGTTCGTCGGCGACGTAGCGGGGTGCCCAGGCTTCTTCCCGGGCGTAGCCGGCGACCCGCGCCCGTAGTTGGCCTTCGGTCATGGCTTCTTCGTCGGCGCCGGCGAAGGGTAGGTCGAGCGCGTCGTGCGCGGTGCGGAACAGGGCGTGTTTCTCGGCGAGTCCGGCGGGTGGGGCGGCGCCGAGGGGGTCGCGGTCGTCGGTGTGTGCGGTGAGTTCGCGGTAGCTGGCGGCCCAGCCGGCGTCGTGTTCCCACTGCTCACGGCCCGCCGCGTCGTCGGGGACGGGGCCGAGGGCTTCGCGGACCCATTGCGGTGGGTCGGTGGCCAGTTGCGCGCCGAGGGCTTCGCGGCGGGTGTCGGCGGCCGCGGCGAGCCGTTCGAGGCCGGGTCGGACGTGGTCGGGCAGCTGGCGGGGCAGCAGGTCGGCGTAGCTGCCGACCTGCGGAGTCAGCTTCCCCTCCAGGCTGGTGCGGATGCGGAAGTGCAGGACCTGGGCGACGGAGCTGGACTTGTCCAGCGAGTGGCTGGTGACGGCGTCGCGCAGCACCTGGGCGGGGTCGTGGCCGGCGAGTTCGGCGGCGCGCAGCAGCTGGTCGAGCGAGCCGCGGGCTTCGTCGGCGGCCAGGGCAATGCGGTGGCGTTCGGGTAGTTCGCCGGCGGCGGCGAGCTGGTCGAGCCAGCGGGAGGTGCGGCCGGTGAGGTGTTCGCCGATGACCTCGATCAGCGGCTCGACGTGGGTGGCGGTGGCCTGCGCGCGGTGGGCGGCCTCCTCGGCCTCGGTGAGCGCGGTCCGGTTCGGGTCGGGCTCGGGTGGGCGGATAATGTCGGCCAGCACGTCGGCGGCGGTGCGGGCGGCGATGGTGTGGGTCTCTCCGGTGTCCGCGCTGTCGACGATGTTGCGGGTGACCACGAACGCGACGTTCGTGTCCCGGCCTCGGGTGAGCTGCACGTACGCCGACGCGGCGTCGGTGCCGGGCCCGAGGACGGGATAGCCGGCGTCGACGGTGCGGCCGTGCGCGGCGTGCACGGTGGAGGCGTAGGCCAGCGTCAGGTGCTCGGCGACGTAGGTGCCGGGTAGCCGCATCGGCTCGGCGAGCCGCTGTCGGCCGTCGGGGTCGCGGCCGAGGACCCGAGCGACAGTCAGGCCCTGCCCGTCGGGTGAGACGGCGATGACGCGATAGGTCTGCCGGTTGATCGGGACCTCGGCGTTGCCGTCGTGGCCACGCAGGTGCCAGCCGTTGCGGCGGGCCTGGACCAGGTCCCCGACGCCGGCGACGGTGCCCTGCATGCCCAGCCGTATCCCGGCCTCCTCGACTCGGCCGAGCCGGACCAGCTCGGTGCGCAGCGCGGTCGATACCCGGGCGGCGGCGTCGTTGCTGCCCACGATCAGCAGCGCGTCCCGGCCGGCGAGGGTGTCGGCCAGCCAGGCCCGGGACGCGGCCGCTTCGGCCTGTTCGGGGGTGCCGGCCTCGACGAGTCGGCCGTGTTTGGCGTACTCGGCGGCCACGGTGGTGTCGCCGTCGCGCAGCCGCAGCGAGGCGGGTCCTTCCCAGCCGTCGTGGAAGCGGCGGACCTCGGCCAGCTCGTAGCTGATGCCGCGCTCGGCGATGTCGGCCAGGGCACCGCCGGGGCCGACCGCGCCGATCTGGCGTGGATCGCCGACCAGCAACAGCTTCGCCCCTGCCGCTTCGGCGCGGCGGTGGATGGCGACCAGGTCCGGGGTCGGGGCGGCGCCGGCCTCGTCGACCACCAGCAGGTCGCCGGCCCGCAGCCGGAACGTCTCGTCGGCGGGGTTGGTGGCGCCGGCGTCAAGGCGGGCCTGGCCGTCGAGCCAGGCGCGGATGTTGCGGGCGGTGACGCCTTCGTCGGTGAGCACGTCGGCCTGGCGTTGGCCGTAGGCCAGCCCGAACACCCGCGGCCCCGGCGCGCCACCCGGTGCGCGTGCGGGGTCGCCCGGTTCGGGTGTCGCCTGCCCGGTGCGGGGCCAAGTCTCGGCCAGGATGCCGATCAGGAACGACTTGCCGGTGCCGGCCGGGGCGGCGAGCACCTCGACTGCGGCGCCGGAGGTGAGGATGCCGGTCAACGCCGCCGCCTGGTCCGCGCTCAGTTCCGTCCCGGAGCGGGTGAACCGGGCGAGTACCTCGGCGGCCTGGTCGGCGGTCCAGGTGGGTGCGCCCCGTCGGACGGCGGCGGCCCGTAGCTCGGCCTCGCCGAGGATCTGCTCGTCGGTGGCGAACCGCTGGGTGCCGGGCTTGACGAACACGCTCGTGCCGTCGGCCCGGTAGTAGCGGGCCTCCAACCCCTCCGGGCCGACGATCGGGTTGAGGTGACGAGCCAGCGCCTCGGCCTTGTCGGCCAACCCACCCAGCACCGCCGGCACCCGCTCCGGAGCGACCGCGAGGTTCGCGGGCAGCACGTCGGAGACCGCGCGCAGCAGGCTCGACCGGGTCCACGACTGGCCGCGCTCGGCCACCACCGCCAAGGCGCGCAGCACCACGTCGCGTTCCGACCACGCGGCCGGCTCGGCCGGCGCCTGATCCAGGACGGTACGGGCGACCTCGCCCAGCTCGACACCGAGCGCGCGGGCGTGTTCCTCGGCCCACCGGGAGATCTGGCCCTCGCGGGTCTCCCCGCCGTGGATCTTGCCGCGCCGGGTGACCAGCGTGGCCTGGTCACACAACCGGGACCGCTCCCGCCCGGTGGGCTCGCGCCCGGTCTCGGCCCGGAACCGGGCGATCAGCGCCTGCGCGGCGGGCGTGATCGCGGCGGTGCGCTTGGAGAACAACGCGGTCGCCTCGGTGTCCACCCCGACCAGCTCGCGGGCCTTGCCGTCCGGGCGGACCTCCCAGCGGGCGCCGAGCTCCTGCCAGACATGGGCCTCGGCGACCCGCTCGCCGATCGCGGCGGCGCCGTCGCGCCACATGGTGATCAGGGTGCCGTCCAGCGCGCGCCACTTCCCGTCCGCGCACTGGACCTTGTTGGCCACCGGGCCGTGTACGTGCAGCTGCGGGTCCTTGTCCCGCGAGTCGTGCTGCAGGAACTGCGCGGCGATCAGCCCGTGCCCGTCCACCCACTGGCCACCGCCGCCGCCGTGGTGACCGGCGCGGGCGTAGCCGGCCTTGTCCGCGTAGAAGTCCAGCGCGGCCCGATGCCCGGCCATCAGGCCCTCCTCGACCGCCGTGGCGGCCTCCTGCCACATCCGCGCCGCGGGCTCGTCGCCGGCGGCGCGGGCGTCGTTCGCGGCGCGCTCGCACGCCACCCAGAACAGGGTCAGCGACTTCGGCGCGGACAGCACCACGTCGTAGAACGCCACCGACTGCCGCGCCGCCTTGCCGGCCTGGGCCCGCAGGTCGGCGCGCTGCTCCGGGGTCGCGTCGGGGTGCGCCTCGAGCAGGCCGGCGTAGATCTCGTCGGCCTTCTTGTAGTTGCGCGGCGGGTTGCCCAGCCGGGCGGCGTTGCCCCAGGTGGCGCGGCTCGCGGTCGCCGGGTCGCGCGGATCCAGACCGTGGGTGTAGAGCGCCTTCATCACCTCCGCGTCCACCTCACCGACCAGGCCGAGCGCCTCCGCGCCGGCGCCGTGCCACAGCCCAGGCGGCTCCCCCGCCGCCACCGCGTTCGTGTAGTAACCCTCCCGACCCTTGGCCACCGCATCGGTCAGATAGTCGGTGTCATGCCCGATCCGCATCGTCAACATGATCGTTCAGCTACCTCGTTCGTGATCTTGGGGCGGTTGGCGCCGGCGGCCCGTCAGGGCCGGCGGCCGCCCCCTTGGGATCTGGATGCAATGGTCTGATTGGCGTTTGGGTTGTTGTTCTGTCGTTGTGGTTCTGCTCCTGGATCTGCTGTCGTAGTGGTCGTTGTCGTCGTGGATGTGCTCTTTGCTGCTGATCGTTCGGTTCGGTGTCGTTCGGTGCTGGTGGGTCGTTCTCTGGGTCGCTCGGGGTTGTCAGGTCTCGGGCGAAGTCGTGGCGCGAGGAGGGCGGCCGGATGGCCGCAGCGTGACGCCGTGGCTGCGCAGCGCGCGGATTACCGCGTCCGGGCTGACGCCCATCAGCGACGCGATGCCCCTCGCGGTCGCGCCGGCCTGGTAGATCCGCACGGCGCGCTCAACGTCCAGGCCCGGGGGCACACCGGCGCCGGTGGGTAGGTCGGCGGCGCGGTCGAGCACCGCGCGGCGGTGGCAGAACCGGCACCTCGGTCGGTAGTGGTCGAGGTCGAGGCTGAAGCGGCGGCCGGTGTCGGGGTCGGTCCGCTCGTCGGGGTCGGTGCCGTCGTAGGACCAGCAGGCCGCATCCGCGGCGCAGTCCGCGCAGCGCAGTTCGGCGGCGCGGCCACGGGTGGCGCGGAGGCGATTGAGCGCGGCCGAGTACCCGTCGGCGCCGGGTTGGCGGGCGCGGATCGGCTGGTCCGGGCGCGGGTCGCCGTGGCGTTGCCAGCGCCGGTAGTGAGTGACGCACCAGCCGCGCGCGTAGCGGGGTCCGGGGCAGCCGGTCACCGCGCACAACGGGTTCATCGCCGCTTGCCGTGGAACAGCTGGCGGTGCAGCTCCTCGGCCGCCGCCAGGTGCTCGGCGGTCGGTTCCGGTGCCGGGTCGGGGCGGCCGGCCGCGACCCAGGCGGCGATCATCCCGGCCGCGCCGGTCAACGGGACGCGAGGCGCCGGGCGGGCCAGCTCGGCCCCCGGCCGGTGCTCGGACAGCTCGCAGGCGAGGGTGGCGTTCCGGATCCGGCGCACCACGTTCGGGCGTTGCCGGTCGTGCCAGTCCCCGATCCGCACCCAGCTCCCGCTGCGGTACGCGTCGTCGTGCGCGCGACGCAGCCACCACAGCTCCTCCACCAGCGCGGAGTGCCACAGCCAGCACGAGGGCAGGCTCACCGACGGGTAGGCCAGGTACACCCGGTCCAGCCAGACCGTCAGGTCAGCCAGATCGGCGACGGCTTGATCGGGGTCGTCTGCCAGCAGCCAGGACCGCGCCCCGGGCGGCTCCTCCCGCTGCTCGCCCGGGTGCTGGTCCGGGTCGCCCGGTTCGGGAGCGTCGGCGCCGAGGTGGCGGGCGAGCGCGCTCACCTTGTCCCCCAGCTCGCGCACCAGCTCGTCCAGCGCGCCGACCCGGCGGCTGTTCCGCTCGACTTCGCGGCCCAGCGCCTTGAGGTGCGGGTGCGGCGGCAGCTCCGCCATGTCAGTTCCACCGTCCCGGGTCGTTGCCGGCGCCGTTGTCGTGCGGCCAGTCCCCGGACGGCAGTGCCGCCGGGGTGCTCGGCTCGGCCGGCCAGTGGGTGGTCGGGAACGGCACGATCTCCGCCGACCGCTCTTGTGTCGCCGGCTCGGGCCGTGCCCGATCCGGCCGCGTGCCGAACCAGCCGGCCACCACCGCCCAGGCAGCGGCCAGAGCCTGGCCGAGAGCGGCGGCTCGGTCGCGCACCCAGCCCGCAGTGATGGCGAAGCCGCGTGCGGTAGACCGCACCGGGTGCGCAACCCAGCCCGCGACCGCGCCCGGGACGCCGACCAGGGCCGCGCGAACCCGGACCTGCACAGCACGTGGATGCAGCTGCGCGCGGACGTCCGGGCGCTGCCACGCCATCTGCGCGCGGCCGATCACCGGCGGCATCCCGCGCCGGAACGCCACCACCCGACCGGCGGGCAGGTTCGCCAACTGCGCCGGCGCCAGCACCGGCACCTTGCGGACGGTGCGGGAGGCAACCCGGCCGTGCAGATCGGTGGTGGTGATTGGCTCGTCGCGCTCCCCGGCCAGGGTCGACCAGAACGTCAGGTCGTCCCGGTCGCCGGTGCCGCCGAACAGCACCTTCGACGACGCGTTGTTCAGGATCACCGCCGCCTTGGCGTCACCGTAGCGGTCGATCAGCTGCGCTCGGGACTGGAACGCCGGCACCATCAACACGCCCCGCCCGCCCATGTCCGCCGACCACTGGTGCAGCGGGATCGGGCTGATCAGGGCGGCCTCGTCCAGCCACAGCGACAGCGGCGGGTCCAACCGGCCACCCGGCCGCCGCGACGCGATCCGGCGGGCCTCGCGCGCGATGTGTCCGGTCAGCGCGCACACCAGCGGCGCGGTGTGCGCTTCCTCCGCGCCCAACAGGTAGACCGTCGCGCGGCTGTCCAGCAGCTCGGCGACGTCGAACGGGTGCACGCCGGATGCGGCAGCGGCAGCAGCCGGGCTGGTCAGCCAGTTCAGCGCCGGCATCACCGTGGAGGTGATCGAGGTGCGGGTGCGGTCGTTCGTGGCGATGAACTGGCGGACCTCGTCCACGTAGCCCGGTTCCGGGGAGCGGCGCAGGATCGAGGTCAGGTGGTCCCGAGCTCCGTCCGGGTCGGCGACCCAGTCCAGCACGTCGCGGATCGACAGCTCGGCGAGCGCGGCGGCGTGCAGCAACGCGGCGAGCACCCGGCGGGCCTGGCCCTCCCAGTAGGCGCGGTCCCCGCCGCCGGCGCCGCCGTGGTGCACCGTGGCGGCGAGCATGTCGGTGGCGCGCTCGGTCGCGGTCACCGGGTCGGCGCACCCGGTCAGCGGGTTGAAGGTGATCGTCGAGGCCAGCTCGCCCAGCCCGACGGCGTTGAACACCCACACCGGGCCGCGCTCGGCCCGTAGCCCGGAGGTGAGCTGGTAGAGGTCGGTGCGGGTGGAGGTGACCAGCGCGGCGCCGGGTGCGTCGATGATCCGGCCGGCCATCCAGCCGGACTTGCCGACCCGGGGCCCGCCGAACACCAGCGTCACGTCCTCGATCGAGGACCACACCCGCTGGAACCCGACCCGGCACAACGGCACCGCGACCTCGGTCGCCGGCATCCGCCACCGCTGCCACCGCGACCAGCCGGCCAGCGACGGGCGCACCGTGGCCGCTTTCGCCCGCATCGCCCGTGCGCTGGCGAACCGGGCGATGTCCAGGCTGGAGGCAACGCCGGACTTGCGGCGGATCCGGGAACCCCAGCGGGTGACCGTCGCCGAGGTGCGCGCCCACCGGTGCCACACCACCGCCCCGACCAACCCTGCCAGCGACACCGCGATAGGCCAGGTCATCTGCTTGGCCAGGGTGACGGCCGGCAGTACCGCGAACGCCGCGAGACCCAGTGCCAGCGGCCGGGCGTAGGCCCGCCACGCCAGCCAGGAACCGGCGCACGCTCCGAGCAGGACAGCGACCGTCGAGAGGTTCACAGCAGGTACTCCGTTCTGCGCGAGAAGGCTTGATACGGGAAGGGCTGTCAGTGCGGCGGTCATGGCAGCCAACGCTCGATCGCTGGCCCGTGGGCCGGCGAGGTGTGCTGGTCCGGCGCGGCCGGCGGCTGCTGGCGGATGGACAGCCGGACGCGGTCGATCGGCTGCCCGGTCAACGCGAGGACGACGTCCTCGGCGGCGCGCTGGGCGTGCTCGGCGGCTCGGCGGGCGCGGCGTTCCTGCGCCCAGCTCCAGGCGAACCCGCCCGCGACGCCGGCGGCGAGGAACGCGGCCACGATCATCAGCGTGAGCAGCACCATCTGCGCGCCGTCCGCCGGCGGGGTGTTCACCACGACGGTGGTCGGCGCCTGCCCGGTGTCGTCGCATCCGGCGAGCAGCACCGCCGTGAGTACGCCCGCGGCGGCCCGCGCCGCGCGGCTGAACCTGACCTTCATGACTGGCCCTCCCCTTGTTCGACGTCCCCTGGCGGCTGCTGGCGGGTCTGCTCCAGCAGCTGGCGGGCCTCGTACTCGCTCATCCCCAACTCCCGGGCCAGCCGCCGCCGACCGACACCGGCTGCGATCAGCACCGCAGCGCGGTCCACGCCGTTCGCCCCCGCCGCTGGCGGGGCGTCGGCCCAGAACCGCGACAGCCCGTTCTCATCGAGCAACTCGTCGTCCAGCGCCGGGTCGTCGCCGGCCAGGTCGTCCGGCTCCAGCGGCGGTTCGGGCGCGGGTCGGCCGACCAGCACGGCCAGGTGGACCACCGCCCCGAGCACCGCCGGCGCGATCGCCGAGACCACCACCACGACCCACCACGGCGGGGCGAGCCGGTAGGCGGCCAGCCCGTGCCCGAGCGCGTTCGCCGCCACCGACAGCGTCAGCAGGCCCAGGGCCAGGGAGCGCGCGAACCGCCGCGCAGGACCGGCGTCCCGGCCACCGAGCCACACCAGCGACCCGGCGGCAGCGCCGGCGTCCACCACCACCGGCAGCAGCCACGCGAGATTCCGGGAGAACCCGCACCGCAGGGCCAGGTCCCGCAGCGCCGCGAACGACAGCACCGCCGCCGCGCCGGCCACCACCAGCAGCAACCCGAACAGCACCGCCCGCGCGCTCACGCCGCCGCCCGCCCTTCGTGGCAGCCCACGCACTCCCCCAGCGACGTCGGCACGCAGTACCCGACATCGCGGCCGCAGCTCGGGCAGCGCCGGCGCACGGCCAGCGCCGCCGCGACCGCGTCCAGCTGCGCGGCGCTCGGCACCCGCTTCGGCACCAACTGCTCCGCGTCGTACAGCCAGGCCCACCGCCGGCCGCGCCGGCACACCACCCGCGCCACCGGCGCCGCCCCACCCGGCGCCAGCCCGGCCGCCCGCATCTGCCGACGCGTCACCAACCCGCCCGGCGCGGCACGCCAGCGCCAGGTCGGAACCCCGGACTCGATCCACGCGGTCGGCTGCCAGCCCCACCGCTCGGTCATCACCCCACGCTTCGTCACGACCGGATCTCCACGCCGACGTGCCCGATCGCCGACCAGTAAGCGTTCGCGGTCAGCGCGGCGCGCTGCAGGTGCTCACCGGTCGCCGCCAGGTGCGCGGCGGCCTCGGCCAACCGGGCGTGCGGGTCGACCTCGCGCGAGTCGTCGTAGACCGCCCGGCCCTCGCCGTACCCGGCGACCTGACCACCCAGGGTCCGGGTCAGCTCGCGCAGGGCGTACAGCGTCGACACCAGCTCACTGGCCAGCAGGTAGAAGGCGTCGTGATCGGGTGCGGCCGACCGCTGCGCGACCACGGCCGCGCGCCACTCCCCGGACGCGGCCTCGGCCGCCCGCACCGCCGCGCTCACCGCGACACCCCGGCTGTCTGGGTGTCCGTCAGCGCCGGAGTCGCCGCGGAGTCCACCGCCGAGAACAGCGTGGCGATCGCACCCGGCAGCCCGGAGCCGACCGGCGTCGACACGAACAGCACCAGCGCCAGCACGGCGAACACCGCCGCCGGCCCGGCCGCCCGGGCCTTGACGCACATCCACACGCCACCGATCGAGAACAGGATCAGAACACCGACGCTGGGCATGGCTCACGCTTCCTTCGAGTCGCGGTACAGGGACGGGAACGCGGCGTCATCGGCCGTAGCCGGTCGCCCACCGGGGCCGATCCGCTCGGGCACGGCGGCCTCGGCCGCCGAGACGAGCGCATCGATCACCCGGGCCGGGACCAGCCACCGACCGCGGATGCGGACCGCCGGAAGCTCGCCGGATCGGATCGCCCGGTACACGGTCATCCGGGACATCTGGAACATGCGGGCGACTGCCTGGACGTCGTAGAAGGTCGGCGTCGCACTGGCTGCGTGGTTGATGGGCATGAAGCTCTCCTCGGGTTGTCCTTGCTCGACGATATGCACCTAGTGCGCCATGTACGTAAAGATGCACGAGGTGTGTCGCGTGGAACGTGTCGTCACACCTGGCGCACTATGTGCGCAGAGCTGGCCCTAGTCGGAGACGGAGGGACCGTTGGCGGAGCACACCGGGCGGCCCAAGTACCTCGAGCTCGCCCAGACCCTGCGGCGCGCGATCGCGTCGGGGCAGTACCCGGTCGGCGGCGAGCTGCCGTCGACCTCCCGGCTCACGGAGAGCTTCGGAGTCTCGACGACGGTCGTGCGCGGCGCGATCCGCGAGCTTCGCGGCGAGGGCCTCGTGATCGGCCAGCCGGGAAAGGCCGTCTACGTGCGCGCCACCCCGGACGAGCGGCCGGCGGCCTCGGTGGAGGACCAGCTGCGCGACCTCTCGACCTTCGTGCGCGGCGCACTCGACGACATCGAGACCCGGCTGACGGCACTGGAACGCGGGCGCCAGGACTGAGGTCCGCCCGTTCCCTGAACTCCGTGAGCAATTCACGCATTCAGCAAACAATGTCGGCGCCCTCACCTACAGTGTGCTCACGGAGTGCATCGGTGCACAGGGGGTGCACCGGGGGGTGCACGCTGATCAGGCGGCGGGGTGATGACTGTGGCGCAGACACCGAATGGCGTGCTCGCGGCCGCGATCGCCGAGGCTCGGATGAGCAACAAAGGTCTGGCCAAGCGGGTGCGCGACCTCGCTGACCGGGACGGACACCCGATCTCGACCGACCATGTCGCGATCGCCCGCTACCTGGACGGAATGCAGCCCAAACCCCGCACGGCGGAATACATCGCGCGGAGCATTTCCGAGCGCCTGGGCCGGCGGGTCACCCCGGCGGACCTCGGATTCGCGCACCCGGAGAACGTCGTATCCACAGTCCTGCCGACCGTGCAGTACTCCGATACCGCGTCCGGGGCAGCGGAGAACCTGGCGCAGTTGGCGCGGATCGACCTCGACGGCGCCGCGGTGCCCGAGCTATCCCGCTGGAGCCATCAGGCGACGTCGAGCGTGATTACCGGCTACCTCTTCGACGCGCCGCCCGGGCCCGGGCGAGTGACCGACGAGTCACCTCCGCTGGACGCGGCGGCGATCCGGATCACCACGGCCAACCTGATGGATCTGGACTTTCAGCTCGGCGGCGGCCACACCCGGGGCATGCTGCTGTTCTTCTTCCAGAACCAGGTACTCCCGCTGTTCAAGGCCGCACCCCGACCCGGCACCGCGCGCAGGGAACTGTTCGCCGCGACGGCCGAGCTAACCCAGATGCTGGGCTGGAGTGCCTACGACGCCGGCCGGCACGGCGCCGCGCAGCGGTACTTCGTGCACGGGCTGCGGCTGGCCCGCGAGGCCGACGACGCCTCACTCGGCGCCCGGCTGCTGTCGAACCTCAGCCACCAGGCCAACTACCTCGGCCGCTTCTCGGAGGCCGTACACCTCGCGCGGGCCGCCCAGTCCGCGGCGGCCAGGACGTCGTCGGCCACGGTGTCGGCGATGCTCCTGACGATGGAGGCCCGAGCACTGGCGTCGCTGGGTGACACCGGCGGCTGCGCTGCCGTGCTCATCAAGGCCGAGCGCGAGTTCGAACGCCGCGTCGAGGACGACGACCCGCCCTGGATCAGCTACTTCAACCGCGCCGAGCTGGCCGGCGAGTCCGCACACTGCTTCCGCGACCTGGGCAGCCCGGTCGAGACCGAGCAGTTCTGCACACTGGCCATCGAGCCCCGCGAGACACCGCCGCGCACAGTCGCGTTCATCAACATGGTGTCCGCGATGGGCGCACTGACCGCCGGCGACCTCGACCAGGCCCTCGCGGTCGCGCACCGCTCCGTCGAACTGGCCGGCCCGCTGCAGTCCCGCCGATACCAGCGCTACGTCACCGACTTCGTGGCGGCGGTCGCCGAGCGCCACCCCCGGGAGCCTCGGGGAGCCGCGTTCTCCCAACTGGTGGCGCAGCGGTTCGCGACCAAGGTCGCGAGCTAGAAGGTCCGCCAAGCTCGGTCGTTGCGCTCGCCCCGGATCGTCTGCATCCGCACCTGGTACTCACGCTCGATGTCCGGCGATTCGCCGATGTTCTGCATGAGCCAGGTCGTCATCTTGATCTCGTTGACCCGGCGGAGGGTGTCGAAGCCCGACCAGGCCATCACGTCGTACCCGTAGCTCTCCACGAATGTCGCGTACTGCTCGTCCGTCCACCAGCCGGCGGTGACGTACTCGGTCGCGGTCACCGCAAGATCCCACTCCGGCTGACCGAACGCGACCCGCTCGAAGTCGATGAGCACCGGCTGCTCCCCGACGAACATCAGGTTCTGGACGTGAGCGTCGCCATGAATCACCGCCGGCGCCAGCTCAAACTCCAGCCCCTTGATCTCCTGGCGCTGCTCCCCTAGCACGGCGGCGAGAAAATCCTGGTCTGGCTCGGGGATACCGGCCCGCCGAATCCGCGGCTCGACGCGGCCCAACATGTCCGCAGCGGGGGACTCGCAGGAGGACGGCACAGTCAACTCGTGAAGTCGGCGCAACACCTGCCCAAGCTGGGCCACGTCGTCCGGGCCACCATTGCGGCCGTCGATAAGCCGCCAGAAGGTCACTGGATATCCGTCGACCTCAATTGGCTGATCGACATCCCAGGTCCGGGCTGCTTCCACGCCGGCCTTGGCCAACCACGCCGCGACGGCCACCTCCTTGGCGGCCGCGGTCCAGTGCTCCATGCTGCGCGCGATCCGCACTACCACCGGCTCGGCCGACAGGCGGTAGAGAGCGTTCTCCCCCAGCCGCAACAGCTCGGCGCCAGCTGGATCCAGCCCTGCCCTACGGCAAGCAGCGCCGAGTGTCGCCCTGGTCAAGCTCGATTCAAACGACGGCCGGGCACCCGCTGACATGCTTCCAAACTACGACCGGCGGGGCGTCGCCGCCGAAGCGGCGAGCAAACATGTCGGCATGGTCGCGCGCACGCAGACAAGCGCAGGGCCCGGACATCCGGGCTTCTGCGCTCCACTGAGCCGGCCGCGACCGTCTCAGCCGCTACCTCTCTCGGAGCCACGCCGCTTCGAGTCACCAGTCTCGGTGCTGCCCTTAGAGCCGGATTTGTCCCCGTCGTCGACCTTGCTCTTCCCACCCCCACCCGCAGTGCCGACGGTGTTCTTCACGGTGGTGGTTGCGCTCGTGTCGCTTCCCTCAGCGTTGGTGGCGGTCACGGTCAGCGAGTAGCGGGCCGCACGGTCGGTGACCGGGATCGTGACGTTTCGTTTCGCGACCGGGCTCCCCGGCTGGTTGCGGCCGCACCCACCTTGCCAGTTGGCCACGGTGTCGATGCGGACGAGGCAGCTGTCCGTGCCGTTCCGGAGCAGATCGAAGTTCGCCCGTCCGTACATCTGTCTCTTGATCGCTTTGATCCTGGTGACGTCCCCTCCGACCGCACCACTGCTTCAGTGCAGGATGAGCCCGGCGCGGACGGCGTCGTGATCGGCGAGCAGGCCGGTGGCGAACCCGCGTAGCTGTGGGGTTATCGCTGGCTTGGGCGGCCGCGATCCAGGTGTTGAGGTGCTGGCCCTGTCGCCGGGGAGCCATTCCGGGCGAAGTCGCTGACCAGCTCGTTGACCGCGCGCAAATGTCTCGCAGCGCCCGAGTACGTTGTTGCCGCGGTAATCTTCTACCTGTCCGGATCGCAGGCTGGCTTCTTGTTCGGTTCGGTGCTCGACCCTCGACGGCGGATGCGTAGCCGTCTTGCCCGAGTCACCCGGTCGCCGGCGCCAGGGGCAGACAATCTCCCGGTCACCGTTCATACTGATTCCATTGTCGACAGGAAGGCGACCCCTCAAGCATGATCGGGAGCGCTTCCCCTCGACCGCCCGAGCCGGCCGAACTGTGCCGGCTCGCGCATGCGCTCGTGGCAACGATCCGCCGCCACACTGACCCCGCGCCGCTGAACCTGAACGCCGTCGACCTGGTCAGTTCCGGGCGCATGTCGGATTGGGACCACACCGTCTGCCTGACTCTGATGTGCGCTCAGCGGCTGCACAACCTGGGGCTCCAGCGCGACACGATCGACCTCCACGAACTCTTCATCGTCACCGGGACGCTCGGGTTCATGCTCGGCCGGCTGGACCTGAACGGCAGCCGGAACGAGGTGGACGAGATCCAGAATCGGTTGCACGAGATAGCGATGAATCTGTCGATCACTGATGAGCGGGTCTATCCCGAGCCGGGATGAGAGGCCAGCCCTCGGCGTCGCGGAGTCTCAGCGGGCGGAGCGGATAGCGGCCGCAGCGCGGACCGCAGCCTCCCGGCTGGCCGCGCGGGCCTCGTTGCGCTCATTGATCGCGTGCAGCATCTTGTCCATCCCGACGTCGTTCACGATCGCCGTGGCTGTGTCCCGGAGGATCTGCCGCGAGAAGTCGGAGACGGTCATGTTCAGGTAGGACGCCACGGTCTCGATCAACTCCCGCTCGTCAGGCGGCACCCGCAGGCTCAAGGGTGACGAGGTCTTCGGCATAGCGTGGCAACCCACTTCCCAACCCCGGCGGCGGTCGGGTCCGCTCCTGCGAGGCGATCGTCTTCGCTTTTTAACACCGTAGTACAGAGTACGCGTATGACAAGTATGCGCAACCGGAAACGCCAGTTTGTCACAGGCCGGCAACACCCGGGGATGTCCGGAAGCGAACGGTGAACCGCCCTCCGCCGGTCCACGTCGTCCGGCTAATCCACGTCGCCGAAGTAGCCGACCAGCAACTCCAGTACAAACTCCTCGTTCCGGCGCACGATCGCGGCGGTGCCAGCCGGGAGGGCCGGCAACCGTCGCGGCATGGCGTGCAGCACCAGGGCCATCCGGTTGCGCACGTACCGCCGGCGCATTGCCGGGGTTGCGGTGCCCGTCACGTGCGCGTCTAGCAACGCGGCGCACTCTCGCCGCAACGTGCTGGCCTGGAGGTGGGAGGTGGCGACCCGTGCCACGACCTCGCCGAGGTCGTAGGGACAGGCCGCCGCGACCGGCGGCCCCTGCAGGTGCGTCGTCATGTCCCGCCACCTCGTTTACCCTTTTGGTGCACATCCACCCCGGACTTCGCGCGTTGCAAAGTATGAGGTACAAAGCAGTGCTGCAAGAGTACCCGACAGCATGCACAGAACGTAAGCGCGAAGATGCAAACCGCTGCCTGCAACTTAAGTGATCTTTCAGGAGGCCTGGTGGACCGCAGCCCAGGGGCGGAGGTCGTCCGCCGACGGCTGGGCACGGCCCTGCGTGCGCTGCGCGAGCGCGCCAACATCCGGCTCGACGCGGCCGCCCGGATGCTGGAGTGCAGCCCCGCGAAGGTCTCCCGCGTCGAGACCGGGAACGGCCCCATCCGCGCCATCGAGGTGCGCGCGCTCCTGGACCTCTATGAGGAGCACGACCCTGATCGCCGCGCCCGCCTGGAGCGCTGGGCGTCGGAGTCGAAGTCGTCCGGGTGGTGGGCCGACGACGCCGACCTCACCGGCGCGCTCGGGATCGATCGGGTCCAGGCGTTCGAGACGGCCGCCTCCCGGGTCCACGTCTGGGGGACGCCGGTTTTCCCGATCATTCTTCAGACTCGGGACTACGCCAAGTTGCACGCCCGTACCGTCAATCCCCAACTGTCCGACGACGACCTCGAGCGCTTGATCGACCTCCGCCTGAGGCGGCAGCAGGCCCTGCTCGACCCCGGAACCGACTTCGCCGTCGCCGCCGTTCTCGACGAGAGCGCGATCCGTCGAACTCTCGGATCCCCCGAGGTGCTCGCCGCCCAACATGCTTGGCTCGCCGACCTCGTCGAGCTCTTCGCCCGACAGGGCAGAGCCGATCTCAGCGTGCTGATCCTGCCGCAATCGGCGCCCGTGTCCGCCCTCGCGATCAGCCCGTTCTCCATCTTCATCCCGCGCGAGGCCGAACTGGACCCGGTGACGGCGTTCGTGGAGTACCCGCTCGGTTCGGCGTGGTTCGTCGACGACGAGACCGCCCCCCTGGTCCAGCTCTTCAGCACGATCAGCTGCCAGGCCCTGACATCGCAGGAATCGTTGACCCTCCTGCGAGACGCCAGCTGAGTCGCGGCGCCGCCGAAGCGGCCGGCTCATTGCCCTAAGGACACCCGTCATGCACCTCCACCCGCTCCCCGACGTCGACTTCCGCAGATCATCGTTCTGCTCCAACGGCATGTGCGTCGAGGTCGCCGCGCTCCCCGGTGGCGACATCGCGATCCGCGACAGCAAGGACGGCGACGACGCCCCCGTGCTGCGGTTCACCGCCGATGAGTGGATCGCGTTTCTCCGCGGCGCCGCGGCCGGTGAGTTCACCCCCGAGTCCCTGCGCCTCGACTGAGCCTCCGAACCACGGTGGGAGCCGGTGCTTCGGCACCGGCTCCGCCTTCCGCATGTACGACGGGCTTGCCAACAACGGATCTCCGCGTACTATCTGTAGATATGTCCTACACGCCCTACGTTGCCGGAGCGTCGTACCACCCACGGCGGCGGACACGGGTGGCCCGCGCCGCCGGGCGTGTCCCGGCTGCGGCCCGGCCGGTGCCGGGCTCTGTCGTCTCCGGGCCGCCGCGGGCGTGCCCCGGTGCCGGGCAGCGGAACGTCCTGCGTGAGTTCATGACTTCCGGCGCGCGTCCGTGGGACCACGTGGGGATTCCGCTCGCCTCCTCCACCAGCGTCGCGCTGTGGCTCGTCCTGGCCGGCGACGCCCCGCTGCTCGCCTGGCTGGTCGCAGTCCACGCGGGCACCGTCGCGTGCTCCGGGCCGGCCTGCACCGTCGCCACGCTCGGCGACCACCCGTCGGTGCAACTCGTGGTCACCGCCGCCGCCGTGTCGGTGCTGACCATCTGCGCGGCGGTGACGCGCGGCCTGACCAGGGCCAACTCGTGGCAGCTGGGTCTGCTCACCGTCGCGGGCGCGGCCGGGTCGGTCGCCCTGCTCGGGGTGCTGGCACTCGGAGTGGCTCTCGCCGCCGCCATGGTGCTCGCCCTGTCGGTCGTGGTGTACGTCGTGGATCGCGTGTGAGAAGGAGGACGAGATGGTGACCATGGACCTGAGGCACGACCCGCGGTGGCTGGACGCGACGCAGCGGGCGGTCCTGTACCGGCTGGAGTGGGAGGTCCGGGTCGCGGCGCCCGAGTTGGGGTCGCCGCTGGTCCTGCCGCTAATCGAGGACCCGTTGCTGGTCCACGACGGGCGGTCCCCGTGGCTGTGTACCCCGGTTAGCCGCTGCCCGCTGACCGGTGCGGACGGTCGTGCGGTCGTGCCGAGGAGCCAGCTGCGCCGGCTGGACCAGCTGGCCCGCCGGGACCTGCCGTTCCACGACCTCGTCATCGCGCACGAACTGGACCCGACCGGGCCGGTGCACGACCTGCTCCCGCGCCTCGCCGAGGGCCCGATGAGCTGCTCCGACGACACCGCCCGGATGGTGGTCGGCCCGCTGCCGGTCCACCCCGGCCTGCGCCGGGCGGTCCGCGCGCTGGAGCGCCTCACCGCGCCGGCAGCCTCGGCTGCGACCCGGGTCGTCGACCTGGTCCTGGACCCGATCTTGTTCGGCCTGGTGACGGCCGGCCGGCCGGAGCGGGGCGCGCCGAGCCTGTGGTTCCGGCTCGCGATCTGGGCCTGGTGACGATCATGCTGCGGAAGTCGCCCGTACCCCCGGTTTCCGGGTCACCGATCAGCGACCGGGGTCGCCGAGCCCTGTGGGGTCTCGCGCTCGGCGACATGATGGCGGTCTCGTGGATGCTGTCGGCCGGCGAGGTACTCGACCGCTCCCGCCTCACCTCGGTCATTACCCTGGGCGGCCACCACCTCGTGGTGTTGTATCTGGCCGGCGCCGCCTTCGTCGGGCTGGCGGTGCTCGCCGCACTCACCTGCGGCTTCACCGAGGCCCGCCAACCGCACCTGATCGGCATCGCCCTGGCCTGCACGGTCTCCGTGGTCGCGCTGGCCGGCGTGATCTCGGTCGTCGGCCTGGTCGCGGGGGCGCTGCTGCTGATCGGGCTCACCGGCCGCCTGCTGCTGCACTGAATCACCGACGGCCCGGGCCGCCCGTCAGGGCTGCTAAAGCTCCGCTCGCGCATGGCTACCTGACGGCACGACCTGGCACACTTCGCGAATCCGGGCCTGCAGCTGTGGCTCAGCCAGAGATCGACCGGCGCGGTGACCGCCGCGACCAGCCGCTTAACGGGCCGTCGGCAGCCGCGAACGCGCCGCAGCTGACCACCCACTTATGCCGCGCGCTCCTTGATGCCCTGGTCGGCGAGCGCCTCCCTCAAGTGGAGAGTGGGTTCGGGCATTGCTGCACTCGTTCTATGTCCAACCCAACGCCACCATCGTGCACGCCCAGTTCGACCGCGTCCTCGACGCCATGGCCGACAAGCTGCCCAAGGTTGCTGAGCACCTCGGCGCCGCCCGCGCGTACGTGCGGCCCTCCACCGGGATCCCCGGGAGATCTGCGGCAGGTCTGGAGCAACAACCCAGCGAACGACTCAAGGCGCGATCCGCCGCCGCACCCGAAGTCGTCGGGATCTTTCACAACCGCGACGCCCTCGTCCGCCTTGTCGGCGCCGTCCTGGCCGAACAGCGCGACGGGAACCGACCGGGGCATCCCAGAGCCTCCACTGAAGCCGAGCCGACTTGTCTCAAGACAAGCCACAGGGGCCCGGATGCTCCGGGCCCCTGTGCTCCCCCTGCGCCAGGTAGGACTACCTCAGCCGCTACCCGTCGGTTCCATGCCCCTTGGAGTCATCTCGGTCGTTGCTGGTCTCGGCGTTGTTCGTGGGCCCGGTCTTGCCCGGCTCGTCCGCCTTCCTCTTGCCACCCAGACCGGGGCCTACTGAATCAGGTGCCTTCCCGGTCAACATCTGTGGCCGCTGCACGGGCGCCTTCGGGGCGCTGGCAACGGTGTTCTTCACGGTGGTGGTGGCGCTCGTGTCGCTGCCTTCAGCGTTGGTCGCGGTCACGGTCAGCGAGAAGGTGGCTGCGCGGTCAGTGAGCGGGATCGTCACGGTCCGCTTCACAGCAGGGCTTCCCGACTGGTTTCGTCCGCACGCACCGTTCCACCTGGCGACAGTGTTGACGCGGATGAGGCAGGTACCTGCGCCATTGGTCGGCTCGTTGATCGTGACGTCGATGACCTGGCGCTCGCCCTGCTCGGTGAGCCTGGCGGACGCGATCGAGGCCTGAGGCGGCGCGCAGCCCGTCTCCACGGTGTTCGTCATGGCGGAGGCGCCTCTGACATGCTTACCGGTGACGGGGTGCTTCGTCACGGCCCTGACGACCACGACAGTCGCTCCGCAGGTGCCGAACGCGGAATCCGTGTACTGCATCGACGTGCCGGGCACGCGCACTACGGGTAGCTCGCGGCCATTGCGGGCACCTTCGACCTCGTAGTGGACGAGCTCGCCGCCACCGAACTCGGGCTGCTTCCAGCTGATCAGGCACGGTCCGCTGCGCACGCAGCGGTCGCTCATCGTCAGTGCGGCGGGCCGGTCGGCCGCCGCGAACGGCTTGGGGGTGGGCGCCGCAACGGTAACGGGCTTGCAACCCAGTACAGGATTGTGCCCGCCGGCGGTGTCGATTCCGTAGGCACACACGGTGTGGTTGCCGGCCGGAAGGGCAAAGAACGCCGTATAGCCGTGATTGGCACTGTATCGCGGGAAGGCCTTGGCGACGTCGGGTCGGGAAGCGTTCGCCACCATCGGCAAACCCGGGTTCACCCCAGGCTTCGCCGCGCCATCACCGCCGTAGAAATGCACCTGGATGGGAGCGTCGGTGTCTGGGTCAATGGCCCACCCGGCGACATCGACTCCGCCGGCCGCCGGCCGGACGTCGTCCAGGTGCCCGAAGGGTCGGCCGTCAACCGTTACGGTCTTGCAGCCGAGCCGCGGGTTATGCCCGCCGGCGGTGTCGATTCCGTAGGCGCACACGGTGTGGTTGCCAGCCGGAAGGGCAAAGAACGCCGTATAGCCGTGATTGGCACTGTATCGCGGGAAGGCCTTGGCGACGTCGGGTCGGGAAGCGTTCGCCACCAACGGCAAACCCGGGTTCACCCCCGGCTTCGCCGCGCCATCACCGCCGTAGAAATGCACCTGGATGGGAGCGTCGGTGTCTGGGTCAATGGCCCACCCGGCGACATCGACTCCGCCGGCCGCCGGCCGGACGTCGTCGAGGTGCCCGAAGGGCTGTCCTGCCGGGGCTGCATCGACCACCTTGCCCATGCGGAACGCGCGGCGACTGCCGTCCAGAACGACGGCACGGTCGTAGGTCGCCACCTTCTCAGTGCGGCTGCGATTGGAGTCAACGACCCTGAAGGTGTTGCCTCCTACCCGGCCGACGATGATGAAGGTGTGGTCGCCTTGACCCTCCTGGACGATGTCGCCCTTGCGAAGGGCGTCCAGACTCCGAATTTCACTTCCCCCGGCCGCAAGGAAGGGGTGGAAGTAGTCCTGGCCGCCCAGGTTCTGGCTCCGTGCGCTGAGCATCCAGACAATGCAATTGACGAATCCGCGGCACTCGCCAGGAAAAGGCTCCTGCTTCTGGGCGTCCCGGCAAGCGTCGCCGCCCCACCGGCCGACGTAGCTGAGCGCCTTGTCCGCGATGGCGGCGTTGTCATATCCACCGGCCGCGTGGGCCGCCGGGGCGGCGACCACCAGCAGACCTCCGAGAGCGCAAGCAGCGAGGATGGTTCCCACCGCTGCGCGCACCATCGCACGCAGCACGATCAGCCAACCTGTGGTCGGTCCACTGCCACGGTGGGCCCGGATGGTGTGGTTGCGTCGCCTCATCTTCGCTCCCGGTCTGGTAGTTGGCTCTGGATGAGCCGCCGATTCATGACATCAGCGGCGTGAGGGCGGCAGTAGCCGCTCCGTAGCGGGGTGGCTGGCGACGCGGCGCGTCCTCTCGGATCCGGCAGATTGCCGGTGGCGGCTTCCGAGGTCCCTGCAGTGGGCTGGCCAGCCCACCCCGAAGCAGCCACCGATGGATCTTGGTGTGGCCGATTTAGCCAGTTCGGTGGGAGGAGTCGCAGGAACCGGGGGCCGTCTCGGGTCGAGCGTGTCGTCGATCAGCAGGCCCACCCCCGATGGCCGTCCCCCGGTGGGAGCGATCAGATCCCGACCCACCCGAGGTAACGGCTGGGGTCGTACGCGCTGATCGGCATGGTGTGGATGCCGCGAGTCCGTCCGTCGAAGGTGCTGATCATCTGGCCGCGCCCGAGGCTGATTGCGACGTGGCCCGGTGCGCCTCCGGCGGAGCGGAAGAACACCAACGCGCCGCGGGGCGGGTTGCGGTCGCCGGGGTGACGGCCGCGCGCGACGGTCCAGTAGGAGTACGCGGAGTCGTGGGATGGGCCGTACGGAAGCCCGGCGGTGATGTCACGCCCTGCGGCCCGATAGGCGCGGTACACGGCCTCGAGGCACAGCCCGTCGTATCGGGTGCTGCCCATCTGCGAGCTCATCCAGCCGATCGCCTTCTCAGCGGCGGGGGCGGCGACAGGTGGAGCCGGAGTCGGAGTGGAGCCGCAACGCGGAATACCGGCCGTGAACTGGTTGGCGGCCGCAGTGCCGGAGACGTACGCGTCAGGGATGTAGGTCGGCGTGGGACGTGCGGGGTAGGCGACCCGGTTGAAGACATGGTTGCCGCGCGGACCGACCCCGTCCGGGGACCAGGTCTGACAAATGATCCGCACGGGGGTGCCGTCCCGCCAGACGACCATCGGCGAGATCCGGGCGCCCGCAGCCGGGGCAGAACGTAGCGCGACGCCATCACCGTTGGTGTACGCAACCGAATAGCTCGCGGCATGCGCTGCCGGGGCCAAGGTGATGAGCGATCCGGCTACAGCCGAGGCCAAGAGCAGAACGCTCAGTCCGCTCCGCGCCGTCCTACGTGCGTGCAAGGTTCTCGTTATCATCGCTGCGCTCCCCAGATTGAGCCAGGCGGTCGAGGCCAGGCGGTTGCGAGCCCAATCGATGGCTCGATTCTCATGGAAGCTGTTGGGAAGGCTCGTCAACACCCGCCATGTGGCGGGGCACCGAGGAATACCCGACTTCCAAATCCCGCTACATAGCAGGGTTTCCAGTGGTAACTAGAAGCATTTTGATGACGTCACAACCCGCCATATTCGTTCACTCGACGCGGAAGATCCGCTATTCCCGGAAGGACCTAAAATGCGAGCACTGGCTGTCGTTGTTGGACTAATCGCAGCGGCTGTGATGGCACTGGCCGGGTGCGTCTCGCCAAAGATGACAGGCGACACCACATGCAGGGATTACCTGCAGCGTCCCGGGCAGGAACGAGCCGACACAGCCGTACGTCTCTCATCCGAGCTCCGGGCCCAGTTCCCAGGAAACCCCTTGTGGGCGCCAAATCTGGACTACAGCTGCGGCATGACGCCCAGCCAGACCCTCCGTCAGGCATTCGGACGATGAGGCGTCGCTCGACGGGGCGGTCGGTGGGCACTGCCAGCTGCGACCCGCTACGGAGCGGGCTGTCCATCGACGTGGTCCGCGACTGTGATTGTCCACATCAGAGCTACAGCCTCTTGCCCGCTCCAGGAGCCAACGATGAACGTGCGTCCCGCGATTTCCAGTTTCACCGCCCCGGCCGTCAGCCGGCAGTGCCCGCCGACCCCGAGGCCTGTTGCGGCGGCAAGGCCCGCCCAGGTGCACCGTGCGGGAGGCGCAACCCGACCGCCGGCGCCGCGCCCACCAATGCCCTCGCGGCATCCTCTTGGGCAGCGTCAGCCGGGGCAGCGCTATCCGCATCCCAGATTTGCCGCTCCGCCGGTGGGCCGGCCCGGGCCGGCGAGTATGCGCCCGACAGCCCGCCCGCACTACGCGGTTCCGCTGCAGGCGCCAACACGAGCGCCCGCCGTGCCGATGCGGCCGGAGCGGACCCACGCGAAGTCGCTTCCGTCGACTAAGGCGACCTTCTGGGGGTCGTTCTTCCTGGGGATCTTCTGGCTCATCCCGGCACTGAACGCTTCGCGGAGAGCCGACCAGCAGGGCGCGAACGGAAAGCGCCACATCCGAGCCTGGGCTGCTGGTTGGGCGACCGGCACCGCGACGGGCATCATCATGATGTTGTTGGCGTGGGCGCTGCTCGCGTCAGCGCTGTCGGGGATTACCACCCCCTCAAGCTGCGAGGACTGCATCGACTCGGACTCGACCGCCGTCATCATCCCGGCGCCCCCCACCTTCGGAAAGTCCTACCTCGACGACAACTCCGGCTACGAAGAGCCCGGGAACAGCTACCGTTCCGGCGGCCGCAAGAGGCGATGAGGCACAGATCACTGCTGCACTTGGGCGAGCCTTCCAACTGGCTGACGCCTGGCGCTGCACCACCTCCACCAGCAACACTGCGGTCGGCCGACTCTTGCCCACATCGAGGTACGGCATCGCACGCACTCCCTGGTTGAGCACCGCGTCCGATGCGCGGGGGGAGCACCTCCAATCCCGGACGCTCGCAATCAGCCGGGAGTGAATGGCCGTGGTCCTGCTCGCAGTCGACCTCCTCACCCGGAACCAGCAGCTGCTCCCGGAAGGCGATCTGGCCACGACCAGCGGGGCGCTCCCCGACGCCCACCCGCAACAACACCCAACAAGAAGATCGTCAACTCGGCATCGAGATCAACAGGGCGGGTTCAGGATGACCGGAGTTAGCAAGGTCGGTAGGTCTTTCCCGATCCGCCCCGGGGCCGAAGCAAGTGAGGCTTGACATTGGCTGTCGACCGAACCTCCTCAGCGCGTCCGGCGGCCGCGCCGAGGTTGTTGGTAACACCCGGGTCGGTGGCGTAGATGTCAGTGACCGCGGTCTCGGTACCGATCACCACCCGCGCGCCCCGATCGACCAGCCCGGCGGCGAACGACGGATCCCCCCGCGCGGGTGCAACGCCGCAGGCCCGCGCGCGTCGGGCAACGCCAACGCCTCCCACGGTAGCGTCCGCAGCCGCGGATCGGGGGCGTCCATGTCCAGGTGCACCGGCGCCCACCTCGCCCGCGCCCGCGCCCGCGCCAATATTTCACCCAACGCGGCGGCGGGCGGCCCGGTGCTCCGGCTGGCCGGCGGCGCACCCTCAGTGGAGTCAGCCGGCTGCTCGTGAGGCGGTAACGCGGCGGGTCGGAACGACGACCCCAACTGCAGTAACAGATCCGCGAGATCGGACCGGCGTTCCGATGGAGACTTAGCAGATGCGACCCTCCCATCACGACAAGCCCATCGACGAGCCGGGGCAGGACCGGCTGGATCGGCTCGCGTTCGCCGGGCAGGCCTGCCGCGTCCTGAGAGAGGTCGCCGCCGGCACGGAGTCGACCGTCCTCGCGGTCATCGGCCCGTGGGGATCGGGAAAGTCCTCGGTTATGAACCTCATCCGAGGCTCGCTCGCGGACGACCCGGGCGGGCGGCCGATCTCGACGGTCGAGTTCAACCCGTGGATGGCCTCCGACCTCGGCGACCTAGCCCGCGACTTCTTCAGCACCGTGAGCGGCGAGCTGCACCTCGACGACACTTGGAAGAGCAAGTTCCGCAACTACGGCAGGAAGCTGGCTCCGCTGACGGGCCTGCTGGGCGCGGTGTTACCGGGCGCGGAAGCCGTCGGCCAGGCAGTGACCGACCGCGTCCTCGCCGACAGGAGCCTCGAGTCCGAGCGGGACGAGCTCGCGGCCGCGCTGCGTGGAATGAGCGGTGCGCTGCTCGTCGTCATCGACGATCTCGACCGGCTGCATCCGGACGAGCTGCTCATGGTCTTCAAGCTGGTGCGGCTGGCTGGTCGGCTTCCGAACGTGCACTACCTGCTCGGGTTCGACGAGCGCACGATCCTCGACCTGCTCATCGGGACCGACCTCGCCCGCGACCACGAGGACCGTGCGCTCGCCTACCTGGAGAAGATCGTCCAGATCCGGCTTGACCTGCCGCCGGTGTATCCGAGCCGCCTCGCCGAGCTGCTCGACAAGGCACTCGGCGACGTTGTCGATGCGACGGGGGTACGCCCTCTCCACCTCGACAGGCCCACGGTCGAACTCCTCGTCGAGTGCGGGCTCGACGGGCCACGACGGATCTACCGGCTCGCGGCCCAGTACGGCGCAGTGGCACCGCTCCTGGACGGTGAGGTGCACGACATCGACCTGCTGCTCCTCACCTTCGTCCGCACCTTCCACCCGACGTACTGGCGGCGCCTGGGGACCCTGCGGGACTCGTTGACCCGCACGCCGGGCGACGACGACCCGCTGCGCATGCTGCTCCTCGAGGCCCCGCTGTCGATCCGCCTGGTGCTGGAACACGTGTTCCCGGCGGTGTCCGGGCCGGTACGCGAGGAGTCGCCGGCGGCGGGCGAGGAGCAGGTCGCCGCCCAGCGGGCCTCGTCGCCCGACTACTTCGAGCGGTACTGGACGCTCGGGGTCCCACCCGGCGACGTCGGCGACGGGGACATCTCGCAGACACTGGGCGCGATAACATCACTGCGGCCCGAGGACACCCTCGACAGCCTAGGCCTGGAGCGGTTTGAGCACGCACTGCAGATCAACCCCGGCTCGCTGCTGCGCAAGCTGAGCCGCCTGAGCGGGTCCGCAGGGGATCCGGGCTCGCGGCTGCGGCTGGCCGCGCTGGTTCACCGGTCGTTGTGTGACACCTACGGGCCGTCTGCGGCGGTGGTTCACGACTGGGCCGGCGAGCTACTCCACCGCAGCCACGGCCGACTCACCGAGGCCGACTTCGACGGGGTCCTGAGCCTAGTGACCGGACGCATGTTCCTCACCGAGGCGGTGATCGGGTACATCCGAGCGTTTGACATGCCGCCCGTAGCGCATGGTCGCTCGGTGCGCGACCGGCTGACGTTCCCGCGGGCGGCAGCGCCGGCACTCGCCACACTGCAGCGGTTCGCCGAGCGGACCATCGAGCTCCTGCCCCTAGTCGAGGAGGCCCTGACCGTCGCCCACTCGGTGGAGATGTCATCGCTGTTTCCCGGTGCACAGGAGCCCTCCGCGGACGAGGATCGGCTCGCCGAGCTGACCAAGGTGATCGGGGAGCGCGCCACGCAGCCCGGTTCCCTCGCGTCGATCAACCTGCGCGAACTGCGGACGGAGCTGTACGCCGAGCTGCGGTGTGCGAGCGCGCTCGCGCTGGTCGACCCCGACAGGACGCGTGAGTGGCTGCTCCCCGCGCTCGACGGGCCGGTCGACGCCGTTCTCCTGCTGGCGGAGTGCTGCCCGATCGTATTCACCAACTTCGAGCCCACGCGGGTACACCTCGTGCTCGACGGCGACCGCTGGCCGTTCGGTGCCGCCGTTACGCCGGACGAGCTCCGCTCGAGCGCATCACGCCTGTACCGGGCCGGGCCTTCGTCGCGGCCCCCCTCGAGGGTCCCCGCGTCTGACGCGTCCCTCGGCACGAGGCTGGCGTTCGCGGCCGACTATCTGCGGGTCAGTAGGTTCTGAGCGCAGCGGAAGGGAACGCCGACGGAGCATCGCACCGCATCACGATCAGGCACCTCCAACCGCGCAGCAGCCTTGGTCGGCAGTCGCCGCCGCCATCGATCTTGACCCTGCGCACGCAGTTCACCTCGGGCGAACACTCGAGAGGTCGCCGATCTCGGACCCGAAGTCGGTCGGCGATCCCGAGTGCGTGAATCCACGACGTCAGGTCCTTCGGAGTCCCCAGTGACGACTGGGGCATCCGTGTGCCGAGCACGAATAGATGCCATTCAACGAGCGATCTAGCGCGATCAATTCAGCGAGACGGGGCCAGATATTGACTTGCTGGCTGTTTGTACATAGAAACCGTCGCCATACCGAGAGCCACCAGGAGCCCGATCATGAGCGCGACAACCAGGCCGACGAGAAAGAACGAGACGACGAGCCCGCCATCAGGAAAACCTGCCGCCACAGCGATCACATAAAAGACAATTAGTCCGAACAGCGACAGAATGACTGTCAGCAGGATCATTCCCACGATAGCCGCCATCACCGTGTTGAGAACTCGCGCCCACGGGTAGCCCAAGCGCACGTATGCCGCGCCGTAGGCGAGGACGGCCGCGAGCAGGAGCATGACGAACGCGGACCCGGTGCCCCCGCTGCCGTCCACGCCGGCTCGGATGAGGTTGAGGATGACGTTGACCAGGGCCAGCGCGACGACGGACATCCACAGCAGGTAGGACTTCTGAATCTCGGGCGGCACCGGTACCGGCGACTGGATCCGGAAGGCGGCTGTACCGGGCCAGATCGCGCGAGCGTCGATCAGGAGCGCTTGGCGGGTATCAGGCGGACGCTGACCCGTTCCAGGCCGGAACTGATGACCTGTTGGAGTCGGATACCTCCCCCGTGAGGGGTGTGGATGCACTGGATTAGCCCGGGCTCCAAAGCCGGGCTTACCGCGTCTTCCGGAAGCGGCTGGTCCTTCGTCAGGAGGTGTCTGTCCGCCCGCGCTCGTTGGCGGTGCGTGGCCAATCTCGGCTGCTCGAACCTGAGCCTGTGACGTCGGAGCCATGGCTTGCTCCCACCACGGCGCCCTGCGGGTGCTCCGCTGTGAAGCGCTGATTGGTGGAGGGGGCCCGAGTTTTGGGGCTGCCGCCGGGGCTCGTCGCGCCGGACCGGGGAAGCCATCTGGCTGCTGGTGCAGTGGGCGCGCCGGACCGGGAACGTCCTGCTTGGCAGGACCGGATTGTCTGGGCTGGCTCCCGTCGACCTGCTCGGTGAGCTCTCCAGGGCCGGATGGGACCCGCTCCGCGTTGACGTCGCCGTGCGCGATTCGTTCCGTCACCTCGGCGGAGCCAGCCTGCACTCGTACGGTCGGTGACTCCCCGTCCGGGTCACCATCGTCTACTGGGGATCCGCCCGTCCGAGAACTGCGCGCGGGTCCGGACCTCTGCTCTGCCGCCATCAACAGCCTCCCTGGTGCGAAACTGAATCCTGTCTACGGGTACAGCCCAGTCGCGGCGATCCCGCCACTGTCAAGGGACATGAAGTTCTGCCCGTAGGCGGTCACGAGAGTTGCCCGGTGGTGGCCACGAGATCTGCCCGCTCGTGGCCACCAGACGTGCCCGGGCTTACTGGTTCAAGGCGATCACCCCTTG
>JBQTKB010000014.1:0-49253 GCA_052386505.1 Pseudonocardia sp.
TGCGCAGCAGGTCGGCCACCGCCGGCGCCGGACGCACCGCCAGTTTCTCGAACTCGCCCTCGTTGGTGAGCCGGGCGATGGTGCGTAGCGACTCGAACTGCACCCGCCGATGCAGGGTTTTCAGGAATGTCAGCTGGTCGATCAGGTCCTGCCCGGACAGCCTCTCCGATTCGGCGCGCAACTGCGCGAGAGCCGCGACAACGGCATCCCGGGAATCGACGATCGGACGTTCGAACATATGTTCACGATACCGTGTTCGAACGGGCGAGACAACGGCGAACGACGAGCGGTCGACTTATGTGGAGGAATGGCGCGCAGAGCGCCAGACCCCGCTTTCGTCCCAGGCAACGAAAAGGTTCAGCTCCCAATTCGAGCCCGCCGCCGGAATGAGACGGAGAGCGTGCTTCGTTGCGCACGGCTGTCTCCCAGGGTCGGCCACCAAGATCAACGCTAACCGTCCCTCGACCTGCCAGCGCCAGGTTCAGAGCAGCTTGCGAAAGTACGCGGCGTGTTCGGTGTAGCCGATGGCGAGGTAGAAGCCACCGGCGCGGGTCGTGGCCAGCGCGACCAGCCGCACGCCCCGGCCGCGCACCTCGACCTCGAACGCCTCCATCAGCAGGGAGCCGAGGCCGTGGCGGCGGTGGCCGGCCTGCACCGCGAGTTCCTCCACCCAGGCGACGGGCCCGTTGGCGAAGAAGCTGGGGTGGTCGAAGCCGAGGAGGTAACCGAGCACCCGATCCCCCAGCTCGGCGACCAGCAGGGTGGCGCCCGGCGAATCCAGGACGTCGGCGAACGTGGACCCGAACGGATCGGCATCGACCGGAAAGGTGGTCGCCAGACCCCGGGCCAGGTCCAGCACCGCCGGCCCGTCGGCCGGTCGCGCGGGGCGGATCAGCGGCTCAGGCAGGTTGCTCACGGGTAGCACGCTAGGCCGCCCTCGGGATGCCCGGCACCGCGCGATGACCCGGATCCGGATGGACGCGTCGTTCCGGACCGTGCGCGCCGCCGTGCGCGTACCGGGGCGGGCTCACCCAGCGGTTGGTCGATCCGCTCGCCGGGCTGCCGGTTTCCACGGTGTCGCAGCGTCAGGGGCCATGGGATCGCAGAGACTCTCACCGGCCCCGGACACCCACCGAAGGGCGCCGGGGCCGGGTGGGACAAACTTGCTGATCAAGGGCGTCCTCAGCCCTCCGAGTTGTCGAACTTGTAGCCGGCGAACTTGTCGCGCAGCGTCTTCTTGGAGAACTTGCCCACCGAGGTCTTCGGCACCTCGTCGATGAACTCCACCGCGTCCGGCAGCCACCACTTGGCCACCCGCGGCGTGAGGTGTTCCAGCACCTCCTCGGCGGTCAGCGACTCGCCGGGCTTGACCACCACACAGGCCATCGGCCGCTCCACCCAGCGCTCGTGCGGGATGGCGATCACTGCCGCCTCGGCGACCTTGGGGTGGGCCATGATCTCGTTCTCCAGCTCCACCGAGCTGATCCACTCGCCACCCGACTTGACCAGGTCCTTCGTGCGGTCCACCAGTCGCAGGTAGCCGTACTTGTCGTAGATGCCGACATCGCCGGTGCGCAACCAGCCGTCCTCGGTGAACTGCGCGCCGCCACCCTCGCCCCGGTAGTACTCCGAGGCGATCCACGGCCCGGCGGCCTGCACCTCACCGCTGGACACGTCGTCCCAGGGCATCTCCTCGCCGGTGTCCGGGTCGACCAGCCGCAGGTCCACCAACGGCGCGGCCTGGCCCTGGCGGGCCCGCACGTTCGCCTTCTCGTCGTCGCTGAGCCCGTCATGCTGGGTGCGCAGGGTGCCCACGGTGCACAGCGGGCTGGTCTCGGTCATGCCCCAGCCCTGGGTCAGGGGCACGCCGATCTTCGCCCGGACGGCCTCGGACAGCGACTTCGGTACCGCCGAGCCGCCGCACAGGATCAGCCGCAGCGAGGACAGGTCGTAGTCGTCCATCAGCGGCAGCGCGCCCATCCAGATGGTCGGCACCCCGCCGGTGATCGTCGCCTTGTGGCCGGCGAGCAGCCGAAGACACGCCTCGGGGGTCATGTTCGGGCCGGGGAAGACGATCTCCGCGCCGACCATCAGACAGGCGTACGGCAGACCCCAGGCGTTGGCGTGGAACATCGGCACGATCGGCACCACGACGTCCCGCTCGGACAGCGCCAGGGTGTCGGAGATGAGGGTGATCAGCGAGTGCAGCACCGTGGACCGGTGGGAGTACACCACGCCCTTCGGGTTGCCCGTGGTGCCCGAGGTGTAGCACATGGCGGCCGCGGTGTTCTCGTCGTCGACCACGAACCGGCCGGCGAACGGCTCGTTCTCGGCCAGCAGCCGCTCGTAGTGCAGGACCCGGGGGTCGTCCGGGATCTCGTTGTCCGCGCCGTCGTCGATCACCACGAAGTAGCGGACGCAGCCCATCTTGTCGGTCAGCGGCCACAGCAAGGGCAGCAGCGACCGCTCCACAAAGATGATCTCGTCCTGGGCGTGGTCGACGATGTAGGTGAGCTGGTCGGGGAACAACCGGATGTTCAGCGTGTGCAGCACCCGTCCGGTGCACGGCGCGGCCAGGTACAGCTCCAGGTGGGCGGCGGAGTTCCAGCAGAACGTGGCCACCCGGCCATCGGCGCTGATGCCCAGGGCGTCCAGCGCGGTGGCCAACCGCCGCACCCGCACGCTCATCTCCGCGATGTTCGTCCGGGACTCCGCGCCGCCGGCGGTGGCCGTCACGATCTCTTTGTGACCGAAGTACTGCTCCGCCCGGTGGAACACGTGCGGCAGGGCTAGTGGCCGGTCCTGCATCAGTCCAAGCATGTGCGGGTTTCTCCTCCGACGGTGAGGGCGGTGGGATTGCGCTCTCACCTGTGTATCAGGCGAACGTGAGAGTCGCATCGCACAGTACCGTGGCCGATGGCGCGACACCCTCACGTGTGATCGCGTCATTCTGGACCGATCACGGATACCCTGCTCGCCCATGAGCCCGCCCCAAGTGTGCCTCGACGTGGGTTCGGGCTGGGTGAAGGCGCTGGGCATCGACGCGGACGGCGAGCCGGTCGGCGTCGCCCAGCACCCGACCACACCGGACGACCTGCTCGCCGGAGTTCGGTCGGCCGCCGCCGCCGTCGGGGCGGACGAGGCGATCCCGGTCGGGCGCACCGGGCGGGACACCGAGCTGCTGGCTTGCTCGTCGGCCGGCGGCGGTCTGCGGCTCGCGGTGGTCGGCCGCGAGCGCTTCGTCGCCACCGAGGCCGGCTACCGGGTCGCCCGGTCCTCGGGCGCCCGGGTGGTGCTGGTGCAGTCCGGCGAGCTCGACCCGGCCGCGGTCCGCGCGCTGCGGGCCGCCCGGCCGGACGTGGTGCTGCTGCTGGGCGGCCCGGACGCGGGGCCCGGGCGGGACGGGGGCGCCGACCAGGTGCTGATGGCGAACGCCTCCCGGCTGGCCCGCGCCAGGGTGCGGGCACCGATCGTGCTGGCCGCCGCCTCGGCGGTGCGGGCCGACGCGGCCGCCCTGCTGCGTTCCACCGGCCGCACCGTGATGCCGACCGATGCGGTGCTGCCCAGGGCCGGGGAGATCGTCGAGGAACCAGCTCGTGCCGCGGTGGCCCGGTTGCTGGCCACCCACCACGTCGGCGGGCGCGGCAGTGCGACCACAGCCCGGTTCCGTCGGTTGGCGCAGTCCTCGACGCCGGTGGCGGTGCGGGCCGGCCTGGCCGAGCTGGTCCGGTCGCGCGGTGCCGCCGGCGGCGCTGTGCTCGTGGTCGATGTCGGCTCCTCCACCACGGTGGTGCACTCGGCGTTGCCACCCGCCGGACCAGGCGGCGAGCCCGCCGGGCAGAGCTGCACCGTGGAGGCCGACCTGGGACTGCGCGTGGCGGCCCCGGGTGTACTCACCGAGGGGCAGGCCCAGGAGCTGGTCGACCCGCTCGAGGCCGACCTGCTCGCGCCGACCGTGCGCCGGCTGGCCGAGGACACCGGGTACCTGCCCGAGGACGCCGGTGGGCAGGCCGAGGACCGCCGGCTCGCCGCACTGGCCGCCGTGCTGGCCCTGCGCCGGCACCTGGTGGCGGCCGGGCCGTCGCTGCTCGGGGCGGGCCTCGGGCTGGTGGTGCTCAGCGGCGGGGTGTTCCGGCAGTCCGACGCCGCGGGCCTGGCCGCGATCCTGACCACCCTGCGGTCCGACCACGTGCTGCGCGCACCGCTGGCCGGCTGCCCGGTCGCGCTGGACGACGGGTTCGCGCTGGCCCCGGCCGGGTTGCTGGTGGCCGCCGGACACCGCGACACCGCGCGCACCGTGCTGGATGCCGCGATCGCCCCGGACGCCGGCGGATCGGACTAGCGACCGACCGCCGACCGGCTCAGTGCTGATGGTTCGCCGGCGACGCTCGCTCCGCTCCTCGCTCGCTGGCGCTCGCTGCGGTGCTCACTCGCTGCCGGCTCAGCGCTGATGGTTCGCCGGCGACGCTCGCTCCGCTCCTCGCTCGCTGGCGCTCGCTGCGGTGCTCACTCGCTGCCGGCTCAGCGGGGTGGCTGCGGCGTGGGATCGGCGATCAGCGGCGCCACCGACGCCGCCATCCGCAGCGAGCCGAGCCCGGTCGGGTGGAACGGGAACGGGTCGTCCAACCCGCGCAGGTCCGGCCCGAGTCCGTCGGTGTCGGGGGCGCACAGCGTGGTCAGGGCTGGGGTGGCCACCGCGAAGCCGTACTTGCGCGCGCCGTCGCCGAGCACCGAGTTGAGCTGGTCGTTGCGCTGGTTGAGCAGCTCGATCTTCACCGGGTCCAGGCCGACCGCCGGCGGCCGTCCCCGGACGTCCGGGCACCGCGCGTCCGCCTCGAGCACCCGGTAGGAGTTGACCACCACGACCTTCGGGCGGTCCGGCAGCTGGTCCAGGTCGGCCAGCAGCTCGCCGTACTCCCGGTCGAAGGCGGCCAGCCGGTAGTCGAACTCGCCCTGGCTCAGGTTGTCCGAGCAGTTCGTCGCGCCGTAGCAGTAGCGCAGGAAGTCCGACCAGCCCACGTCGTTGGGGCCGATCACCACCACCACGAAGTCCAGGTCGCGGGCCTGCTTGAGCAGCCCGAGCTGCGGGGGGAGCAGCTGGTCGCCGCGTTGCTGGGGTCCGCGCAGGCCCTCCGCGACGGTGGCGCTGGGACAGGCCAGGTTCAGCACCCGGGCACTCAGCAGCCGCTCCAGCTCGGCGGCCAAGGAGTCGCTGCTGCGCCCGCAGGACACGTCGGTCGGGGACGGCTCGGCCACCGGCGGTCCGCCGACCAGGGTGGCCCGGGAGTCCCCGATCACCGCGCCGGAGTAGCCGAAGACCGGTGGCCCGACCGGCGACGGGGAGACCCGGTAGGTGCCCACCAGGTCGGACAGCGAGCCCACCGTGCGCAGGCCGTGCATCGCCCCCTGGTAGGCCAGCGCGCCGCAGGCCGCCCAGGCCAGTGCTGAGACCAGCAGGGCCAGCCCGGCGGTGCGTCGCAGTGCCCCCACGCTGTGCTGCCAGACCTCGGTGGCGGTGAGCTGCTCGGCGCCGGCGGTGGCCCTCCGGTGCTGGCGGCGCAGCACCAGCAGCACCCTGGCGTAGCCGACCCCCGCGCAGATCGCCGCCGTGATCACCAGCAGGCACAGTGCCGCCCACCCGTACCAGCGGGCGAATCCGGCAACCAGGGCGCCGGCCGCATCCGCGGTCACCTGGCGGGTGGTGCCGGGGGCGAGCGCCTGTGCGGCCTCGGGCGTGCGCTGCACCGGGCCGAGGGTCAGCCGGGGACGTAGCGGCCCCCACACCCGCAGCTTCGGGATGTCCAGCTCGGTGTTTCCCACCTGTACCAGCTGGGCCGGCCCGGACAGGCTCAGGTCAGGTGCGCGGGCCCCGACCGACAGCGGCTGGCCGAGGCTGACCAGTTCCTGGTCGGGGGTCAGTGCGATCGCCGCCGGAATGCCGACGACCAGGCTCAGCGCGACGGTGAGCAGGCTCGGCCAGCGGCGGGCCTCGCGCGCCGCGGCGGCCAGGGCGCGCAGCGGTCGAGAGATCGGGGCGGGCAGGGTCGCGGTGGGCGCGGCGATAGGGCGGATCCTCCGGGTCCTTCGGGAGTGGCGTGCCTCCCAGGGTGCCATTGACCCACCGCGGCCGGGACCGCTGCCGGTAGGGTTATCGGCGAACTGGGGTCGAGAGGCGCTGCGACGGGCCGGGTGTGAGGTCCGCCACGCTCGACCGCCAAGCTGACCTGGAAAGGGCGCCTCCGACATGTCCCACCGTCGCCGAGGAGGCATCACCCGCTCATGACCGTGACCGACCACACCGCCACCGACCACCCCGGCGGCTCGAACCGGCTGCAGACCCGGAACGGAATCGACTTCGCCGTCGCCGACCTCGCCCTGGCCGACTTCGGCCGCAAGGAGATCCGGCTGGCCGAGCACGAGATGCCCGGGCTGATGGCGCTGCGCCGCGAGTACGCCCAGGCCCGTCCGTTGCACGGCGCGCGCGTCTCCGGCTCGTTGCACATGACCGTGCAGACCGCGGTCCTGATCGAGACCCTGGTCAGCCTCGGCGCCGACGTGCGGTGGGCGTCCTGCAACATCTTCTCCACCCAGGACCACGCGGCCGCGGCCGTGGTGGTCGGCCCGCACGGCACGCCTCAGGAGCCCAAGGGGGTGCCGTGCTTCGCCTGGAAGGGCGAGTCGCTGGAGGAGTACTGGTGGTGCACCGAACAGATGCTCACCTGGCCCGGCCAGCCCGGCCCGAACATGATCCTGGACGACGGCGGCGACGCCACGCTGCTGGTGCACAAGGGCGTCCAGTACGAGGCGGCCGGCGTAGTGCCGAACGATGACGACACCGATTCCGACGAGTACAAGGTCATTCTGGCAACCCTGCGCGACGGGCTGGCCAAGGACTCCCGACGCTGGACCACGATGGCCGCCGACATCCGGGGCGTCACCGAGGAGACCACCACCGGTGTGCACCGGCTCTACCAGTTCGCCGAGCGCGGTGAGCTGCTGTTCCCGGCGATCAACGTGAACGACTCGGTCACCAAGTCCAAGTTCGACAACGTCTACGGCATCCGCCACTCGTTGGTGGACGGCATCAACCGGGCCACCGACGTGCTGATCGGCGGCAAGGTCGCGGTGGTCTGCGGTTTCGGCGACGTGGGCAAGGGCAGCGCCGAGTCGCTGCGTGCCCAGGGCGCCCGGGTGATCGTCACCGAGGTGGACCCGATCTGCGCGCTGCAGGCGCTGCTGCAGGGCTACCAGGTGGCCCGGCTCGAGGACGTCGTCGGCACCGCCGACCTGGTGATCACCACCACCGGGAACAAGGACATCGTCACCGCCGAGCTGATGTCGCGCACCAAGCACCAGGCGATCGTCGGCAACGTCGGCCACTTCGACAACGAGATCGACATGGCCGGGCTGGCCCGTTACCCGGGCATCCGGCGGATCACCATCAAGCCGCAGGTGGACGAATGGGTGTTCCCGGACGGCCACTCGATCATCGTGCTGTCCGAGGGACGGCTGCTGAACCTGGGCAACGCCACCGGCCACCCGTCGTTCGTGATGTCCAACAGCTTCTCCAACCAGGTGATCGCCCAGATCGAGCTGTTCACCAAGCGCGACGAGTACGACATCGCCGTCTACCGGCTGCCCAAGGCGCTCGACGAGAAGGTCGCCAAGATCCACGTGGAGGCGCTCGGCGGCGAGCTCACCAAGCTCACCAAGGACCAGGCCGAGTACATCGGGGTCGACGTCGAAGGCCCGTTCAAGCCGGACCACTACCGCTACTGAGCGGCGGGGCCGCGCGGCCGGGGCGGGGTGTGCACGCCCCGGCCCGCCTCGGGCCCGGGGCGGCCCCCCGGGCGGGCCCGTGGCCGGCCCAGGCCGCCGGTCGCCCAGGTCCCGGAAAGCTCGATCGCGCCCAGGTCGAATCAGCCTGCTCATTGCCCGTCGGAGCAGCCCGGCATGGTCGAATGAGCGTGCTCATTGCCGGTACCGATAGCGTCTCGGTCGTGGGGCGGATGGTGGTTGTCGAGGGGTTGGACGGCGCCGGAAAGCGGACGCTGACCGACGGGCTGGCCGCCGCGCTCGAACGGCAGGGCGTGCGCACCGCGCGGTTCGCGTTCCCGCGCTACGACACCGACGTGCACGCCGCTCTGGTGGCCGACGCGTTGCACGGCCGGCTCGGCGACCTCGGCGACTCGGTGCACGGGATGGCGGTGCTGTTCGCCCTGGACCGGCGCGCCGCCGCCGAGGAGTTGCGCGCCGCCACGAACGCCCACGACGTGGTCGTGGTGGACCGGTACGTGGCATCCAACGCGGCCTACGGGGCGGCGAGGTTGGGTCAGGACGCCGCCGGGGAGTTCGTCGACTGGGTGCGTGAGCTGGAGCTGGTCCGCTTCGCCGTGCCAGCACCGGACGTCCAGTTGCTGCTGCGGGTGCCCGGCGAGGTGGCCGCGGCCCGGGCCGCGGCTCGGCAGGCGGACGACGCCTCCCGAGCCCTGGACAGCTTCGAGTCCGACGGCGGCCTGCAGGCGCGCTGCGCCGCCGTGTACGAGCAGCTCGCCGCGCGCGACTGGCTGAGCCCGTGGCGGGTGCTCGACGGCACCGGCGGGGTCGGCGTCGGCATCGCCACGCTGGCCGAGGAGTTCGTCGCCCAGTAAGTTACCGACCGGTCACCACGGCGTCGGAACGGGCGGGAAGCGGGCGTGCCGGAGATCCTGAGCGACCAGCTGCGCGACCCGGTCGGCTACGTGCTGCCGGCGTTCCTGCTGTTCATCGGCTTGGAGCTGCTGGCCTTGCGGTTGACCCAGGACGAACCGCCGGCAGCGGCCCGGAGTACCTGGACAAGAACTACGCCGGGATCCTGGTCATCCCTGTTCGGGCCGCCCGGTTGGTCCCCGGCCACGGGCAGCTGAAGTCCGCTCAGGCCATGCCCATCAGGTCCGCGCCCCAGCGGGAGATCTCGGCGTCCAGGTCGAGCGGGCGGGTGGTCACCGCCGCGCGCATCGCCTCGGTGACCCGGTCCAGTGGCACCAGCCAGGACACCTCGAACTCCAGGCCGTCCGGGTCTCGGGCGTACAACGCCTTCGTTGTCACGTGGTCGGACGCCCCGACCAGGGCGCCGGCCGCGCGCAGCCGTCGCTCGTGCTCGGCCAGGTCGGACAGCGTCGACACCGACCAGGCCAGGTGGTAGAGCCCCACGGAGTCGCGCCCGGCGGGGGAGTCGGCGGCGTCCGGGCCCACCTGGAACAGCCCGAGGTCGTGGTCGTTCTCCGACTCGGCGGCCCGCAGGAACGCCGCTCCGGGCAGCCGGTGCACCTCGCGGAAGCCCAGCACCTCGCGGTAGAACCGGGTACTGCGGTCCACGTCGCGCACGTAGAGCACCGCATGGTTGAGCCTTTGAATACCCATCGGGCCAGAATATCCCCGCTCGACGCGCTGCGGAGCCGCTCGGCGGGGGATGACACCATACGGTCATGAAGTCGCGGATACTCGTGGTCGACGACGACCCGGCCCTGTCCGAGATGTTGTCGATCGTGCTGCGCGGTGAGGGCTTCGATACCGCAGTGGTGTCCGAAGGCCCCCGCGCGCTGCCCGCCGTGCGTGAGCTACGCCCGGACGTGGTGCTGCTCGATCTGATGCTGCCCGGGATGAACGGCATCGACGTCTGTCGGGCGATCCGGACCGAGTCCGGGGTCCCGATCATCATGCTCACCGCCAAGAGCGACACTGTGGACGTCGTGTTGGGTCTGGAGTCCGGCGCCGACGACTACGTGATCAAGCCGTTCAAGCCCAAGGAGCTGGTCGCCCGGATCCGCACCCGGCTGCGGCGCACCGAGACCGAGCCGGCCGAGATGCTGTCCATCGGCGAGATCAGCATCGACGTGCCGGCGCACCAGGTGCTGCGCGACGGGGCCCAGGTCTCGCTGACCCCCCTGGAATTCGACCTGCTGGTGGCACTGGCCCGCAAGCCGCGTCAGGTGTTCACTCGTGAGGTGCTGCTCGAACAGGTGTGGGGCTACCGGCACGCCGCGGACACCCGGCTGGTCAACGTGCACGTTCAGCGACTGCGCTCCAAGATCGAACGTGACCCCGAGCGGCCCGAGGTGGTGCTGACCGTGCGCGGTGTCGGCTACAAGGCCGGTCCGCCATGAGGCGCGCGGTGGCCGGGCGTTGATGTCCGAGCGCCCCAGCGCGCGGATGCAGGCGCGCGGCGTCGTGCGCCGGCTGCTCGCGCTACGTGGGGTGCGCGGGACGCCGCACGCTGTACGGGGGATCGTGCTGGAGGTCGGCGCGGGGTTCGCGGTCGCCTGGCGGCGATCGATGCAGCTGCGGGTCGTGGTCAGCACCTTGGCGCTGTCATCCGGCGTGGTGGTCGTGCTCGGGCTGGTGCAGCAGACCCAGATCGCCGACCGGTTGGTCGCCGGCAAGGTCGCCGCCGCGCGGGTGCAGATGGAGTCCGCGGCGACCCTGCTCGAACGCGACCTGTCCGGGTTCAACCCCGACGGTGAGGACGCCCAGGGCAAGCTCAACAAGGCGCTCGACCGGCTGACCAACGTCACTTTCGACGACCAGGCCGGCGCGCAGAACGCCGGGGAGTACCGCGCGGTGCTGACGACCGGGACGATGGTCGGGCGCCCGGAGTCCTCGGCCGGGCAGCTGTCCGACGTGCCGGCCGATCTGCGGGCCGCGGTCGTCGGTGGGGTGCTGGCGCGCGAGTTCAAGGTGGTCGACGGCGTGCCGATGGTCATCTACGGCCAACCGGTCCGGACCGCCGGGCGCGACGTCCAGTTCTATCTGCTGTTCCCGCTCTCGGCCGAGCAGCGCACGCTCGGGCTGGTGCAGTCCACGCTGGTCGTCGGTGGGTTGCTGCTGATCCTGCTGCTGGGCGCCGTGGTCAGCGTGGTCACCCGGCAGGTGGTACGTCCGGTGCAGCAGGCCGCCGAGGTGGCCGAACGGTTCGCCGACGGACATCTGGAGGAACGGATGCCGGTGAAGGGCGACGACGAGGTCGCCCGGCTGGCCGAGTCGTACAACGAGATGGCCGGCAGCATCCAGAGCCAGATCCGCCAGCTGGAGGAGTTCGGCGCGCTGCAGCGCCGGTTCACCTCCGACGTCAGCCACGAGCTGCGCACCCCGCTGACCACCGTCCGGATGGCCGCCGACGTCATCTTCGCCTCGCGCGAGGAGCTGCCGTCCGCGTTGCGCCGTTCCTCGGAACTGCTGGTCGACGAGCTCGACCGGTTCGAGGCGCTGCTCGCCGACCTGCTCGAGATCAGCCGGTTGGACGCCGGGATGGCCGAGCTGGGCGCCGAGTCGATCGACCTGCACGGCGTGGTGCTGCGCGCGGTCGAGGCGGTGCGCGGGCTGGCCGAGGAAAGCGGCACCGAGCTGGAGCTGCACGTGCCGGTCGGGGTGTACGCCGAGGTGGACAACCGGCGGGTCGAACGGATCGTGCGCAACCTGGTGGCCAACGCCGTCGACCACGGCGAGGGCCGCCCGATCCGGATCACCCTGGGCAGCGACGAGCGGGCGGTTGCGGTGCTGGTGCGCGACCACGGGCTCGGTCTGCGCCCGGGAGAGGCCGGGCTGGTTTTCAACCGCTTCTGGCGCGCGGACTCCTCCCGCCAGCGGCGCAGCGGCGGCACCGGGCTCGGGCTGTCGATCAGCCTGGAGGACGCACGGCTGCACGGCGGGTGGCTGCAGGCCTGGGGTGAGCCCGGGCGGGGCGCCGCGTTCCGGCTGACCCTGCCGCGCGCGGCCGGCGGGGAGCTCGACGGGAGCCCGTTGCCGCTGGTACCTCCGGACGAACCCGCCGCCGCCCCGATCGAGCCGGCCGCCGGCCCCGCGATCGCGCCGGCCGCCGGCCCCGCGACCGCGCCGGCCGCCGGCCCCGCGATCGAGCCGGCACACGTGGCCGAGCCCGCGGCTGCCGACCTCCCAGCGGCTGACCGCGACGACGGTGCCCCGGTGTCCACCGGCACGGCCTCCGGCGGCCGGTCGTGAGCCGGCCCGCCCGGACACTGGCCCTGCTCCTCGCGGCGCTGATGCTGGCCGTGCCCACCGCGGGGTGCGCGTCGGTGCCGGAGTCCTCGCCGGTCCAGGTGCTGCGGAAGATCACCCAGGGGGACGACCGGGTGTTGCCGCCCGGCCCGACCGCCAACAGCAGCCCGCTGGACATCGTGCGCGGGTTCGTGAACGCCTCGGGCAGCGGCGTGGACCGGCACGCGGCCGCCCGCCGATTCCTCGCCCCGCAGGCCGGCGCATGGGACGACGCCGCCTCGCTCACCGTGGTCACCGACCAGTTCGACACCATCTACCGCCAACGCCCGCCGGGCTCGGAGGCCGATCGGGCCGGAGTCCGGCTCCGGGGCACCCAGCTCGGCCGGCTCACCGCGGCCGGCGCGTTCGAGCTGGATGAGCGGGCGTTCGAGTTCGACGTGACACTGTCGCGGGTGCAGGGGCAGTGGCGCATCGACGGACCGCCGGCGGGGGTGAGTGTCCGGCTGTCCGACTTCCGGGCGAACTACCGCTCGGTCAAGACCTGGTTCGTCGACCCGACCCGCCAGATCCCGGTCGCCGACCTGCGTTACCTGCCGGCCGACCCGGCGCGGACGCTGCCTTCGCGCGCGGTGGAGCAGTTGCTGGCCGGGCCGTCGTCCGCGCTGGAGGGCGCGGTGTCCAGCGTGATCCCGCGGACCGCGAAGCTGCGGACGAACGTGGCGGAGACCCCGAACGGTACGGTCCTGGTCGACCTCACCGAGATCGGTGACCTGGACGAGGGGCGGCGGCGGCTGCTGGCCGCCCAGGTGGTGCTCACCCTGGCCGAGGTCAACGTCAGTCGGGTCCGGCTGCTCGACGACGGCGCTCCACTGCTGGCCGAACGTCCCGACCTCAGCCGTGACCTGTTCGCCGACCTGGGCTCGGACGCGGGGTCCCGGCCGGACGTGCCGGGTCTGGTGGTGGCCGGCGGCCGCGCCCGGGAGCTGCTGCCGGGTGCGCTGGGCGATCTCGTGCCCGGGCCGGTGGGCAGCGGGGCGTACAACCTGGTCTCGGCCTCGTCCAGCCCGGACGGTCAGCGGCTGGCCGGGGTGTCCCGGGCCGACGGGCGTCAGCTGCTGGTCGGCCGGGCCGGCGGGACGCTGGAGGCGACGGGTGTGCGGGCCGACTCGATGAGCCGGCCCAGTTGGACCCCGACCGGTGGCGAGGTGTGGACCGTGCTCGACGGCGCCCGGCTGGCCCGGGTCAGCCTCGACCCGCCCGGACGAACGGCGGTCCGGGCGATCGACGGGTCGGCGCTGGCCGCGCTGGGGCCGATCGCGGACCTACGGCTGTCCCGGGACGGGATGCGAGTGGCCGCCGTGGTGGGCGGGCAGCTGGCGGTGGGCGCGGTGGCCCGGTCGATGGGCGACGACGTGATGGTGCGCAACGTCCGGCTGCTGCGCTCGGACGAGCTGACCGACCTGGTCGCGCTGTCCTGGCGCACGTCCGACCAGATCGCAGTGGTGGGCCGGCGTCCGGACCGGGCGGTGGAGGTGGTCATGGTGGACGGCCTGGACTGGCAGTCCCTGCCCACCACCAACCTGACCCCCCCGTTGACCGCCGTGGCCGCCGCGCCAGGTCGTCCGCTGCTGGTCACCGACCAGAACGGCCTGTGGAGCTTCGGTCCGGACGACCTGGGCAGCTGGCGGCAGCTGGTCGGCGGCACAGCCGGCGCCGTCGCCGGCTACCCGGGCTGACCGGCGAGCACCGCCACCGTCCTGGCGTTGTTCCGCGCATCGAGGAGTCAAGGCCTCGCTGCGCGGCTGAGGACAGGTCGCGTCGGTGTGCACGACCGGTCAGCCGCAGGCGCGGACGGCTCGGCCGGGGCACCATGCTGGACGAATGACCGCCGCCCGACTGCTGACCGAGCTGCTCGACCTGGTCCTGCCGGACGGCTGCGCCGGGTGCGCCGCCGCCGGCCACCACTGGTGCCCGCAGTGCGCGGCCGGCCAGGGTCCGCCGCGACTGGTCACCCGACTGCCCGGTGCGCCGCCGACGGTCGCGGCCGGGACGTACGCCGGCCCGTTGCGGCAGGCGTTGCTGGCCTACAAGGAGCGCGGCCGGCGCGGATTGGCGGAGCCGTTGGCAGACCTGCTCGCCGACGCCGCGCTGACCCATCCGGCGCTGACCCATCCGGCGCTGCCCCGTGCCGCGCTGCCCCGTCCCGGCGAACGCCACGGACAGGGTCGGTTGTGGCTGGTTCCGGCGCCGTCGAGGCCGGCCGCGTCCCGCGCGCGCGGTGGTGACCACGTCCGCACGCTCACCGAGGCGCTCGCCGAGCGGCTGGCCGACGGGTCCCGACGCTCGGTCGGGGTGAGTCCGGGCCTGCGGATGCGCGCGGGCGGGCGCGATTCGGTGGGGCTGGATGCGGCGGGTCGCGCGGCCAACCTGCGTGGCCGGTTGACAGCCCGCCCCGGGTACCTCCCGCCGCCCGGAGTCGGGGTGTTTCTGGTGGACGACGTGGTCACCACAGGGGCGACGCTGAGAGCCTGCGCGGCCGCGTTGGCGGCCAGCGGAATCCGGGTGGCGGGGGCGCTCACCCTGTGCGACGCAACGGGACCGCATCGCGATAATCGCTGGTCAGCGAACCGACCAACGGTGTGAACGCTGTCACTCTAGCGGGCGCGAGCCGTTCGGGGAAGGTGCGCGTTCCGTGCACCGCCCAGGAGTGGGCTCCTACTCGGTAGGGGGTGTTGCCGAACCGTGATGCGGGCTACCGTGCGTCCCACCCGCTAACGCGTGGTGAAGAGCGAGTAGCCAATCACCTCGGTCCCCGAAGCGAGGAGGCTTCCGGAGAGCGAGGGTTTCCCCGACGTAGGTGCGAGGGAGGTCCGAGTGGAGATTGTTGTCACTGGTCGGAACGTCGAGGTTCCTGATCACTTCAGAGTGCACGTCGCTGACAAGATCGCCCGACTGGAACGGTACGACCACAAGATCGTCGGCATGGAGGTGGAACTTTTCCACGAGCGCAACCGGCGTCAGGCCAAGAGCTGCCAGCGGGTGGAGATCACCGGTCGCGGCTGCGGCCCGGTGGCCCGAGCCGAGGCCTGTGGCCCCGACTTCTACGCCGCGCTCGACATTGCCATCGGCAAGCTCGAGTCACGTCTGCGCCGCGCCCACGACCGGCGCCGGGTGCCCTACGGGCGACGCCCCCGGGGCAGCGTTCGGACCGTGAACGGCACCGACGTGGCGCTGCTCGAGCACGGCACCGAGGAGGAGCAGAGCCTGCTCGCCGCGATGGGGCTGCCCACCATCCCCGCGCCCCGATCCGCCACCGAAGGCGAGCAGTTTCCCGAACACGTCCCCGGTCGCATCGTGCGGGAGAAGGAACACGAGGCCAAGCCGATGACGGTCGACGAGGCGCTCTCCGAGATGGAGCTCGTCGGCCACGATTTCTACCTCTTCTCCTGCGCGGACACCGGACAGCCGAGCGTGGTGTACCGGCGCAAGGGCTACGACTACGGCGTCATCAGGCTGAGCTGATCGACGACGTCACCGAGGGCACGGGCCGTCGAGCCCGTGCCCTCGCCCGTGTCCGGCGACGGCCCGCGCGGGTCGGCTCGCGGCCCGCCGCATGGCCCGCGACACACGCGCCTACCATGGGCTGTGGAAAGGCGTCCGCGTCGACGCGGCGCAGAGCGAACACGAGCTGAGGTCATCCGGTGGTTTTAGATCGTCTGCTCCGGGCCGGTGAGACGAAGTTGGTGAAGCGTCTTGGGCGCATCGCCGATGAGGTGGACACGTTCGAACCCGAGATCCAACGGTTGTCCGACGCGCAGCTGCGCGGCAAGACCCAGGAGTTCATCGACCGCCATGGCCGGGGCGAGTCGCTGGACGACCTGCTCCCGGAGGCGTTCGCGGTGGTCCGAGAGGCCGCCGTCCGGACGATCGGCCAGCGGCCGTTCAAGGTCCAGCTGATGGGCGGCACCGCCCTGCACCTGGGCAACGTGGCAGAGATGAAGACCGGTGAGGGCAAGACCCTGACCTCGGTGCTGCCCGCCTACCTCAACGCCATCTCCGGCAAGGGCGTGCACCAGGTGACGGTCAACGACTATCTGGCCAAGCGCGACTCGGAGAACATGGGCCGCATCCACCGCTTCCTCGGGCTGTCGGTCGGGGTGATCCTGTCGGAGATGCAGCCGGCGCAGCGCCGTGAGGCCTACGCGGCCGATGTCACCTACGGCACCAACAACGAGTTCGGCTTCGACTTCCTACGCGACAACATGACCTGGCTGACCGTCGACATGGTGCAGCGGGGGCACAACTTCGCGATCGTCGACGAGGCCGACTCGATCCTGATCGACGAGGCCCGCACGCCGCTGATCATCTCCGGGCCGGCCGAGCAGAGCGCCCGCTGGTACACCGAGTTCGCCCGCCTCGCTCCGCTGATGACCCGCGACGTGCACTACGAGGTGGACGAGCGCAAGCGCACCGTCGGGGTCACCGAGGAGGGCGTCGCCTACATCGAGGACCAGCTGGGCATCGACAACCTCTACGAGTCGGCGAACACTCCGCTGGTCGGCTACCTGAACAACTCGCTCAAGGTCAAGGAGCTGTTCAAGAAAGACAAGGACTACATCGTCCGCGACGGCGAGGTGCTGATCGTCGACGAGTTCACCGGTCGGGTGCTGATGGGCCGGCGCTACAACGAGGGCATGCACCAGGCGATCGAGGCCAAGGAGCAGGTGAAGATCAAGGCCGAGAACCAGACGCTGGCCACGATCACCCTGCAGAACTATTTCCGGCTCTACGCCAAGCTCTCCGGGATGACCGGCACCGCCCAGACCGAGGCCGCCGAGCTGTCGCAGATCTACAAGATGAGCGTGGTGACCATCCCGACCAACCGGCCGATGGTGCGCGACGACCAGGGCGACCTGATCTACAAGACCGAGCCGGCGAAGTTCAACGCGGTTGCCGACGACATCGCCGAACGGCACAGCAACGGCCAGCCGGTCCTGGTCGGCACCACGAGCGTGGAGAAGTCGGAGTACCTGTCCAAGCTGCTGCTCGCCCGCGGCGTGCCACACGAGGTGCTCAACGCCAAGCACCACGAGCGGGAAGCGGCCATCATCGCGATGGCCGGGCATGCCGGCGCGGTCACCGTGGCCACCAACATGGCCGGCCGGGGCACCGACATCATGCTCGGCGGCAACCCCGACTTCATGGCCGACCTGGAGCTGCGCGCGCGCGGTCTGGACCCGGTGGAGACCCCGCAGGAGTACGAGGCGGCCTGGGACGACGCGCTCGCCGAGGCGCGCGCTCAGGTGGCGGCGGAGGCCGAGGAGGTCCGTCAGGCCGGCGGGCTGTACGTCCTGGGCACCGAGCGGCACGAGTCGCGGCGGATCGACAACCAGCTGCGCGGGCGCTCCGGCCGCCAGGGCGACCCCGGTACCTCCCGGTTCTACCTGTCGCTGGGCGACGACCTGATGCGCCGGTTCAACGGCCAGGCCGTCGAGTCGATCATGAACCGGTTGAACGTGCCGGACGACGTGCCGATCGAGGCGGGCATGGTCACCAAGGCCATCCGCAGCGCGCAGACCCAGGTCGAGCAGCAGAACTTCGAGATCCGCAAGAACGTGCTGAAGTACGACGAGGTGATGAACAAGCAACGGCACGTCATCTACGACGAGCGACGTCGGGTCCTCGCCGGGGAGAACCTCGCCGAGCAGGTTCAGCACATGCTCGAGGACGTGGTGAAGGCCTACGTCGACGGAGCCACCTCCGACGGGTACGCCGAGGACTGGGACCTCGACGCGTTGTGGACCGCGCTGGGCACGCTCTACCCGATCAGCATCCGCTGGCAGGACCTGGTCGGCGACGACGACGGCGACGCAGTCGACGAGCACGGCGACCCGGTCGAGCTCAGCCCCGAGCTGCTGATCGACTCGGTCCTGGCCGACGCGCGCGAGGCCTACCGCCGGCGCGAGGTCGAGATCGACGCCACCATCCCCAAGCAGGGCGGGATGCGCGAACTGGAGCGGCAGATCCTGCTGACCGTGCTGGACCGCAAGTGGCGCGAGCACCTCTACGAGATGGACTATCTCAAGGAGGGCATCGGGCTGCGGGCGATGGCCCAGCGCGATCCGCTGATCGAGTATCAGCGCGAGGGCTACGACATGTTCGCCGCAATGATGGACGGCATCAAGGAAGAGGCGATCGGCTACCTGTTCAACGTTCAGGTGGCGCCGGTGGAGGAGACGACCCGGCCCGAACAGACCCCGGTGCAGGCGACCACACCCGGCATGCCGGCGACCGCCGCGGACCCGGCGGGCACTCCGGGTGCTGCCGGACCGGCGGGTGTCGAGCCGCCCGGTCGCGGCCGGCACGCCGCGGCCGAGCCAGTCGGCGGCGGGGCGCCGGTCGCGTTGGGGGGCTCGCGGGTCAGCGGGCCCAGCCCCGGTGAACTCCAGTACAGCGGTCCGGCCGAGGACGGCACCGAATCCCGTCGATCGGGCAACGGCCGGCGGGCCGTCGCCGGTGGGGCGGACTCCGCCGCCGAGCCGTCGCGCAACCAGCCGTGCCCGTGCGGCTCGGGGCGCAAGTACAAGCACTGCCACGGCACCCGCACCAGCGCCCGGGGCTGAGCGAGACCGGTCCTCAGCCGAGGCGCAGCGCGGTGCAGCGCCACCGGTCGGCGTTCCACTCGAACCGGGCGGCCAGGGCCCGGTGCCGGCCGCGGTAGCGCCATACCGCGCTCGCCTCGGCGACTCCGACGGCCGGTTGGTACAGCCGTAGCGAGTGCAGTGCCGGCGCCGGCGTGCGACCCGCGGCGGGCGCCGGCCGGCCGCCGTTCGTGGTCAAACGCCCGGCGAGGGCGGCGAGGTAGCCCCACGCCTGCTCGTCGAGCCGGCCGCGTAGCTGGACCGCCGCCCGCCGCCCGTCCAGCACCTCCAACGCCATCCGCAGCACGGTGCCCACCTCCACCCGGGCCCCGCGCAAGCCGGCCGGCGGCGGGTCGTCCGGGTCGAGGTCCGGTTGGGGCTCGGCGAGCGGGGCGGGCCCGGACCGGGACGGCCGGGCCGGTGTGCACATCGTCAGTCGCCGCACCACGATCGGGCCGGCGGCGGTGCCGCCGGTCGCGGGTTGGCGCGGCGTGGTGATCGCCGGGCCGTCGATGGTGGCTGTCATGCGTCCCCCGATTCTCGCTCGTCCGTCGACAGGTACAGACGTCGACCGGACGGACTCGGTTCCACCCCGGGCCGCCGGAATCGACCGGCCGCGTGGCCGGACGGTCAGGGGCGCAGCGCGACGTGCCTGGGTCCGAGCTGCTCGACCTTGGTGACCCCGAGCAGGCGCATGGTGCGCGCCACCTCGTCGGCCAGGATCCGCACCGCCCGGTCCACGCCGCGCCGGCCCCCGGCCATCAGTCCGTACAGGTAGGCGCGGCCGACCAGCGCGGCGTCCGCGCCGAGCGCGAGCGCGGCCACGATGTCGGCGCCGTTCATGATGCCGGTGTCGATCAGGATCTCGGCGCGGTCGCCGACCGCCTCGACCACCGACGGCAGCACCTCCAGCGGAACTGGGGCCCGCTCCAGCTGCCGTCCGCCATGGTTGGACAGCAGCACCGCGTTGGCGCCGGCGTCGACCACCCGGCGCGCGTCGTCGGCCGACTGCACGCCCTTGACCACCAGCAGGCCGGGCCATTCGGCGCGCAGCCACTCGATGTCGGCCATCGTCAGGGCCGGGTCGAACACCCGGTCGATCAGTTCGGCGACGGTGCCGTCGGTGCTGGCCAGGTTGGCAAAGGTGAGCGGCTCGGTGCTCAGCAGGTCGAACCACCAGCGGGGGTGCAGCGCGCCGTCCAGGAGCGTACGCAGGGTCAGCCGGGGTGGGATGGTCAGCCCGTTGCGCACGTCGCGCAGCCGTGCGCCGGCGACCGGGGTGTCGACGGTGAGCATCAGGGTGTCGTAACCGGCGGCCGCCGCCCGGGCGATCAGCTCCTTCGCCGGGCCGCGGTCGCGCCAGAGGTAGAGCTGGAACCACTTCCGGGCGTTCGGTCCGGCCGCCGCCATCTCCTCGATGGTGACCGTACCCAGGGTGGACAGCGTGTACGGGATGCCGACCCGCTCGGCGACCGCCACCACCGCTCGCTCGCCCTCGGTGTGCATCAACCGGGTGAAACCGGTGGGCGCCAGCGCGAACGGTAGCGGCGACGGCTTGCCGAGGATCCGGGTTCCGGTGTCCACCACCGAGACGTCGCGCAGCACCGAGGGCCGGAACTCCAGACGCTGGAAGGTCTCCCGGGCCCGGCGCAGGCTCAGCTCGCCCTCACCGGCCGCGCCGTCGGTGTAGTCGAACACCGCCCGGGGTGCCCGCCGCCGCGCAAGCTCGCGCAGGTCGGCCATGGTGGCGGCCCGGTTGAGCCGGCGCTCGACGCCGTCCCACTCGAACGGTGCCGGGCGCAGCAGCTCACGCAGCTCGGATGGACGGGGCAGTCGACGGTCCACGCAGCCAGCATGCCAGTGGCCCGTGGGTGGCGAGTGCGGTCAGGACCGCTCGCCACTCACGGGCGCCGCAGGCGCATCAGCTCGTAGGAAGCCACGGCGGCGGCGCTGGCCACGTTGAGCGACTCCACGCCGTTGTGCATCGGGATGGCGGTCGTGCCGTCCAGCTCGGCCCGGACCTCGGCGGACAGCCCGTCGGTCTCGTTGCCCAGCACCAGAGCCAGCCGAGGCGGCAACGGGTCGTCCAGCAGCGACCCGGGTGCGTCGCCGGCCAGGCCCAGCACGGTGACCCCGGCCGCGCGCAGCGCCGCGCAGCCCTCGACGGCGGTGGCCGCGCGCAGCACCGGCGCCCGGAACGCGACCCCGGCGGACGCTCTCACCACCAGCGGGTCGATCGACGGCGAGCCGCGGCGGGGCAGCAGCACCCCGTCCAGGCCGGCGGCGGTGGCCGTGCGCAGCACCATCCCGACGTTGGCCGGGTTGGTCACCGCGTCCAGCACCAGCAGCGCGCAGCCCTCGTCGGGGCCGAGCGCGGCGAGGAACTCGGTCACCGGGCGCATCCGCGGCGCCACCACGTCGGCCAGCACGCCCTGGTCGTGGCGGCCGTTGCCGGCCAGCACCTTCACCCGGTGTGCGCTGGCCCGCTGCACCGGCACGTCCCGGGCACGGGCGGCGGCCTGGATCTCGGCCAGCGCCGCACCCCGGGCGGTGTCCGCGACCACGACCTTGTCCACGGTGAGCGAGCGGTCGGCCAGCGCCTCCAGTACCGGCTTGCGGCCGTAGACCGTGATGAAGGTGTCCTTCGGGCTGCGGGCGGTTGGCTGGGACGGGTACGGCACGCCGGCCAGCATCGCACCCGTCGCTGTCGGCCGGATCACGAGGCTCGGACAGGGCCGGAGCCGGGCGCGGCGCCTAGGATTGCGGAATGCCGGATCGCCTGTCGGCGCTCGACGCGTCTTTCCTGTACCTCGAGCAGCCGACGACCCCCATGCACGTCGGGGCGGTGGCGCTGTTCCGGCGGCCGCGCAACGGGCTGGACTACGAGGACCTGCTACGCCTGATCGAGCAGCGGATCACCCTGGTGCCCCGTTACCGCCAGAAGGTCCGACACGTCCCGGCCTTGCTGGCCCGCCCGGTGTGGGTCGACGACCCGGACTTCGACCTGACCTACCACGTGCGGCGTTCGGCGTTGCCCCGGCCGGGTTCGGACCGTTCGCTCAACGAGCTGACCGCCCGGCTGATGTCCCGCCCGCTGGACCAGACCCGCCCGCTGTGGGAGATGTACCTGGTGGAGGGCCTGGCCCGCAACCGGATCGCGGTGCTGACCAAGACCCACCAGGCGCTGGTCGACGGGATCACCGCGATCGACATCGCCCAGGTCATCCTCGACGTGTCGCCGACCCCCCGGGACGACTACGGCGAGCCCTGGACGCCGCGCCGGGAACCCAGCGGCATCCGCCTGGTCACCGAGGCGGTCGCCGAGTCCTGGATGCGGCCCGGCGAGGTGGTGGACAACGTCCGGGCGGCGGCCGGCGACGCGGCGGCCACCGTGGGCAAGACAGTAGAGGTACTCGGCCAGGTGGCGAGCGTGGTGCGCACCGCGATGCGCCGGGCGCCGAGCAGTCCGCTGAACGTGTCGGTGTCGCTGCAGCGGCGGTTCGCGGTGGCCCGCACCGAGCTGGACGACTACCGGCGAGTGCGCGCCGCGCACGACTGCGCGGTCAACGACGTCGTGCTGGCCGTGGTGTCCGGGGCGATGCGCAACTGGCTGTTGTCCCGCGGCGAGCCGGTGACCTCAGCGAGTTCGGTGCGCGCGATGGTGCCGCTGTCGGTGCGCGCGGAGTCTGACGCGGTGAGTTCCAGCGGCGGCGCGCTGGCCGGCACGCTGGGCAACCGGGTGGCGTCGTTCCTGGTCGACCTGCCGGTGGGGGAGCAGAACGCGGTGGTCCGGCTGCACCAGATCGCCCACCAGATGCGGGCGCACAACGACAGCGGCCGCTCGGTCGGCGCGGAGACCCTGGTGGCGCTCGGCGGGTTCGCTCCGCCCACGCTGCACGCGCTGGGTGCGCGCGCGGCCAGCGGGCTGTCCAAGCGGGTGTTCAACCTGGTGGTGACCAACGTGCCCGGCCCGCAGGTGCCGCTGTACGCGGCGGGGGCGAAGATGCTGGAGATGTTCCCGGTGGTGCCGCTGGCCAAGGGGCAGGCCCTGGCGATTGGTCTGACCTCGTACGACGGCGGGGTGTTCTACGGATTCAACGCCGACCGGGATGCGATGGGCGACGTGGAGATGCTCGCTGGGATGATCCCGGAGTCGCTCGACGAACTGGTCAGTGCGCTGCACTGACCAGAGCCGGGCCGACGAGCCGCCGGACCAGGAGGAGCACCTGTGCGGATCTACGTGCCGGCCACCCTGCCGATGTTGCGCACGCTGGTTGCCGACGCGGAGCTACGGCCGATGGGCGGCACCGCGTTCGCGGTGACCCCCGCGCTGCGCGAGGCCTACGCCAGCGGCGACACCGAGGAGCTGGAGTACGTCGCGATGCGCGACGCCGCCCGTGCCTGCCTCCGGCTGATGGCCATCGAGGCCACTGCGGACCAGCCCGGTTGGCACCGGCGGGTGGTCGTGTCGGCCGATGTCGAGGACGCAATGGCGACCGCGCGACCCGACCTGGACGACGCGGTGGTCCGGGTCACCGGCGAGATTCCCGCCTCCGCGATCGCGGCGGTGCACATCGACGAGCCCGACGCGGAGTACGCGGTGAGCCAGGCCGCCGAAGTGGTCGACGCGGCCGATCTGGGCGATCCGGACGCGGAGTTCGTGCTGGGCAGCGCGGAGGATCACGAGCTGGCCTGGTACGACCCGTCGGAGCTGCCGTTCCTGCTGGAGCTGCTCGACCTGTAGCGGATCGAGGACTCAGAGCCGGCCGGTGCTCCAGCATCGCCCGAGCTCGCCGAGAACGGCCGGCCGTCCGGGGTAGACCGCCCGGACGGCCAGCCCGGTCACCGGGTGGCCACCTGGTCGGCCGGCGGCGGGTCGATCTGCACCGGCTGACTCCAGTCGCGGTAGCGGGCGTCGAGGGTGAAGGTGCCCTGGTTGCCGGGCAGCGGCTGGTCGACCAGGACCCGCATCGTGCGGTTGGCCGCGTCGAGCCACAGCGTGTAGTCGAGCGTGGCCAGCCCCGACTGGACGCTCTGCTGCAGGCTCTGCTTGATCGCCGGGTCGGCCTGCCGCTCCGCGGCCTTGGCCAGGTCCACCCGCAGCTTGTAGCGCATCGCCCGCACACCGTCCAGCGGCTCCTCGACCGACTCGACGATGGTCACCGCGTCGCCGAACTGGGCGAAGGACCTGGTCGGGTCGGCGTTGTCCCGGATCGCCTGGATCAGCTGGCCGAACTGCGCGGACACCGGGTCGGCCGAGTTCGGCTCGACCTTCAGCCAGGTCTTGCCCGGCGGCAGCGCCCCGGCGGAGTTGGCCGGAGGACGGACGAACGCCGCGTCCGGCAGTACCACCAGGCCCAGCTCGAGCGGGGGCTGGTTGCCCGTCGAGATGCGCTGGGTGATCTGCATGGATGGGCCCGCGTCGTCGTAGCGCAGCGCGCCGTCACCGCTGATCCCGCTCTGCAGAGTGCCGCTGAGCCCGCCGCTGATCGCGATCCTGGCAGTGCGGTCGGTCTTCTGCTGCGCGGCGGTGGCCGCGCCGAGCTCGGTCAGCGAGGTGTACTCCGGCAGCGGAGCGTCCGGTGCCGGCGCGGCGCCCGGCGCGGGGGCCGTGGCGGGGTCCGACCCGCCGCAGCCTCCCAGCAGCGCCGCAAGCGTCAGGACGAGTAGCGGGGCTAAGCGGCGCATGTGCGGACCTCTCGGAGGAGTCATCACGGGTCACCGTATCGGCCCGAGCCATGGCCCGAGCCGTGGCCGGTGCGGTGGCCCGCCCCGTGACCGGTGCCGTGACCGGTGCCGTGGCGGGGCCCGGCGAGCGCCACCAGGACCCGGCGCAGCGCGGCCAGCCGTCCGGGCGGCACCCCGCCCCGCCCGGCGAGCGCATCGAGCCCGCACTCCGGGTCGGCCGGCGGGCCCAGATGGCCGCAGCCGCGCGGGCAGTCGTCGGTGGCGGCGGCGAGGTCGCCGAACGCGGTGAGCACATCGTCGGCGGTGACGTGGGCCAGACCGAACGACCGCACACCCGGGGTGTCCACCACCCAACCGTCCGGGCAGTCCGGCGCGCCCAGCGGCAGGGCCACCGCCGAGGACGACGTGTGCCGCCCTTTGCCGACTCCGGACACCACCCCCACCGCCCGGTCGGCGTCCGGTACCAATGCGTTGACCAAGGTCGACTTGCCGACACCGGAGTGGCCGAGCAACGCCGACACCTGCCCGGTCAGGGCCGCGCGCAGCTCGTCGGGCGGGTGGTCGTGCCGGGTGACCACCACCGGCAGGCCCAGCTCGGCCCACGGCGCGGCGGCGGCCGCCGGGCCGCCGGGTTCGTCCGTGCCGTGGCTCGGGCTCTGCACCAGATCGGCCTTGGTCAGACACAGCAGCGGCCGTAGCCCACCGGCGTACGCGGCGACCAACGCCCGGTCCACGAACCCGACACTCGGCGGCGGGTCGATCAGCGCGGCCACCACCACCAGCTGGTCGGCGTTGGCCACCACGATCCGTTCGTACGGGTCGTCGTCGTCGGCGGTGCGGCGCAGCACGCTGGTGCGCTCCACGATCCGCACGATGCGGGCCAGGGTGTCCGCCCGGCCGCTCACGTCGCCCACCAGCTCCACCCGGTCGCCGACCACCACCGGGCTGCGCCCCAGCTCGCGGGCCCGCATCGCCACCACCCGGGCGGCCGGGGCGAGGTCGGGCACGCAGGTCCAGCGGCCCCGGTCCACCGCGATCACCATCGCGGGCTCAGCCTGGGCGTGCTCGGGGCGGCGCTTGCTGCGCGGACGCGAGCCGCGCCGCCCGGGCCGAACCCGGACGTCAGACTCGTCGTACTCGCGCGGCCGGTTCACGCGAGCCCCTCGCTGGCGCTCGTCGGTCGCGTTCGCGGTGCTGCTGCGGTCTTGGCTCGCTCGCTGCGTTCGCCCCACCCCGCCGGCTCCACCGGCTGCCGTCTCCCGTGCTCGCTCACTCGAGCAGCGCCGTCCAGTCGCGGACGAAGTCGGGCATGGTCTTGGCGGTGGCGCCGATGTCGTCCACCGCCAGCCCGGGGACCACCAGACCGAGCAGCGCGCCGGCGGTGGCCATCCGGTGGTCGGCGTAGGCCCGCCACGGCCGCTCCGCCCGGGCCCGCAGCGGGCCCACGCCGATGGCCAGACCGTCCGCGGTCTCGGTGGCGTCGCCACCGAGCGCGGTCAGTTCGTGGGCCAGTGCGGCCAGCCGGTCGGTCTCGTGGCCGCGCAGGTGCGCGATGCCGCGCAGCCGCGACGGCCCGTCGGCCAGCGCGGCCAGCGCGGCTACCGTCGGCGCCAGCTCGCCGACGTCGCGAAGGTCGACGTCGATGCCGGCGATCCGGTCCGGGCCGTGCACGGTCAGCCCGTCCGGGCCGTGGGTGACCGTGCAGCCGACCCGGCGTAGCACGTCCAGGATCGCCACCCCGGGCTGCGTGCTTGCCGCCGGCCAGCCGACCACGGTGACCGTGCCGGCGGTGGCGGCCGCGGCGGCCAGGAACACCGCCGCGTTGGACAGGTCGGGCTCGACCACCCAGTCGCGCGCGGCCACCGGACCGGGGCAGACCCGCCAGAGGTTCGGTTCGGCGTCGTCCACTGCGACCCCGGCCGCCCGCAGCATCTCCACGGTCATCGCCACGTGCGGCAGCGACGGCAGCGGTCTGCCGTCATGCGCGAGCGTCACCCCCTTGTCGAAGCGCGCGCCGGACAGCAGCAGCCCGGAGACGAACTGTGAGGACGACGACGCGTCCAGGGTCACCTCGCCCCCGGGCAGCCCGCCGCCGCCGTGCACAGTGAACGGCAGCGCGTCCCCGTCGATCGTGGCACCGAGCTCGCGCAACGCCTCCAGCACCGGGCCCATCGGACGTTCCCGGGCGCGGGAGTCGCCGTCGAAGCGCACCGGGCCGTCGGCCAGTGTGGCCACCGGGGGGACGAACCGCATCACTGTGCCGGCCAGCCCGCAATCCACCAGCCCGCCGCCGCGCGGGCCAGCGCTCCCGTCGACCACCAGCCGGTCGCCGAACGCGGTGACGGCTGTGTTGACGGCCACGCCCAGCGCGCGCAGCGCGTCCACCATCAACGTGGTGTCCCGGCTGGCCGCCGCCCCGGTCACCGAGCACTCCGCACCGGCCAGCGCGGCCAGCAGCAACGCGCGGCTGGTCTGCGACTTGGAGCCGGGCACCCGGAGCCGGCCGCGCACCGGGCCGGCGGAGGTTGGCGCGGGCCAAGGAACTGGTGCGGAACTCACCGGCCCATCATTGCGCACCGCGTGGCACGATCGAGAGATGTGCGGCCGGTACGCCTCGACTCGGTCGGCGGTCAGCATCGCCGAGGAGTTCACCGCCGTCGACGCCACCGGCGACGACGCGCCGGAGGTCGACTACAACGTGGCGCCCACCAAGCCGGTGCTGGCCGTGGTGGCCCGCCATCCCCGGGACGCCGACGGTACCCCGGATCCGGCCCGGACCGAACGCAGCGTGCGGGTGCTGCGCTGGGGGCTGGTGCCGTCCTGGGCGAAGGACCGGTCGGTCGGCTCCCGGTTGATCAACGCACGGGCCGAGACGGCAGCCGGGAAGCCGGCGTTCCGCAAGGCATTGGCCGCCCGGCGCTGTCTGATGCCGGCCGACGGCTGGTTCGAGTGGCAGCGGTCCGAGGCCGCGAAGCAACCGTACTTCGTCACCGGCACCGACGGGGCGTCGCTGGCGATGGCCGGTCTCTGGGAGTTCTGGCGCCCCACCGACGGTGGCGACCCGCTGGTCAGCTGCGCGGTGCTCACCACGGACGCGGTCGGACCGCTCGCCGGCATCCACCACCGGATGCCGTTGTTGCTGGCACCGTCTGCCTGGACGGCTTGGCTCGATCCGGACGCCGCACCGACGGAGGAGCTACTGGCGCCGCCGGCCGCGGAGTTGGTTGCCGGCCTGGAGCTTCGTCCGGTCTCGAAGCGCGTCAACAACGTGCGCAACCAGGGGCCGGAGCTGCTGGAGCGCGTCGAGCCCGAGCTCGGGGCGTGGGAGCTGGACCTACCGGTGCCGGACCGCCGGTGACCACCCACGAGGTCGATACCCCGCACGGGCCGGCCCGGGTGGCGTTGCACTGCGTGCCCGAGGGCCGGGCCGCGCTGCTGCTCGGGCACGGCGCCGGCGGCGGGCTGACGGCGCCGGACCTGGTCACCGCCACTCAGGCGGCGCGTCGCGCGGGAGTGCACGTCGCGCTGGTCGAGCAGCCGTACCGGGTAGCCGGTCGGCGAGCCCCCGCCCCGGCCCGGCAGCTGGATGCGGCCTGGCTCGCGGTGGCCGACGGCCTCGGCGCGGGAGTGTTCGAGGACGTGCCGCTGGTGTTCGGCGGCCGGTCCTCGGGTGCCCGGGTGGCCTGCCGGACCGCGGCCGAGGGCGGCGCGGTGGCGGTGCTGTGCCTGGCTTTCCCGGTGCACCCGCCGGCCAAGCCGCACCAGGACCGCACACCGGAGCTGCACGGGGTGGAGGTGCCGGTGCTGGTGGTGCAGGGGGAGCGTGACCCGTTCGGCTGCCCGGAGCCCGGTGCGCACCGTGACGTTCTGGTGCAGCCCGGTGATCACTCACTCAAGGGCGACCTGGCCGGGCTGGGCCGAGCGGTCACCGAGTGGCTGGAACGGGTGCTGCGCCCGCTGTAAGCCGCGCACCTTGGTCTGACCCCGGTCAGACCAGCGACCGGCTGATCGTCGTGCGTGACGATGCCTCAGCTGGTCGGGGCGGTGACGGTGAACGAGGAGATCATCTCGGTGAGGATCGGTTCGTCGTCCTCGGCGTGCTCGGTCAGGCAGCTGCCGACCAGGGCGTACACGCTGCGCACCCCGGTCTGTGACCGGTCCGGTCCCTCGGTGGTGACGGCGAGCTGGCGGACCATCCGGCCCTCCAGCAGCAGATCGGTGCGCCGTGCCGCGCTGGGCAGCTGCTCGTCGGTCTCCGCGCCGTCGACGCCGATGGCCACGATGTTGGTGGCGCCGGCGCCGAGCAGCGCCTCCTCGGCGAGATCGCCCAGCGACTTCTCGGCCGGAACCCGCTCGCCGTAGACCACCAGGTTGACCCGGAACGTCGCAGCGTCCGCGCCCGGGGGCGCGAGGAAAGCGATCAGCCCACCGTTCGGTTCGATGGCCGACCAGTTCGCGGGTACGTCGATGCGGAACGGGCTGACCCCCGGCGAGACCGAGTTCGGCCAGCCCACGTTCTGCATCGACCCGGCCGGCAACGACCCGGCCCGGGCGGAGCCGGACTGCACAGCCTCGTCAACGTCCATTCGGCTTACCTTAATGCCCTCTTATCCGGGGGAACTCGTCTGCCGACGCATGGTTGCACAGTTCGTCACGCAAGGTGACCTGAGAACACCTCGTCGGGGGTGACGAGCCTCACTCGACACGGCCGGACGGGTCGGTTCGGGGAGTCCGCGGACATCAGTGCTCAGCCAGCCAGCGCCGGTAGCTCGTGGTCCGGGACAGCGCGGCGAGTGCCAGCCAGATGGCCGCCAGAACCCCGGCGGCGGCGGCGGCGGAGCGGTAGTCCAGCGGTGGAGCCCAGGCCAGCACGTCCTGCAGCCAGGCTGAGCCGCACACCGCGACCGACACCAGCATCGCCCCGAGCATGGGACGAGTCATCCACGGCAGCCGCCGCGACGAGATCACCGTGTCGACCACCATCGCCCCGCCCAGCAGCAGGAACGGAACCGCCGAGCGCGGGAACCCGGCACCGGCCAGCAGGCCCCAGGCCACGCACCGGTAGGCGAGGTAACCGACGGTGATGGTGGTGGCGGTCCACCGGCGCCCGACCGTCCAGCGGGCCACCACCAGAACCAGCATGGCCGCGACGATGATCCAGGCCAGGTATACCCAGGCAGGGACCGGCAGGGCGAAGGTGAGCATCGAGTCGCGGTCGACCGGGCGCCCGATCTGGTCGGCGGTGAACTGGAGCAGGCTCGGCTCGGCCTCCGGCCGGCCGGCGTCCCAGGACATCACCGCGACCACGCCGTACTCCTGCTGGCCGGCCGGGAACATCACGTTCTCCAGGAAGAACAGCCACAGCAGGCCGAGTACCGCGGTGCGTTCGTGGCCGGGGCGGCCGTAGCGCCACCAGCCCCGGATCACCCCGCCGATGGTCAAGGCCGTGCCGAAGTAGAGCATCGCGTGGGTGAGACTCCAGGCCGTGATGTCCAGCCCGTACAGCCGGTGGTTGATCACGTCGGCCGGGATGGCCACCAGGAACACCGCCATGCCGGCCTGCATCAGCCGCAGGGCACGCCGGTCCACCCCGTAGCCGGTGTGGGTGTGGAACACGACCAGGCCCAGGGCGAGCGCGGTGCCCACCGTGTTGAGCAGGTGTGGCGGCGCGAGGTCGTCGCGCAGCCACCGGAAGTGCCACGACACGTCCCAGGTGGAGCCGACCATCTTGAGCAGCAGGGCCACCAGCCACAGCCGGTAGACCGGCACCAGCACGTCGTCGGGCAGGGGGCGGCCGGGCTGCCCCGGGGTGACCCATGCGCGCCACAGTGAGTAGGCGCGGGTCAGGACTGGCTCGGTCACCAGCACATGATGGGTGCTGGGAACGGGCTGGTGAAGAGCAATCTCTCCCCCGATCGGCGGATGATCCCAGCACTCAACGAGACCGGTATCCGTCGTTCGGGGTATCTTTTACGGCTATCGGCGCAACTTGTGCGCCGGTCAGCTCGACCAGGTCGGTCGGCGATCCCTACTTCAAGTCCACGCCGGCCTCCACTGAAGTACACCGTCCGGCAACCCTCGGCCGAGGAGTCGAACACGACCGGCGGCCGCCGGTTCTGGCCCCAGCGGGAGGTCCCGCCCGCCACGTACCCGGTGGCCCGCTCGGCGACCACGACGTCGGCCATCCGGGCCCGCTTTCCACCCACCGCAGCGGCGAGGGCCTTGAGGTCGAGGGAAAACGCCGTCGCCGCGTTCGCGTCCCTGCCATGGGAGGCAGCGTACGAACCCGCCGTCCACGCCGTCGGTTCGATCGGGCCGGGCGGGAATCCCGGCGGGTCGCGCGGCGTTGGGCCGGACGTGTCGCACGCAGTGTTGGAACCCATGACCGCCCCGGTGACCGCACCCACGTCGCCGTCGACCGGCCGACGCCGCCCGCTGGGCGTATCGTGGGCGCCGATCGGGCGGGATGCGCCGGCCGGTGGAGCTAACCCGGTGGACGCCATGTCGAGAACGGTGATGCCGCGTGGACGGCGTGGGAGGAGCGAGGTGTCCGAGCAGCCCGCAGAGGCGATCGACACCGAACTCGCCGAGTCGACCGGGGCCGCCCAGACCGGGGCCGACGAAACCGGGGCCGACGAAACCGGGGCCGACGAGACGACCGAGCAGCGGGCGGCGCGGTTCGAGCGTGACGCGATGCCGCTGCTCGACCAGCTCTACGGCGCGGCCCTGCGGATGACCCGCAACCCGGCCGATGCCGAGGACCTGGTGCAGGAGACCTACCTGAAGGCTTACGCGGCGTTCGGATCGTTCCGCGCCGGCACCAACCTCAAGGCGTGGCTGTACCGCATCCTGACCAACACCTACATCAACGGTTACCGCAAGCGGCAGCGCCAGCCCGCGCAGCACCCCACCGAGGAGATCACCGACTGGCAGCTCGCCCAGGCCGCCGAACACAACTCGACGGGCCTGCGCTCGGCCGAGATGGAGGCCCTGGACCGGCTGCCGGACAGTGACGTCAAGGCGGCACTGCAGGAGCTGCCCGAGGACTTCCGGATGGCGGTGTACCTGGCCGACGTCGAGGGCTTCGCCTACAAGGAGATCGCTGACATCATGGGTACGCCGATCGGTACCGTGATGTCCCGCCTGCACCGCGGTCGGCGGCAGCTGCGCGAGCGGCTGACCGACACCGCGCGTGATCGCGGGTACCTGCGTGGGCAGGAGGTGACCTGAGTGAGCTGCGGGCATCCGCACGAGACGCCGTGTGAGGACGTGCTCGCCGAGGTCTGGTTGTTCCTCGACCACGAGTGCGACCAGACGCGACGTGAGCTGCTGCGCCACCATCTCGAGGAGTGCAACCCGTGCCTGGCCGCCTACGGGATCGAGGAGAAGCTCAAGGAGCTGCTCGCCCGCAAGTGCGGCGGCGAGCAGGCGCCGAACGGGCTGCGCGACCGGTTGCGTGACCAGATCCGGACGGCCGTGCTGGAACAGGCCGAGGTGACCGTCGAGCACGGTCCGTGCGGCGCCACCAGCATCGAGGTCCGCCGGACCCGGATCGAGCGCAGGGGCTGATCGCGGGTCCGGCGCAGGGTCAGGAGTTGGGCCGCTTGCCGTGGTTGGCGCCTGACTTCTTGCGGTCGCGCTTCTTGCGGGCACGCCTGGACATGATCTCGCCTCCTCTCGGATGGTTCGGCAGCCAGTCTGGCACGGGTGGTCCGAGCGAGTGTGGTGGGCGGTTCGGCCCGAGCGCGCACGTATGGTTCCCGCGTGTCCACGCTGAGCGAGCTCGTCGCCGAACACACGCGGCTGTCCGGGGTCGCCGTCGATCACCTGCAGCGGGTGGTCGCCGAGTGGCAGTTGCTGGCCGACCTGTCGTTCGCCGACTTCATGCTGTGGATCCCGCTGCCGGATCCCGCCGCTGCTGGCCAGCCCGCCGGCGCCGTGGTGCGCTTCCTCTGCGTCGCGCAGGCCCGGCCCACCACCGCGCCGACCGCGCACCCCGAGGACGCGGTCGGCAGCACGATCGAGGAGGTGGAGCACGGCCAGCTGCGCCGTGCGATCGTCGACCGGCGGATCTGTCGGGAGGACGATCCGCGCTGGCAGCACGGGGTGCCGGTGCGACGGGAGACCATCCCGGTGGTGCGGGACGAGGTGGTGCTCGCGGTGCTGTCCCGGGACACCAACCTCGCGGTGGCCCGGGTGCCCAGCCCGCTGGAGATCGCCTACCTCGGTGGCGCCGCCGACCTCTGCCAGATGGTCGCCGACGGCACCTTCCCGGCTTCGGAGGCCCAGGTGGACACCCAGACCAACCCGAGGGTCGGCGACGGGCTGATCCGGCTGGACAGCGGCGGGCGGGTCGTGTTCGCCAGCCCCAACGCGCTGTCCGCCTACCACCGGATGGGGTACGCGTCCGACCTCACCGGCGCGGTGCTGAGCAGCGTGACCCGGCCGCTGGTGCGCGATCCGTTCGACGCCAGCGAGGTGGTCAGCCGGATCCGCTCGGCGCTGGACGGCAAGCCGTCGCTGCGGATGGAGCTGGAGGCGGGAGGCGCCGCCACACTCCTGCGCGCGATGCCGCTGCGACCGAGAGGGGCGCCGGCGGGTGCGTTGGTGCTGGTCCGTGACGTCACCGAGGTCAAGCGGCGGGACCGGGCGTTGCTGACCAAGGACGCCACCATCCGGGAGATCCACCACCGGGTGAAGAACAACTTGCAGACGGTCGCCGCGCTGTTGAGGTTGCAGTCCCGTCGGACCACCAGCCCGGAGGCCCGGCTGGCGTTGGCCGAGTCGGTCCGCCGGGTGACTTCGATCGCGCTGGTGCATGAGACGATGTCGATGTCGGTGGACGAGCGGCTCGACCTGGACGAGGTGGTCGACCGGGTGATCCCGATGCTGGGCGAGGTGGCCGCAACCGAGTCGGTGGTCTCGTTGCGCCGGGAGGGCAGCTTCGGCGTGGTGGCCGCCGCGCTGGCCACGCCGCTGGTCATGGTGCTCACCGAGCTGGTGCACAACGCGCTGGCGCACGCCTACCATCCGGGCGCGCGGGGCGAAGTGGTCGTTTCGGTGCGCCGAACGGCGGGTTGGCTGGACGTGACGGTCAGCGATGACGGTCGGGGCTTGCCGAAAGGCTTCTCGCTGGAGCGGTCACAGGGTCTCGGGCTGCAGATCGTGCGGACGCTGGTCGACTCCGAACTGGATGCCTCGCTGAGCATGCGCCCCCGTCAGCCCCGGGGGACCGATGCGGTGCTGCGGGTGCCACTGATCCGCCTCTGAACCGCCGATCCGTCCCTGAACAGGCCCGGGAGTAGCGTTGCGCATCTGCGACGAACGGGTCGCTTGTCGCAACCTATCCGACGAGTGTCCCGTTCGTTAGGTAGGGAGTTCGTTGGGTAGGGAGTTCGTTGGGTAGGCAGTGGGGGCCGGACAGACCTCGAGCCCGCCACCAGGGATCGGCGGCGGGCTCGGGGATGGGGGAGCGCGGGAAACTCTGTTCGTCGGTTCAGAGACCGCTGCGTGCCCGGGTACGGGCGTTGCGGCGCTTGAGTGCGCGACGCTCGTCCTCGCTCATGCCACCCCACACACCGGCATCCTGTCCGCTTTCCAGCGCCCAGGACAGGCAGTCGGTGTTCACAGGGCAGCGCCGACAGACGGTCTTGGCCTCGGCGATCTGCAGCAGTGCCGGGCCGGAGGTTCCTACCGGAAAGAAAAGCTCCGGGTCCTCGTCACGGCAGCTCGCGCGGTGGCGCCAGTCCATGATTGCTCTGCTCCTTGCTCTTGCGCGCTGTCCTGCGCGCTGCGAAATCGTTCGTTCAACTGTGGTCAGCTTGTGAATTGTTTCACGAGCTACCTCTGGGTTCAAGATTTTCGGGACGGTCGGGTGAGATCTTCCTCACTCACTCACCGCAGTGCGGGGTCGTGACTGGTTACTCCACGTCACCCACTACGCTGAACGACTGACCGGACCCGCCGGAACCACGCCGGGTTGCCCGGCGCGGGTCCGACCGTGCCGGGGCGCGCCCCGGCTGGCCGGGCTTGCTTCGGTGACCACGTTGAACGATCAATGCCCGCAATGCGAGCCCCAACGGGATCGACGGTGGAACTCGGTCGGTGAATGGCGTGAATTGCCCCCGATCGGGTCACCCGTCGGACCGTCGACCGCGGCGAAGGGCTGTTCTCACACGACGACGCGCAGTGCCGACGGCACCGCGACGAACTCCATCTCGCTGCGTTCTCCCAGGTAGTCGCCGTCCAACTGGAGAGCGACCGGGGTCTCACTGCTAACCCGGATGAGTGGGAACTCGTCACCGCGGAGCACCGTTGGTCCATCCGGGTTGCCCGAGTCACGCAACATCTCCCGCAATAGCGGCAGTAGGGTGGTCGGCCCCAAATGGAGTAGCGCAAATAGGGCGAGGCCGTCGGTGAGGCCGCATCCGGGGTTGGTGCGCACCGGACGGTCGCCGAGGTAGGTCCAGGGGTCGGTGTTGCACACCAGGGCCAGCCGGACGTCGGTGACCGGTTCGCGGCCCGGCAGTCGTACGGTCAGGGCGTGCGGCCGGCGATAGCGCCGCAGGTAGTGCCGCAGCGCGGTGCGGGCGTAGCGGCCCGGGCTGGCCTCCCGTCCCTTGGCGCGGGCCCGCTCGACGTCGGCCACCACGTCCGCGTCCCAGCCCATTCCGGCGTTGAAGGTGAACCACCGGTCGTCGGCCCGGCCGAGACCGACGGTGCGGGAGCGTCCCTCGGCCAGCGCCGCGAGCACCACGGCGGTGGCCTCCAGCGGGTCACGCGGAATGCCCAGCGCCCGGGCGAACACGTTCGCCGAGCCCCCGGGGAGCACAGCGAGCGAGGGGGCGTCCGCGGCCGTACCTCCCGGGCAGGCCTCGAGCATCCCGTTCACGACCTCGTTCACGGTGCCGTCGCCGCCGTGCGCGACAACCAGTTCGACTCCGGCGCGGACCGCGGTGGCCACCGCCTCGGCGGCATGGCCGCGGTACCGGGTCTGCAGGACATCCAGCTTTAGCTCGCTGGCCAGCGCATGGGCCAGGACGTCGCGGCCGGCGGCGGTCGTCGAGGTCGCCTGGGGGTTGACCACGAGCAGTGCGTGCACGACCCGAAGAGTATCCGGCGTCCACCCCGGCGAGGTCGTCCCGGCGTCCGAACGTCGCGTTAGGGTGGTGCTGTCCGGCGGTGCACGCCGGGCGTGGGCCCGGGGTGCGGGTGTGGCCATCGGCGAGGAGAGGTTGCGTGGGCACCAGGCCAGATGTGCCGCCGCCGGACCGGGTCAGCCCACCGACGGCGGTCCGGGTCGCCGGGTTCCTGATCGGTGTCCAGGGCCTGTTCGGAGGCGGATTCGCGGGCTACCTGGTGATCCGTTCCGGCTCCGGTTCGCTCGGGCCCACCGCGGTGCTCGGCGAGGCCACCACGTTCCTGCTCGTCGGGTTGGCGCTGCTGGCCATCGGGGCCGGGTTGCTGCGCGGCCGCCCGTGGGCGCGTACCCCCGCGATCGTGGTCCAGTTGCTGCTGCTTCCGGCGGTGTACTCGCTGATCGGGCCGTCGAGGCAGGTGGCGGCCGGACTGGTGGCCGGGGTGGTCGTGCTGGCGGCGCTGGTGTCGTTGCTCGGCGAGCCGGCGCGGCGATGGTCGGAACGCCAGGACGAGGTCCGCCGCGGGAGCTGACCGCCCGTTACCCGATAATGCCGCCGTGACGACTGCCCTCGCCCACGCGCATGATGTCGCCGACGAACTGTTCGGCCGGCACGGGGACGTTTTCGGCTCTGACGTGACCACCTATCGGGGGCACGTGCACCGGGTGATCGGCCTGGTCGGCCTGCAGGTCGTCGTGCCCGAGCAGGCTGCCGTGACGCTCGGGGTGGCCGCGTTCTTCCACGACGCCGGCATCTGGTTCGACGGCACTTGGGACTACCTCCCGCCGTCGGTCCGCCGGGCGGCTGAGGAGCTCGGCGAGTCGGGGCGCGAGCAGCTGCCGCTGGTTACCGCGCTGATCGACGAGCACCACCGGCTCCGGCCCACCAAGCACGCCGACCCGCTGGTCGAGGCGTTCCGCCGGGCGGACCTGACGGATGTCTCGGCCGGTCTGGTGCCCTCGCCGGGGGTCGCCTGGAGTGCCTACCGCGAGCTGGTCACCGACTACCCGTGCCGGGGGTTCCGGCCGATGCTGCTGCGGGTCTTCCGCCGGGGGCTGCGTGAGTCCCCGCTGCGCCCGATGCCGATGCTCAAGCTCTGAGCAACCTCCCTGAACGAGGGCGCCTGCATGAGGCGGCGACCACCGGCCGTCCATCTGAGCGCCCGTCGGGAACGTCGCGCCTCGGCTGCCAGAAGGGTGTGATTCCGACGATGCGCCACCCGGGTGGTAAAAGGCGCCGCAGAACCTACGGCGGGGTATCTTCAGCGTGCCTCCGGCCCCGGACCCCGGCGGATTCCGATGCCGACCGGTGGAGCGTGCGTGGATGGCGAACCAGCGGTCCGGCCTGCGGGTCCACGGGCAGGGCCGGTGGCGGGATGCGTGCACGGGGGGTATCCCGTCACCGGCTCGCCGGCCGGCGATCCGGGAACGGGTGATGACCCGGAGATGGGCTGTCTCGGCATCTGATCCGCCGAGGACCGGCTTGGTGTCGAAGTCAGAAGGAAAGTACGGCAATGATCGCGGCGTACGTTGTGAGCAGCAGAACCCCTTCGAACCCGACGCGGGCCGGTCCGCGGTTCTGCCGGACCAACAGCCCGCCGACGACGATCACCGTCATCAGCGCGCTCGCAAGGGTGAGGAACAGCTCGTCCGACCCGGCGGTGTGATAGATCGAGCCGCCCCGGTAGGCGAGATCGCCGACCGCGACGTTGAGCGCGTCGAAACAGTTCCCGCCAATGATCGCTGCGATGGCCAGGGTCAGGGCGCCCCGACGCACCGCGGCGATCGCGGTCACGGTCTCGGGCAGCGCGTTGACCACGCCCAGCAGGACGGCGCCGACGAAGCCAGCGGTGAGCCCGGTGGCCTCGACGACGCCCTCGGCAGCCAGGGCGAGCGCCGCGCCGCCCACTGAGACGGCCCCGCCCACGAGCGCGAACTCCAACCAGATCCTTCCCGTCGGGCGGGCATCCTGATCATCCTGCGCAGGCTCGTCCTGTCGGGTGCCACTGGTGCGCACAGCCCGCCACATGGGGTCGTCGCTGGTCCGACGGATCAGCACCAGCCCGCCGATGTAGACCGCGATCAGCACGACAGTCATCGGGTGGATGGCCGCGACGGTGACGTCGGGCACATAGGCCGCGAGTACGACGAGGGTGAGCAGCGCGACGAGTAGGCAGCCGAACAGGACGTTGGACAGTGACGCGGCGGCGTGTTCGAGGTTGCCGCGGCGGTAGTACAGGTCGGCGACCGCGATCGCGGCGGTCTGCGCCGCGATGCCGCCCACTGCGTTGCTGTAGGCCAGCGTCGGGTTGTCGTTCGCCGCGCTGACCGCAGTGATCACGATGCCGGACAGCGATGTTGCCGCGCCGAACAGCACCGCCCCGAAGATGGCCTCGCCCCAGCCGGTTCGGTCGGCCAGGGTGTCCCCGAGCCCAGCCATCCGCACGGCTCCGATGATCGTGATCAGGGCCGCCACGCCGAATACGGCCAGGCTCACCGGCAACGACCACGGTCCGAGCAGGTTCACCGATTCAGCCGACTCGACTCGCCTTGCGACCAGCCCGACGGCGCCGACCGGCGAGGACGAAGCGGCCCAGCGGCATGCCCGCGACGCCTGCGGGCACGGACACGATGCTGCGCACGAGGATCGCGAGCAACCAGTCCGTCATTCTCCGGGCGTACCCGCCTCGACACCGTTACCGTCGACGCCGCGGTGTGACGCCGCTCGCCGTGACAGCAGGAGATCGCCGGGATCACCGCTCTTGACGTAAACCGGGCGCAGGTGCAGCGGCTCGTACCTCAGGTTGAGCAACTCGACGAGGATGGCGAACGCGATGGGGCCATGGACATAGCCCTTCGGCAGGCCGGCGTCGAAGCCCTCGGCGACCAGGCTCGCGCCGATGAGCAGCAGGAACGACAGGGCAAGCATCTTCACCGTCGGATGCCGGTTGACGAAGCCGCAGATCGCCTCGACGGGAAACTGCATGATCCCTACTTCCGCGCGGGACGGAATCTGAGACGATGCCGTCTCCGCAATGGATCGTATGGGCGCCGGGCCGTGCGGGCCACCCGACGACGAGAACGGCGCCGACCTGCGGGAGCTGCTCCCGCTGGTCGGCGCCGTGGTCAGGGCCGAGGCCTCAGCCCTGCTTTGTCTCCCAGAAGATCTTGTCGATCTGCGCGATGTAGTCCAGCAATGTCTGGCCGGTGGCCGGGTCGTTGGACCCCTTGGTGCCACTCGCGCCGGCCGCCTTGGTGGCCTTGTTGAACAGCTCGTGCAGCTCCGGGTACTTCTCGAAGTGCGGCGGCTTGAAGTAGTCCGTCCACAGCACCCACAGGTGGTGCTTCACCAGGTCGGAGCGCTGCTCCTTGATCTCGATCGCCCTGGCCTGGAAGGAGGGGTCGTCGTTGCCGGCCATCTTCTCCTGGATGGCCTTCACCGACTCGGCCTCGATGCGGGCCTGGGCCGGGTCGTACACGCCGCAGGGGAGGTCGCAGTGCGCGGTGGCCTCCAGCCGCGGGCGGAGAATGCGAGACAGCAGTCCCATACTCAAGCTCCCTTGTGCTGATCGTTCCGACCCCGACGACACTACCGGGAAGCAACTGCCCGGGCAGGCCCAGCGCGGCAGGGTGTCGGCCGATCGGGGGAGGAGGTGGCGGATGTCGTGGCTGGGTTGGGCGCGGGTGCTGGTGCGCGGTCCGTCGATGTCGCCGGATCTGGCCGACGGCGACGTGCTGCTGGTCAGGTTCCCGCCGGACGCTTCGTCGACCATCCGGCCCGGTGACGTGGTCCTCGTCCGGTGGTCGGCCCGGCCCGGTCAGCTCTCGGTCAAGCGGGCGGTGCGGGCGGTGCCCGATGGCTGGGAGGTGCGCGGCGACAACCGGTTCGGCAGCACCGACTCCCGCCAGCTCGGGCCGGCTGAGGTGCTCGGGGTGGCCCGGTGGCGGTTGTGGCCGCGACCGCGACGGCTGGGCGGGGCCGGCGGCAGGAGCGGGGTCGGCGGCAGGTGCAGGGTCGGCGTCTGGAACCGGAAGGCTGGCAGGGGCCAGGCTGGGAAGCGGAAGGCGCCCGGCGAGGATCAGGGCCGGTAGGTCGGCAGCAGCCCGGCCGCGGCCGCCTCCGCTAGCGTGGGCGCGGCCGCGTCGCGCTCGGAGAGGATCGGCGCCGGGACGTCCGGCCAGGGCAGGCCCAGCGCCGGGTCCAGGGCGGACACCGTGCGCTCGCGCGCCGGGGTGTACCGGGTCGAGCACAGGTAGCCGACGACCGTGCCCTCGCGCAGCGCGGCGAACCCGTGGCCCAGGCCCTCGGTCAGGTACAGCGCGCGGCAGCTCTCCGAGTCCAGTTCCACGGCCTCCCAGCGACCGAACGTGGGCGAGCCGAAGCGCACGTCGAGCACCACGTCGAGCACCGAGCCGTGCGGGCAGTACACGTACTTCGCCTGGCCCGGCGGGACGTCGCTGAAGTGCATGCCGCGCACCACGCCGAGCCGGGACACGCTGTGGTTGGCCTGGGCCACCCGCAGCGGCGCGCCGGTCGCGGCGACGAACGGCTCCTGCTGGTAAGGGGCGACGAACATCCCCCGGGGGTCGTCGAACCGGTCCGGCTCGAAGACCCAGGCACCGGTGATGGAGAGCGCTCGTGTCCGCACCCGGCAACCGTAGGAGCACCTGCGTCCGGTGACCCGCCGGGGCCGCGCACGCCGATGGTGTGACGTGCGCCCGGCCTTCGACAGCCCGGGGAGACAACACAGGGTCCGGGATGTCACACTGAGACTTCACCTGACACCTACCTCGTCGACGCCGCGACATCCCGCGGCCCCCGGTCGAGGTTCTGTCGGGCACCGTGAGAGCGCGACACCCCGCGGGCACCGGTGCACGGCCCTGCGTCGCGGTGGCGCCCGGTTGCCGCTTCGCGCAGATCGCACCCGTGACTTCGAGGTTAGGGACTCCCCGTGACCATCAACGCTGATCGCATCACGTTCGCCGAGTTCGACGCTGCGCACGTTGCCGTTCCGGACACCGCCGTGCTGCCGCTGACCACCGAGGAGATCCTGGCCTCCCACCACGGCGGCAAGCTCACCGTCACCCCGTCGGTGCCGCTGGCCGGTGCCCGGGACCTGTCGATCGCCTACAGCCCCGGGGTGGCCGAGGTCAGCCGGGCGATCGCCGACGACCCGCGGCTGTCCGCGAGCTACACCTGGGCGCAGCGGCTGGTCGTGGTGGTCAGCGACGGCACCGCCGTGCTCGGGCTCGGCGACATCGGCCCGCGCGCCGCGCTGCCGGTGATGGAGGGCAAGGCGGCCCTGTTCAAGCAGTTCGGTGGGCTGAACTCCATCCCATTGGTGCTGGACACCACCGATGTGGACGAGATCGTGGAAACCCTGGTCCGGCTGCGCCCGAGCTTCGGCGCGGTGAACCTGGAGGACGTCTCCGCGCCGCGCTGCTTCGAGCTGGAGCGGCGGCTGATCGAGGCCCTGGAGTGCCCGGTCATGCATGACGACCAGCACGGCACCGCGGTGGTGCTGCTGGCCGCGATGCGTGGGGCGTGCGCGGTGCTGGGCCGGGAGCTGTCCGGCCTGCGCGCGGTCATCACCGGTGCCGGGGCGGCCGGGGTGGCCTGCGCCAACATGCTGATGGCGGCCGGGCTGACCGACGTCACGGTGCTGGACTCGCGGGGCATCCTGGTGCCGGGCCGCGCCGGGATGAACTCGGTCAAGGCGGATCTGGCGCGGCGGAGCAACCCGCGCCGGCTGGCCGGTGGCGAGGCCGAGGCGCTGGCCGGGGCGGACGTGTTCATCGGCCTGTCCTGCGCGAAGCTGCCGGAGGAGTTGCTGGCCACCATGGCGCCGGACCCGATGGTGTTCGCGCTGTCCAACCCCGACCCCGAGGTGCACCCTGACGTGGCGTTCCAGTCGGGCGCGTCGATCGTGGCCACCGGGCGCAGTGACTTCCCGAACCAGATCAACAACGTGCTGGCCTTCCCCGGCATCTTCCGGGGCGCGCTGGACGCCGGAGCGACCCGGATCACCGAGGCGATGAAGCTGGCGGCTGCCGACGCGATCTTCGCGGTGGCCTCCGAGGATCTCTCGCCCGCGCGCATCGTGCCCAGCCCGTTCGACCCGAGGGTGGCCGCCACGGTCTCCAACGCCGTCCGGGCCGCCGCCGACACGTCCTGACCTCGGCGCGACACGCCGGTCCCGGAGCCGGGACGCGGCCAGTCAGGTGATGCACGCTGCGTACCGTTACGAAGCATTCGGTACGCAGCGTAGTCGTCTATGGGTGCGACTACCAGGTAATTTGCCAGCCTCGGCGAGCGACGGTCACGCAAAGTGATGGATCGGGGTGCGATGCTGCGCTCCGACGTTCACCCCATGGAGTGAGCCGGCCGGATCCAACCGCGGCGCTGCTCGTTGAACCCCACGACACGCGTCCACGAGGGCGTGAACTCAGACATCGTGTGGGATGCCGGCGGTCGGGTCAGTGAGGCCGTCGGGTGACACCGGGGCCGCCGTTCTCGGCGGTGACGAGCATCAGCAAGGAGCCGACGTGGCCGATCTCGGACAGTGGGTGAGCCCGTCCAAGGGCGCGCTGGCACCGAGGTCCGGCGAGCTTCCCGAGCCTGGGCGCCGCGGCGCCGCCACCGGGTCCGGCCCGATGCCCATGGTCCCCGAGCCGGCCCTGCTGTCGTCACCGCAGCCGGACCCGCCTCGGGTGGCCGCGGGTCCGGCGGGTGCCCTGGACCGGCTCGCGCTGCCGTCGGCGCCGACCCTGCTGTGCGACTCGACCGGCCGGGTGGTCAGGGTGAACGCGGCCCTGTTGCGGATGGCCGGTCGGGAGGCCCGGCTGGCCGGCGCGACCGACGGCCTGGTCGGCCTGCCGCTGTCGCGGATCCTGGTCGGCCCGGACAACGACGCCCGGTTGGTGCGCCCGGACGGGGCACTGGCCCGGGTGCGGGTGGTGCGCTGGATGTTGCCGTCGGGCGCGGGCGGTGAGCTGGTCCCCGGGGCGACTGCGGTGATGCTGGTCGACGTCAGCGACGTGCCCGCCGCGGTGGGAGTCCGGGACGACAAGGACCGGCAGATCGGTGTGCTGCGGCGGCTGGCCCGGGCCGGCACCTGGAGCTACGACCTGCGCACCGGCGGCCTGCAGCGGGACCCGTCGCTGCTGGAGCTCTACCGCGAGGTCGGGGTCGCGCAGGACGGCCGGGTCGGTGGCCCGGTCGAGCTGGAGCAGGTCGCGGTGCTGTGCGAGCTGCTGCGGGTCGACCCGGCGAAGGCCGAGGCCGGCCACCTGGCGGAGTACCGGGTCGGTGCGGATGCTCGTTCCGCTGGCGCTGCTCTCGGTGTTGATGCTCGTTCCGCTGGCGCTGCTCTCGGTGCGGCCGGCGAGCGGGTGCTCAGCTGCGTGGCGCGGGTGGAACGCGGTCCCGACGGCGGCCCGGTGCGGCTGGTGGGCAGCGTGCAGGACGTCACGGAGACGCGCACCGCTGAGCAGCGGACCGGGCGGGCCACCCAGCGCTACCTGGACCTGGTGACGATCTCCCCGGTCGGGGTCGGGGTGTTCAACCGCGAGGGGCGGCTGGTCGACGCTAACGCGGCGCTGTGCGCGCTGCTCGGCACCTCGGCCGAGCGGCTGCGTGGGGTGGTCGCCCGGGTGATGACGGTCGACCCGCCCCCGGGCACCGGCGATCTGGCGTGGCTGCGCCCGGTACCGGCCGGCGCCCGGCACGGCTACCGGGTGGCGCAGTGCCCGATCCGGCGCGCGGACGGTACCTCGGTGTGGTGCGAGCTGTCGGTGACCGTGTCGGTCGGCGACGACGGCCGGCCCTTCTGGTTGGTGGTGTTCACCGACATCTCCGAACGCCGCCGCGCGGCGGACGTGCTGCGCATCGCCGGCACCCACGACGAGCTGACCCGGCTGCCCAACCGCTCCTCGGTGAGCGCCCGGATCGGGCGGCTGCTGGCCGGGCCGGACCGGGCCAAGCTGGCCGTGCTGTGCTGCGACCTGGATGACTTCAAGCGGGTCAACACCGCGCTCGGGCACGCCGCCGGAGACCAGGTGCTGATCATGCTGGCCGCGCGGTTGCAGCGTGAGTTACCGATCGGCTGCTCGCCGGCCCGGCTGTCCGGCGACGAGTTCGTGGTGGTCTGCGACGACCTCGACGCGGTCGGCGGGGTCGCCCGGTTGACCGAGGCGGTGGCGGCCCTGCTGCGGGCACCGCTGCAGGTGGACGGCCACCCGGTGCGGGTGAGCGCCTCGATCGGGGTGGCGTTGCCCCGGGACCTGCCGATCGCCGGCGACGTGCCGGGTCCCTCGGGCAGGTCGGCCGGGGCGGAGGACCTGCTTCGGCTGGTCGAGGCCACCATGTACGAGGCGAAACAGCGTGGGTCCGGTGAGCTGAGCTTCGTCACCGCCGACAGCGCCACCGCCGCCGGTCACCAGCTGCGGTTGGAGGACGAGTTGCTCGAGGCGATCGCCGCCGACCAGCTCGTGCTGCACTACCAGCCGGTGGTGGGCCCGGACGGCGCGGTCCGCTCGGTGGAGGCGCTGATCCGCTGGCCGCACCCCGAGCGCGGGATGCTGTTCCCCGGCGAGTTCATCCCGGTCGCCGAGCGCGGCGGGCTGATGCGCGAGCTGGACCGCTGGGTGCTGCGCACCGCGGCGAAGGAGGCCGCCGGCTGGCCTGCGCACGGCGGCCGACCGGTCGGCGTAGCGGTGAACCTGGCCGGATTGCTGCCCGGCGACCGCGACTTCCTACCGGCGGTCCGCGAGGCGCTGGCCGAGAGCGGGCTGCCCGGCGACCGGCTGGTGCTGGAACTGGTGGAGACCTGCCTGGTGTCGCTGCCTGAGGACACCCTGGCCGCGATGAGCGAGATCGCCGGGCTGGGCGTGCGCTTCGCGGTGGACGACTTCGGCACCGGCTACTCGTCGCTGTCCCGGATCAAGGAGCTGCCCGCGCAGATCGTCAAGGTGGACCGCACGTTCGTCCGCAACATCAGCACCGACCCGGCCGACTTCGCGGTCGCCAGGGCGGTGGTCCAGATGGCCGCCGCGATGGGGCGCTACTGCGTCGCCGAAGGCGTGGAGACCGCTGAGCAGTTCCACACCCTGCGCGGCCTCGGGGTCGACGCCTACCAGGGCTGGTTGTTCGCCAAGGCTCTCGAGCCGGCGGTCCTGCGCGAGGTGCTCGCCGGCGGTCCTTACCCGATCCCGGCCGGCCGAGCGGCCCCGCCGCCCGACGCGCTGGCCACCCAGGCGGTGCCCCCGACCACCCGGCCGCGGTGACTGGTCTCGCTCGACAACCGCGTTCGCCGTCGTCCACGGCTGGGGGTGGCGCGGTCGACCGATGGGGCATCGGCGGCCGAGGCCACTGAGCCGATTGCCCCACCCACCGCGCTGATGGCGCTGGTGTGCGACACCGGGCCGCTGCTCGCCGCGCTCGATGTGGCGGACCCTGCCCACGTCGACGCGTTGCACCTGCTTGCGTGACGCGGCCGCTCGCGGGGTCACCCGTCGGCGACCTCGTCGACTCCCGGCCCACCCAGTGGTAGGCGTCATTCCGGCAGTCCGAACGTGTTAAACGGTCTTGTCCACGCGGTCGAGGTCCACGCGGACGACCTGATCGGGTTAGCCTGAGCCGATCGCGGCGGCCGGCGAGTGGCCGCCGGTGAGGACGGGAGCGCCGCGGGTGGCCCACTTCCCGGCAGACGGTTCGGTGGACGACCGGGCCCGGCGATGATCGAGTTCCGCGAGGTCACCAAGCGGTTCCCCGACGGCACGGTCGCGGTCGACGGGCTCTCTCTGGACATCGAGGCCGGCCGGACCACCGTGTTCGTCGGACCCTCCGGCTGCGGCAAGACCACCTCGCTGCGGATGATCAACCGGATGGTCGAGCCCACTGCCGGGACCATCCTGGTCGGCGGGCGCGACGTGATGGACGGCGACCCGGCGCGGCTGCGCCGGGGCATCGGCTACGTGATCCAGCAGGCGGGTCTGTTCCCGCACCGCACCGTGCTGGACAACGTGGCGTGCGTGCCGTTGCTGCTGGGCTGGAGCCGCAAGCGGGCCCGCGCCCGGGCCGGCGAGCTGATGGAGCTGGTCGGGCTGGCCCCGGAAATGGCCGGCCGCTACCCGGCACAGCTGTCCGGCGGCCAGCAGCAGCGGGTGGGCGTGGCGCGGGCACTGGCCGCCGACCCTCCGGTGTTGCTGATGGACGAGCCGTTCAGCGCGGTCGACCCGGTGGTGCGGGAGAGCCTGCAGGACGAGCTGCTGCGACTTCAGTCCGAGCTCGACAAGACCATCGTGTTCGTCACCCACGACATCGACGAGGCCCTCAAGCTGGGCGACCGGATCGCGGTGTTGCGGGTCGGCGGCGTGCTGGCCCAGTACGACCGGCCCGGCGCGCTGCTGTCCCGGCCGGCAGACGACTTCGTGGACGGCTTCGTGGGCCGCGACCGCGGCTATCGGGGCCTGGGCTTCCTCTCGGCGGACGGCCTGCCACTGGGCGAGCTGCCCACGGTCACCGTGGGGGAGCCGGTTCCCGGGCCGGGCTGGGCGCTGGTGGTCGACGCCGACCGGCGTCCGCTGGGCTGGCTGGACGGCGGGCGCAACGGTGACTCGGCCACGGCCGTCCGGGCCGACGGGCTGGTCCCGGGCGGCTCGCTCTACGACACCAGCGCGGACTCGCTGCGCGGCGCGCTGGACGCGGCGCTCAGCTCGCCGTCCGGGCTGGGCGTGGCTGTCGACGGCACCGGCGCGGTGGTCGGGTCGGTGAGCGCCGACGACGTGCTGACCCGGCTGGCCGACGCTCGGGCCGACGCGTGATGTCCAGACCCGTGAGTGGCGAATGCGGCGCTGGCCGCACTCGCCACTCACGGGTCTGAGGCGGTCGTCGTGGTCTGGGACTGGATCCCGCGCAACCGCGAGCTGATCCTGGGGCTGCTCGCTGAGCACCTCGCGCTCTCGCTGCTGCCGGTGCTGGCCGGGCTGGTGCTGGCCGTGCCGCTGGGCTGGCTGGCCAACCGCTCACCCGCCGCCCGGGCGGTGCTCATCCCGACCGCCGGGGTGCTCTACACGATCCCGTCGCTGGTGCTGTTCGTCGTGCTGCCCGGCATCCTGGGCACCCAGATCCTGGATCCGGTCAACGTGGTCGTGGCCCTGACCGTCTACACCGTCGCGCTGCTGGTGCGTTCGGTCGCCGACGCGCTGGCCGCCGTACCCTCGATGGTGGTCGCGGCGGCCACCGCGATGGGGTTCCGGCCGGCCCGGCGGTTCGTCGCGGTGGAGTTCCCGCTAGCGGTGCCGGTGCTGATCGCCGGCCTGCGGGTCGCGGCGGTGTCCAACATCAGCCTGGTCAGCGTGGGCGCGCTGATCGGGGTCGGCGGCCTGGGCTTCCTGTTCACCGACGGCTACCAGAAGGACTTCCCGACCGAGATCATCACCGGCATCGTGCTGTCCATGTTGATCGCGCTGCTGGCCGACGCGCTGCTGCTGGCACTCGGCCGGGTGCTCGCCCCGTGGCACCGGTTGACGGCGGGGAGCCCCGGATGACGATCTTGTCCTCGGTGCTGGCCTGGTTCGCCGACCCGGCGCGCTGGTCCGGGCCGGAGGGTGTGCCGGTCCGGGTGCTGGAGCATCTGTTCTACGGGGGCCTGGCGCTGCTGGTCGGCGCGGCGGTGGCGGTGCCGGTCGGGCTGCTGGTCGGGCACACCGGGCGCGGCGGATTCCTGGTGGTCGGGCTGGCGAACTGGCTGCGCTCGTTGCCGGATCTGGGCCTGCTCATCCTGCTGGTGCTGTTGGTCGGGATCGGTCTGGTGCCGGTGGTGGCGGCACTGGTCGTGCTGGCGATCCCGCCGCTGCTCGCCGGCGCCTATGCCGGGGTGCGCAACACCGACCGGGCGGTGGTCGACGCCGCCCGCGGGATGGGCATGCGCGAGCACGAGGTGCTGCTGCGGGTGGAGCTGCCGAACGCGTTGCCGCTGTTGTTCGGCGGCCTGCGCTCAGCGGTGCTGCAGGTGGTGGCGACCACGTCGGTGGCGGCCTACGTGGGTTTCGGCGGGCTGGGCCGGTTCCTCATCGACGGGTTCCGGGCCCAGGCCGACCCGATCGCGAAGTACACGGAGATGACCGCCGGGGTGCTGCTGATCGCCGCACTGGCCCTGCTGCTGGAGGCGATGCTGGCCGGCGTGCAGCGCGCGGTGGTGTCCCCGGGACTGCGCGCGCCGGGCCGGGAATCGCGGTCCCCGGCCGCCGCTGTCCTCCGGAACGACCCGGCGCGCCCCCTGACCGAGACAAACCCGAGACAGGTGGAGTGAACCCATGAATACCGAGCTGCCAGCGCGTGAGGAGCGGAGCGAACGTGGGAGGCGAGCAATGAGACACCCTCTGTCAACCCCGGGGTCAGGCCGCGTGTCCGAGGGCTCGGTTGCGGTTGGCGACGTGGACGGTCTCGTCGTAGAGGACGTTCTTGGTGAGGCAGTGCCAGAGGATCTCCAGCCAGCGGTTGGCCAGGGCGCGCAGGGCGGCGTGGTGGCTTTTCTTGGCGGCGATCTTGCTGTCGTAGAACTCGCGGGCCCAGCCGCTTCTGGTGAGGCTGCAGAACGCCCATTGATGCACCGCTGCGCCGAGGTAGCGGTTATGGGCCAGGCGGCGGGCGACGACGAAGTCGCTCTTGCCCGATCTGCGGGTGACCGGGGCGGTGCCGGCGTAGCACTGCAACCCGGCGGGGCTGTCGAACTGGGCGATGTATTCGCCGATCTCACCGGCGACCCGAGCTGCGAGCCGGTCTCCCAGGCCGGGGAAGCTCAGGTAGATCTCCCCGCCCGGGAACGCCTTCCCCGGGTCGGGCTCCTTGACGGTGTGATCTCGGCCGGTGCGCCGGCCGCCGAGCAGCAACTCGGCCATCCGGGCTTCCCAGCCTCGGCGGGCCTGGTGCAGCGCCAGCAGCTGCACCGCGGCCAGCCGGATGCCGGCGGCCTTGGCGCGCACCAGGTAGTCCCGGGTCGGCAACGCCGGGGTAGCGAGCGCGGCGCTGACCCGGTCGGCGAAGCGCTCAGGCCAGCCATGACGGCCGAGCCGGGCGAACTCGACCAGCTCGTCGCGGGTGGCTTGGGCCAGCTCGGGCTGGGTGGGCCAGCGCTCGAGCAGCCGCAACACCGTCGGCGCGCCCAGGTCGGGGCCGGCCAGGGCGAGCGCGGCGGGGTAGGTGGTCTGCAGGTCCGCGCGCAGCCGGTTGAGCAGCCGGCGCTGGTCCCGCGCGGCCCGCTCGTCGTCACGACCGATCGCGCGCAGCTCCCCACCGACCTCGCCGTGGGGAACCAGCGTCTTGAGCGCGGCGTGGCGGTCCAGGGCCAGCAGGCAGCAGATCCGGGCGTCCTCGGCATCGTCCTTCTTCCGCGCCGGACCGCGCCGCCGCGCGACCACGTCCGGGTTGACGGGGACCACGCTGAACCCGGCATCCAGCAGGGCCTCGACAAGCAGCCCATGGCGGGTCTCCAGCACCACCCGCACCTCGGCCGGGTCCGGCTCCAGCCGCAGCGCACGCTCGATCAGCGCCGCGACCCCAGCCGGCCCGTGATCAATACGGAACTGCTCGATAACTCCTTTCTCAGGCGTGCCCAAGGCGATGTCATGGAATTCCTCCGCCCAGTCGATACCAATTCCCAGCACAGGTCCACCTTCCGCCGAAACCATGATGCTCGGCGGACCGGGAAGGCGCTGCGTCGTGCTGATGGACCAGTCCTCGCGGGACTACACCCTCCTGGACGTCAGACCCTCGCCGGGGCCCGGCAGGG
>JBQTKB010000015.1:0-21415 GCA_052386505.1 Pseudonocardia sp.
ATCGTCCGAGTATCCACTAACCTGTCGTGCTCAACGTCATCCGATCAGCGTGGGGGGCAGGTTGGACGCGAACTCGAGCCGTTGGCACGAGATCACCCCGTCCTCGTTCGCCCACGAACAGGCCGCGCTGCGCTATGTGCGCGACCTGCTCCCGGACCGCAGCCCGTACCAGGCCTGGTCGAACTTCACGTTTCTCTCCGACCAGGGGCACATCCGCGAGGTCGACCTGCTGGTCGCGGCGCCGACCGGGTTGTTCCTGATCGAGATCAAGAACTTCCGGGGCCGGCTGATCAACCACGGATCTACCTGGACGTTGGCCGGCGACCGTCCGCGCTCGTTCGACAGCCCGCTGCCGCTCGCCGATCAGAAGGCCAAGGAGCTGAAATCCCTGCTCAGCAGGGCGGCGTCGAAGGAACGTGGCATTCGGATGCCGTTCCTGCGCGGCTGCGTGTTCCTCGCGGAGCCGGGCATGCGGTGCGAGCTGGACGAGCAGCAGCGCAGCCTCCTTTACGCACCGGACAACGCGAACAGCCCGCTGCCCAAGCTGGGTGCCGACCTGCTGCTCGGGCCGGTGAAGCACGCCCCGCCGGGCGCGGACTTCGTCCGGGCGTTGCCCCGGCTGCTGGAGAAGGTCGGCATCCACCGCACGAAGCGCAGCGTGACGGTCGGCCCGTGGGAGATCGACCCGCGCGCGTACGACACCGGCCCCACCTGGCAGGACCACCACGCGAAACGCGACGATCTGCCCGGCGCCTACCGCCGTATCCGTGTCTACCTCTACGAGCGGCAGTCCGACCCGCAGGGCCGGGACTCGGTACGGCACGCCGCGCAACGCGAGCTCATCGCCGCCCAGGGCATCGAGCACCCGGGACTGCTGGTGCCGAGGGACATGCTGGATCACGAGATGGGTCCGGCGCTGGTCATCGAGCAGCACCCGGACGCCGTGCGCCTGGACCACTACCTGGCCGGCGACGGGGCGAGGCTCGACCTGCCGGCGCGACTGGGCCTGATCCGCCAGCTCGCCGAGGCGGTCAAGTACGCGCACGACCGCCGCCTGGTGCACCGGGCGCTGTCCCCCCGCGCGGTGATCGTCGAGCCAGGCAGGGACGGGCCCAGGCTGCGGGTCGGGGAGTGGCAGTCCGCCGCGCGCGGGTTGTCGTCGTCGAGCACCACGCACCAGGTGGCTCCGACCAGCCATGCCGGCCGCCACGTCGAGGCCACCGCCGCCGCGTACCTCGCGCCGGAGTTCACCCAGGACGCCGACGGCACGGTCGCCATCGACGTGTTCGGGCTCGGCGCCACCTCGTACCTGCTGCTCACCGGGAAACCGCCGGCGGAGAGCCGTGCGGGGCTGGCGGCGCGGCTTGCGGAGGAGGGCGGGCTGAACCCGTCGGCGGTGGCCGAGTCGGTACCGCCTGATCTGGACGCGCTGATCGCGCTGGCCACCTCGCCGCGGGTCAGCGACCGGCTCCCCGATGTGGACGACTTCCTCAGCGGCCTCGACGACGTGCTGGGCAAGTCGCAACACACCGAGCACCCAAGGGCCGACCCGCTGGACGCCCAGCCGGGTACCGAGCTGCCCGACGGCTACACCGTGGAGCGGGTGCTCGGCACCGGTGCCACCGCCCGGGCTTTCCTGGTCGAACGGGACGGGCTGCGGTCGGTGCTGAAGGTCGGTCGCACCGCGCAGGCGGAGGCCCGTCTCGACGACGAGGCGCGCGCGCTGGACGGGCTGCGACACGATCACCTGGTAGTGCTCAAGCGTGGCGCGTTCACCCTCGGCACCCGGCACGCCATCGAGATTGACTACGCCGGTGACCAGACCCTCGCCGGGTTGCTGCGTATCGAGGGCGCCCAGCTGCCCGACCAGCTGCAGAGCTTCGGTGACCAGCTGCTCGACGCGGTCGGCTACCTGGAGGGCAAGCAGGCGTTCCACCGCGACATCAAGCCGGACAACCTGGGCGTCCGCCGCCACCCCAAGCGCGGTCCGGCGCTGGTGCTGTTCGACTTCTCGCTGGCCGCCGCGCCGGCATCCGACGTGCTGGCGGGCACCCGGGGCTACCGCGACCCGTTCCTGGGCACCGATCGCCGCCCGGCCTATGACCAGGCCGCCGAGCTGTACGCCGTCGCGGTCACCCTGCACGAGATGGCCAGCCTGGAGCTGCCGGCCTGGGGTGATGACGGTACCGATGCCCAGTTCGTCGACGAGGTGACGATCGCCTCCGACCTGTTCGACTCAGGCCTGCGCGAACCGCTCACCCGGTTCTTCCGCGCCGCGCTGCACCGCGACGTCGACCAGCGGTTCCCCACTGCCGGGGCGATGCGCCAGGCATGGGGAAAGCTCTTCCAAGCGGTGGACGCAGAAACCCCCGCGCGTACGTCGTACTTCGCCTCCGAGGATCCGCAGGAGCAGCGGGACGCCGCCGCCCAGGCCGCGACCGCGACGACCGCGCTGGACGCCGCCGGGTTGTCGCTGCGCGCGGTCGCGGTGGCGCAGCGGCTGGGCGCGGACACCGTCGGCGAGCTGGTGCAGATCCCGACCCGGACGCTGTGGCGGGCGCGGGGGCTGTCCCGGACGACCCGGATGGAGCTGGTCAACCGGGCCAGCACCTGGCGGCGGAAGCTCCCGCTGGCCCAGGGCACCCCGGCGAGCGAACCGGTCGTGTCGAACCTGGCCCCGGCGCCGACCGGCCTGGACACGCTCGCGGTGCACCTGTTGCCGGCCACGAGCACCCGGGGCGCCGACCAGCGGGCGATCACTCAGGCGCTGCTCGGCCTGCCCGACGAGCGGGGCACGCTGCCGCCGTCGCGCTGGCCCAGCCTGGCCGAGGTCGCCGCCGGCTTCGGGTTGACCGGGGCGCGGATCAGCCAGCTCACCCAGAAGCGGCGGCTGGAATGGGCCGCCGATCCGCTGGTCGCGAGCATCCGCGAGGAGGTCGTGGAGCTGCTGCGGGGCCGCAACCGGGTCGCCGCCGCCGGTGAGCTGGTCGAGCAGCTGCTGCTGTCCCGCGGTTGCGACCGGGAGGACGACCCCGCCCGGCGTCGAGCCTGCGGTTACGCGGTGCTGCGGGCCGCCGCCGAGGCCGACTCGGTCGCCGAAGAGCCGGCGCTGGCCACCCGCCGGCACCGCGACCGGGTGCTGGTCGCGCTGCAGGTCGGCGAGGACGAGTCGTTCGACACCCCGAACGACGCCGAGCTGCTCGGCATGGCCGCCGCGCTGGCCGACGAGGCGATCCAGCTGGCCGGCGCCGATCCGCTGCCGACCCCGGTCGCGGTGATCAGGGCGCTGGCCGCGGTCGCCGAACGGTTCGACCAGCTGCCCACCGAGCAGCGACTGGCCCAGCTTGCCGCCGCCGCGTCGGGCACGGTGCTGGCCAACGCGCGCCTGGAGCTCTACCCTGCCGACCTCGATCCGATCCGCGCGTTGCGGCTGTCCCAGGCCGGGGCGGGGGTGCCGCTGGAGGGGTTGAGGCCGGAGGCGCTCGCGAGGCGGGTGTCCGCCCGGTTCCCCGGCCTGGCCGCGCTGCCGGACGGCCCGGAGCTGGCGACACTGCTGCGGGATGCCGGTTTCGAGCTGCGCTGGGACGGCGACCGGCTCGCCCCACCCAGGACAACTGCCGCGTCGAGCACCTGGGCTCCGACCACCGCCGGTGGCCGTGGGGCGGCGGGGTCGCCGGTGGATACCGGACCGGATCTTGCGCTGCGGCAGGTGCTCCGCAGCGGAGGCGCCCGGGTGGTGACGTTCCGCCGCTCCCGCTGGAGCGCCACCCGCGAGTACGTGCGCAGCGTCGCAGGCGTCGACGTGGTGGACGCGTCATCGGCATTCGTGACCGCGCTGCGCGAGGTGGCCCGGGACCGCCGGATCGCCGACTTCGACGTGGTGCTGCGGGCCGACGCGCCGGACGCCGACCCCCGCGCGCGCACCAACCTGAACCGGGTGGTCGACGAGGCCTGGCAGCGGCTCTCGCTGGTGTGGACGAGCGCGGAGGTGCTGGTACTTGACGGGCTCACCCCGTTCGGGCGCTACCCCGGTGGCGCCGCCCAGCTCAACCGGCTGCTCGACGGCGCCCGCCGGGCCGGACGCGACGGCGGCCCGCGGACGCTTATCCTGCTGTGCGCCGCGAGGGATGAGAACGAGCCGCCCCGGATCGGTACCGAGGCGATCGGGCTGGAGACCGCGCAGGAGTGGGTGGTGGCCCCGTCCAGCTGGACGCCGGCGGCCACGGTGGCCTGATGGGGGAGTGCAGATCCCCCGGCTCACGTCAGGTGCTGGTCAGCAGCGCCAGGAAACCCGCTGGGCTGTAGACGGGGAGCCTGTCGGCCAGTCCCAACAGATCGGCGTCGCCGGACACGATGACGGCGGTCGCGGCCTGAGCCAGGCAGATCAGGTAGTCATCGTCAGGGTCCGGCGAGCGCACGAGCGGTGCGCAGCTGGGGTCCTCGACCAGTTCGGCGTGGCGACGCAACATGTCGAGCAGCTCGCGTGCCTCGCTGGGGCCGACGCGTTTGACGATCTTCGGGTAGCCGAGCACCCGCTCCAGCTCATCCAGCAGGGCCGGTGAGACCACCAGCTCGTACTCACCGTCCAGCCACGCCCGCAGCAAGACAGCCGGGGTGCCGCCGCGCGAGAGCACCGCCGAGACGATGACGTTCGGATCCAGCACGGCCCGCATCGCCGGACCGAGTCCGCTCAGCGCCGGCCCTTTCGGGTCGCCTGCTGCGCCTCGATGGCCATCGCCATCGCCTCGTCCTCGCCGAGGTCATTGTTCGCCCACAGCCGCTCCAGCAGGTCGAGGCCGAGATCCCGTCGCAACGCCTCTTCGATCACCTCGCTGTCGCCCTTGCCTGCGCGGGCAGCGCGAATCCGGACCGCGGTCAGAACCCGCTCATCGATCGTGATCGTCGTCCGCGCCTTTGACATAGGCACATCTTAGCATCACCGCACGTCAGTACCGAGGTGCTTCCGAGCGAGGGGGGCCGGGAGGTTTCCCGTGGATCAGGGTGTGGGGATAGCGTGGCTGGGCCACGGTGGCGTGATGGGGGAGTGCACGTGATCGACTCGAAGGCGCTGCTGGCGGATCTGCAGAAGCAGGTGCGGCTGCTGGAGGTCGATCTGGCCGAGCAGGTGGCGGCGTTGCCCGGCGTGGCCGACCTCCTGCGGGCAGAGCACGCCGCCGAGCGCAAGGCCCGGCGCACCGCCGTCTCCTGGGAGTCCTGGCGCGACGCCCAGCTCACCCAGATCGCGGTGGCCTGGGTGCTCGGCACCGTGTTCCTGCGCTGGTCGGAGGACAACGGTCTGATCGAACCGGTGCTGTCCGGCCCGGGCGACCGGCTGGCCATCGCCGAGGACGCCCAACTCGAGCACTACCGCCGCCACCCCGAACACACCGACGGCGACTGGCTGGCCGAGCAGTTCGAGGTGCTGCGCTGCACAGACGCCGGCCGGCTGCTGTTCGACGAGCAGCACAACCCGATGTACTGGATCCCGCTCTCCCACGACGCGGCGAAGGCGCTGACCGCGTTCTGGCGCTCGCACGACGGTGGCGGCCTGCGGCACTCGTTCGTCGACCCGACCTGGGACACCCGGTTCCTCGGTGATCTTTACCAGGACCTGTCCGAGGATGCGAAGAAGCGCTACGCGCTGCTGCAGACCCCTCGATTTGTTGAGCGCTTCATCCTGGATCGGACGCTGAAGCCGGCGATGGAGGAGTTCGGGCTCGACGGGTTGCGGCTGATCGACCCGGCCTGCGGGAGCGGGCATTTCCTGCTCGGCGCCTTCTCCCGGCTGGTCGAGGCGTGGCGTGCCGAGGCGCCCGGGCTGGATGCGTACGAGATCGTGCGGCGCTCGCTGGCCTCGGTGCACGGGGTGGACATGAACCCGTTCGCGGTGGCCATCGCCAGGTTCCGGCTGCTGGTCGCGGCGCTGCGCGAGGCCGGCGTGCGGACGTTTGCCGAGTCGGGCTCGCAGAACTGGCGGCCGGTCGTCGGCTGCAAGGACTCGTTGTTGCCTCTGGTGCAGCAGGGTTCCTTCGAGATGGTCGATGATCTCCTGGGGCATCGCGCCCGGTGGGAGGACGTGCACGAATTCGCCGATCAACGGTTGCTCGCGGACGGTACCTATCACGCGGTGGTCGGCAACCCGCCCTACATCTCGGTGAAAGACGCCGGCCTCCGCGAGGAGTACCGGAAGATCTACTCGAAGGTCTGTTCCGGGAAGTACACCCTCGCCGTCCCGTTCGTGCAGCGGATCTTCGAACTCGCGCGGCGGCCCGCTGCCGACGGGCTCGGCGCCGGCTACACCGGCCAGATCACTTCCAACGCGTTCATGAAGCGGGAGTTCGGCAAGAAGCTCATCGAGGACTACCTGCCGACCGTCGAGCTGAACTACGTCGTGGACGCCTCGGGCGCTTACATTCCCGGCCATGGCACACCAACGGTGATCCTCATCGGCCGCCGGGCAAGACCGAATCGGCGCGACGTCGTGCGGACGGTGCTCGGAGTACGCGGAGAGCCATCCCAACCCGCGATCCCGGAGCAGGGGTTGGTGTGGTCGGCGATTTTGGCCCAGGTCGAAGACCCAGGTAGTGAGTCTGAGTGGATTACAGTGCTTGATCTGCCGCGCGAGCAATTGGCCGCTCACCCTTGGTCGCTAACTGGTGGTGGAGCGTCCGACCTTGTGCAGATGCTGGAGCGTGGCAGCCATTCGCGGCTCGGTGCCATCGCCGCAGAATTAGGAATCGTAGCCGTTCTTGGGCAGGAGGAGGCCTTCGAGGTTCCTGCTCACCTCAACGAGCCTTCCGTCGATCTGGTCGTTGGCGAGGAGATCCGCGATTATGCACTGAGTTCCACCCGACGGTGGTGGCCGTATGACAGTGACCTCACTGCGCGTTCTGATGCGATGCGGTCGCGGTGGATGTGGCCGGGTCGGACAGTGGTGCGCGGATACGTGATGTTCGGGAAGACGCGTACGGATCGCGGCATCGCGTGGTTCGAGTACGGAATGCTTGGCAGAAGCAAGATTCGAGTGCCTCGCACTATTGCGTTTGCGTTTGTGGCTACGCACAACCACTTCGTGCTGGACAGGGGTGGGAAGGTGTTCAAGCAGACCGCGCCGGTGATCAAGTTGCCGGCGGGGGCGAGCGAGGACGACCACCTGGCGCTGCTCGGAGTTCTGAACTCCTCGACGGCGTGCTTCTGGCTTCGTCAGGCCGGTTTTAACAAGGGCGGTGACCCGATTGGGAACGAGGGCGCGCGAGTAACCGGCGACGCCTGGGCGGATAGATACGAGTTCCCGGGCACTCAAGTCCAAAGGCTTCCGCTTCCGGCCAACCTGCCACTCGAACATGGTCGGCTGATCGACGAGCTGGCGCAGCGGCTGGCGGCCGCCGCACCCGATTCCGTCATAGCAAGCGCCACTCCCACCCGCGACCGGCTCGCCGCCGCCCGCACCACCCACGACCACCGCCGCGCCCGGATGATCTACGAGCAGGAGGAGCTCGACTGGGATGTCTACCGCCGCTACGGGCTGCTCTCCAAGGATGAAGCCGCCGCCGTCACGCGAGAGCGTTCAGCTGAACGCGCTCTGAACCTCGGGGAGCGGGCGTTCGAGATCGTCCTGGCCCGCAAGGTACAAGCCGGCGAGGCCGAGACGCAGTGGTTCGCCCGGCACGGTTCCACTCCGATCACCGAGATCCCCGCCCACTGGTCCGACGACTACAAGGACACAGTCCAGGCCCGGATCGACCTGATCGAGAAGCGCCGCGATCTGGCGTTGATCGAGCGGCCCGAATGCAAACGCCGGTGGTCGTCCGAACCGTGGGGCAAGCAGCAGGAACGCGCGTTGCGGCACTGGCTCCTGGACCGGCTCGAAGCCCGCCACCTGTGGTTCGCCGCCGACCTGAACGGCGATCCGCAGCCCGCCCCGCAGACCGTCAAGTCACTCGCCGACCAGGTCCGGGGCGACGACGACTTCATCGGCGTCGCGCGGCTGTGGGCGGGGGACGCCCTGCACCGGCCCGACGCCGACCTGGCCGAGGTGGTCGGCGCGCTGGTCGACGCCGAGCACGTGCCGTTCCTGGCCGCGTACCGGTACAAGCCATCCGGTCTGGCCAGAAGGCAACAGTGGGAGCACACCTGGGAGCTGCAACGCCGCGAGGACGCCATCGCCGAGCGGATGGGCCACGACGACGTCACCCACCCCGAGGTCCGCGCGGCCATCGCCCGGGAGATCGGCGAGGTCCCGGTCCCGCCGAAGTACGGCTCGGGCGACTTTCTGAAGGCCAGCTACTGGACCCAGCGCGGCAAGCTCGACGTGCCCAAGGAACGGTTCGTCTCCTACCCGGCGGCCACCCGCGATGGTGACGGCAGCCTGCTGCTGGGTTGGGCCGGCTGGGATCACCGCGAGCAGGCCCAGGCGCTCGCGGTCCTCATCGGCCAGCGCCGTGGCGAGGACGGCTGGCCGGTCGAGCGGGTCGCCCCGTTGTTGGCCGGGCTGGCCGAGGTGCTGCCGTGGGTGCACCAGTGGCACGCCGAGATCGACCCGGTGTTCGGCGCCGCGCCCGGCGACATCTTCGACGGCTTCCTCGACGCCCAGCTCGCCGAGCTGCACCTGTCCCGCCGGCAACTCGCCGGCTGGCGCCCGGAGGGGCGGGTCAATGTCACCCCACTGCCCGACGTCCGCCGCCAAAGCGGCCGAGCAACCGTGGGCTTCTCCGGAACAGCCATCAGCCGCCCGCGCCGCCCGCGCTCCGCCCCCGACCAGGCTCACCTCGACGCCGTCCTGCACGCCGCCGCCGACGGTCCACTCTCCAACGAGCAGATCCGCGAGCTCACCGGCTTCGACGCCGCCGGGGCCCGCGCCGTAGCCCAACAGCTGGTCACCGAAGGCCGCCTGAGCACCACCGGCCAGCGCCGAGGCATGCGCTACCTCCTAACCTGACCGAACCTCATCGGCGCAGTCGACAATCTGACTGTCGCCAAGGTTGAGGTCCGCCCGCGAGCTGTCCGGCCAGGACCTGCTCGACTACCAGCGCAAACGCTGGCCGTGGGCGACCGGCTGCACCCGCGCGGTTGGCGAGTGAACTGTCGGCTGGAATCTACGTGGACGGAGCGAAAGCGTCTTGTGTATGACGTTTCAGCGGGCTAGCGTCCTACAGGTGGGGTGGCGGTGAGGGTCGTCGAGATCGAGATCGACGATGGCAACACTGATCCCGTTCATCGACCACGGCGATGGCAGGGTCCGGCCGATAACAGCCTGGGAAGTGGGAACGTGAGCGACTACGAAAGCAAGGACGACCGGGAGGCCCTCGAGGCGGAGTTCAACCAGCTGCAGGCGGAGACCGGCACCGTTGAGGATGTGTCGACGGTCGTGTCGGTACGGCTGCGGACGGACGAGCTTGCCTCGCTAGAACGGGCTGCTGGGGCGGCAGGCGTACCGCTGAGCACCTTCATCCGCCAAGCATCGCTTGGCGCCGCGCACCCTCTCGATGTGCGCGCCGCGAGTGCTCGCGCCGAGGCGATTCAGAGTGAAGCGCGCAAGCTGATTGCCCTCCTGCATGGCGAGGTCGCCTGATGACGCCTGACGCCCTTTGAGGTACGTCCCTAGCTTGAGGGTGGTACCGTTGAGTTGTACCACTTCCGGGGAGGCTGGCTCCGATGTCGATCACTGCGAGCGAAGCGCGACGTAACCTGTTTCCGCTGATCGAGCAGGTCAACGACGACCGCACGGTCATCGAGATCGTGTCCCGCAAGGGCAACGCGGTGCTGATGTCTGCCGCCGAGTACGCCGCACTCGAAGAGACCGCTTACCTGTTGCGGTCACCGGAGAACGCCAGACGCCTGCTCACCGCATACACCGACGCCGTCGCCGGCCGGGGCCTGCGTGAGACAGACATGACCGAACTCGAGGCGCTGGTCGACCAAGCGTGAGGAAGCTCGTCTTCCACCGGCAGGGCTGGGACGACTTCACCTACTGGCTGAACAACGATCGCGGTACGACCACACGGATTCTTCGGCTTATCAACGAGGTGCTCCGCGACCCGTTCGCCGGGATCGGCAAGCCGGAGCCGTTGAAACACTCCCTCCCCGGGGCGTGGTCGCGTCGCATCACCGACGAGCACCGACTCGTCTACCTCGTCACCGACCAGGACATCGTGATCTTGCAAGCCCGCTACCACTACTGATCGGTGGCGACTCGGGCGGCTTGGCCACTACTATCCGGCCGAGCTGAGATCGTTGGGGGACATACGTTTTGACGAGCACGCACGCCCCGAACGGGCCGCCGCTGCTGCGCGAGCTCATCGACATCCCCGAGCGGGTGCACCAGGGCGACTTCGTCCTGCGGCTCACCGAAGGCGTCCGGGACGCCAAGTCGACGCTCGACACCTACGTCATCACCCCACAGCTGCGGGTCGCGTTCGACGAGGCTCTCGGGTTGATCGGGTCGGCCCTGGCGGACGGCCGCTCGAAGGCCAGCTACCTGCACGGCTCGTTCGGCTCCGGCAAGAGCCATTTCATGGCGGTGCTGCACGCGCTGCTGCGCGGCGACCTGGCGGCGCGGTCGCGTCCCGAGTTCGCCGACGCGCTGGCCCGTAACCAGTGGCTCGGCGGGAAGGAGTTCCTGCTCGTTCCGTACCACCTCATCGGGGCGGAGAGCCTGGAAGCCGCGATCCTTGGCGGCTACGTCTCCCACGTCCGAAACGTGCACCCCGAGGCGCCGCTGCCGCCGGTGTACCGGGCCCAGGGGCTGATCGATGACGCCCGGGGGCTGCGCAAGCGGATGGGCGCGGAGGCGTTCCGGGCGCAACTTCCGCGGGCGGACTCCGATGACTGGGGCGACGTCGAGACGGGTTGGACCGAAGACGCGATCGACGCCGGGTTCGAGGCGCCGCCGGACTCGCCGGAGGCGCAGCGGCTGATCAGCGACGTGGTCACGGCGTTCATGCCCAGCTACGTCGACTCGGTCGCCGGCGCCGCGAACGCCTTCGTCCCGCTCGACCCCGGCCTGGCCGCGATCAGCACCCACGCAAAGAAGCTGGGCTACCACGGTGTGGTCCTGTTCCTCGACGAGCTGGTGCTCTGGCTGGCCGGCAAGATCGGCAACCCGGAGTTCGTCGCCCGGGAGACCGAGAAGGTCGCCAAGCTGGTCGAGTCCTCTGACGCGTCCCGGGCGATCCCGATCGTCAGCTTCATCGCCCGCCAGCGCGACCTGCGCGAGCTCATCGGGACCAACCGGACCGGCGCCGAAAGCCTGTCGTTCCAGGATCAGCTGTCCTACTGGGACGGGCGGTTCTTCACCGTAACGCTGGAGGACCGCAACCTCGAGCTGATCGCCGAGAAGCGGATCCTCAAACCCGTCGATGACAACGCGGCCGGGCTGATCGCGGACGCGTTCCGGCGCACCGACAACCTGCCAGGCGCGACCCGCGACGTGCTTCTGACCGACGGCGACGGTGAAGCGTTCCGCCGCACCTATCCGTTCAGCCCCGCGTTCATGCAGACCCTGGTCCACGTGTCGTCGGCGCTGCAGCGCGAGCGCACCGCGCTGAAGCTGATGCAGCAGATCCTGGTCGACCGGCGCGACGACCTGCGCCTAGGGCAGCTCGTCCCGCTCGGTGACCTGTTCGACGCCATCGCCGACGGTACCGATCAACCGTTCACCGAGAAGCTCAAGCACGAGTTCGACCAGGCCCGCACGCTCTACCAGCGGACCCTGCGCCCGCTGTTGCTCGAGCAGCGTTCGCTCACCGAGGACCAGGTATCCGGGAGCACCGAGGCGAAGCCAGGGGTGGTCCGGTCGTTCCTGGCCGAGGACCGCCTGGCGAAGACGCTGCTGCTGTCCGCGCTCGCCCCGGACGTACCGGCCCTGCGCGGGATGACCGCCCGCCGGCTCGCGGCGCTCAACCACGGCACCATCCAGTCGATGATCCCCGGCCAGGAGGTGGCCGAGATCGTCCGGCGCCTGCGGAGCTGGGCGAGCCGGGTGCCGGAGCTGAAGGTCGGCGACGAGGACGACCCGAGCGTGCGCCTGCAGCTGGTCGGGGTGGACACCGGGGCGATCCTGGAGCTGGTCGCGCACGTCGACAACGACGCGGCCCACCGCCGGCTGTTCCGTGAGCTGCTGCTGGCCGAGCTGGGCATCCGGGACGACGGCTCGTTCGAGCTGGAGCACCCGGTGGTCTGGCGCGGCAGCCGGCGCGGCGTGGAGATCGTGTACGGCAACGTCCGCGATCGCGGCGACCTGCGGGACGAGGTCTTCGAGCCGTCGCGCTCGGGCAACTGGCGGGTCGTCATCGACTACCCGTTCGACGCCGTGCAGTACTCCGCCGCCGAGGACCGCAACCGGCTGAACACCGAGTTGAGGCCGCGCGGACCCGCGCACTGCGTGGCCTGGCTGCCGGGGTTCGTCACCCGCGCGGTGCTCAGCAAGGTCGGCACCCTGGTCCGGATCGAGTACCTGCTCACCGGCAACCGGCTCGACGAGAACGCCACCCGCCTCGGCGCGGACGACCGCCAGCGGGCGCGAGACCTGCTGCGCAACCAGGGCGAGAACCTGCGGTCGGAGCTGCGGATCGTGCTCAAGCAGGCTTACGGGCTGGCCCGCTCCGAGGCGGAGAACGTCCTGGACTGGTCCGACCACCTGATCAGCCTCGACCCCGCGCTTACCCCGAAGCTCGACGTCGGCCGGTCCTTCCCCGACGCCCTCGCCGCGCTCATCGACCAGTGTTTCGCCGCGACCTACCCGGAGCACCCGAACCTCGACCCGCAGCGCAAGAACCAGCTCGTGTCCGCCGCTGAGCTGCGGACGGTGCTGACCGTGGTCCGACGGGCGACCGACGAGGAGGGCGGCCGGACCGAGACGGACAAGTCGGAGCGGGCCGCGCTGCAGAAGCTCGCCCACCCGCTGCACCTCGGGGAAGAGCACGGCGGCCCGTTCGTGCTGTCCAGGCACTGGGAGACCGAGTTCGAGCGCCGCGCCGCACAGCTACCGGGTGACGACGTCCCGGTGCGCACGGTGCGCGAATGGCTCGCGCCGCTCGGGCTGGACGCACGAGTCGAGAACCTGGTGATCGCCACCTACGCGGAGCTGAGCCGGCGGGCCTGGGTCCGGGGCAACCAGGTGGTGCTGCCGCCGGCCTCCGTCGAGGAGGTACGCGACGACCTCGTGCTGCGCCCGCAGCCCATGCCCACCGCCGAGGACTGGGCGCGCGCGGTCGAGCGGGCCGGAGCGTTGTTCGGCGAGGAGGTGAGCGCCCGGGTCATCTCGCCACGATCGCTGGCTCGCTTTGCTCGGGTCGGCGCTCGCGCTGACCAGTTGCGCGCGCCGGCCGCTGACCTGGTGGCCGTCCTCGGGGAGCTGCTACCCCGGCTGGGCGTCCGGTCCGAGGACGAGCCGGCGCGACTGCACACCGCCCAGGTCGCCGAGCGGCTGCTTGCCGAGATGCGCCGCGCCGACGGGCCCGCCGAGCTGGTGGCCACCCTTGCCGGCGCCAGTATTGACGTCCCGTTGGTGACGCTCGGTCGGTCGATGAGCACTGCCTCGCAGGTCACCGAGACGCTGCGGCACGCGGACTGGCAGGTGCTCGATCAGCTGCGCACCCTTGAGGTCTCCGGAGCCGACCAGATCCGGGACAGCCTCCGGATCGGTTCGGCAACGAACGAGGACGCGGCCGCGCTCGGCAAGGTGCTCGCCGAGGCCCGCCGCCGCACCGTCGACCTCATCGTGAAACCGAAGCCGCCCACACCGGCACCACCACCGCCCGAGCCGGCACGCGGCGCCGTCCGACTGACCGGGACCCGTGACGAGGTGCTGGGGCGGCTGGACCAGGCACTGCCTCGGGATGGCCGGATCGAGGTCACGTACCGAGTGCTCGACGATGACGACCGCTGAGCTCGCGCCCCCCGCGGAGCGTGCGGTGCTGGCTCGGGTCAGAGGCCGGTTGGCCAAGCTGGAGCGGGGTTGCCGGATCATCGGCATCCGCTCAACGGGCACTCCGCGCTGGTCCAGCGCCCGGGAGGTGGAGCTGGACGGCACCCCGGTCCGGATAGTCGAGTGTCCGTCCGTGCTGGCCGTCCTCGATGCGCTCGCCACGGCGGACGCGACCGCCGGTGACGAGGTGACCGTCGTCCTCACCGACCTGCCCGAGCACGAGCTGGGGGACGCCGTGTTCGCCCGCCTGCATCGCGGCGAGTTGCTGGAGGCCGACCGCTACACCCAACTCATCGACCTGCTCGGCGCGCGGGCCCTCGATCCGCGGATCCGCCGCGAGACCTGGCTGGTCGACGCACTGATCGAGCTCGCCGAGGCCGACCAGATCCCGCAGACCACCGGCGCGGCGCTGAGCTGGGTGCGGGCCGTGGCGCTGGTCGTGCAAGCGCGCCTCGGGATCGAGCCCGACGAGGCCGATCTGCCCAGGTTCGTCGAAGCCTTCGACCACCCCCCCGTCCGCGCCAGGTGGCGTCAGCTCCCCTCAGAGGAGCGAGCGGGCCTGGTCGGGCACCTCGCGGACCGCCACGGCCCCGGCGTCGGGGTGGTGGCCGCTCTCGCCGAGCGCGACGACGACGTGCTGGCCCAGCTGCTGGTGGCTCACGTCCTCACCGGGGCACCGGAGACCGATGTGCGGGCGGCCGGCGCACTCGGTGGCTACCAGCAGGCACGTTTCGGCGCATCACCCCGCCCGAGCCGACGCGACCTCGCGGCTGCGGCGGCGGCCGCCATCGCCTACGCGCGCAACGCACCGTCGGCCCGGCTGAGCCAGCAATGCCGGGTGGCCGAGGCAACCCTGGAGGCGCTGACGGCCATCGAGCTCGTCGCGGTCAGCCCGGTCCTGCCGCGAGGCTTCGTCGACCGGCTCGCGGCCGCGGCGCAGGCCTTGACCAAGCACGCGTTCGACGTGCTGAGCGAACACCACAATGCCACCGGCTCGTACCGGGTCGAGCGGGTGCAGGCCGCGGCCAGGCTGCGGCGTTGGCTGGAGATCGGGGCCGCCGGCGACTCGGCCGGTGACTGGGCCACCGCCGCAGCCGGAGTCGCGCATCACGCGCGGGAGACCGCCTGGGTGGACCGGGCGCTGACGCAGGTCCGGGCCGGCGATGCAGACCCTCGGGTGGCCGCGGTCCTGGCCGGCGTCGGGCGGCAGGCGAGTGTGGTCCGCGCCCGGCTCGACACCGCGTTCGCGGCCCGGTTCGCCTCGATGGACAGCACGCCGGCGAACGCCCTGGCCGTCGAGACGCTGCTGCCGAGAGTCGTCGCGCCCCTGGCCAAGAAGGCAAAGGTGCTGTTCGTGGTGCTGGACGGCATGTCCGGGGCCATCGCTGGCGAACTGGCCGAGGAGATCGCCGGCCGGCGCACCGGCTGGACCGAGATCGTGCGGACCGGTGCGGATGGTGCCAGGGACGCCGTCCTCGCCGCGATGCCCACCGAGACCAAGTACAGCCGCACCAGCCTGTTCTGTGCACAGCTGCGATCGGGTGAGCAATCGGTCGAGCGCTCGGTGTTCCCCACCCACAGCTTCTGGCCCCCGGGTGGCGCCACGTTGATCCACAAGGCAGGAGTAGCGGGTCGGGACGGATCCGATCTCGGGGCTGAGCTGGAAGCCGCGGTCGGCGACACTGGTCCGCAGGTCGCCGCGGTGGTGCTCAACGCCATCGACGACTCGCTGGGCAAGGGCCGCCAGGCGGACGACCCGGCATGGCGACTGCGCGACGTCCCAGGTTTGAGCCAGCTGCTCGACCGCGCGGTGAACGCCGGCCGGGTGGTCCTGCTGACCAGCGACCACGGCCACGTCCTCGAGCATGGCGCGGAACATCGACCCCATCCAGGGGCGGCCGCCCGCTGGCGACCGGATGACGGCGCAGCCAGAGCCGACGAGGTCGTGGCCGGCGGACCGCGCATGCTGCTCCCGCAGAAGAGCGCGATCCTCGCCGCAACCGAGGACGTCCGCTACGGGGCTCGTGCCCACGGGTATCACGGCGGTGCCACGCTGGCCGAAGCCGCGATCCCGCTGATCGGGCTGCTGCCGCCAGGGGTGTCCATGCCCGAGGGCTGGGCCGAGTACACGCTCGGTCCGCCGAGCTGGTGGGACGACGTCATGCACGTTCGGCCGGCGCTCGGCGGCGCGGCGGCCGGCGACCCGGCGCCCGCCGCGCAACGGCCAGCGCCCAAGAAGAATCCGGCGCGGAAGGCCGCGGCGCCGGACGGTGAGGGGCTGTTCGTCCTGCCAGCGGAAGACGCTGCCTCGGCGACCCGCGGGGCGCGGCTGGTCGCGTCGGCCCGGTTCCGGGAGGCACGCGCCGAGATCCCGGCCAACCGCGCGCCGGCGCCGGCGGTCTTCCACCAGGTCGTCGATGCGCTGGTCGATGCGGGCGGTCGCCTACCGATCGGCGGCGTGGTCCAGGCAGCCGGAGCAGCCGGACGCAACCCCCGCGCTCTGGTCACCGCCATGCGGCGGGTGCTCAACCGGGACAGCTTCTCCGTGCTCGAGCTCGTCGACGGCGGTCGAGCGGTCGAGCTCAACGTGAGCTTGCTCGATGAGCAGTTCCCACCGGACGACGCCTGATGTCCTCCACCTCGGTGAGCCCGGCGCGGCGCCGGACCATACTCGCGGCCCTGCGCCGCGGCACCGTTCCCGACAGCGGCCTCGACCTGTTCGCGGTCGGCGTCGAGCGGCTGGTGTCGACCGTTGACGTCGAGCTGGCTGCCTGCCGTGGCGGCGCCGCGTCGTTCACCGCAATCCGGGGGGAGTACGGCTCCGGCAAGACGTTCGTATCCCGGTGGCTCGGCGAACGGGCCAAGGCCAGCGGGATGGCCTTCGCGGAAGTCCAGATTTCGGAGACCGAGACCCCGCTGCACCGGCTGGAGACGGTGTACCGGCGGCTGTGCGAGCGGCTGTCCACCGCGAGCGATGCACCGAGCGCGTTCCGGCCGGTCCTCGACGCCTGGCTGTACGCGCTGGAGGAGGACGTGCTGGCCGACGGCGTCGTCAATGCGGACGACTCCGCTGTCCTCGGGACGGCCGTCGACGCCCTACTCGAACAGCGGCTCGCCGCCCTCGGGCGCAGCGCTCCCGGCTATGCCGCTGGCCTGCGTGGTTACCGCCAAGCCCTCGCCGACGGCGAGATCGAGGTTGCGGACGGGGTTTCCGCCTGGCTCGCCGGCCAGCCGCACGTCGCGGCGGCCGCCAAGCGAGCCGCCGGCGTGCGGGGGGATATCGACCACTTCCTGGCGCTCGGCTTCCTGCAGGGCCTGCTCACCGTGCTGCGCGACGCCGGCCACCCCGGCCTCGTCCTGGTACTCGACGAGGTCGAGACCCTGCAGCGGGTACGCAGCGACGCTCGGGCGAAAGCACTCAACGCGCTGCGGCAGCTGCTAGACGAGGTCGACGGTGGCCGGTTCCCAGGCCTCTACCTCGTCATCACCGGGACACCAGCGTTCTTCGATGGCCGCCAGGGGGTTGCGCTGCTGCCTCCGCTCGCACAACGCCTGCACACCGATTTCTCCGGTGATCCGCGCTTCGACAACCCGCGAGCCCCACAGGTCAGGCTGCTGGGGTTCGACCTCGATCGGCTGGTCGAGGTTGGCGGCCGGGTACGGGATCTCTTCGCTGCGGGCGCGGCCGACCCGGACCGCATCCGTCACATCGTGGACGACGCCTACCTGGAGCTCCTCGCCCGCGCGGTATCTGGCGGCCTCGGGGGCAAGGTCGGCGTCGCTCCCCGGGTGTTCCTGCGCAAGCTCGTCGGTGACGTACTCGACCGCGTCGAGCAGTTCGACGACTTCGATCCCCGCCGCGACTACCGACTCACCATCACCAGCGGTGAGCTGACCGAGGCCGAGCGGCAGGCGGCGTCACCCGACGACGTCGCCCTCGACGTCTGAGTGCTCACGTGCTGACCGCCGGCTTCGACCTGCTGCATCCGGTCGTGCAGCACCACGTCGTCAACACCCTGCAATGGCCGGCCCTGCGGCCGCTGCAGGAAGACGCGGTCCGACCGGTCACCGACGGCGTCGACTGCCTGCTGCTCGCCCCCACCGCCGGCGGCAAGACCGAGGCGGCCGTGCTGCCGCTGCTCAGCCGGATGGCGCACGACGGCTGGACCGGCACCTCTGTGCTCTACGTTTGCCCGTTGCGCGCGCTGCTGAACAACCTGGCGCCTCGACTGGCCGACTACGCCGGCTGGCTCGGCCGATCCGCCCAGCTCTGGCACGGCGACACCACCCGAGGCGAGCGCCGACGGACCCAGCTCGAGCGGCCGGACATCCTGCTGACCACACCCGAGTCGGTCGAGGCGATGCTGGTCTCGACGTCGGTCGACGCCCGCCGCTTCTTCGCCGACCTGCGCTGCGTCGTCGTCGACGAGGTGCACGCCTTCGCCGGCGACGACCGAGGCTGGCACCTGCTGCACGTCGTCGAACGGCTCGCGCACCTCGCGGGTCGGCCGCTTCAGCGGGTGGGGCTCTCGGCCACCGTCGGGAACCCGGAGGACCTGCTCACCTGGCTGCAGGGCGCAGCTCACGACCGACCCCGGCAGGTGGTCGCCCCACCAGCTCCGGCGGCGGTGGGCGATGTCCAGCTCGACCACGTGGGTTCGATCAAGGGCGCGGCCACCGTGATCAGCGCACTGCACCGGGGCGAGAAGCGGCTGGTGTTCGTCGACAGCCGCCGTCGAGCGGAGGAACTCGGCGCCGAACTCCGCGCCCGCGACGTCGACACCTTCCTGTCCCACTCCTCGCTGTCCGCCGCCGAACGACGCCGCTCGGAGCAGGCGTTCGCCGAAGCCCGGGACTGCGTGATCGTCGCGACCTCGACCCTGGAACTGGGCATCGACGTCGGCGACCTCGACCGGGTGATCCAGGTCGGGGCTCCGCGCACGGTCGCGTCCTTCCTGCAGCGCCTGGGCCGCACCGGTCGACGACCGGGCGCCTCGCGCAACTGCCTGTTCCTCGCCCTCGACCAGGACCAGATCCTGCACGCCGCCGGCCTGCTGTCCACGTGGGCGCAGGGATGGGTCGAGCCGGTCGTCCCGCCGCCGGCACCTCGGCACATCGTCGCTCAGCAGCTGCTCGCCCTGGCATTGCAGGAGCACACCATCGGGCTGCGCACCTGGCCGGAGTGGTGGCACGGGCTCGGTCCGATGGCGGCCGACGGCACCGAGATCCTGGCCCACCTGCTCGCCGAGGGCTTCCTCGAGCAGGACGGCGGCCTCGGGTTCATCGGTCCGGAAGCGGAACGACGGTTCGGGCGCCGGCACTTCATGGAGCTGATGGCCGTCTTCGCCGCCGCCCCGGAGTTCCTGGTCTACGCCGGCCGCGACGAGATCGGGTCGGTAGGTGACGAGGCGTTGCTCGCCGACACCGCCGGCGCGCCGCGGGTGCTGCTGCTGGCCGGACGGGCCTGGCTGGTCACCCACGTCGACTGGAAACGGCGGCGCTGCCACGTCGAACCCACCGACCTGCCCGGCCGAGCGAAGTGGGACGGGCAGGCGGCCGGGCTGTCGTTCGAGATCACTCGCGGCATGCGGGACGTGCTGCTCGGAGCCGACCCTCCCGGGGTACGGGTGTCGAAACGGGGTGCGGCCGTCCTGGCCGAGCTTCGGGACCACCACATCGGACTCGTGGACCTGGATGCGACGGTGCTGAGCCGCAGCGCCGACGGTGATGTGCATTGGTGGACCTGGGCCGGTTCCGCCGCCAACCGCACGTTGCACGCCTCGCTCGACGTCGTCGATTCCCGGCAACGCATCGGTGATCAGTGCCTGCGCCTGCGGCACGGCATCGACCTGCGCGAGGCCGCCGCCAGACTCGGCGACGCCGGGAGCGCGGAGCTACGCGACCCAGCGGTGGACCCACACGCGTTGAGAGGCCTCAAGTTCTCGGCGGCGTTGCCGACACACCTGGCCGCTCGCACGGTCTCGGCACGCCTTGGCGACGACAGCGCAGCGCGTCGCGTCATCGGGGAGTCCCGCTCACTGCGTGCGGACAGTTGAGATCGTGGCGGATGCGGATCGAGCACGGATGTCACCCCCGGGTATTCACGTTGAGCCGGCGATCATGGGTTTTCGTGGTGTCGAGATGAGGACGGGTGCCCCTGACCTGGGATGATGCGGATTGCCTAGATCTGCATGACCTCAGGAAGGGACACCCGTGAGGTGAAGGCTACAAGTACCCGGGGGCTGCTCGATGCTGCCGCGCTGGGCTGGTCGCGGGGACTGCGTGTCGAGGTTGGCGGCGCCGGAACGCTCGCGCAGGCGGGGGTGGCGCTGCCACGGCTGCTGGCCGATCGGCTCGGTCTGACCACCGGGCTGGCGCAGGTGCTGGCGCGGGCGGGATTCACCCCGTTGCGGCATCGGGGCCGAGCGCTGGTGGATACGGTGTGTGCGTTGGCCGCCGGTGCGACGTGTCTGTCTGATGTGGAAGCGATGACCGCGCAAGAGGAGCTCTTCGGTCCCGGCGGCGGCGCCTCGGACTCGACGATGCTGCGGGTGCTCGACGAGCTCGCGCAGCGAGTCGGTGAGGCCGGGCTGCCCGGGCGGCGACTGGCCCGGGCCACCGCGGACGCGCGGGCGCGGGCGTGGGCTGCGATCGTGGCCCGTCATGGGCAGCTGCCCGCGGTGGCGGTCGCCGGCCAGGATCTGACCCGGCCGGTTACCGAGCCCGGCGGCCGGCCGCGCCCGGTGCTGGTCATCCGGTTGGACGCCACCTTGATCGAGTCTGCCAGCGCCAAGGCCCGGGCGGCGGGGCACTACAAGGGCGGCTTCGGTTTCCACCCGTTGACCGGCTGGTGTTCCAACGTCGGGGACGCGTTGGCGGTGATGCAACGCCCGGGCAACGCCGGCTCGTTCACCGCCGCCGATCACCTCGCGGTCCTGGACGCCTCATTCGACCAGATCCCCGCCGCCTGGCGGGGCGACGTGCTGGTCAGCATCGACGGCGCCGGCGCCTCCCACGAGGTCATCGACCACCTCACCTCGCTCAATACCGCGCCCGAGCACGGTAAACGGGGCCGCCGCGTGGAGTACAGCATCGGCTGGCCGGTCGACGAACGCACCATGGGCGGGATCGAGGCGCTGCGCGAACGCGACTGGGGAGCCGCGCTGGACACCGACGGCGAGCCCGACCCCGCCGCCCAGGCGGCCGAGCTGACCGGGATTCTGCGCCACGGCCCAGGCGCCGACCGGCTGTCGGGCTGGCCGCCCGACATGCGTATCTTCGCCCGACGTACCCCGCGTCCGGCGGGCAAGCCGGCCCGCCTCGGTGAACACCCGCAGTGGGAGTACGGGGCGTTCGTCACCAACACCGCCGCCGGGCAGGTCCAGTTCCTCGACGCCCGCCACCGCACCCAAGCCCACGTCGAAGACCGGATGAAGCAGTTCAAGGCCTGCGGCGCCCGTAACTTGCCCTCGATCGACTACGACCGCA
>JBQTKB010000016.1:0-19653 GCA_052386505.1 Pseudonocardia sp.
GCGCAGGCCCGCTCACCGAGCACCCGGTCCGGCATGCCGACCACCGCGACGTTCGCCACCTTCGGATGGGTGAGCAGGTGCTCCTCGACCTCCCGGGCCGAGATGTTCGTGCCACCGCGGATGATCAGATCCTTGATCCGGCCGGTGACCCGCATGTAGCCGTCGCTGTCGACCCGGCCGAGATCGCCGGACCGGGACACGCCCTGGTCGTCGATCGCCTCAGCGGTGCGCTCCGGGTCGCGCCAGTAACCGAGCATCAGCCCGGGCCCGCCGTGACAGATCTCGCCCTCTTCGCCTGCGGCGACCACCGCGCCGTCCTCGCCGCGAATCTCCAGCACCACTCCGGGATTGGCCCTGCCGTCCGAGCCGAGGATCTTCTCCGGGGGGTCGTCCAACCGGCACGCGGTGACCACCAGACCCTCGCTGCGCCCGTACACCGGTAGCAACGCACACTCCGGGAATGCCTTCTGCCAGTCGGTGAGCAGCGACTCCGGGATCGGCGCGCCGGCGCTGAGGAACGTCTTCAGGCAGGAGATGTCGTGCTGATCGGCGTCATAGCCGTCCAGCGTCATCCGGACGAACGGGGTGGCGCCCATGGCGAAGGTGCAGTCGTGCTCCTGGATCCGGACCAGCGCCGCCTTCGCGTCCCAGGTATCCATCAGGTGGGCACCCGCGCCGAGCACCAGCGGGGCGGTGACTCCCATCGCCATCCCGGTGGCATGGGTGACCGGCGACGGCATGAACATCGTGGTGCCCGGCCCCATGCCCAGGACCTCGCCGGCCAGGCCGTACACGGTGAACGACACCGTGTTGAACGTGTGGTAGCAGCCCTTCGGCCGCGACTCGGTCCCGGAGGTGTAGATGATGCAGTGCGGCGCGTCCGCGTCGGGCACCGGACCGAGCACGTCCTCGCCCGGTACCGGATCAGCAGCGGAGTCACCGGCGATCAGGTCCTCGAACCGGGACTCGCCCTCCCCGACCTCGTCCACCCGGACAGCGATCACGTGCGTCAGGGTGGGGCAGTTCTCCCGGATGTCGCGCACCATGGCCAGGTAGTCGAATTTGCGGTCCTCCCCGCACACCACCGAGATCTTGGCCTCGGCGTGGTTGATCGCGTAGGTGACCTCGTCCCAGCGGTAGATCGGCATGGTGGGCACCAGCACCGCGCCGATCCGGGCCAACGCCAGGTAGACCACGACGAACTCGTTCCAGCTGGGTAGCTGCACCTGCACCCGGTCGCCGGACTCGACACCCAGCTCGCGCAGCTTGGCGGCCAGCCGGTAGGCCTGGCCCTGCAGCTGCGCCCAGGTGAGCGTTGCGTAGCCGTCCGAGACCGCCACCGCGTCGGGTTGCACGCCCACCCAGTGATCGACCGAGCCGGCGAGCGACCCGCCTCTCCAGTAGCCGGCGGCGCGGTACCCGGCGACCTTCTCGGCGCTGTAACGGTCCTCGGGGCGGATGAGGGCGGACGACGTCATCGGGTGCCTCACAGCGTTGGAACGTCCGGGGGTTCGTTGCAACCTAGTGCAAACGCCGCGAGAAAGGCAGGCACACCGCCGGCGAGCAGCTCGACGGCAAGCTGCGCTGGGCCCGACGAGCAATGGTCGGACCGGCGCCACATCGCCTCGAGCCGGCCGACGCGTGCCATGTTGGCCGGGTCTTGTTCAGTACATTACTGTCCCTGTGACGTTCAGAATGCGCAGCGTGGCACCTTGATCCGACCGACGCCACCGCCGTTCACAAGATTGTCGGGGGTGGTGGCGTGAGCCGGCGCAGGCAACCGAAAGTCGCGGTGCTCGGCGCCGGATCGTGGGGCACCGCGGTTGCCTCGATCGTGGCGGACAGCGCACCGACCACACTGTGGGCGCGCTCGCCCGAGGTTGCCGCCGAGGTGGACGCCAACCACCGCAACTCCCGGTACCTCGGCGATGTCGAACTGACCAAGACCCTGCGTGCCACCGCTGACATGGAGCAGGCCGTCGCCGACGCCGACGTACTCATCATGGGGGTTCCGTCGCACGGGTTCCGGGAGGCGTTGGAACAGGCCGCGCCGCACGTCCGACCGTGGATCCCGGTGGTCAGCCTGGTCAAGGGCCTGGAGCTGAGCACCGACTACCGGATGACCGAGATCGTCGCCGAGGTGCTCCCCGGCCACCCCGCCGGGGTACTGGCCGGACCCAACATCGCCTCCGAGGTGGTCGCCGGATACGCCGCCGCCGCCACCATCGCGATGCCCGACCAGAACTCGGCGCATCAGTTGGCCGAGCTGTTCCGCACCGAGCGCTTCCGGATCTACTCCACCACCGACGTACTCGGGGTGGAGGTGGCCGGCGCGCTGAAGAACGTCTTCGCGATCGCCGCCGGAATGGGTGACGGCATCGGTACCGGCTACAACACCAAGGCGATGGTCATCACCCGGGCGGTCCGGGAGATGAGCAAGTTCGGCGAGGCGCTCGGCGGCGACCCGCAGACGTTCGCCGGCCTCGCCGGCACCGGCGACCTGGTGGTCACCTGCACCAGCCCGGCCAGCCGCAACCGCCGGGTCGGCGAAGAGCTGGGACGGGGCCGGACCATCCAGGAGGTACTCGACGGGATGAACCAGGTCGCCGAGGGCGTCAAGGCGGTCACCGTGGTGATGGAGATGGCCGCCCGGCTCGGGGTCGAGATGCCGATCGCGGCCGAGGTGGACCGCGTGGTGAACAAGGGCGGCACCGCGCAGGACGCCTACCGGGGGCTGTTGAAGATCACGCCAGGACACGAGATCCACGGGGACGGCTGGTGAAGGCACGCCAACGGGCCGCGGTCATCCGCCGTCGGGCGGTCGTGTCGGGAGTTGGCGCGGTGGCCCTCGGTGCGGTCGGGGTGGCGGCGGTGGCTCGGTCGCGGGCCCGCGCCGCTGGGACCGACTCCGACACGATGGTGACCGGACCGCTGGCGACCGAACACATCCACCCCGACACCGAGGGTCACCGCGGCGGCTCCGGCACACCTTTACTGCTGCTGCACGGGCTCAGCGTCACCTGGCGCACGTGGAAGCCGGTGCTGCCGATGCTGGAACGACACCACGACGTGATCGCACCGACGCTGCTCGGGCACAGCGGCGCGGCCGCGCTGGGTGAGGGCGTCGAAGCGTCGGTGGAGGCACTGGTGGACGGTGTCGTCGCCGAGCTCGACCGGCTCGGGCTGGACAAGGTCCACGTGGCCGGGAACTCGCTCGGCGGCTGGATCTCGCTGGAGCTGGCCAGGCGCGGACGGGCCCGGTCGGTGGTGGTGTTCTCCCCCGGCGGTGGCTGGCGTTCCAACCGACGGATGGCCGTCATGGTCGCCGGCATGCGCGCCAGCCTGCGCGCCGTGGAGGCCCTCGGTGAGCGGGCCGAGAAGCTCGCGTGGACACCGCGGGGTCGGCGGCTGCTGGCGTGGTCTCAGTTCGAGCATCCCGAGCGGGTCGACCCGATCGAGCTGATCGCGGACATCCGGGCGCTGCGCAGTGCCTCTGTGGTGCGCCCGCTACTTCAGGTTCTGGGCAAGGACGGCATGCCGCCGCTGCCCGACCCCGGTTGCCCGGTCCGCGTGGTGTGGCCCCGGCGTGACCGGGTGATCCCGTTCGCCCACCACGGGCAACCCATGGTCGACCGGATTCCGAGCGCGGAACTGGTGTGGCTGGACGGAGTCGGGCACGTGCCGATGCCCGACGATCCGGAGGCGGTTGCCCGGCTGATCCTCGAGGTGACCTCCTCGGTGGACCGGTTGCGGACCAGCGGGTCCGACGAATCCGGGGGTGAACCCGATGCACAGCGTGACGGAGGACGGAGCGGACATGACAGCGGTTGACGGCGGGACGGGTCGGGGCCCCGACGCCGGCCTGGGCTGGGGCGGCCCGGCGCAGATGAGCGCCTGGGAGTCGGTGATGTGGCGCGCCGAGGGCGACCTGCGGACCCGTTCGAGTGGGATGCTCCTGGAGATCCTGGAGACCGAGCCTGACTGGGAGCGGTTCCGCAACGCGCACGACCGGGCGACGGTGATGATTCCCCGCCTGCGTGAGCGCGTGGTCGAGCCGGCCGTGCCGGTGAACAGCCCGCTGTGGGTGCCGGACCCGCATTTCGAGCTGGGCTACCACGTCCAACGAATCGCGCTGCCCGCGCCGGGCTCCGAGGACCAGCTCCTGGAGCTGGCCGCCAGGCTCACCGCCCGACCTCTGGACGAGAACCGTCCCCCCTGGGAGGCGACCCTGGTCAGCGGCCTGGAGCAGGGCCGAGCGGCCTACCTGCTCAAGCTGCACCACGCCATGTCCGACGGCCTCGGCATGATCCAGCTGCTCGACATGACGCACAGCCGCACCCCGAACCCGGGCACCTACCCCCCGATGGCCCCGCCGAGCTCCGCGGAGCCGGTGGGTCCCGTGCGGCTGGCCGCCGATCAGTTGCGCGACGGCATCATGGGCGCTCCCGGCCAGCTCGTCCGCCAGGGCGGGGAAGCGCTGGGCATGGTCGGTCGCACCCTGCGTGACCCGCTGGGCACCGCGGACCGGGCGGTCCGCTTCGGGTTGTCGCTGCGCCGGATGCTCGCCCCACCGGCGGTGGAACGTTCGCCTGCGCTGCGCGGCGGTGGCTTCGGATACCGACTGCTGGTGCACGACGTTACGCTGGTGGACCTCAAGAAGGCGGGCAAGGCGGCGGGCGGCTCGGTGAACGACGCCTTCCTGGCCGGCATCCTCGGCGGGTTCCGTCGCTACCACGAGCACGTCGGGGTGCACGTGGACGAGATCCCGATGGCGATCCCGATCAGCATCCGCTCCGACGACGACCACCTCGGCGGTAACCGGTTCGCCGGCGCCCGGTTCCCCGCGCCGGTGGGCGTGGCCGATCCGGCCGAGCGGATCCGCATCATCCGGGACTTCATCCGAACCGCGCGCGACGAGCCGGCGATCGGCTTCCTCGAACTACTGGCCCCGGTCCTGAGTCGGTTGCCGTCCGGCGCGCTCACCGAGCTCACCGGAAACCTGACGAAGTTCACCGACGTCCAGGCCTCGAACGTGCCCGGCCTGGGCCACCCGGTGTACGTGGCCGGCGCCAAGGTGCTGCGCCTCTACCCGATCGGGCCGCGCCCGGGGGTGGCGGCGATGGTCGCGATGATCTCCTACGACGGTATGTGCTGCCTCGGGTTCAACATCGACCCGGACGCGGTCAGCGACTACGACCTGTACCGGACCTGCATGGTGGAGGGGTTCGACGAGGTGGTCGCGCTCGGCGGGTGAGCCCAGACGGCTGGCCTGGCGTTCTGGCCGACCCACCGCAGTACCAGATGAAGGGAGCACGGGTGTCCCCATCCACCGTCCGGGCCTCGGCGGCGCAGGTCGACCCTCGCCCGACCGAGCGGACGCGTCCGCGCATCGTCACGACCGATGAGCCCGTCGATACCACCGGAGCGCGGCCGTGAACGGCGGCCGGGCGACCCGTGGCATCACCGTCCTGCGGGGCGGCGTCGAGCAGATCGCCCAGGCCGCCGCCCGAGCCGAACGCAGTGGGTTCGAGGCGGTCTGGTCGCCGGAGTTCTACACACGCTCCGCCATCGTCACCCTGGCCCGGGTGGCCACCGAGACCTCGACCGCGCGGGTGGGCAGCTCGATCGCGTACGGCGTCGGTCGCTCACCGCTGACCATCGCCACCGAAGCCCGGAGCCTGGACGAGGTGGCCGGTGGCCGGCTGGTGCTCGGTCTGGGCACCGGTACCCGGAAGATGATGCGCGACTGGCACGGGGTCGACCCGGAGGGGCCGGCGTCGCGGATGGAGGAGCTGGTGCCGCTGCTGCGGAAACTGTGGCGGCTGCACGAGGCTCCGGTGCGCCACGACGGGCGCTTCTACCACCTGGACCTGGTGCCGACCGCGGAGGTCGACGCGCCCACCCGGACCGACGTCCCGGTCTACACCGCCGGGGTGAACTCGCGGATGATCGAGGTCGCCGGTCGGGTGGCCGACGGATTCCTCGGCCACCCGCTGTTCGCGGCGGCCTACTTCGACGAGGTCGTCCGCCCGGCGATCGCCACCGGAGCGGCGAAGGCCGACCGGGATCCGGACGACGTGGCGGTGTGCGGGGTGGTGATCTGCGCGGTCGCCGACGACGAGGAGCAGGCCCGCCGTGAGGTGGCCGGCCAGCTGGCCTTCTACTGCGCGCCGAAGGCCTACGGCACCGTCCTGGAGCGGGAGGGCTTCGGCGCGGCCGCGACCTCGATCCGGGAGGCCTTCGCCACCGGCGACCACGAGGCGATGATCAAGGCGGTGCCGGACGAGATGATCGACGCGCTGGCGGTGGCCGGCACTCCAGCACAGGTGGCCGACCAGCTGGCACGTTACGACGGTCTGCTCGACCAGGTGATCGTCTACCCGCCGAGCTTCCGGATCGATCCGCATCGTTGTGACGAGCTGGTCGAGTCGTTGCTCACCCACACCGCACCTCTGGAGGTTTCGTGAGCGAGCTGACCACCGACATCCGCGACGGCGTGTGTTGGCTGCGGATCAACCGCCCCGATCGGCGAAACGCCTGGAACGCCGAGGTCGGCGCGCAGATGACCGAGGCGCTGCAGCACGCCGAACACGATCCGGCGGTGCGTTGCGTGGTGCTCACCGGGGTCGGGAGCGCCTTCTGCTCCGGGGTGGACCTGCGCGACGGCTTCGACCGCACGCCCGGCGGAGATCCCGACCTCTATGGCATGCATCAACGCGACTTCGCCCCCACCATCCTGCGGCTGCGCACGTTGCCGCTGCCGGTGATCACCGCGGTGAACGGCCCGGCCGTCGGCTTCGGGTTCGGCCTGGCGATGGCCGGCGACTTCATGCTGATGGCCGACTCGGCATTCCTGCGCCTGGCGTTCGTCGCACTCGGGCTCAACCCCGACAGCGGCGGCACCCACATGCTCCCCGGGCTGATCGGGCGGCAACGGGCCACCGAGGTGGCCATGCTCGGCGAGCCGGTGACGGCCCAGCGCGCGGTGGACTGGGGCATCGCCCACCGCAGCGTGCCGGACGCGGAGCTGATGGACGCCACCGCGGCGCTCGCCGCCCGGCTGGCCGCCGGCCCGAGCAAGGCGTACGCGTCGATCAAGGCGGCGTTCAACAGTGGGGAGCGGCACAGCCTGGTCGAGCAGCTCGAGCTGGAGGGCAGGTTGGTGCACTCGCTCGCCACCACCACCGACTTCGCCGAGGGTGTGGCGGCTTTCCTGGAGCGCCGGCCCGCGAAGTTCACCGGGAGCTGAGCCGCGACAGTCCAGGTGTCCGGCCCAGGGCCGTGTTGCACCTACCGAGCCGCAACCCTGGTCGCCCCCGCCGAGACCGCACGCGGGGGCGACCAGAACAGCTAACCGACCCGGGCGACCGCGGTGGCCTTGATCGCGGGGTCGCCGGTCTGACGGATGACCGCGAGCGAGAGGTCGGCCAGCTTCTCGCCACCCTCCTCCCGGATGTTCTCGACCTTGCCGGTGAAGGTGAGCACGTCGCCCGGCCATACCTGACCGGTGAACCGGATCCGGTACGCCCGCACGTGTGCCGGCCCGACCCACTGCGCGAGCCGCTGCCCGAGCAGCCCACCGTGCAGCAGACCCATTCCGAACACCGTCGGCATCCCCGCTGAGGTGGCGAAACCCTCGTCGTGGTGGATCGGGTTGAAGTCGCCCCCCGCTCCGGCGTAGCGGACGAAGTGCGACCGGGTCATCGGCCCGAACTCCGAGGTGGTCATCTCGTCACCGACGGCCAGCGTCAGCGGCTCGACGGGTAGTGCGGTACTGGTACTCATCGCTCAACCTCCGGTCTCGACGATCACATCGGTCTGGCGGACGACCAGCTCACCGCGCTGGTTGGTGAACGCGGTCTCGATGGAGACCATGGTCATCGTCCCGCCGCGTTTGCCGTCCCGCTTGACGACGTCGGACACCCGCCGGGTCGCGGTGAGTTCGTCGCCGACCACCACCGGCGCGAAGTACTCCCAGCCGGCCTCACCGTGCAGCACCCGTCGCAGGTCGAGCTCCAGCGCCTCGACCATGTTGTCCTCCTCGCGCCAGTGCGCGGAGGACACCACGAACGTCGGGGGTGCCGGGATGTTGGTGAAACCGGCCGCCTTGGCCGCCTCCACGTCGGTGTAGATCGGGTCCCGGTCGCCCAGCGAGCGAGCGAACTCGCGCACCTTCGACCGGTCGACCGGGAACGTCATCGTGCCCAGGTCCTTGCCGATCAGGGATTCGTCAGCCATCGGTACTCGCTTCCTGTGCCGCGCCGAGCCGACCGGGGTTGCACTCGGCGATCAACGTCCGTTGGTTCTCCTGCACCCGCTCCGCCGGGATCATGATCGACGGTGAGTAGAGCATCACATGGTCGAGCACGCCCTCGTAGCGCCGCAGACCGGCCCGGACGTCGTCGGCGGTACCGGCGACACCCATGGCGTCGATCATGTCGTCGGACACCGCGTCGAACATCGCCGGCAGGTCGCGCCGGCCGAACGCCTCCCGGATCGCCTCACCTTCCTTGGCGAAGCCGTTGACCTCCAGCAGGTGGTCGTAGCTCTTGACCGACGAGTAGAAAGCTATCTGCTGGGCCACCTCGCGGCGGGCCACCTCGACATCGTCGTTGATCGAGCACATCACCATGGAGATCAGCTCCACGTCGGCCGGGTTGCGACCGGTCCGCTCGGCTCCCTTGGCGATGGCCGGGCGGACGACCTCCTCAACGTATGTCGTGGTGAACAGCGGATGGCCGGCGAGCCCGTCGGAGACCCGGCCGGCCACCTCGCACATCCGAGGCAGCACGCCCGCGGTGACGATCGGGATGTCCCGTCCCGGCGGAGCGGGCTTGTCCGTGGGCACCAGGTTCATCCGGTAGAACCGGCCCTCGTGCTGGACCGGCCCCTCGTGCAGCCGCCAGATCCGGCGGACCAGCGTGACGAGCTCCTCCATCCGCACCGCGGGCGCGGAGTTGTCCGCCACCCCGTGCCAGTCGCTCATCATCCGCCGGGTGCCGTTGCCCAGGCCCAGCACGACCCGGCCACCGGAGAGCTCGTCGAGATCGCGGGCCTCCGCCGCCAGCACCAGCGGCGAACGCCCCACCCCATAGATGATCGACGAACCGAGCCGGCAGCGGGTGGTGCACCCGGCCATTCCGGCCATCGAGATCGTTCCCGACCGGGAGTAGAACTCCGAGGTCCAGGCGGCGTCGAAGCCGGCCTCGTCGACCGCCGTGGCGGTCGTCAGCGTCGTCTTCAGGTCGGCCGCCAGGACCGACACACCGTAGGTCGTCATGCCTGGTAGTACAGGCCGCCGGAGATGGTGTGCACCTCGCCGGTGATGTACCGGGACTCCTCCGACACCAGGAACAGCGACAGCGCGGCGACCTCCTCGGGTTGACCGGCCCGACCCAACGCGGCCGGCTCGACCATCTTCTGCAGCGAGCCCGGGGGGTAGATGTGCTCGAGGAACGGGTTCCAGATCAGACCGGGTGCGATGGCGTTGACCCGCACGCCCTTGGGACCCAGCTCGGCCGCCGCCGAGCGGGTCAGGCCCATCACCCCGGCCTTGGCCGAGCAGTAGGCCGACTCGCCCAGGTTGGAGCCGATGTACCCGGCCACCGACGCCATGTTCACCACGGCGCCGGAACCTTGCGCGATCATCGTCGGCAGCACCGCGCGCAGCGTGCGGAACGCCGCCTTGAGGCAGATGTCCTGGACGAAGTCCCAGGTCTCGTCGTCCATCTCCCAGATCGGAGCGAGCTTGTTGATCCCGACGTTGTTGTGCAGGGCGTCGATCCGGCCCCACCGGTCCAGCGCCGCCGCGACCATCGCCTCGATCTGGTCGCCCTGGCGGACATCGACCGACATGCCGATGGTCTCGACGCCGTACTCGGACTCGATCTCCTTGGCCAGCTTGAGCGGCCGTTCGGGGTGGGCATCGGTGACGACCACCTTGGCGCCCTCGATCGCGTAGCGGCGGGCCACCGCCTGGCCGATACCGGCACCGGCGGCACCGGTGACGATCGCGACCTTGCCCTCGAGCCGACCGGAGCCCTTGATGTCGAGCGGAGCGGGCATGGACTGTGTCATGGATCTGTTACCTCCAGCGTCAGGGTTGGTGGCTTCACGGCTCTGGTGGAGTCGGGATCAGGCCGGCAGGAAGCGGACCAGGGCGATCTCGTCGGATACCGGCTCGAAACCGGCCCGCACGCGCTGCCCGATCCGGGCATCCTCGACGGGCACCCCTTCCAAGGTGGCCATCAGCTGCGGGCCTTCGTCGAGTCGGACCAGCACCACCAGGTAGGGGCGCGGGCGGCCGAACGAGTCCCACGGCGGGCGGTACACCGGCGCGAAGCTGACCACCTCGCCGGTCCCCGCGGACTTCTCCCACGCCAGCTCGCCGCTGTGGCAGACCGGGCAGACCATCCGGGGGTAGAGGAACGGGTGTCCGGCCGAGCAGCGCTGGAAGATCAGCTCACCCCGCACGGCCGCCGCGAAGTAGGGTCGGTTCACCTCGTCGAGGACGGGCAGGGCTTCCGGGTCGTGCAAGCCGGTCAGCTGGGCGGTCTCGGTCATGCTGCTCCCTCCAGGACGACGCTGATGTGGCTGCACAGCATGGAGCCGTAGGTGTGCACGAACGCGGTGTCGGCACCCGGGACCTGCCGGCCTTCGGCGCGGCCGGACAGCTGCCAGTAGGCCTCCAGGATCTGGGAGATGCCCGAGGAGGTGCCGGTGTGACCGAAGCGGATCAACCCGCCGTCGGTGTTCACCGGGAGGTCGCCACCCGGGTCGGCCCGGCCCGACCGGTAGAAGTCGCCGACCGTGCCCGGGGACACGAACCCGCTCTCCTCGAGGATCATCGCGGGGTTCGAGGCGAAGGCGTCGTAGAGCTGGCAGACGTCCACGTCGGCCGGGGTGCGCCCGGCCCGCTCGAAGGCCATCGGCCCCGAGATCGAGGCCCCGGTGCGTCCCGGACGGGCCATCGAGGTCAGGAAGCCGTGCGTGTGGCCCTCGCCGAACCCCAGCAGGTGGATGGGGCGGTGCGGACCCCGGCGGGCGCGGTCCGCCGAACCGATGACCAGGGCTCCGCCACCCTCGCAGGGGATCGAACAGTGGTAGAAGTTGAAGGGCCCGGCGATCGGCCGGGACTCCATCACGTCCGCCACGGTGATCCGCTTGTCGCCGTGCGCGATGGCCGTCGGGTTCAACGCGGCCCACCTGTCCTGGGACGCGGAGACCTCGGCGATGTCAGCCTTGCCCTGGCCCGTCTCGTGCATCCAGGCCTGCGCGATGAGGCCGTACAGCGTGGGCACCGACGGGCCGTAGGGCATCTCGAACTCGCGCTGGGACACCAGCGACATCAGGTCCCGGCCGCCGTCGCGGATGGTCGGGAACTTGCCCGCCGAGACGACCAGCACCGTCTCGGCCTCACCGGCGGCGACGATCCGGGTGGCCAGCCGGCTCATCCCCAGGTGCGTCCCGCCGCCGAGCTGGCAGGTCATCTGGAACTTCAGGTTGGTGAGGCCGAGGTAGTCCATCAGGTCCTCGGACAGGAAGATCGAGCCTTCGTTCGTCATCGGGCCCGCGCAGACGAGGCCCTGCACCTCGTCGGGAGCCAGGCCGGCGTCGGCCAGCGCACGGGTGGCCGCCTGGACATGCAGCTCGGTGGACGAGTAGGGCACCTTCCGCCCCGGCGCCAGCTCAGCGGCCCCCATGATGGCCGGTTGATCGTGTGGCACGAACGCTCCTCGGGTCGCCGATGTGAACCGTCGTTACCATAGCGGCTCGCGCAAGATTGGCCGGCCGTCCACCGGGCGCCACTCGATCAGGGTCAGCCGGCCGAACCCGTGGGATCGCAGGAGCCGAGGCCGGTCAAACCGTGCCGCACCAGCTGGACCAGCATCCCGGTGAGTGCGACGTCGCGTGCCGAGCGAGGCCACTCGGCCATCGAATGGACCATCCCGATGGCCGCGTAGGCCGCGACCTGATGCTCGGCCACCGATCGGTTCGGCAGGCAACGCCCCAGGACGTCGACCCACCGTTCGAGGTGCTCACGCTGCCGGCGTTGCAGCCGCCGCCGCCACGGTTCGGTCAGCGATCGTTCCTCCCGGGCGTACACCGAGAGCAGGGCCCGGTCCTCGAGCGCGAACTCGACATGTGCCTCGAGCAACCGCTCCAGCGCAGTGAACGGGTCGTCCGGCAGCTGGCCACAACGCAACAGCAGCCGATCCATCGCGGCGTCGAAAAGTGTGGCCAGGATCTCATCCTTGCCCGAGAAGTACCGGTAGATCGCCGGGCCGCTGATGCCGGCCAGCTGACCGATCTCGTCCACCCCGACCCGGTCGAACCCGCTCTCGTGGAACAGCCGCGCCGCTGCGTCGAGAATGGCGCGCTCACGCGCATTGCCCTGGCCGCCGTCCCGGCCGGGCCGGACGACACCGTCCCGACCTGGCCGGACTACGCCGTCCGACCCGGCGGCTCGGCCCGCCGAGCGCCGTGGGGCGAGTTGCGCAGTGCCGTCAGCGCCCGGATTCGGCCCGATGCGGGCGATCGGTCGGCGGGGATCGGCACCGTCAGGATTCTTGGACATCTCGCCATTCGACGGGAACGAGGGTTAACTGTGGACGGTACTGTACCGCCGGGGCGCCGCGATACCGAGCATCGGTTCGCGCACCGGGTCGCGGGGCCCGCGGCGGGACTCCGGTTTCGGACGCCGCCGGCCAGTCCGCCCGACCCTGACCGGGCGCCACAGACGTACCAGCAGGTTCAACGATGGCCAGCTCGGAGGGAGCAGTGCGACTGATGAGTACGACAACGACCGGTACCGGCACGGGCACAGAAGAGGTCAGCTTCCCGGACCTGATTCCGCAGGAGGAGCAGCCTCACCTACGGGAACTGCGGGAACGCGCCGCGGCTGTCTGCGCCCGGTTCGATGACGACACCGTAGCCGCATGGGAGGAGGAGCGACGTTTCCCCGAGGAGGCGTACACCGCGCTCCAGGAGTCCGGGCTCTTCTCCCTGACCGCGCCGAAGGAGCACGGCGGGATGGGCTACGGGGTGCGCGAGTCGTGCGTGGTCCTGGAGGAGCTGGCCTACGGCATCGGGGTCGGCGCCGGCATCCTGCAGATGTTCGTCAACGGTCCCCCCCGGGCGATCCGTGAGCTGGCACCCGAGGCGACCAAGAAGCGGTTCCTGCCCGGGGTGGCGGCCGGCACCAGGTACTTCGCCATCGCGATGTCCGAGCCGCATGCCGGATCCGCCGTCACCGAGCTCAAGTCCTACCTGGTCCCCGACGGCGACGGCTACCGGCTGCACGGCGACAAGTGCTACATCACCGGCGGCATGCGGGCCGACTCGTTCCTGGTGTTCTGCCGGGCCGAGGGCACCGCCGGATCGAAGGGCATCGGCGCGGTCATCATCGACCGCGGTCAGGACGGTTTCACCCAGAAGCAGATGCCGCCGAAAATGGGCGGCAACGCCATCTCCGAGTCCTACCTGTACTTCGACGGGGTCCGCATCGACCCCGACCAGGTGGTGATCGAGCCCGACCCCACCAGCTCCCGGGCGGCCTTCGCCATGTTGCGCCAGTTCAACCCGGAGCGCTGCGGCAACGCGGCGATGGCGCTGGGCATCGCGCGCTCGGCGATGGAACGCGCGATCGTCTACGCGCGCACCCGGGTGCAGTTCGGCCGGCCGATCTGCGAGTTCCAGGGCATCCAGTGGAAGTTCGCCGACATGGCGATGAAGTTCGACGCCGCCCGGCTGCTGTTGATCAAAGCGGCTGAGTCGAACGACGGCGGGTTCCCGGTCACCCGGTACGTGATGAACGCCAAGATCGCGGCCAACGAGGCGGCCGAGTTCATCACCCGGGAGGCCATGCAGGTCCACGGCCACCACGGTTACTGTCGCGACATCCCGATGGAACGTCTCTACCGCGACGCCCGCGGTACCTCGATCGGCGGCGGCACCCTGGAGACCAACCGCAACGTGCTCGCCGCGGAGGTCCTCGGACGCCGGTTCGACCAGCGCCGCCCGCAGCCCTCGGCAAACGGGTCCGCGCCGGCGGCCGCGACCGTCGCCACCAACGGCGCGAGTCCACAGGTGGAGTTCCCCCCGCTGGTCCCGCCGCTGACCGGCGACCTGGCGGCCCTACGCGACCGGGCGGCGGCGGTCGCCGCGACGCTGGCCGAGGACGCCAAGCGCTGGGACGAGGAGGAGACCTTCCCGGAGGCCTCGCTGGAGAAGCTCCGCGCCGCCGGGATCTGCGGACTGACCATGCCCAAGGAGTACGGCGGCGAGGCCCTCGGCGTACTGGAGGCGTGCATCGTCGCCGAGGAGATCGCCGCCGTCTGCATGAACTCCTCGATGTTGGTCCAGATGTTCCTCAACGGGCCGCCCCGGGCGATCCTGGAGCTGGGTACCGAGGACCAGCGCCAGCGGTACCTGCCGGGCGTGGCGACCGGTGAGCGCTTCTTCTCCATCGCGATCTCGGAGCCACAGGCCGGTTCGTCCGCGACCGAGCTGGAAAGCCGGCTCGAGCCCGACGGCGACGGCTACCGGCTCTACGGCGAGAAGTGCTACATCACGGCGGGGATGCGGTCGGACACCTTCCTGGTCTTCTGCCGGCTCGCCGGCACCTCCGGGGCCAAGGGCCTGGGCGCGGTGATCATCGAACGTGGCCAGGAAGGCTTCGAGACCCCGCACAGCCAGCCGAAGATGGGTGGGCGCGGCATCGGCGAGGCGGTGATCACCTTCGACGGGGTGCGGGTGGAGGCCCGCGACGTCGTGGTGGTTCCGGAGGCCGGCTCCAGCAAGGGCGCCGCGATCATGCTCAAGCAGTTCAACCCGGAGCGCTGCGGCAACGCGGCGATGGGCATCGGGGTGGCCCGCGCCGCGTTGCGGGACGCGATCGTCCGCCTGCGCACCCGCAAGCAGTTCGGGCGCGAACTGGCCGAGTTCCAGGGCCTGCAGTGGAAGATCGCCGACATGTCGCTGCGCCTGGAGAGCGCCCGTGAGCTGTTGTGGCGGGCCGCCAGCTCCGACGACGGCGGGTTCCCCAACACCCGATGGACGGTGATGGCCAAGATCTACGCGAACGAGGCCACCAGGTTCATCTGCGACGAGGCGCTGCAGCTGCACGGCCACCACGGATACTGCCGGGACCTGCCCCTGGAGCGGTACTACCGGGACGCCCGTGGCCTGTCCCTCGGTGGCGGCACCACCGAGGTGATGCGCAACGTACTGGCCGGCGAGGTGCTCGGACGCCGCTTCAGCCAGAAGGACTGACCGCTGATTCATCCATAAGGGGGAATCCCAGGCGACCGGCCGGGCCACCAACAACGTTGGGCCCGGCCGGTCGTTGTCCCAGGAAAGGGAACGTTGCGCATGCGCGCCCTCTCCTCGTGAAGGGAAACCACCTGATGACGACGACGTCAGCTCGCCGGACCGTCCGATTCGTGGCGGCGGTGGCGGGAGTCGCCGCAGCCGGTGTCGCGCTGCCGGGCACTGCTCTCGCCGCGACCGCCGGACAGGCCCACGATCTCGCGTCCCCGTCGACAGCTGAGCAGTCCGGAGCCACGGACGACGGCCTGGACGCGCTCCAGCCAGACTCGGCGTCTGCGTACGACGCGCAGTCCGCCGCGTTCGAGATGCCGTCAGTGCCGTCGGATCTGCGCGCGAGCCGTGACGATGACGATGACGATGACGATGACGATGACGAGAACGACTACGACAACTTCGACGACGACTACGACAGCAGCGACGACAACCCCGTCGGCGGCAGTGACGGCAGTTTCTACTCCAACGGTGACGAGGACGACGACGGCGACTACGACAGCGGCGACTACGACACCGACACCCGCTACGAGGGCGACATCTACCCCGGGTTGTACAACGGCACCGACGAGGACCGCTACGAGGACGAGGAAGAGGACGGCGGGCCTAGGCGGCCCACGCCCTACTTCACCGAAGGCCTCTACTGACGGCATGTGAGGCGCTGCGTCGACGGGCCCCGTCACGATCACCGGTGAGGCCGAGTCTTTCGACTCGGTCTCACCGGCGTCTGGGGGGTCTGTCGTTGGGCCACCGACGATCCGAGTCACGAGCATCTGAGAAACGCTGACTCTGTCGTGCGCATTACAGCCCTGTTACCCGGTCGGTGTCGGTGATCAGCTAAGCTGCCGCGAAGATGCTTGACACCGTAAGGGGTGATGTACAGGTGAGATTGCTGTTCGTGGCGGTAACGGCGGTTGCCTCCGTCCTGACTGGTTGCGCGTCCACCGGCGCCGAGACAGCCCCGCCGCCCGCCCCACCGGTTGCGCCAGTGGCCACGCCCAGCTCCGCCACCATCTCCACCCCGGAGGCGGCTGCGCCGACCCGGATCGAGGTCGTCGTGGCCGGCGGGAAGGTCACAACCGCGCAGCCCGTGGTGGACGTCGCGCTGGGTAGTCCGGTGCTGCTGGTCGTCACCTCCGACAAAGCCGATGAGCTGCATCTGCACGGCTACGAGAAGAAAGCTTCGATCACTCCCGGTACGCCGACCGAGCTCCGGTTCGACGCGACCATCCCCGGCGTGTTCGAGGTCGAGACGCACGCCGGACACCAGCGGCTCGTCCAGTTGCGGGTGAGGTAACAGCCGTGTTCCTCGCGCACGGGGTGGGTGGCCGATCAGATCTGCCGGCCCCGCTGTGGCTCGCCATGTACGCAGCCGGCGCGGTCGTGCTGGCCTCGTTCGTCATCCTGGTCACCTTCTGGAGCTCGCCCCGGTTCACCGGCATCAATGCCGGCAGGCCCGTGCCGGCGGGCATGCAACGGTTGCTGGACAGCCGACCGCCGCGGATCGTGCTGGCCGTGGTGGGCCTGCTGCTCTACCTCGCCACGCTGGTGGTACTGATCTTCGGCGGCGACTCGGCCGCGACGAATCCCGCACCGACCTGGGTGTACGTATGGCTCTGGGTCGGCCTCCCGGCGATCTCGGTGCTGTTCGGCCCGGTGTGGCGGTTGGTGAACCCGCTGCGGACCGTCACCAGCGGCATCCGGGCGGCGCTACCGGGGGCACTCCGACCGTCGCCGGACCGGCAGTATCCGGAACGGCTCGGTTACTGGCCGGCAGCGGCAGCGCTGCTGGTGTTCGTCTGGCTGGAGCTGGCCTACCGCGAGGCCGCACGTCCCAGCACGCTGCTCGCCTTCGTTCTGCTGTACAGCGTGGTCCAGGTCTTCTGCGGTCTGCGCTACGGCAACGAGTGGTTCGCCCGGGGCGACGGGTTCGAGGTGTACTCCGAGCTGCTCGGCCGGTTCTCCGTGCTCGGCCGGCGGGTCGACAACGAGTTCGTCCTGCGCAACCCGTTCAACGGCCTCGCCTCGCTGCGGCCCAGACCGGGCCTGGTCGCCGTGGTGTGCGTCCTGCTCGGCTCGACCGCGTTCGACGGGTTCGCCCGCACCCGGTTCTGGACCGGGCTGGCGGACCGCGCGACCGAGCAACCCGCGAACGCGTTGCTCGGCACGGCCGGACTGGCCGGTTCCATCGGGCTGGTGTTCGGACTCTTCCTGTCCGCGACCGTCGGCACCTCGGGCGTTCGCGGCGCGGTGCTCAAACGCACCGGGATGGCGCTTCCCCCACTGTTCGCGCACTCGCTGCTGCCGATCGTGTTCGGCTACACCGTGGCGCACTACTTCTCGTACTTCGTCTTCCAGGGCCAGGCCGGCTACCTGCTCGCCACGGATCCGTTCGGACTCGGTTGGAGCCTGTTCGGCCCCGCCGGGCGCGGCATCGACTACCTGGTGGTGTCGACAACCCTGATCGGATTCGTGCAGGTTGGCGCGATCGTCGTGGGCCACGTGGCGGGCGTGATCGCCGCGCACGACCGCGCCATGGAGGTGTTCCCCCGGAAGGAGCAGCTCCGCGCCCAGATCCCACTCGTCACGACAATGATCATTTTCACCTTGGGCGGCATCGGCCTGGTGGTCGGTTCGGGCTGAGCACCGGCTGCGGTACGCCCCGGCTCGACCCTGATCCGGTCGTCGAACCGGCATCGAACGCGGTGGTGGTTTCTCGCGGCGTCGGCGGATATGGTGGCCGAGAATCATGTGACACATGCCACGCGCTTCGCTGACGGGGAGGATCATCGTCTATGTCGACGACGACCGAGCACACCGAGACCGACTACATGTCCATCGAGCCGCTGTGCGGTAAGCCGCTACCGCTCGAGGGTGCCCGGGTGATGCCCGAGGCGTTCGCCTCCACTGTGGCGATGTACTCCGACCAGGTCGCCCTGCAGGTGTTCGGCACCGACATCAGATACACCTGGAGGGAGTACGCCGACCTGGTCGCCCAGTACGCCGGCGGTCTGCACGGTCTCGGAGTCCGTCGTGGCGACTCCGTCGGTCTGATGCTCGCCAACCGCCCGCAGTTCTTCATGGTCGACACCGCCGCCCAGCACCTGGGCGCCACCCCGTTCTCGGTCTACAACACCTCATCCCCCGAGCAGATCGCCTACCTGTTCGGCGACGCCGCCAACCGCGTCGTGATCACCGAACGCCAGTTCCTGCCCGCCGTCCGAGCCGCGATGCAACTAGGCGGTGTCGTGGAGCACGTCGTGGTCATCGACGGCGGCGGCCCGGCGGGAGACGGCACACCGGACGCTGACCTCGCGGGCACCATGACCCTCGATGACCTCGCCGCCCAGGCTCCCGCCGACTTCGATCTCACCCAGGCCGCCTCGGTGGTGGAGCCGGGCGACGTCGCCACCCTCATCTACACCTCCGGCACCACCGGCCCACCCAAGGGCGTCGAGCTCACCCATGCGAACCTGATCGCGCAGTGGAACATGCTGGTGCGCACCTGGCCGATCAACCCCGGTGGGCGGGTCCTGTCCTTCCTGCCCTCAGCTCACATCGCCGACCGCACGATCGGCATCTACATGGCCAACAACCTCGGCTACACCGTCACCTGCTGTCCTGACTACACGACGCTGGGCGCAGCGTTGGCCGAGGTCAAGCCCACCATGTTCCTGGCCGTGCCTCGGATCTGGGAGAAGTTCAAGGCCAGCATCGAGGCCCAGATCGCGGCGGCCTCGCCCGAGGTCCGCGCGGCCTTCGAGGACGCGATGCAGGCCAACCTCGCGCGGGTCCGCGCCGAACAGGCCGGCGAAGAACTCGACCCCGAGACCGCCCGCCGCGCCCGGGAAGGTGACGAGAAGGTCTTCGCTCCGATCCGCGCCAAGCTCGGGCTCGACAAGGCCGAGGCCCTGATGGTGGGTGCCGCGCCGACCCCGATGCCGGTGCACGAGTTCTTCGCCGCGATCGGGCTGATGCTGTCCGAGCTGTGGGGCATGTCGGAGCTCTCGCCGATCGCGACCTGGAACCGGAAGGGCAAGATCAAGCTCGGCACCTGCGGGCAGGCGATCCCGGGCGTCGACGTGCGACTGGCCGAGGACGGCGAGGTGCTGGTCGGCGGGCCGATCGTGATGCGCGGCTACCGCAACCAACCGGAGAAGACCGCCGAAGCCATCGACGAGAACGGCTACATGCACTCCGGCGATATCGGCCAGTTCGACGAAGACGGCTACCTCACGATCGTCGACCGCAAGAAAGAGCTCATCATCAACGCCGCCGGCAAGAACATGTCACCGGCCAACATCGAATCCGAGCTCAAGTCCTCCAGCATCC
>JBQTKB010000017.1:0-88889 GCA_052386505.1 Pseudonocardia sp.
TCCGCCAGGCGATGACCGACAACCCGAGCGGGAACCCGGCACCCACCCCGATCGCCATCAGGGTCACCCACACCCACGGCGCGACCAGCGGCCAGCACAGCCCTCCGGCGGTCCCGGCCACCCCGCAGGCCAGCGACAGACCAGCCCAGAACACCCACCGCCGGCGGCGTTCGGCCAGCGCGGACACCGTCAACGCGACCGGGATCTGCACCACGCTCCACCAGGCCTGCAGCAGTGCGGCCTGCTGCGGTGACCAGCCCAGCCCCTGGTAGTACGGCGACAGCCAGGTCAGCCAGCCGTAGAACTGCACCGACGACATCGCCATGTACGCCGCCGCCAGCCGGGCGAAACCGTGCCGCCAGGGCAGCGTGGCCCGATGCGCGGCGCCGGGCACCAGATCCGACCCGCCGGGGCGGCCGGGGAAGCGCCTGGCCACCGGCCACCAGGCGGCGACCGCAAGCACCGCCGGCACCGCCCACACCGCCAGCGAGCGCGACCACCCACCGAGCCCGACGGCCAGCGGCACCGCGAGCGCGCTGGCCGCCGTGGCACCGACCATCATCGCCACCACATAAGCGCCGGTCACCGTGCCGGCCCGGTCACCCAACCGTTCCTTGACCACGCCGGTCAGCAGCACGCCGGCCGCGCCGATTCCCCCACCGACCAGCACGCTGCCGGCCACCAGCGCCGGCGCGGCGGCCACCAGCCGCAGCAGGCTGCCCAGCGCGACCACGGCCACCCCGAGTCCCAGCGCCCGCTCCCAGCCCAGCCGCGCGCCGAGCCGGGGCGCGCCGAACGACCCCACGCCCATCATGATCACTGCGCTGGCCTGGACCAGCCCGGCCGCGGCGGCGGACAGGCCCAGCTCGTCACGCACGGTCTCCAGCAGCGGCGGGTAGCCGGCGAGCGCGGCACGCAGGTTGGCGGCCAACAGCAGCACCCCGACCAGTACCGCCATCGTGCTCGCCCCACCCCGCCGCCGGCTGTCGCCGAGTTCGCCCTCCCCCGAGCGTGCGCCGGCCGGGGAACGCGGCGAGGTCACGCCCCGCGCAGCCGAGCCACCGCCGCCGCCACCCGCTCGTCGGTCGCGGTGGCCGCCACCCGGACATGCCGGGCCCCGGCGGGTCCGTAGAACTCCCCGGGCGCCACCAGGATCCCCAGCGCGGCGAACCGGTCGACGGTGGCCCGGCAGTGCTCGTCGGCGGTGGCCCACAGGTACAGGCCGGCCACGGAGTGTTCGATCCGCAGCCCGAACCCGGTCAGCGCGTCGGCCAGCGCGGCCCGCCGCACCCGGTACCGGCCCCACTGCGCCCGCACGTGCCCGTCGTCGCGCAGCGCCGCCTCCATCGCGGCCTGGACCGGGAACGGCACCATCATCCCGGCGTGCTTGCGCACGGTCAGCAGCCGGGCCACCAGGCCCGCGTCACCGGCCACGAACCCGGCCCGGTAACCGGCCAGGTTGGACGTCTTGGACAGCGAGTGCACCGCGAGCAGCCCGGTCATGTCACCACCGCACACCGAATCGTGCAGCACCGAGACCGCGCCCGCATCCGGGTCGGACAGCGACAGATAGCACTCGTCCGAGGCCACCACCGCGCCACGCTCCCGGGCCCAGTCCACCACCTTGCGCAGGTGCTCGGGCGGCAACACCCGACCGGTCGGGTTGGACGGCGAGTTGAGCCACACCAGCCGGACCGGCGCCGGCCCCGCGGCGAGCGTCGAGTCGGTGCGCAGGTAGTCCGCGCCGGCCAGGCGGGCGCCCACCTCGTAGGTCGGGTAGGCCAGTTCGGGCAACGCGACCACGTCACCGGGTCCGAGCCCGAGCAGCGTGGGCAGCCACGCCACAAACTCCTTGGAGCCGATCGTGGGCAGCACCGCGTCGGGGTTCAGCCCCGGCAACCCGAAGCGGCGGTGCATCGCGGCCACCACGGCTTCGCGCAGCCCGGCGGTGCCCCAGGTCGTCGGGTACCCGGGTGCCGCGGCCGCCGGCCCGCAGAGCGCGGCCCGGATCGGCGCGGGCACCGGATCGACCGGGGTGCCGACCGAGAGATCGACGACGCCGTCCGGGTGGGCTCCGGCCAGGGCGGCGGCCTCGGCGAGCGAGTCCCACGGAAAGTCGGGCAGCCGGGTGTCCGCCGCGCTGGGCGCGGCGGCCGACGATTCGGCGGTCCGGGCTGGGCTCACTCGTCGTGTTCTTGCGGCGGCAGGTCGGCCCCGGGCGGTACGTCACGCGCGATCTTGCCGACCTTGGACGCGCCGCCCGGCGAGCCGAGCTCGTCGAAGAAGTCCACGTTCGCCTTCGTGTACTCCTTCCACTGGTCGGGCACGTCGTCCTCGTAGTAGATGGCCTCGACGGGGCAGACCGGCTCACAGGCACCACAGTCGACGCACTCGTCGGGGTGGATGTACATCATCCGGCCGCCCTCGTAGATGCAGTCGACCGGACACTCCTCGATGCACGCTTTGTCGAGGAGGTCAACACACGGCTCGGCGATCACGTAGGTCACGGCGTTTCTCCTGCGGTGGGGGTGCGACGTTCGCCCGACAGTATGTCTGTTGGGCTTGCGTTCAGCGCACCGAGGTAGGGATGAAGCATGGGTGATGCGCAACACCGTGCCACCCGGCTGCGGCCCGTGCGGCGTGGTCCCCGCAGTGTAAGGCCGGGTGCGGCAGGATCGACCGGTGGAGCGAGGACGCACCGGCGCCGCCGCGGTCGCTGCCCTGTCGGGACTGTTCGGGCGGCGGGTGACGTTGCGTCACCGGGTGGACAGCGAGGCACTCACCGACTCGGTGGGTGAGCTGGCCGATGGCGGCCCCGGCACGGTACGGGTGGATACCCGGCGGGGGCCGGTGCACGTGCTGACCGCCGACGTGGTCGCCGTGCGGGCGATCCCGCCGGCTCCCGCGAAACGACCGTCGTGGGCCGCGGTCGCCCGGTTGGAACAGATCTGCGCGGACGGCTGGCCCGCTCCGGTGGACCGCCCGCTCGGCGGCTGGCGGATGCGGGCGGCGGCCGGGTTCACCGGGCGGGCGAACTCGACGCTGGCCGCGGCCGATCCCGGGATGCCGGTCGCCGACGCATTGGGCCGCGCCCAGACGTTCGCCGCCCAGCATCAGCTGCCGGCGCGGCTGCAGGTGCCCGAGAAATCGCCGTGGCACACCGCCGCGCTCGAGCACGGGTGGCGTCCGGACGACGCTCACCCAGCCGGTTGGCGGGTCGAGGTGCTGGTCGGCGGGGTGGACGCCGCACCGACGCCCGGTGTGCGCAGGGTCGAGGAGATCATGGTCGAGGGTCGGGAGCACTGGCGGGTTGCCGCATCGGAACCGCTGGCCGGGGCGTTCGGCGCGGCTCAGCAGCACGTGTTGACCGCGCCGGGGGTGATGCACGTCGCGTTCGCCCTGGCCCCAGCCGACCCGAACGGCACCGTCGGCCCGGAGGTTACCGCTGGCCCGGAGGTTACCGTCGGGTCGGTGCGGCTGGCCGTGCTGGACCAGCACCTCTACGTCTCCCGGCTGCGGGTCGCGTCCGGAGCCCGCCGGCAGGGCTGGGCGACCACGCTGATGGCCGCCGCAGCCCGCTGGGGCGCCGGGCACGGCGCGCGCTGGACCGTGCTGCAGGTGGCCTCGCACAACACCGCCGCGCTGGAGCTCTACCGCGCGCTCGGGTTCACCACCCACCACCGGTACCTCTACCTGCGCCCGCCGGGCTGACCCGCGGGCCTCAGCCGGAAGGGACGGCGCCCGGACGGGCGTCGAGCCATGCCGCAGCCCGGCGGGCGGCGCGCTTGAGCCCGGACCACTCACCGAGGTACTTCCCGACCACCCCGACGACCGGCAGCAGCGCCAGCAACTCGTGATAGAAGCGGCCGTGCGGACGTTTGTCCAGCTCGGAGCCCAGCGCGTACAGCGCCCGGCCCAGTCGCCAGACGGCGCCGCCGATCTTCTTCAACGTCGGGGTGGCGCCGGGCTCGCCGAGCTCACCGGTCAGCTCGGCGGCCCGGTCGTCGACCTCCCGGGCGCCGGCCTCGGATTGCTCGCGGGCGGCCAGCGCCGGACGCAGGTCGCGCCGGAACAGCACCGCGCCGAGCAGCGCCACCTGGTCGTCCGGGTCGCGCACCCCGGACTCGCCGGCCATCGCGCACAGCAACAGGCCCTGTCCGGCGGCACCCAGCGCGGACTGCACCGGCAACCGGCTGGCCAGCGCGCCACCGATTCCGGGTACCGAGGCCACCAGGGTGGTGAACCGGCCGACCCGGCGGATCCACCAGCGGTGCCGCTCGGCAACCGACATGTCGGCCCAGGCGGAGGTGCCGGGCACCTCGATCGAGGCCAGCCGGTCGAGCATCCGCTCGGAGAGCTTTCGGTCCAGCTTCTCCGCGCCGCTGCGGACCCCGTCGCGCAGGCCGAACGGGTCCGCGTCGCGCAGTGCGTCGAGCACCGGCCTGGTCGCCCGGACGAACGGATGCAGTACCGCGATCACCGCGGCATCGCTGATCGCGCCGCTCACGGTGTGACCCCGCCCGACCCGTTCATGAGCTCCTCCGGTCCCTGATCACCCGGCCGAGCGCCCACGCGCCCGGCACCAGGCCGGCGCCGAGCAACAGCAACGACGGCCAGCCGTCGGGCAGCAGCAGGTCCCCGCCCGGCCCACCCAACCCGAGCACACCGACCGTCGCCACCCAACCGCCGTACACCGACGCGGCGCCGAGCACGCCGGTGGGCAGCTCCCCCGCCCGGCGCACCAGCCACGGCGTGCTCAACAGCGCCACCAGCGAGCTGACCGGCAGCGGCGTGGCACCCACGGACAGCGTCACGAACATCAGCTCCAGCAACGCGAGCAGCACCACGTCCACCACCAGGACCGCGAGCACCAGCAGCCCGTCGACGCGGTCGGCCAGGTTCGGCGATCCGTCGAACTCGTCGGCCGTCGTCAGGTGCCCAGCCAGGTCCCCGGCCGCATTACCGGTCATGTCCCCGCCTCGATGCCGTCGAACAGATCGGTCTCGGTGCCCAGCGCCCGGACCGACCCGGCCGCGCCGACCAGGGTGTAGCACTCGACCACCGGCACCGGCTGGGCGAGCTCGTTGGTCAGCGCGAACGCCACCCGTCCGGCCCCCTGCCACACGGTGAGCTGGGTGGCGTGCGCCCGCAGGGCGGCGAGCTTGGCCGGCAGGTACGCGGTGACGTCGACCCGCGCGGTCACCGAGCCGTCGGGCACGCAGGCCAGCTCGTCGGGCTTCGCCGGGCGCCAGGGCAGACCCGGGGCGTCGGCCAGCTCCGCCAGCGCGGCCTCGGTGTCGAACGCCGGCGCAACCGTCCAGTACACCTTGCGTACCGACTCCTGCCCGGCCGCCGCCGCCATGGTGATCTCGTGGGCCCGCACATGGTCAGGATGCCCGTACCCGCCGCCCGGGTCGTAGCCGATCACCACCTGCGGCCGCACCTCGTCCATGATCGCGCAGAGCGCGGCCACCTGCGCGTCCCGTGCGTCCGGGGCGGCGAACGCCCTCGGGTGCAGCGATTCCGGCGGTGGCGCGCTGGCCAGCAGCCCGTGCCCGCCGACCATCCCGCTGTCCCGCCAACGGCCGACACCACCGAGGAACCGCTGCTCGACCGGGCCGAGCGCGGCGCGGGCGGCGGCCAGTTCGCCGATCCGATAGCCGCCCAGCTGGTCGGCCGCGCCGGCGGCCAGTCCGGCCAGCTCGGGCACCATCACCTCGCCCTGCTCACCGAGGGTGCAGGTGACCAGCGTGACGGCGGTGTCGGGCTGGGCCGCATAGCGCGCGATGGTGCCGCCGGTGGTGATCGTCTCGTCGTCCGGGTGCGAGTGCACCAACAGCAGCCGGCGACCAGCACGGCGGGCGGGAGGCGGCACCGGCGCAGCCTACGTGCGCCTCATTTCCGACGGAAGCGGGGCCGCGCGGCAAGCCCGCCGATCAGCAGCAGCGGAAACAGCAGCATCAGCATCAACCCGGCCACCCCGGCGACCGTGCCCGTGCCGTTGGCGGAGTTCCTCGATGTCCTGAAATCGCACACGTTCGCTGGGGGTCAGCATGTGGTCGCTCCTCTCAGCGGTCGGTCCCCCTTCGCCACCGCTGTGGATCAGCGGCTGGTGCGAAGCAGGGTGAGGATCCCGATGGCGCCCATGACGACGCCGAGCGCGAAGTGCACCCACGGCGCCAGCTGGTCGAGCTGCGACAGTCCCTCGGCCGAGGAGTACACGACCGCCTGGTCGTTGGCCTGGTCGCCGGACAGCAGCATCTCGGCCGCGGTGAACAGTAGGTATCCGGTGCCACCGAGCACCAGGAACCAGGTAGCCCTGACCGCCGACCGCGCGGCGACCAGCCCCACCACGCCGGCGCCGATGTGTACGAGATTCGCCAGCGGTGAGGTGTTGAGGACGCCCAGGAACGTCATCGGGGCGCCGAAGCCGCCGTCCGACGAACCGGTCGACCCGACCAGCAGGCCGGCGATCCCGAGCAGTAGCAGAACTCCGCCGACGGCGGCCGCGGCGATGTGCGGCAGCCGCACGGCGGTTGTCGGACCGGTCGGCCGTGCCATGCCTTCGTGCCGTGCGGTCTGTGGTTCGAGAGCCACCGGAACCTCCTTCTTCCGTTTCTGGCCATTTCTGGCCTGTGGGCAACAGCGGTGTGTGCTGTTCTGTCTGCCGATCAGGCCTTCCCCGCCAGGTGCCGGCTACTCGTCCTGATCTTTGTGTCCCTGCCCACGCCGACCGGCGGTTCGGCGTTGCTGGTGGGCGTCCGCCCGGGCCACCAGGACCCGGTCAGTCCGGTCGGCGAAGACCTCATCGGCGTAGCGCAGCAGCGCGGCCAGGGCAGCGACGAACGGCACCGCGAGGAACGCTCCGGCGACGCCGTAGAGCGCGGCGCCGGCGGTGACCGCAAGCACCACGACCGCCGCGTGCAGCCGCAGGGTGCGTCCCTGCAGGATCGGCTGCAGCACATTGCCCTCGATCTGCTGGACGCCGACGACGATCGCCAGCACGACCAGCGCGGCCGTCAAGCCGTTGCTGACCAGTGCCACCAGCACCGCCAGCGCGCCGGCCACGACAGCCCCGGCGATGGGCACCAGCCCGCCGAGGAAGGTCAGTACCGCCAGTGGAACCGCCAGCGGGACCCCGACGATCAACAGGCCGGCCCCGATGAACACCGCGTCGAGCAGCGCGATCGCCACCTGGGTGAGCAGGAACCCCTGGGTGGTGTGCCACACCCGGCCCAGGGCCTCCGCGATGTGCCCCCCGGCCTTGCCTCCACCGACCCGCCGCACCCACGGCAGGAACCGGTCACCGTCCTTGAGGAACAGGAAGGTCAGCACCAGCGTCAACAGGCCGGTGACCACAGCGGACCCGACCGCCGTCAAGCCGACAAGCAGGCCGGACGCCACGCTCGTGGCGCTCTGTCGCAGCTGGTCGAGGGCCTGCTGGAACGCGCGGTCGATCTGGCCGTCCGCGAGCTGGAAGGGCGGGCCGACCAGCCATTGCCGGACCTGGTCGACGCCGCTCAGCGCCGCGTCGACCACATTGCTCAGCTCGTTGGCCAGCTGCGGGACGATCAACATGAACGCGACACCGAGCATCCCGAGCGCCAGCAGCAGTACCGTGGCGGAGGCCAGCGCGGCGGGCCAGCGACGCCGGCGCAGCCAACCGGTCGGCGGCCACAGCAGTGCCGCCAGGATCACCCCCAGCAGCACCGGCAGGACCACCACCCACAGCCGCGCGAGCAGCCACCACAGACCGGCCAACCCGACCGCGAGCACCAGCAGCCGCAACGTCCACTGAGCGCTGGACGCCACGGCCTCGCCGATCAGCCGCGAGCGCACGCCGGTCGCTCGTCTCCCCGGCGCCGGGATTTCACCATCGTTGTCGCGCACTGGCGCACCTCACCGGAATCTATGCGCTGCTCGGCAGGCCACGCAGCGACACCTCGGTCTTCGTGAACTGCCGGGCGGACGGTACGAGCCCGTGCGCGTGCATCAGACGCCGCAGTCGGGCCGCGGCAGCCTCAGCCCGTTGCGGACGGCACTTGGTGGACAACTCCAGGAGATGGCGCCCGTCGGGATAACGGCAACTCTCCAGTGCCAGCCGCAGACCCGCGGCCCGGCCGATCAGCCTGCGCACCGAAACCGGACCGAACAGCGCCGGGTCGCCCGCCATCCCGGGCCGGCCCAGGAAGCAGTCCAGAAAGATCCGCTGCTCGGCCGAACCGAGCGCGAGCCATGAGTGGGCGGCGGGTGTGGACACGGCCCGGTCCGGTATGGGGTGCTTGATCGCGGCGCACCATAGCGTGCGGGCGGGCAACGCATCGAGCTCCACGGACAGCCTGGACAGCTTCCGCACCTCGGGTGGCAGCACCGGGCGCTGCTCGCTCCGCAACTTGACCGTGAGGTCGGAGCCACCTCGCTCGTTGACCCGTACCCGGACCACCAGGCCGCACCGGTCGAGGCTGCGAGTCGCATCGTCGACATAGTGCAGCTGGCGGGCCTGGAAGTCGCGCAGGCCGAGCAGCGTGGCCAGCTGGTCATCGTCACGGCCACGCCCGTCGAGCTGGACCTTGAGCTCCACCCGCCGCAAGACGCGTTCGTCCAGCTCGGAGGTCAGGTCGGTCCACAACATGCCGCTCAGTACGCTCACGCCTTCCGCTCGCCGGACACGTAGGTACCCGGTGATGCGGGTCCCAACCGCTGACCGCCCGAGCCACGTCAGCGGTCGCACCGCACGAGCGACCGGCCTGACCAGCCGACTCAGCTGAGTCGGCTGGCCGGGCCGACTCAGCTGTTACGGACTCGGCGACCCGGCGAGTGGCGGGCCGGCGAGTGGCGGGCCGGCGAGTGGCGGGCCGACGGGTGGCATTGCGGGACGATGGATACCGCCAAGGCATGCTCGTGGCCGGCCGCGCGCAGCTCCCTGACCGAACCGCCGCCGGCCACGCCACCCCTGGCCGAATCGCCGACCGGCACGCCAAGCGCCGCCCCTGGCCGAACCGCCCCGCCGAACGGCACGCCACGTGATCGACGTTTCGGTGCACAAGCGGATGCTGGGCTTCCGCTTCCACACCAGGACAGCGATCACGCGACTCGTGGCGGTACCGACAGAGCCGCCTTGATCTCGGCGAGTACCTCGTCCGGGCGGTGGTTCAGGTCGTCCCAGCCGAACCTGAGCACCGTCCACCCGGCGAGGACCACGCCGTTCTGCCGTCGGCTGTCCCTCCGCTTCCGCTCCGCGCTGGAGTGCCACGCCCACCCGTCCACCTCGATGGCGACCCGCGGCCGCGGGAACGCCAAGTCCAGCACACAGCCCTCCAGCGCGTAGCCAAGCTGCCATCCGGTCACTCCGGCAGCGCGCAACAGCTTGACGAGCAGCCGCTCTGCCTCCGATGCCGCCCGGTCGGCGGCCACGGCGAGCAACGTCGCCGAGGCCCTGGACCCACGGCGGCCGAGATTGCGACAGTGGGCGCGGTACACCGTCGCGAAACGCACATGCCGCTGCAGCGCCCGGTCCAGGAACTCCCCGCCCTGCGGACCGAGCGCCACTGAGGCCTCCAGAACCGTCAGCGGCGCATCGGTGACGCATACGGAGCGGACGACCACGAGATCGGTCTCCGCGAGAGTCCGCCGGCGCACCCGTACACCGGGTTGACGGCCGGGCTGGCGATCCCGGGCAACGGTCACCTCGATCACCTCCGGGCAGCCGTCGACAAGCCCCAGCCACCAAGCCGCCGCAAGCCCGCTGACCGCCGTACGAGGTCCCGCCCACAGCGCGGCGGCACGCACCCTGGCGGCATCGGCTGGCGGGCGGTCGGTGGCCCGGTACACCTCGGGTGCAGTCGCTCCCACCGTCCGGTGGTCACCCGGTAGCGCACCGAGCGCGGGCCCAGCCCGGCTGCCGCCGCCTGAGCCATGGAGATCACGCCGTCCTGGCGTCGCAGCAACTGATCGATGCGCATGTCGCCAGGGTCGGCCACCGGGTCCCAACCCGGGGGCAGAACGGCGAAACAGGCCCGATGATCGACCGGGCGATGCCGCCGGCCCAGTGATCGGTGTTTCGGTGGAAAGGCGGAACCTAGGAATCCGCTTTTGCACCAAAACACGGATCACCCGGCGCGGTCGAATAGCCGACTCGGCGGCCGGCGGCCAGGCGCGGCGGCCCGGCGGCAGGCCCGGCGGCAGGCGCGGCGGCCCGGCGGCAGGCGCGGCCGGGTGGTCGACACTAGAGGGGCTCGGGAAAGTGGCAGGCGGCCAGATGACCGTCGGGACCGTGCGGCGTGAGCGGCGGCTCCTCGGCGGCGCACACCGCCTGGGCCTTCCAGCACCGGGTCCGGAAGCGGCAGCCGGACGGCGGGTGCACCGGACTGGGCACCTCGCCGGTGAGCACGATCCGGCGCCTGGCCCGCTCGGCGACCGGGTCGGGTAGCGGCGCCGCGGACAGTAGTGCCCGGGTGTAGGGATGGCGTGGCGAGTCGTAGATCGCGTTGCGGGGGCCGACCTCGACGATCTTGCCCAGGTACATCACCGCGACCCGGTGGCTGATGTGCCGCACCACAGACAGGTTGTGCGCGATGAACAGGTACGCCACGCCGAGCCGCTCGCGCAGCTCCGCGAGCAGGTTCACCACGCCGGCCTGCACCGAGACGTCCAGCGCGGACACCGGCTCGTCCAGCACCACCAGCCTCGGGCTCAGTGCCAGTGCGCGGGCGATGCCGATGCGTTGTCGTTGGCCGCCGGAGAACTCGTGCGGGTAGCGGTTACGGTGCTCCGGACTCAGTCCGACGGCAGCCAGCAGCTCGTCGACCCGTGCCTGCTCGTGACCGCCTGGGCCGCGAGAAGCGTCAGCGGAAGGAGCATCTGAACCGTGGATCTCGAACGGCTCGCCGACGATCCGGTTCACCGTCCAGCGCGGGTTCAGCGAGGCGTACGGGTCCTGGAAGACGATCTGTAGCCGACGCCGGATCTCGCGCATCCGCCGCGGCGCCACCGCGGCCAGCTCCTCGCCGTCGAACCGGATCGAGCCCGAGGTCGGCTCGCGCAATCGCAGGATGCACCGACCCACCGTCGACTTGCCGCAACCGGACTCGCCGACCAACCCCAACGTCTCCCCCGGCGCGATGTCGAACGACACCCCCGACACCGCCCGCACCCGCCCGACCGTGCGCGGCAGGATCGCGCCCCCGCGCACCGGGAAGTCCTTCACCAGGTCCCGCACCGCGAGCAACGGCTCCGCGTCGGTGGTCACCGAGGCCCCCCGCACTCGTCGGACGCCGGGTTCCGCGCTGCCGGCCCACGCACACTCTCCGCGGCCGCCGCACACTCCGCATCCTGTGCGGCGGCGGCCGGTGTGCCGCGTCCGCTGGGGGTGGTCGGGCGTCCGCTCGGGGTGGTCGGGCGTCCGCTCGGGGTGGTCGGGCGCCCGCTGGGGGTGGTCGGGCGCCCGCTGGGGGTGGTCGGGCGCCCGCTCGGGGTGGTCGGGCGCCCGCTGGGGGTGTACGGGTTCGCCGCGAGCTCGGGCCAACGGTGGCAGCGGGCGGCGTGCCCGGGCTCGACGGTCAGCAGATCCGGCTCCCCTGCGACGCATACTGGCGCGGCCAGCGGGCAGCGCGGCGCGAACGTGCACCCGGGCGGCAGCCGCAGTGGCGACGGTGGGGCACCGGGGATCGGGGTGAGCGGTCGTCCCACCCGTGACGGGTCGGGCACCGAGCCGAGCAGACCCACCGTGTACGGCATCCTCGGTCGGGCGAACAGGGCAGCCGTCTCCGCCATCTCGACGATGGTGCCGCCGTACATGACCTGCACCCGGTCGGCCATCCCGGCAACCACCCCGAGGTCGTGGGTGATCAGCATGATGGCTGCCCCGGTGTCCTCGGTGACCGCGCGCAGGGTCTCCAGGATCTGCGCCTGCACGGTGACGTCCAGCGCGGTGGTCGGCTCGTCGGCGATGATCAGCGCCGGGTCGTTGACGATCGCCATCGCGATCATCGCCCGCTGGCGCATGCCACCGGAGAACTCGTGCGGGTAGGCCGCCGCGCAGCGGTCGGGTTGCGGGATGCCGACCCGGCCCAGGGCTTCGACCGCCACCGCCCGGGCCGCCCGCCGCGACACCCCGCCGTGGTGCGCACGGTAGGCCTCGGCCAGCTGCCAGCCGACGGTGTAGACCGGGTTCAGCGAGGTCATCGGGTCCTGGAAGATCATCCCGATGTCGTTGCCGCGGACCCGGCGCAGCTCGGTGTCCGGCCGGCCGACCAGCTCCCGCCCGGCGAACCGGATCGATCCGGTCACCGTCGCGGAGCGCGGCAGCAGGCCGGTCACCGCGGCTGCGGTCACCGACTTGCCGCAGCCGGACTCGCCCACCACACCCAGCACCTCACCCGCCGCCAACCGCAGCGACACGCCGCGCACCGCCCGCACCACCCCGTCCTCGGTAGCGAACCCCACGGAGAGGTCCTCCACCTCCAGCAACGCATCCTCATCCCGACGAATGGCACTTTCGTCGGATAGGTTCCGACGAACAGCGCGTTCGCCGGAACCGGTGGATGCGGGCCCGCCGGTCATGTCCTCACCCGCTTCTGCCTCGGGTCCAGAGCGTCGCGGAGGCCGTCGCCGATGGAGTTGACCGACAGCCCGATCAGCACAATGAGCAGGAACGGGAACCAGAACAGCCAGGGCAGCGTGGCGATCTCATTGCGGTTCTCGTTGATCAGCAGCCCGAGCGAGGCGCTGGGCCGGCGCACCCCGAGCCCGATGAACGACAGCGCGGACTCCAGGAGCACCGCCTGGGCCACCGTCACCGTGGCGTTCACGATGATCACGTCCACGGTGTTCGGCAGGATGTGTCGGAACACGATCCGCGGGGTGGACGCGCCCAGCGCCCGGGCGGCCTCCACGAACTCCTTCTCCCGCAGCGAGAGCACCATGCCCCGGATCGTGCGGGCGATCGCGAACCAGGCGGTGAACAGCGCCAGGATCAGCGCGACGGTCAGCCAGTTGCCGCCGCTGGGCGCCGAGGGCGCGAAGGTGAACGAGTTGCGCGCCAGCACGGCGGTGACCACCAGCGGCGGGATGCACAGCAGCAGGTCGACCAGCCGGCTGACCGCGCTGTCCACCCAGCCGCGCAGGTAGCCGGCGAGCGCGCCGAGCACCACCCCGAGCAGGGTGGCCACCAGCGCCACGACCAGCGCGATCTGCAGCGAGAACCGGGTGCCGGAGATGATGCCGGCGAGCATGTCGCGGCCGATCCGGTCGGTGCCCAGGGGATGCGCGCCGCTGGGCGGCACCTTCGGCGGGTAGACCGCGTCCAGCGTGCGGTCCCACAGCAGCGGCCCGGCGAACGCGAACAACAGCAGCCCGGCGAACAGCACCGACCCGGCCACCGCCGCTCGGTGGCGGGCGAACCGGCGGGCCACCAACCGCCACTGCGAGGCCGCCGCCACGCCGGCGAAGCCCGCGCCGCCGTCGGCCCGATCGAAAGGACCGCCCGGACCCGGACCACCCGGCGGGCCGCCCGGCGGAGGACCACCCGGCGGACCACCCGGCTGGTGGCCCGGCGGGCCGCCCGGGTTGCCGGGCACCAGCAGGTCAGCCATATCGGATCCGCGGGTCGAGGTAGGCGTACACCAGATCGGCCATCAGGTTGAAACCGATGATCACCACGGCGGTGACCATCATCCAGCCCTGCACCATCCACGGCTCCTTCTTGGTGATCGCGTCCACGATGAGCAGGCCCATCCCGCGCCAGCCGAACACCGTCTCGGTGATCACCGCGCCGCCGATGATCGTGCCGAGGTTGAGCGCGAAGACGGTCACCACCGGGATCAGCCCGTTGCGCAGCGCGTGGCGCACCACCACCCGCGACGGTGCGAGCCCCTTGGCCCGCGCGGTGCGCACGTAGTCCGCGCCCAGCGCGTCGAGCATCGAGGCCCGTTGGAAGCGGCTGTAGAGCGCGAACTGGATCGCCACCAGGGACAGCACCGGTAACAGGAAGGTGCCGCTGTACTGGTAGACCAGCTCGCCGAAGCCCCCGGAGAACCCGCCGGGCGGCGGGCCGGCGGTGACGATCCAGCGGCCCAACCCGATGCTCTCCAGCCAGTTGTTCAGCTCGATCCCGCCGTACTTCAGGATCACCGCGACGCAGAACAGCGGCATGGAGAACATCACGAACGCCGCGCCGGTGGCCCCGTAGTCGAATATCGAGTACTGGCGCACCGCGCCGAGCACCCCGATCGCCATGCCGATCAGCAGGGCGAGGATCTCGGCGACCAGCACCAGCCGCAAGGTCACCCCCAGCGCGCGGCCGATCTCCGGGCGGACCTCGACCGTGCCGTTGCCGGGCACCACCGTGGTCTTCCAGTCGCCGGTGACGAACCCGCCCGCCCAGTCGAGGTAGCGCTCCACGATCGGTCGGTCGTAGCCGATCCGCTGGTACTGGGCGGCGATCTCGGTGTCCGCGCGCGGACGTTGCAGTTTCCACTCGGCCAGCGGGTCGCCCATTGCCGTGGTCAGCGCGAACGACAGGAACGACGCCGCGACCAGCAGTGGAACCGCGATCAGCAGCCGTCGTGCGGCGAACCGGAGCACCGCGACTACCCCTGCCCGAGCCGCTGCCTCAGCGCTTCTGCCAGGCGAACGCGTTCCACAGCACCCCGCCGGTGGCCCCGACGTAGCTGACCGGGCCGATGTCCCGCACCGACGCGGAGAAGTCGGGGAGCGAGAACAGCGGCAGGCTGTGCAGGTCGCGGGCCATCAGCGCGTCGGCCTCGTTCAGGGTGGCCTGGCGCTGGTCGAAGTCGAGCTGGGTGTTCGCCTTGGCCAGCAGGTCGTCGACGGCCGGGTTGCTGTAGTTGTTGTAGTTGGCCGCCCCGCCGCGGGACTTGCTGGAGTAGTTTCCGGTGATCGAGGACTTGATCGAGCCACCGACCCAGGCGAACAGCGCGGCGTCGAAGTCGCCGGCCGGGAGCAGCTGGTCGTTGAACGCCTCCTGCCCGTCACCGATGACCTCGATGCCAGCCGGCTTGCAGCTGCCGGCGATCAGCTGCACGGTCTGCGCGCGGCGGTCGACCAGCTTGTGGCCGATCCGGATGCTGGCCCGCTGGGCGCCCTTGGCGTAGATCCCGTCCGGGCCGAGCACCCAGCCTCCGGTTTCCATCAGCGTCTTGGCGGCCGCCACGTCACCGGTGCCGATCCCGGCGTAGTGGTCGACATAACCGGACTCGCCCGGGTTGAGCAGCAGGTTGCCCAGCGGAGCGGCGTTGGGGTCGACGCCGCGGATCAGCTTGGCCACGATGTCCTCGCGGTTGACACACGCCGCGAAGGCCTTGCGCAGCTCGGGGTTGTCCCGGAACAGCGGGCGGGCCATGTTGAAGTCGATGTGCTCGAAGGTCTGGCCGGCCCGGGCGAACACCGCGAAGTCACCACCGGCGCGCACCTGCTCGGCGATCGCCGGGTCGGCCTGCGGCTGGATGACCTGTACCTCCTTGTTCAGCAGCTTCTGCACCGCCGACTGGGAGTCGGTCACCGCCGTCGCGGTGATCCGCGCCGGCCCACCGGGATTGCCCCACCACCTGTCGTTGCGGACCAGCACGATCTCCTGGTTGCGGGTGGCCCGCTCGATCCGGTACGGGCCGGCGCTCAGGGCCACCGTCGGGTCGAAGTCGGTCCAGCCCTTGGTGAAGAACTGGCCGGCCCGGCGGACCTCCGGGGTGTCGCGATCCACCGGCAGCTTCGTGATGTCCGGGATGCCCGCGCGCTGCTCCAGGATGTGCGCCGGCAGCAGCTGGCCGCCGGACTGTGAGGCGATCGACCAGAGGCCGCGGTAGTCGGCGTACGGCATGGAGAAGGTGGCGGTGACCGTCCGCCCGTCCGGGGAGCAGTCGAGCTTCGAGACCTGGTCGTACCCGGTCGGGCCGGAGTCGAACACCTGGGCCGCGCCGTCCCGGGCCGGGCTGCGAGCGGCCAGGTACAGCAGATACATGTCGTCGCAGTCGACCGGGGCGCCGTCCGACCACACCGCCTCCGGTCGCCACTTCCATTCCACCACCTGCGGGTTCTGCGAGGTGACGGTGACCGACTCCATGTAGTCGCGGTCCAGCTTGAGGGTGAAGTCGGCGTCGACGAAGTACGGCGACGGCGTCCACAGCGGGACGAAGTACTGGTTGGCCAGGCTGTTGGCCGCGCCGGTGTTGTTGTTGTAGTCCTGGAAGCTCTCGTCGACGGTGATCGCCACGTCGCCGAGGTCGGGCACCTGGGGTCGGGTGAACGGCGCGTCGACGGCGCCGATGGCGTCGGGCGCCAGGTTCTGCTGCTCGGCCGGGCCGCCGCCGGTGGCCGTGGTGCCGCCACCGCAGGCGGTGACCGCCGCGACCGCCAGCACGGCGAGCGCGGCACCCATCCGGGAACGGTTCGTCATCGGCACTGCGGCCTCCAAGGTGGCGTGGCGCGCCGCGGGCGGTGGCGACGGCGGTGCAGGGATTGTGGCCGACCGCCCGACGCCGGGCTACAGGTACCTGCCGAACCAACCGGTGATCGCCGGCCACGCCTGCCGGCGGACGGGCAGAGCCGGGCGCGGCTCCCGCCGGGTCAGCCGGCGACCGGCCGCCAGTCGGGCGCCGCCGCGATCGGGCCGAGCAGCAGGGGGCCGGGTCCGATCCCGCCGGTGGCGCGATCGCCCTCCGGGGTGCTGGCCAGCGTCGTGACCACCTGGAACAGCGGGATCGTGGGCAGCTGTCGCCACAGCACCGGGTCGATCGCGGTGGCCGCCTGTTCTGGCGTCAGACCGGTGCTCAGCGCCGCGTCGAGCACCGGCTGCAATTCGACCGAGCAGAACCCGGTGGCGTTGCGCGCGGGCTGGTCGACCCCGGCCATGCCCGGCGGGCAGCCGAAGCTGGACACCGCCTCGGCGGCCAGGTCACCGCCGACCTGCCGGGGCAGCACCTCCAGGTCGACCCGGGTGCCGGCCGGCGCCGGCTCGATCACCCCGGACGACGGCCCGGCGGACGAGGTCGGCGGCCCGGCGGACGAGGACGGCGGCCCGGCGGACGAGGACGACGGCCCGGCGGACGAGGTCGGTGGCCCGGTGGCCGCGACCGGGGGGAGTTCGGGGGACGGACCGGGACCCGGTGTCGCGGTGGCGGACGGCGACCCGGCGGGCCCCGGAGTGGCCGGCCCCGCGGTCGCGGGCGCGGACGGTCCGGCGACACCGCCGGTCGGCGCGGGCGCCGGCGGCAGGGTCGGCTCGGTGTAGAGCACCGAACCCGGCGGGCTCACCACCTGTGCTTCCACCCCGGCCGCCGCGAGCTGGCGGCGGGTTTCCTCGGCGACCTCGGCGAACCGCAGCCGCCCGGCCGGGGTACCGATGGTGATCCGCAGCGGCGTGCCCAGCAGCGTCCACCGCCCGGCGGCGTCCCGCTGGTAACCGGCGTCGGTGAGCAGCTGCTCGGCCAGCTCCGGATCCGGCCGGCCCGGCGAACCGGCGGGCATCGTGGGCCGGTAGCCGGGGGTGGTCGGGGCCAGCAGCTGCGAGTCGACCCGCACCCCGCCCGCGCCGTTGCCGGTGCCGACCGCGATCAGCGCGTCCCGGTCCAGCATGGCGGCCACCGCGCGGCGGATCCGCACATCGGCGAGCACCCCGGCGTCGGTGCGCAGGCCGAGCTGCACCACCATCGGTTGGGCGACCGGCTGCAGCCGCACAGCTGCCGGGGTGGTCGGGGGCGTTCCCGGCCCGGGGGTGGCCAGCTGCCGCAGGGCGGCCAGCCCGGCCTCGTTCGGCCAGGCCAGCGCCAGCGGGAGCGAGCCGCTGCGCAGGCCGTCGAGCGTGCCGGTGGGGTCCGACCGGCGCAGCACCAGGCTGTCCAGCACGGCCGGGGTGGCCCAGTAGTGGTCGTTGCGGGACAGCACCAGCTGGCCGCGGTCCCGGTCGACCGCGGTGAGCTGGAAGGGCCCGCCGGACACCGGGATGTTCTCGGCCAGCGCGCTGCTCCAGCTGCGCGGCGCGTTCTTCAGCAGGCTGGCCGGCAGCAGATGGGAGAACAGCCGCTGCCACTGCGGGTAGGCCCGGGAGAACACCACGTCGACGGCCTTGCCGCCGGCCCGTGAGCGCACGTCGGTGATCAGCTGGTAGCCGGCGGCGTCGACCACTCCGGGCTCGCGGCGCATCCGCTCCCAGAGGTAGACGAAGTCCTCAGCGGCGATCGGGGTGTTGTCCGACCAGGATGCGGTCAACGACAACTCGTAGCTCACCGTGAACGGCGCGGTGGAGACCACCTTCGCGCTGCTGGCCACCGTGGTGTCCAGGACGGGTGCTCCGTCCGGGCCCGGCCGGAACACCGAGGGCAGCACCAGCGACGCCACCGCGGCCGACACCGGTGAGAGGTCCGACAGCAGGTGCGGGTTGAACCCGGGGCCGAGGTCGTCGACCGCGACCACGAGCTGGCGCTGCTCGGTGGGCACCGGCGGGGGCGGGGACGGCGGTGCCGCCGGGATGGCCTCCGGCGGGAGCGCGTCGGCGCAGCCGCCGAGCAGGCCGACCAGCACCAGCACGACCACGAGCCACCAACCGGGGCGGGCCTGACGCACGCCATCGACCTCCTGCTCGCGTGGGCGGGACACCATCCTCCCAAACCCGCCCTACCGTCGGCCGGCAGGCCCGCCGGCCGGGATGCCGCTACCGGGCCGCCTTGGTCCGGGCCCTGGTGCGTGCCCGCAGGTGGGAGTCCAGCTCGGTCTTGCGGACCCGCACCGCCATGGGCGTGACCTCGACGCACTCGTCGGAGGCACAGAACTCCAGCGCCTGTTCCAGGTTGAGCACGGTGGCCGGGGTCAGCGTCTCCAACACGTCGGAGGTGGAGCTGCGCACGTTGGTGAGCTTCTTCTCCCGGGTGATGTTGATGTCCAGGTCGTCGCCCCTGGCGCTCTCGCCGACGACCATGCCGTTGTAGACCTGGGTGCCGGGCGAGACGAACATCGTGCCCCGGTCGGCCAGCTGGGTGCAGGCGTAGGCGGTCACCGGGCCGGAGCGGTCCGACACCAGCGACCCGGAGTGCCGGGTGCGCAGCTCGCCGACCCAGGGCCGGTAGCCGTCGAACACGTGGCTCATGATTCCCGAGCCCCGGGTCTGGGTGAGGAACTCGGTACGGAAGCCGATCAGGCCCCGGGACGGGACGGTGTAGTCCAGCCGCACCCGGACCTCGCCGTGGGTCATCTGGATCAGCTCGCCCTTGCGTGCGGCGAGCAGCTGGGTGATCGCGCCGAGGTGCTCGGTGGGCACGTCGATCGACAGGCGCTCGTAGGGCTCGTGCATCACCCCGTCGACCATGCGGGTGACCACTTCGGGCTTGCCGACGGTGAGCTCGAAGCCCTCCCGACGCATCTGCTCCACCAGCACGGCCAGCGCGAGCTCGCCCCGGCCCTGCACCTCCCACGCGTCCGGACGCTCGGTGGGCAGCACCCGCAGGCTGACGTTGCCGACCAGCTCTGAGTCGAGCCGGCCGCGCACCTGGCGGGCGGTCAGCTTGGTGCCCGGGTGCGGGTCTCGCCCGGCCAGCGGTGAGGTGTTCGTGCCGATGGTCACCGAGATCGCCGGCTCGTCCACCTCGATCCGGGGCAGCGGGCGCGGGTCGGCGGGATCGGCGAGGGTGTCACCGATCATCAGCTCCGGAATGCCGGCCACCGCGACGATCTCACCGGCGCTGGCCTCGTCGGTCGACTCCCGGGTGAGGCCCTCGGTCCGCAGCAGCTCGGTGATCTTCACGCTGGTCACGTTGCCGTCCTCGCGACACCAGGCCACCGTCTGTCCGCGCCTGATCGTGCCGGCCCGGATCCGGCACAACCCGATCCGCCCCAGGTAGGTGGTCGCGTCGAGGTTGGTGACGTGCGCCTGCAGCGGCGCGTCGAGCTCGTCGGCCGGCGGCGGGACCGCGTCGACGAGCACCTCGAAAAGCGAGGTCAGGTCCTCGGTGTCGGGCACCGTGGCGTCGGCCGGCCGCTCCCGGCTGGCCTTGCCGGCCCGGGCCGAGGCGTACACCACCGGCAGGTCCAGCAGGACGGAGGTCATCTCCTCGCCGAGCTGAAGCTCGTCGGCCAGCTCCAGCAACAGCTCGAGCGACTCGTCGACCACCTCGGCGCACCGCGCGTCGGCCCGGTCGGTCTTGTTCACCACGAGTACCACCGGCAGGTGCGCGGACAGTGCCTTGCGTAGCACGAACCGGGTCTGCGGCAGCGGCCCCTCGCTCGCGTCGACGAGCAGCAGCACACCGTCGACCATGGACAGCCCGCGCTCCACCTCGCCGCCGAAGTCGGCGTGCCCCGGGGTGTCGATCACGTTGATGGTCATGTCCCGCCAGCGCACCGCGGTGTTCTTGGCCAGGATCGTGATGCCCTTCTCCCGCTCCAGGTCGCCGGAGTCCATCACCCGGTCCTGGGGTTCGACGCGCTCACCGAAAGCGCCCGACTGCCGCAGCATCGCGTCGACCAGCGTGGTCTTGCCGTGGTCGACGTGGGCCACGATGGCCACGTTGCGGAGGTCGGTACGCACACACGTGCGGGGGCGGTCTGGGGCCTGAGCGGGCACGCGGGTACTCCTGAAGGGGGAAGGGCGGTGGCTCCAGGGTACCCGCACGGTTACCGCGCGCCGTCGCCGCGGCCCGGTGACCTGCGTCCCGTCCGGCCGTCGCGAGGACGCCGCGGGGCCGCCGCAGGGGCGCCGCGGGGCCGCCGACGTGCGCTGGCCCGCGCCACCGACCGCGCACCGCTCACCGCCCCTCCATGATCAACAGCACCACATGGCTGGCGAACCATGATCGAACAGCCACGGCGTGCCGCTCGGCGAACAACGCGAGAGCGTGCCGCTCGGCCAAGGGGCCGGGGCGAGCGAATCGGCCGATCGAACATCGGTCCGAGGAGGGTGGGCGAGGTCAGGGACCTCAGGTGGACCGAAGCAGGGCGGCGGCCAGCGCGGGCAGCAGTTCCCGGTCAGCGTCCAGCCAGTCCAGCTCGGCGAGCTCCTCCACACCGACCCAGCGCAGCGCCGTGTGCTCCCGCGCGACCGGCTCGACCGATCCCGTGGCCAGCGTCGCCAGGAACACCCGCAGCGTGCCCCCTGGCCGTGCCGTCGGTAGGGCCACGTCGGGTCCGAGCCGGCCCTGCACCTCGACCTTGACGCCGAGCTCCTCCCCGCACTCCCGGCGCAGCGCGGCCGTCTCGGACTCGCCGGGCTCGACCTTGCCGCCGGGCAGCTCCCACCGACCGGCCAGCTCGGGCGGCTTGCCGCGGCGGGCGGCGAGCACCCGACCGTCCCGGATGATCGCCGCGCCGACCACTACCGGACCGGCCACCACCGGACCGACCACCACCGGACCGACCACCACCGGGCCGACCGCTGCCGGGGCACCCATCGCCCCACCCTCCCGCGCGACGCTCAACGGTCTCCCACCCGATAGCCGTGGCCGCGCACCGTGCGCAGCAGATCGTCGGCGCCCACGGCCTGCAGCTTGCGGCGCAGGTAGCCGAGGTAGACCTCCACCGCGTTGCGACTGGCCGCCTGCTCGCCACCCCAGGCCAGCCGGAGCAGCTCGTCCTTGCTCAATACCACGTCGGGCCGGCTGGCCAGGGCGTAGAGCACCGCGAACTCCCGCGGGCTCAGCTCCACCGCCCGACCACCCCAGCTCACCTCCTTGGTCGTCGGGCCGACCTGCAGCTCGCCGAGTTGCAGCCGGCGTGTCGACCCCCTGTGCCCGCAGCTGCTGGAGCACCCCAGAGCCGGACAGCCCGGGGACGAAACCCTCCGCGGTCAGGCGGCGGTGCAGTGCGGTACGTACTCCGGGCTCGTCGTCGACCACCAACACTCTGGACATCACGGCAAAGCTACGCCCGCCCCGGCCCCGGATCACGCTTCTCAGGTTCTTCTCAGCCGGTTTCCGGGTCGTGGCCCGGTGCGGGATCATGGCCGGATGCCTCAGCTACTCGATGACGACGGTGTCCAGCGAGCCCTACGCGACCTGCCCGGATGGGAGCGTGACGGCGATGCCCTGACCCGCACCGCCGCGCTGCCGAGCTTCCCGACCGCGATCGCGGTGGTGGACGAGGTCGCCGCCCTGGCCGAGCGCGCCGACCACCACCCGGACATTGACATCCGGTGGCGCACGCTCACCTTCCGGTGCTCGACCCACTCGGCCGGCGGGATCACCGACCTGGACGTCCGCCTCGCGGCGAGCATTTCCGCCGTCCTACACAACGCTCAACAAGTGACCCAGTGACCCTTTTGGCCTAGCAGTAACTACGTCTCGACTGCACAGCGTAGAGAATCCCCCGAATGCGACTCGGCTTCTTCGCCCTATGTGATTAGCGTGGCGATGCTCTCCCGCGCCCCACCGTAACGGAGAGTGCGGACCTCGACCCCTCCCCGAGCGGGTCCGCCCCGTCCACCTCCAGAAGGCCGAGTGTGTTCGACGACCGCCTCTCCGCTCCCCTCCCCGGACGGTCACCCGTAGCCGACCCGCCGGGCGTGCCCGAGGCACGCGCGGCCGAGACCCGGACCCGCGTCGTGCTGCACCGGTCCGACCTGGCGGCGCTCATGGGCACGCCCGCCCCACCGCCCGGTCCGGCGCCGGCGCCCGCGCCCGTCGAGCACCGCCCGGCCCGACGCGCGCTCCCACCCCGGGTCGCCGTCGCGGTCGGGGCGGTCGCCGCGGTCGGAGTGGCGCTGCGCGCGGTGGCCCTCTACGACACCCCGGCTCCGCTCGCCGACGAGGCGAACCTGGTCACCCAAGTGGCCGAGCTAGCGGCAACCGGCTCGACCGCCGTCAGCGAGTTGTCCGTCCGGATCGGCGTTCTGGCCCCGGCGCAGCTCGCCGGCCTGACTCGGATCGGCGGCGGGTGGGAGCGCGCACCGAGTGCGCTCGGCGCGCTGCGCGAGGTCAGCCTGCTGTGCTGGCTGGTCGCCGCGCTGCTGTGTTGGGTCGTCGGCCGCCGGCTGGGCCTGAGCCGGCCGTGGGCACTGGCCGGGGTCGCCGCGCTGGCGCTGTGCCCCATCGGGATCGGCGTGGCGAGGCTCGCGGTCGCGGAGAACCTGGCCGTCTGCTGGGCGCTCGGCGCGCTGGCGCTCGCCGGCGGCCCGCCCAAGGTCGGCCGGGCCCAGCTCCGCACCGACCTGTTGATCGCCGGGTTCCTCACCGTCGCGGCGCTGACCGCGCCACTGGCCGCGGTGTTCGCGCCGGTGACCCTGATCGTCGCCAGCCGGCACGGCGACCTGCGCCGGACGGCGATGCTCGGGCTGCTCTGTTTACCCGGTACTGTGTTCGCGCTGACCGGCACCGGAGCCCTGGCTCCGGCATCTGGCGCCGGAGGCCCGGCGAGCTGGTTCGCGTCCGGCTGGCTGGGCCGGGACCTGATGACCATCGGCGTTGTGCTGGTCGTGGTGCTGGTCGGGCTCTGGCTGGCGCGCTGGCGGGCCTTCGGTGTCGGGATCGTGCTGGTCGCGGTGCTGGCCGCCGCGCTGAGCCTGCCCGCCGACGCGGTGTACCCGTTGGTGCTGCCGCTGGCAGCGCTGGGCCTGGCGGGCATCGGTCAGGACCGCGCCGCGTCGCTGTCCGGCCACCGACCCGGCTGGGTGGTCCCCGCCGGGATGGTCGGCGCCCTCGCACTGGGCTGGTCGGCCAACCTGGCCGCGCTGCCCGAGGCCACCGCCCCACCCCCCACCGAATGGGCCCGGGACTGGCTGCGCGGCAACGTGTCGGCGACCGAGCGGGTGATGACCGACGACGTACGGCGGGTGGCACTGACCGCCGGCGGGGGCGACTGGTCCCGGGTGGGCACCCCTGCCGGGTGCGCCCGGCAGGCGCTGCTGTCCGCGGCCGCCACCCCGGCGGCGCGCTGCGCCGACGCCGACTGGTGGGTGCTGTCCGGTGACCCGGGCCAGGGCCAAGGGCCGGGCCCGGGAGCCACGCTGGTCGCCCGCTTCGGCAGCGACGGGTCCGCCGACCGGATCGAGATCTGGTCCACCCGCCTGGCCGACAGCGCTCCGGAGCGGGAGGCGCTCGGCCGGCGGGCCGCCGGCCAGATGCTCACCGCGTCCCCCCAGCTGGAGATCTCGGACGAGCTGGCCGCGCACCTGCGCGCCGGGTCGCTCGACTCCAGGGCGGCCACCGCGCTCGGCGCGTTGCTCACCGAGCAGCCGGTCCGGCTGATCGGGCTGCCGGAGATCGGCGGCGAGCAGGCGATCGGCCGGCCGCTGCGCCAGTTACTGATCGCCGGAAGTCCCCGAAGCGGTTCGGGTAACGCCGAGCAGCGGATCGTCGAATTCTTCACTGCGCAGCTGGCCCCGTTCCGGCCCTACTCCATGGCAACCACTCCGGACGGCGTGCTCGTCCGCTACTCCCCGCAGGGCCCGCCGGGCCTGCTCGACTCCCTGCTCACCCGCTGACCGCGAATCACCACCCACCCCACCGAAGAAGGGCTCCACCGTGAAGCGCCCCCGCAATAAGACCCTGCTCGCCAGCCTGGCCACCACCGTGGCGGCCGCGCTGCTCACCCTCGCCGGAGGGGGGGTCGCCCAGGCGGCCGTGGCCGAGGCTCCGGCCGCCGCACCGACCGGCTGGGTGCGCCTGGGGCACCTCTCGCCGAAGACCCCTCCGGTGGACATCTACCTGGCCCCGTTCGGCCAGCCCGAGAAGGTCGCCTTCCGTAAGGCCGCGTACGGCAACGTGACGCCTTACTCGTCCCTGCCACCCGGCGCGTACACCGTCTCGATGCGCCCGGCGGACGCCCCGGCCACCTCCACCCCGGCGCTCAGCGCGAACGTCGAGGTCAAGGCCGGCGTCTCCTACACCGCGCTGGTCTTCGAGAACGGCCAGGACGGCACGATCAAGCCCACCGTGCTCACCGACGACCTGGTGGCACCCAGCTCGGGCAACGGCAAGGTGAGGGTGGTGCAGGCGGTCACCGGTAAGGCCCCGATGGAGGTCGCGGCGGTCGGCGGGCCGACGCTGGCCACCGGTCTGAACTACGGCGACACCTCGCAGTACGTCACGATTCCCGAGGGCCGCTGGACCATGGCCATCAAGGACGGCGCGACCACCACCGACGCGACCCTCGACGTGCGTTCCGGCTCGGTGAACACCGTGATGGTGGTCAACACCCCCGGTTCCGGGCTGAAGCTGGCTCCGCTGCGAGACAGCGCCGGCAGCACCCAGGCACCGACCGGTGGGATCGACACCGGTGCCGGCGGCAGCATCCCGCAGCCGGCGGTCGCGCTGCTACCCGCGCTGCTGGTTGGCGCGCTGGCCGGTTCGGCCACCGTGCTGGTGCTGCGCCGCCGGTCCCGCGCCTGAGGTCCGGGCAGGAGATGACCCCACCCGTCACCAGGGCCACGCCGGCCGTCCCGGCGCAGCGCTCGGACTCGCCGCGGCCGTGGGCCGGCGCCCTCCCGGGGGCCGACCCCGGCTCCGGCACCGTCTCGGAGGCCGACCCCGGCTCCGGCACCGGTTCCGGCCGGAGCGCAGCCGCACCATCACCGGAGCGCGGCATCCTCAGGGCACCGGTCCGGCGCCGGGCCCGGCGGGCAGCGGCCGGCCGGCCGGGCAGCACCAACCGGACACTGCGGCGGTTGGCCGGTGCCCTGGTGGCTCTCATGCTGATGCACGGGGTGGCGGTCGGTGTGCTGCTCGGCCCGCGCTCGGGATGGACCTGGGGGACCGCTCCGGTGCGGTCGCTGGAGGCCGACCCGGGACCGGCCGCCGACGACGCGCCCTCGGTCGCGGGCGCGGGCGCGGCACGGCGGGTCCCGGGTGGACCGGCCCCACTGCCGGCCGAGGTCGTGCCGCTGCCGGTGGGCCTGTCGATACCGACCATCGGCGTCGACGAGCCTGCGCTGATCAGGCTGGGTCGGGCCGGTGACGGGACGATGCAGGTGCCGGTCGACTACGGCGAGGCCGGTTGGTTCACCGGCGGGCCCCCGCCCGGCGCACCGGGTCCGGCGGTGATCGCCGGACACGTCGACTCCAAGGCCGGGCCAGCGGTCTTCTTCCGGCTGCGCGAACTGCGGCCGGGTGACCCGGTGGACGTACGGTTGGACGACGGGACGACAGCCCGGTTCGCGGTCGACGGCGTCCAGCAGTATCCGAAGAACGAGTTCCCGACGGACACGGTCTTCGGTCCCGTGCCCGGCAGCGCGCTGCGGCTGATCACCTGCGGCGGCAGCTTCGACCCGGTCGCGGGCTCTTACCGGGACAACATCGTGGTGTACGCGAGCCCGCGCGGCGACTCCGGCTGAACCCCGGTCGCCTCGACCGTCACGCCCGTGCGCCCCGCCGACCGTCCGGCGGGGCGCAAGGTCGTGTGCGGGCTCAGCTGTCCCCGGCCCGCCGCTCTGCTTCTCGCCGTTCCGAGGCCCGCTCCCGCCGCTCGGCCCGCTCCCGGGCCCGTTGCTCGTCACGCGACTCCCGGTCGGTCGAGCTGGCCGCGGGCGAGGTACTGGGCCGGGTCGTGGTCGGGCGGGTAGTGGTCGGCCGCAGCCGCGTGGTGCTGGGCCGCTGCGCCCGGGGCGCCTGGGTGGACGCCGCCCGCGGCGCCTGGGTGGGCGCCACCCGCGGCGGCGGCGGTGGTGGAGGAGGAGGTGTGCCGAACGGCGTCGAGGGCGGGGGTGCGACGAATGGCACGGACGGCACGGACGAGTCCGACGGGAAGCTCGACGACGGGGAACTCGACGACGAGAAGCTCGACGACGAGGAGCTCGACTCCGAGGTGGACGGGGACGACGTGGACGGCGACGACGACTCCGGGGAGTAGGTGTACGACGAGGCCGGATCAGGGCTGGACGGGCTGTAGAGCGAGGTGCGCAGGCCCGGCCGCAGCTCCGGAGCCGGCGGGTCGCCGAGGTCCGCGCCGGTGACCACACCCATCCCCATCACCAGCGCGACCGCGACGCCGGCGATCGAGTGGGTCGACAGGTCCATATCCCGGATCAACGACCCACGACCGGGCGAGGATGCGCGGCAGCGTCAGGGAGAAGTCAGAGCAGGGTCACGGACAGGGCCGATGCAGGGTCAGCCGCGGATGGTCAGACCCACCCGTTGGAACTCCTTCAGGTCCGAGTAGCCGGTCTTGGCCAGCGCCCGCCGAAGGGCCCCGAACAGGTTGACCGTGCCGTCCGGTGCGTCCGCCGGTCCGAACAGCACCGCCTCCAGGCTGTGCCCGCCGGAGCCCAGACCAGTCACATCGCTGCGCGGGAGCGACGGGTGCGCGGCGGCCGGCGTCCAGTACAGCCCGCCGGCCGGGGCCTCCCGTGCCTCGGCCAGCTGCTCGCCGAGCATCACCGCGTCGGCGCCACAGGCGATCGCCTTGGCGATGTCGCCGGAGCCGTAGATGCCCCCGTCGGCGATCACGTGCACGTAACGACCGCCGGTCTCGTCGAGGTAGTCCCGCCGGGCGGCGGCGGCGTCGACGATCGCGGTCGCCATCGGGACCCCGATGCCCAGTACCGCGTCGGTGGTGGTGGCCAGCGACTCGCCGTAGCCGACCAGCACCCCCGCCGCGCCGGTGCGCATCAGGTGCATCGCGGTGCGGTAGTCGCCCACCCCGCCGGCCACCACCGGCACGTCCAGGTCGGCGATGAACTGCTTGAGGTTCAGCGGCTCCCCCGCCCCGGTGGAGACGTGCTCGGCGGAGATGATGGTGCCCTGCACCACGAGGATCTCCACCCCGGCGGCGAGCAGGTGCGGGCTGAGCTCGCGGGCCCGCTGCGGGCTGACCCGGGCGGCGACCGTCACCCCCGCCTCACGCACCGGGCGCAGCGCCTCGGTCAACAGGTCGGGGTCGATCGGCGCGGTGTGCAGTCGCTGCAGCAACCTCACCACCTCCGCCGGGTCCTCGCCGTCGCGGGCCGCCGCGACCACCCGACCCAGCTCGACCGCCGGGTCCGCGTGCCGCGCCCACAGCCCCTCGGCGTTGAGCACGCCGAGGCCGCCGAGCTCGCCGACCCGGATCGCGGTGGCCGGCGAGACGACCGCGTCGGTGGGGTGGGTCAGCAACGGGATCTCGAACCGGTAGGCGTCCAGCTGCCACGCCGTGGACACCTCCTGGGACGTCCGAGTCCGCCGCGAGGGCACGATCTCGATCTGGTGGAGGTCGTAGGCCCGCCGGGCGCTCCGCCCCATGCCGATCTCAACAAGGTCACGCACGCGGCAAGGGTATGCCAGTACCCCGACCCGCACCCGCACCGGCGAGTCGCACGCCGCGCCCCGGTGAGTCACGCACGTCGCCTGGAGTCTCCGGCCGGCCGCTACCGGTGGTGGGCCAGACCATCGTGCTGCGCGCGCCCTTCCGGCCCGGCCGGACTGACGTGCACGGTGGCTCCGACCAGCTTCGGCACGTCGTGCAGCAGCCGGTGGTGCGCGTCGTCGGCGATGGCGTGCGCCTGCACCACGGTGAGCGTCGGGTCGACCTCCACCCCGGTCTCGGCGCGCAGCCGGTGGCCGATCCAGCGCAGCCGCAGCGACTCGATGCCGAGCACGCCGGGCACCGAGCGCAGGGAGGCCTCGGCGGCATCGACGAGCGCCGGCTCGACCGCGTCCATCAGGCGACGGTAGATGTCGACGGCGGCGCCCCTGAGCACGACCAGGATCGCCACCGTGATCAGCAGCCCGACGATCGGGTCGGCCAGCGGGAACCCCGCCCAGACCCCGATCGCACCGGCCACCACGGCCAGCGAGGTGAACCCGTCGGTCCGCGCGTGCAACCCGTCGGCCACAAGGGCCGCCGAGCCGATCCGCCGGCCCACCCGGATCCGGTACATCGCGACGACCTCGTTGCCGATGAACCCCACCAGACCGGCCGCCACCACCGCGCCGACGTAGGCCACCGGCCGCGGCTCGACCAGCCGGCGCACCGACTCGTATCCCGCCACCGCGGCGGACAGCGCGATCATCACGACGATGAACACCCCGGCCAGGTCCTCGGCGCGGCCGTAGCCGTAGGTGTAGCGACGGGTCGGCGCCCGCCGACCGAGCACGAACGCCACCCACAGCGGCAGCGCGGTCAACGCATCGGACACGTTGTGGATCGTGTCGGCGAGCAGCGCGACCGACCCGGTCACCGCGACCACCGCCGCCTGGGCCAGCGCGGTGATCCCCAACCCGACGAGGCTGATCTTGACCGCCCGGATGCCGTCCGCGCTGGCCGTCAGGGCCGAGTCGACCGAGTCCGCCGGGTCGTGGCTGTGCGGGCGCAGCAGCGAGCCCAGGAATCCCCGGACCCCACCGGCATGCCCGTGCCCGTGTCCGGCGCCGTGCCCGTGTCCTTGCTCCTGTCCGCCATGCCCGGCGGGTCCGCCGTGCCCGGCGCGCGCGGTGGCCACCGGTCAGCGGGTGACGTAGTTGGGTGCCTCGACGGTCATCGTGATGTCGTGCGGGTGGCTCTCCTTCAGCCCTGCTGCGGTGATCCGCACCAGCTGCGCCTGCTGCAACTGCGCGATGGTTGCCGCTCCGGTGTATCCCATCCCCGAGCGCAGTCCGCCCAGCAACTGGTGCACCACCTGGGTGAGCGGACCGCGGAACGGCACCCGCCCCTCGATCCCCTCCGGCACCAGCTTGTCCTCGCTGAGCACGTCGTCCTGGGCGTAGCGGTCCCGGGAGTAGGAGGAGCCGGCCGCCCGACCGTCGACCGGAGCGCGACCGCGCATCGCGCCGAGCGAGCCCATCCCCCGGTAGGTCTTGTACTGCTTGCCCCCCACCAGGATCAGCTCACCCGGGGCCTCGGTGGTACCGGCGAGCAGGCTGCCCAGCATCACGCTGCCCGCTCCGGCGGCGATCGCCTTGGCGATGTCACCGGAGTACTGGATGCCGCCGTCGCCGATCACCGGGACCCCCGAGGCGGCGCAGGCCTGCGCCGCCTCGTAGATCGCGGTGATCTGCGGCGCCCCGACGCCGGCCACCACCCGGGTGGTGCAGATCGAACCCGGACCGACGCCCACCTTGACGCCGTCGGCCCCCGCGTCGACCAGGGCTTGCGCGCCGGCCCGGGTGGCCACGTTGCCGCCGACCACGTCAACCCCGTCGCCGGTCTCCTTGGCCAGCCGGGACACCATCTCCAGCACCCGGCGGGAGTGCCCGTGCGCGGTGTCGACCATGATCACGTCAACCCCGGCCTCAACCAGCAGCATGGCGCGCTCGACCGCGTCGTCACCGACCCCGACCGCCGCGCCGACCAGCAGCCGACCGTCCGGGTCCTTGGTGGCATGGGGGTACTGCTCGGTCTTGACGAAGTCCTTCACGGTGATCAGACCGCGCAGCAGGCCGGCGCCGTCCACGATCGGCAGCTTTTCGATCTTGTGGCTGCGCAGCAGCCCGAGCGCGGCCTCCGCGGTGACCCCCACCTGGGCGGTGACCAGTGGTTGGCGGGTCATCACCTCGCTGACCCGGCGCTCGTGGTCCACCTCGAAACGCATGTCCCGGTTGGTGATGATGCCCAGCAGCGTGCCGTCCGGGTGGGTGACCGGCAGACCGGAGATCCGGTAGTGGGCGCACAGCGCGTCCACCTCGCGCAGGGTGGCATCCGGGGTGCAGGTGACCGGGTCGGTCACCATGCCCGCCTCGGAGCGCTTCACCACCTCGGCCTGCGCGGCCTGGGCCTGCGCGGACTGGTTGCGGTGCAGCACGCCCATGCCGCCCTGGCGGGCCATCGCGATCGCCATCCGCGCCTCGGTCACGGTGTCCATCGCCGAAGACACCAGCGGCACCCGCAGCCGCACGTTTCGGGTGAGCCAGGTGGAGGTGTCGGCCGAGGAGGGCAGCACGTCGGATTCCGACGGCAGCAGCAGGACGTCGTCGAAGGTCAGGCCCAGCATCGCGAACTTTGCGGGGAGGCCGGCGGTCAACTCGGTGGTCATCGCGGCGGTCAGCCCTTCGAGGAGTCTAGGCGGAGTCGCTTCGGGCGGGGTCGGGCGTGGTGCAGGCACCTGGGTGCGGTCATCTTATCCGCCGACACCCGCTGGATACCGCAGTTCAGCCGACCGACCTCGTCACCACCACACCCCGCCCGACCCACGCGGCGCCACACCCCCGGAGGGAGCCGAGTACCGTGTGTCCCGTGTCCCAGGACGCCCTGCCACCCGACCCGTTCGCGGGCGACCCGCACGATCCAACCCGCGGGCTCGACGAGCTGTCCGAGGTCGACGAGCTGGAGCCGTTGACCGCGGAGGAACGCGCCGAGATCGTCGAGGACCTCGAGGATCTCGCCGTCTATCAGGCGCTGCTGGAGAGCCGGGGCATCCGCGGTGTGGTGGTCGACTGCGCGGACTGCGGCGAGCAGCACTTCCACGAGTGGGACCTGCTGCGGGCCAGCCTGTGCCAGCTGCTGGACGAGGGCCAGATGCGCCGGCACGAGCCGGCGTTCGACCCGGACCCGTCTGACTACGTCACCTGGGAGTACTGCCGCGGGTACGCAGACGCCATCCTCAACACCACCTGACGGAACCGTAGTCGAGCGTCGACTCGGCCAGGGCGCAGGTAGCACGCCCGAACCGGCGCGGAGAATCCGGCCCGGTTGGCGGTAATCAACCGGGTCTGAAACGGGCCGTACGCATCGAACCGCCCGCCTCGGATGGTGACCAGGCGGGCGGTTCGCTGGGTGGCGGCTCAGGAACTGGGCTGCGGAGTCTGCGGGCCCGGCGGAGTCTGCGGGCCCGGAGGGGTCTGCGTGGTCCGGTCCGGCGGCGGGGTCGTCGAATCCGGTTTCGAGTCGGCCGGTGGCTTGGCCGGAGCGCCTTCGCCCTCACCGGCGGGCTCGCCTTCACCAGCGCCCGGGGAACCGCCCTCGTCCTGCGGCTTGTCCGGCTGCGGCCGCGGTGACGGCGAGGGCTTGTCCGGCTTGGGCGACGGAGAGGTGGTGGACCCGTCGGGCTTGGGCTTGGTGGGCTCCTCGGCCGGAGCGGGTGCCCGGCGCGGGTCCGACGAGGCCGGCGAAGGGCTCTGCCCGGCGTCGCCCCTGCCCTGCTCGTCGCGGTCCCGGGGATCGCCCGACCGCGAATCTTCGGACCCCGACCCGGACGACCGGGAATCTCCGGAGTCCTCGCCGCGGTCCTTCTCCTCGGATTCGCTATCCCGCTTGCCCGACTCGTCGGTACTGACCTCTTCGCCCTCCTCGGCGTCCTCGGCCGTCTCGGCCAGGTTCGCACTGCGGCGAGCCAGCTCTTCCTTGGTCTCCTCGTCGGTGACCTTGGCCAGCTCCGGCTCGACCGAGGCCAGAACCGCCTGCGCCTCGGACACCCGTCCCTCGGCCAAAGCCTCCCGGGCCGAAGCCAGTGCGATGGTCACCCGCTCGACGGCTTCGACCGACGCGGCACGCTCACCGTCGAGCGACTTGGAGACGCCCCACAGCGCGTCACCGGGCTTGGCCGTGCCGGCACCGAACGCGACGCCGGACAGGCCGAGCACCACCACCGCCGCCGCCGCGGCGACCGGCATCAGCCGACGCCGGGACCTCCCGTGCCGGGTGTGGTGGCCGGCCACGATGGCCTCGGAGGCCTGCTCGACCGACACCAGCTCGGGGATCGGCTCGTCGAGCACCTCGGACCGCCAGGCCCCCAGCATGGCCAGCATCTGCTGGTCGTCGTGGTAGCCGTCGGCCAAATCAGTTCCGAGATCGGAGTCGAGGCGGTTATCGTAGCCTCCTCCGTAGCTCGGCCGGCCGGACGCGAGCGCGTCGAGCAGCTCGTCGTCGGCCCTGATGGCGAGCAGATCGACCGGGTCCACGTTCTCGGAGTCGGGGGCTCCGAAGTCATAGGGGGAGTTCGACCTGTGGCCGCTCCGGTCCGGACCGGAGCGGTCCGGACGGCGGCCACGCCGCGAACCATCACCCTGCCATGGATTGCGCATCAGACCACCTCCTCATTACCGACCCTCGGCCATTGCCTTGCGCAACCGGGCCAGGGCCCGATGCTGCGCCACCCGGACCGCGCCGGGGGTTGACCCCACCGCGATCGCCGTCTCTTCCGCGGACAGTCCGTTCACCACCCGCAATACCAAGATCTCACGCTGCTTCTCCGGAAGTACCTCGAGCAACCGACCCATCTCGCCGGCGGTCTCGAACTGGAGAGCACGTTGCTCCGGCCCGTCCGACACCTCGACGCTGTCCGGTACATCGGAGACGGGATCGGATTTGTTACGCCCGGCCGCCCGATGCGCATCGATGACCTTGTGCGCGGCGATGCCGTAGACGAACGCGAGAAAGGGGCGGCCCTGGTCACGGTAGGACGACAGAGCGGTGAGGACGGCCATGCACACCTCCTGGGCGACGTCGTCCGCCGAGGCGAACGTGCGCTCCGACCGCCCCAGGCGCGCGCGGCAGTACCGAACGACCAGCGGACGGATGATCCTCAGGACGTGCTCGACAGCGACCCGGTCACCCGCGATCGCCGCGGCCAGGTACCCGTCGAGCTCCTCGTCCCTCGAACCAGTCATCGCAGGCGTTCGTCCAGGTGTTACCGACACGGGTCCCTCCAGTGCCCGGGGAGGGTGTGCCGGTCCCTGAAGACGCGTCTTCCCCATGGCTTCCCCCGGCATCACGGTAGCCGGTGGGCTGTCGCCGACCGGCAGGCATTTCCACTGGGAAGACGCCCGGGCCCGGAGGCAGGTTGCTCGGGCCCGTACTACCGGCTCAGCACGAGAGGGTGAAGTCTAGGACACCAGCCCCCGACGGAATCCGTGAGCCACCGCCTGGGCGCGATCACGGACGCCGAGCTTGCGGAACAGCCGGCGGGCGTGCGTCTTCACCGTGTCCTCGGACAGGTAGAGCTCGCGGCCGATCTGGCCGTTGCTCTTGCCCTGACTCATCCCGCGCAGCACCTGCAACTCCCGCTCGGTGAGCTGGACGCCCGGGTCCGTGGGCGCCCTCGGCGTGGGCACCGCGGTGCTCGCCAGGGTGTGGGCCAGGGCGGCGACCAGCTCCGGACGCGACGCATCCCACCGCAGATAACCTCGGGCTCCACCGGCGATCGCCGCAGCGATACTGCCAGCGTCGTCGGGGGCCCCGAAGACGATGACATTGGCCTGCGGATGTGCCGCAACCAGACGCCGCGTGGCCTCCACCCCGGTGGGCACCGCGCGCTGGGTGCCGACCAGCACGACGTCCACCGGCTGCCGGGAGTACCGGGCCAGCAGCTCGTCGCCGTGCGCTACGCAGTCGATCCGGTGCACCCCAGGCACCGCGGACATCACTCGCGTCAGCCCCTCGCGAACACTGCGACGATCATCGCAGATCAGTACCGTCGTCACCGGGACTCCCTCCAGCAGCCGCTTCCTACAGCCGGGTGACACGTCATCCCCCGTATCGGCGTGCAGGGAATCTACCTTGACACGATCAGGGAGTAATTTCGCACTCCATTCGAGAAGATTGCGCCGAGCGGCACCTCCCGGAGGGGTGACAGGACTCCGAATGGAGCAGCTACGCCCCCGAAACGTCAGACACCCAGGGTGAGCGGCTGGCTACCCGACGTCCGAACGGGTCCGCCGAGCGGCGGATCCGGGCCAACGACTCGATCAACCGGACCTGGTGTCCCGCCGGGCCGCCCGACTCGGGTGCCCCAGCGGTTTTCACCAGCAACAGCAGCAACGGCCATTCGAGCGAGCCCAACCGGGCGACACTCGTCCGATCGACGAGCCCCTCCAACGTGTGATACGTCGACGACGCCGGCTCCCCCGCGCACGAGCGCGCCACCACGAGCACCAGTTCCGACTTGAGCTCGTGCCGGACCGCGCCGGCCCGGCGCGCCAGCCCGACCGCCTGTTCGGCGTGCTCCACGGCCGGTCCCGGCTGGCCGCTGGCCAACGCCAGTTCGGCCCGCACCCAGTGCCAGCGCACCCGGGGGCGCCACGAGGGGTGCGCCAGTGCCCGCGGCCGCACGTCGGCGAGTAGCCGGGCGCCGAGCTCGAGGTCCGCGGTCCCCAGCGCGTCGGCGGCCAGCCCGAGCAGGCCGTCCACCCGGGCCGCCGCCAGATCCGCACCCACCGAGTCCACCCCGAACGACCCGTCCCCTTCGGACGCGTCGTCGCCGGTGTCGACGGGCACCTCCCCGCCGGGGTCGACGGGCACGGCTCCGGCGCCCGCACCGGCGCCCCCGGTGGCCAGGGCCAGCCCCAGGCCGTCCCAGCGCCGCGCCTGAACGTGCCCACCTAGCTGGCGCAGGTGCGCGCCCCGGGTGATAGCGGCATGCGCGCGCACCCGCCGGGGTACCGCCGGGTCCCGGAACAGGCTCTCCAACCGCGCGGCCGCGGCCGCGTATCGCCCCCGGGCCCCGAGCGCGACCGCCGCGGCCCAGCACCACTCCGGGCTGTCCGAGGGCCGCACGATGATCGGCGCCGCCGGCGCGTCGCCGAACGCGATCCGCCAGGGCGGGACGGCTTCAGGGGTCGGGTCAATGGACCATCGGACCGCCCGGCGCGCGCGATTGTCAACATCCGAGCCGCCCATTCACCGGAGAGTGCGGAATGTGAGGTGGTCCTCTCCGCGAGCCCTTGTCACCCCCGGAGGCCGCTCCTATGGTGGCTGTCAAGCGCTTGACCAGTCACACACGACCGAGTTGCGGTTGATGTCCAGGGGCGCGCGAAGGTGGGGTAGGACACGGCATGGCTGACATTCGGAGGCTTCCCGGTCCGAACGGGGACCTGTGGGACTGGCAGCGCCTCGGCGCGTGCCGGGGCATGGACAGCGCCTTCTTCTTCCACCCGGAGGGCGAACGGGGCCCCGCGCGGGCCAGTCGGGAAGCCAAGGCCAAGGCGGTGTGCGGCCGGTGCCCGGTGGTCGAGCAGTGCCGCCTGCACGCCCTGTCCGTGCAGGAACCCTACGGTATCTGGGGGGGCCTTTCCGAGTCCGAGCGAGACGGGCTCATCCGCACCGGCCGTCGCCGGCTCAGCCTCCGCTGACGCCCGCACCGCTCGGCTGAGCGCCACCCTCACCAGACGAACGAACGGCACTTTCGTCGCGTGGTATCCGACGAAAGTGCCGTTCGTTGTGCTGGGCCAGCCAGGTCAGAAGCCGGGGCCGTGCCCGTGACCGTGGCCGTGACCGCCGGCGGCGGCCGGGGCGGCCTGCTCCGGCTTGTCCACGATCGTCGACTCGGTGGTGAGCACCATCCGCGCGATGGACGCGGCGTTGATCACCGCCGACTTGGTGACCTTGGCCGGGTCGATGATCCCGGCCGCGACCAGGTCGCCGTAGGCCAGCGTGGCGGCGTTGAAACCGCTGCCCCACGACTGGTCGGCTACCTTGGCCACCACGACCGACCCTTCCTGGCCGGCGTTGGCGGCGATCCAGCGGGCCGGCGCCAGCAGCGCCTTGCGCACGATCGACACTCCGGTCGCGGCGTCCCCGGTCAGGCCGAGACCGTCGACCAGCTCGGCCGCCGCATGCACCAGCGCGGAACCGCCGCCGGGCACCACACCCTCCTCGACCGCCGCCCGGGTGGCCGACACCGCGTCCTCGATGCGGTGCTTGCGCTCCTTCATCTCGGTCTCGGTGGCCGCGCCGACCTTGATCACGGCGACCCCGCCGGAGAGCTTGGCCAGCCGCTCCTGCAGCTTCTCCCGATCCCACTCGGAGTCGGTGTCCTCGATCTCCGCTTTGAGCCTGCTGACTCGGCTTGCAACGTCAGCCTTCGCGCCCGCGCCCTCGACCAGCGTGGTGGTGTCCTTGGTGACCACGATCCGCCGGGCGCGGCCCAGCACCTCGAGCCCCACCTCGGACAGCTTCAGCCCGACCTCGGGGTTCACCACCTGACCGGCGGTGGCGATGGCCAGGTCCTCCAGGAACGCCTTGCGGCGGTCACCGAAGTAGGGGGCCTTGACCGCGCAGACCCGCACCGTCTTGCGGATCGAGTTGACCACCAGGGTGGACAGCGCCTCGCCCTCGACGTCCTCGGCCAGCACCAGCAGCGGCTTGCCCTCGGCGAGCACCTTCTCCAGCAACGGGAGCAGGTCGGCGATGGCGCTGATCTTCTCCCGGTGCAGCAGGATGTAGGCGTCCTCCAGGACGGCCTCCATCGACTCGGGGTCGGTGACGAAGTAGGGCGAGAGGTAGCCCTTGTCGAACTGCAGACCCTCGGTGATCTCCAGCTCGGTGGCCAGCGTCGAGCCTTCCTCGACGGTGATCACGCCGTCCTCACCGACCGCGGTCATCGCCTGGCTGATCAGCTCACCGATCTGCGCGTCCCGGGAGGCCACCGTGGCCACCTGGGCGATCCCGGTCGGCCCGTCCACCGGCGTCGCCTTGGCGGCGAGCACCTCGGCCACCTTGTCGGCGGCGGCCGCGATGCCTTCGCCGAGCCCCGCCGGGTTGGCGCCGGCCGCGATGTTGCGCAGGCCCTCCCGGACCATTGCCTGGGCGAGCACGGTGGCCGTGGTGGTGCCGTCGCCGGCCACGTCGTTGGTCTTGGTGGCCACGGTCTTGGCCAGTTGGGCGCCCAGGTTCTCGAACGGATCCTCCAGGTCGATCTCACGGGCGATGGTGACCCCGTCGTTGGTCACCGTGGGCCCGCCGAACTTCTTGTCCAGTACGACGTGCCGGCCGCGCGGGCCGAGGGTGACCTTGACCGCGTCGGCGAGCTGGTTCACCCCGCGTTCGAGGGCCCGCCGAGCCGTCTCGTCGAAAGTGATCTGCTTGGGCATGTGCTGCCTTTCCGGTGTTGCATTTCCGGTGTTGCATTTCCGGCTTGTTGCTGACCTGGCCCAACGACGAAGGCCGCCCCGGCGAAAACCCGATGGTCACCGGATTGCCGGAGCGGCCTACGTTCGTCCTGACCTAGGTCAGTTGACGACCGCGAGCACGTCGCGGGCGGAGAGGATGAGGTACTCCTCGCCGTTGTACTTGACCTCGGTACCGCCGTACTTCGAGTAGATGACGACGTCGCCGACGGCCACGTCAACCGGAACCCGGTTGCCGTTGTCGTCGATACGGCCCGGGCCGACCGCCAGAACCTTGCCCTCCTGGGGCTTCTCCTTGGCGGTGTCCGGAATGACGATGCCCGACGCGGTCGTCGTCTCGGCCTCGCTGGCCTGGACGACGATCTTGTCCTCGAGCGGCTTGATGTTCACGCTCGCCACGGGTGTGTCCTCCCCTTCCTGGGGTGATCGTGACCGGATTCCCGGACGGGAATCTCCCTGCTGGGAAATGGCGGCTGTGGCGCCCCGCCGTCGCGGGTGCCGGGGCTCCAGTGCCGCGCAGTTGGCACTCTACCCACGCGAGTGCCAGCCAACAACGCCGACCCGCCCGCGAAACTCCGGACGGCACCAAGATTCATCGCGTGTTGGTTTGCCGGGCCGATCACCGCCGGTGTCTGCTGAGTGCATGACCGTGCCGAACCCGACCCCGCCGAGTCCGACGCGGCCGCCGATGCCGTCCCGCCGGTCGGTCCTCTCGGGCGCCGGTGCGGCCGCGCTGCTGGGCACGGCGGCGCTGGGCACCGCGGCGATGGCCGGTTGCTCGGCCGGGACCGGCGAGGGCACTGGCGTAGGCACTGACAGCGGCACCGACAGCGGGGGGTCCGCCGAGCGGCGCAACGGGACCGTGTTCACCCTCGGGGTCGCCTCCGGTGACCCGGGCCCGGATGGCATGGTCCTGTGGACCCGGCTGGCCCGCGATCCGCTGGCCGAGGACGGCCTGGGCGGGATGCCGGCCGGTCCGGTGAACGTGCAGTGGGAGTTGGCCACCGACCCCCGCTTCGCCGAGGTGCTGCAACGCGGCGAACAGCGCACCGACGCCGAGCTGGGCTACGCGGTGCACGTACGCCCGATCGGACTCGCGTCGGGCCGGGAGTACTGGTACCGGTTCCGGGTCGGCGCGGGTCCCACGGCGGAGATCTCCCCGTCCGGCCGGACCCGGACCGTCCCGGCCGACGGTGAGCTCGGCTCGCTCACCCTGTGCTTCACCAGCTGCGCGCGCTACGAGCAGGGGCTCTACACCGCCTACCGGCGGCTCGCCGAGGACAATCCCGATCTGGTGGCCTGCCTGGGCGACTACGTCTACGAGTACGGCGGTGACGAGATCGGCGCGCCGGTGCGCCGGGTGGCCGGCGGCGAGACCCGCACCCTGGCCGACTACCGGCGGCGCTACGCGCAGTACCACGCCGACCCCGACCTGCAAGCGGCGCACGCCGCCGCGCCCTGGGTGCTGGTCCCCGACGACCACGAGCTGGAGAACAACTGGGCGGCCGACCTGCCGGAGAAGCCGGACCCGGACTATCCGGCCCGGCGGGCGGCGGCGCTGCGGGCCTACTACGAGAACCTGCCGCTGCCCGAGTCCTGCCGCCCCACCGGCGGGAGCATCCAGCTCTACCGTCGGCTGAACTGGGGGGCGCTGGCCGGCATCCACCTGCTGGACACCCGGCAGTACCGCGGTGACCAGCCGTGCGACGACAAGTACCGCAGCGACTGCCCCGAGCGCACCGACCCGGCCCGGTCGATGCTCGGGCCGGCGCAAGAGGCGTGGCTGCTGGACGGGTTCCGGCAGTCGCGCAGCCGCTGGGACCTGCTCGCCCAACAGGTGTTCTTCTCCCAGGTCGACCTCACCCCGGGCCCGGAGCGCCGGTTCAACCCGGACGCCTGGGACGGCTACGTGGGCAGCCGCGACCGGGTGGTGGACGGCTGGCGGTCTGCCGGGGTGCGCAACGCGGTGGTGCTCACCGGCGACGTGCACGCGCACTGGGCGGCCGACGTCAAGGCCCGGTTCGACGACCCGGCGGCCCCGGTGGTCGGCACCGAACTGGTGACCACGTCGATCTCCTCGGGCGGCGACGGTGTCGAGGTGCGCGCCGACACCGCCGCGGTGCTCGCGGAGAACCCGCACGTCCGGTTCTTCAACAGCCGCCGGGGCTACGTCCGCGCCCGGATCACCCCGGACACCCTCACCGCCGACTTCCGGGTGGTCCCGTTCGTCACCCGCCCGGACGCCCCGGTGGAGACCAGGGCCAGCTTCGTCGTACGGGACCGCCGCCCGGGCCTCGACCCCGCGTAGCCCTTGGGCGTCCCCCGGCGGTCCTCGACACGGCGACATCGGCCCGACACGCCGGATGGCATTTCGACGACCCTGTAACGCCCCGGTCGGGCATGACGACGCTCACACCGCGCACAAAGCGCGAGAATCCGGGAGGGTCACGGTGAAGTTCACACTCTGGGGTCTGATGGTGAACCCGGGAATGACGCCGGCCCCGGTATCGAGCGTGCACCGGCAGCAGATGGTGGATCGATACCTCCACCCGGTTCCACCACCTGCCATGAAGAAAAGGGCCTGCCTGTTCGGCTGGGTGGCGGTAGCCGTTGCAGCCGTTGCGATCACGCTGCTGGTACTCGGTCACATCGTGCTCTTCCTCGCCGGGTCGGCCGTGGGCGATCGTCGCGTTCGGCGCCGGGATCGACGTGACACGGACCTACCGGTCGGAGTACGAGAAGTCGTGGCCGAAGCCGAGTTCGCCGACCCCCTGACGGTGCACGGCCCGGTGCTGGCGGATGTGTCGATGATGTCATTGGTGAACAAATCGGAGAAGGTGACGATCTCCGCGCGCGACGTCGACGGCGTATCACTCGGGACGTTCACCGAGACGGTCAAACTGCGGGAACTGCAGATTGCATTCCCGAGCGCCGACCGCGGTCAGATAGTGGCCGCGCTCGAGGACAATGCCGAACTCGAGATGGTGGTCCAGGCGCTCAGCGCGCTGTTGCGGGACCGCAAGCAGCCCCTGTCACTTCTCTGAGCCGACCCGGGCGGTCCGGCGCATGGTGAACGCGTCGGCGCCGCTGGGGCGGTAGTAGCCACGACGGACCCCGACCACCTCGAACCCGGTGTCGCGGTAGAGCGCATGGGCCGCCTCGTTGTCGGTGCGCACCTCCAGGAACACCGTGGCCCGCCATACGTCGGCGCGCTGCAGCAGTCCGCCGAGCAGCCGCCGCCCGACCCCCCGGCGCTGCATGTCGGGATGCACTCCGATGGTGTGCACCTCGGCCTCCGGTCCGGGCGGGCCGGCCACCAGCGCGAGGCCCGCGTAGCCGACCAGCCGGGCACCGTCCCGGGCGGCCAGGTAGTGGTGACCGGCCCGCACCGCGGCCCGGAAGGCCGCCGGCGACCACGGGTCGTCTCCCGGGAACAGCAGCCGCTCCAGCGCAGCGCAGCCCTCGGCGTCGGCCAGATAGAGCGGGCCGAGGGTGATCGTGTCGCCGGCGGTCACGCGGTGACCCGTTTGCGGGCGGCTGGCGGGACGGCGTCCGGCCGGCGCAGGTAGCACGGTTCCAACGGGCCCGCGGCGGCACCGGCTCGCACCGCCGCGGCGGCCACCGTGACCAGCCCGATCGGCGACGGGACCCGGGCCGGGTGCACCGGCAGCCCGAGCAGCGCGGCGTGCTCGTCGGCCACCGTTCCGGCCACCCGGTGCACGCCCAGCTCGGGGACCAGCTCCGCGAGCGCCGCCGGGGTGTCCACCGCCGGTCCGTGCGCCCGCGCCCCGGTGGTGTCGTAGGCGGCCCAGTACAGCTCGCGGCGGCGGGCGTCGGTGACCACCAGCAGCGGCTCGCGTGGCCCCTCGGCGAGCGGCTCGCCGGGGCCGGGCGGCGGCTGCCCGGCCGGCGACTGCCCGGGACCGACCGGCGACTGCCCGGCCGGCGGCTCACCGGGACCGACCGGCGGCTCACCGGCGGCGACCGCGACGGCGATGGCGTCCAGCGAGCAGACGCCGTGCGCCGGCACGTCCAGCGCGTCGGCCAGCGCGGCGGCGCTGGCGATGCCCACCCGCAGGCCGGTGAACGGCCCTGGCCCCAGGCCGCAGACCACCGCGTCCAGCTCGGCCGGGGTGCGGCCGGCCGCCGCGCACACCTCGAGCACCGCCGGCATCAGCTGCTCGCCGTGTTGGCGAGCACCGGGCCGCAACCGTTCGGCGAGCACCCGGGGCGGCCCGTCACCGCCGGGCAGGTCCACCACACCGACCACGACGGCGTCCGTCGCGGTGTCCACAGCCAGCACCAACACACCGGCGAGCCTACGGCCCAGGTCCGGCATACTGAGGGCGACCCGGACGAGGGAGGCTGCCGTGACCGAGGTGCTGGTGGAGGACGCCCCGCCCGGTGGCTGGACGGTCGATCACCTCGACGCGCTCCCGGAGAGCCACCGCCGCTACGAACTGACCGACGGAGCACTCAGCGTGTCCCCTTCGCCCTCCAGCCTCCATCAGTCGGTCGCCGCCCGGCTCTACACCATGCTGGAGAGCCTCGCGCCAGAGCCGTACGTGGTGACCCAGGCGGTCGAGATCCGGTTCGCCCGCCAACTCACCCGGATCCCGGACATTCTGGTGGTCCGCAGCGACGAACCCGCCCGGCACTGGTTCGCCCCGGCCGAGGTGATACTCGCGGCCGAGATCGAGTCACCTGGTAGCCACATCGAGGATCGTGCCACCAAGCCCGCGCTGTACGCCCAGTACGGAATCCCGTACTTCTGGCGCCTGGAACTGGCCCCGGCCCGGATCAACGCCTACCAGATCGGCGCCGGAGGCAGTTACCGGATCGTCGCCGAGGGCGAGCGGCTCGCGGTCGGGGAGCCGTTTGAGGTGGACCTACCCGTGCGGGAGATGCTGCCGCGCTGGGCTCGGGACTGACCCGAGCCCCACCGTCGCGCAGGCCAGGAGATCAACGCTCGTCCCCCGACTCCACCCGCAGCACCGTGGCCACCCGGCCCTCGTCGGCGGTGGCGCCGCCGCGCCGGCTCAGCCGGACCAGCAGGTGCCGGCCGGCCAGCGACTCGGCCAGGCCCTCACCCCACTCCACCACCACCACCGCCGTCGCCAGGTCGGTGTCCAGGTCGAGGTCGTCCAACTCGGCGCGCCCGCCCAGCCGGTAGGCGTCGACGTGCACCAGCGCCACCCCGCGGCCGCCCGGTCCGGGCGGGTGCTCCCGGGCGATCACGAACGTCGGCGAGGTCACCTGGCCGATGACCCCGAGCCCTCGGCCGATCCCCCGGGCCAGCACCGTCTTGCCGGCACCCAACGGGCCGGACAGCAACACCACGTCGCCGGCGGCCGCACCCGCCCCGATCCGCTCGCCGAGGGCCTCGGTGTCGGCGGCGGTGGGCAGCTCGACCTCGATGGCCACGCCGGGCCGCGTCGGGAGTACGTCCGCCGGAATCATGCGCGCCTGCGCAACCGACGGACCACCCCACCGCGCCGGGGCGCCACCCGGGCCAGCAGTTCGGCGATCTCGGCGTCCAGGACGTCGGGCTGTTCGAGCATCGCCATGTGCCCGACTCCGGGCATCCGCATCAGGGCGGCGTCGGGCAGCTCGGCGGCGATCCGCTCGCTGTGCGCGAACGCGATCAGCTTGTCGGCATCGCCGGAGACGATCAACGTCTCGCAGTGAGCCAGCGCCGGCAGCGCGGCCAACCGGTCGTGGCTGCCGAGGGTGTCGACGAAGTCCACCAGCGCGTCCACCCCGTTCGCGTTGATCATCATGTGCACCAGGTCGACCAGCCACGGCTCCACCGCCCGGTCGCCGTAGGAGTAGGCGCGGGTGATACCCCAGATCAGGTCGCTGCCCAGGGACCGCACGCGCTCCACCAGCCCCGGCTGCCAGGCGGCCAGAGTGCCGACCGCGCGGGTCAGCGGGTTGAGCCGGGACAGGAACGTACCGGGCAGCCCCGAGCTGGCCACCTCACCCGCCGAGGTGGACAGCAGCACCACCCCGGCCACCGGATCGCCGAACAGCTCCGGGTGCGACTCGGCCAGCGCCATGATCGTCATCCCGCCCATCGAATGCCCGACCAGCACGACCGGCCCCTCGGACGCGAGCGCGCGCAGCACCGCGTAGAGGTCGAGCCCCAGCTGGGCCAGCGTGCAACTGGAGCGCTCGGCACGCTCCGAGCGGCCGTGGCTGCGGTGGTCGTAGAGCACCACCCGGGTACGCGGGGCCGGCAGCTGGGCCAGGCCGCGGCGTTGGAAGTGCCAGCAGCGGCGGTCCAGGGCGAAGCCGTGCACCAGCACGACGGTCACCTCGCACGGCTCCGACCCGGGCGGCTCGATGACCTCGCAGGACAGCCGGGCGCCGTCGTCCGCGGTGACCGAGCAGCCGCGCCCCGGCGGCAGCAGCCCCAGCTCGGCGGTCGTCGTGGTACCTGACCGCCGGCGTTGCGCGGCCAGCCGGTTGCGCCGGTACGCCACGCCTACCGCGGTGCCGGTGGCCGCCGCGCCCAGCACACCCCCGGTCAGCCGACCGGCCATCCGCCAACCGTTGGGCCTGCTCACCGCGCCCCTTCCGTCACTGATCCGGTGGACCGCTCCCCGCCGGGGTGCCGGGCCGGGCCGGCCGTCCCGGTTGTCGAAAAGCCCTGCACCACCGTGCGCGACACCCGGCCGAGCCGCAACCCGGTGACGATCTCGTAGTGGATCGTGCCGAGCGCATCCGCCCAGTCGTGCGCGGTGGGCTCGCCGCCCTCACCCGGACCGAACAGCACCGCCGGCTCGCCCTCGGCCACCGGATGGTCGCCGCAGTCGACCACCACCTGGTCCATGCACACCCGGCCGACCACCGGCAGCCGCCGGCCCCCGATCAGCACCCGCATGCCGCCGACCCCGCTGGGCGGACCGCTGAGCCGGCGGGGCACCCCGTCGGCGTAGCCGACCGGCAGCAACGCCAGCGTGGTCGCGGCGCGGGTGGTCCACTCGTGACCGTAGGACACCCCCTCGCCGGCCGGTACCCGCTTGACCAGCGCAACCCGGGTGCGGAAGGTCATCGCCGGGCGCAGGCCGAACTCACTCGGCGGCGGGCCGATCGGGTCCAACCCGTAGACCGCGATGCCCGGACGCACCAGGTCGTAGTGCAGGTCCGGCCGGGTGAGGGTGGCCGCGGCGTTGGCCAGGTGCCGGATCGGGCGCAGGCCGGCGTCGGTGGCGACCCGCCAGGCCGCGTCCAGTCGCGCGGCCTGCTGGTACAGGCTCGGGTGACTCGGGACGTCAGCGAGCGCCAGGTGCGACCAGACCGCCACCACCTCGAGCAGGCCCCCGGCCTCGGCCTTGGCGGCCGCGGTGACCAGGTCCGGCCAGTCGGCGGCGGGGCACCCGTTGCGACTGAGCCCGGTGTCGATCTTCAGGTGCACCCGGGCGGGGCAGCCGGCGGTGATCGCGGCGGCCCGGACGGCGGCCAGCTGGCGGACGGAGGCCACCCCCAGGTCGACGCCGGCGGCGACCCCGGGCCGGTAGTCGTCGCCCGGCAGGTCGAGCCAGCTCAGCACCGGCGCGGTGATCCCGCCCTCGCGCAGGGCCAGCGCCTCGGCGATCGTGCACACGCCCAGCCAACTCGCCCCGGCGGCCAGCGCGGCCCGCCCCACGGCCACCGCGCCGTGCCCGTAGCCGTCCGCCTTGACCACGGCCATGGTGGCCGCGCCGGACGCGGCGGCCCGGCCGGCCAGCAACGACACGTTGTGCCGGACGGCGGCCAGATCGACCACCACCTCCGCGCGAACCGGGTGCGTGGCGGCCTGCTCGGCGACGGCCGTCGTCTGCGGGGTCGCGGCCCGGGGAGTGACCGGCTGGGTCATCCCGTCATTGTCCCACCCGCCCCCGACACGTCCGCCGCGCGCACCCGCCGGATGGCCTCCGGTACCGCCGCGAGCAGGGCCGACGCCCCGATGGGCACACCCGGACCGGGGTCCGCGCCGGCGGCCAGGCTGGCCGCCAGCCCGTGTACGTACGTCGCGCATCCGGCGGCCCACCACGGCTCGAGGCCGGCCGCGAGCAGCGCGCCGATCAACCCGGACAGCACGTCACCGGACCCGGCGGTGGCCGCCCAGGATCCGGTCGACGGGTGCACCAGGGCGCGGCCGCTCGGGTCGGCCACCACGGTCACGTGCCCCTTGAGCAGCACGGTTATCCGCAGCCGGGCGGCCGCCCGCCGGGCCGCGGCGACCCGGTCGGCGCCCACCTCGCCGGCGATCCGGGCGAACTCACCGGCGTGCGGGGTGAGCACGCAGGGCAGCTCGGCGGCGGCGTCGGCGAGGTCGGGCGAGTTTGCGAGCAGGGTGATCGCGTCGGCGTCCAGGCAGGTCGACACGCCGCGCTCCAGCACCGCCGCGACCACGTCCCGGCCGGTGACCCCGGTGCCGATGCCGGGTCCGACGGTCCACGCCTGGGTGCGCCCGGTGTCGGCCACGGAGCCCGCCGCGACCACCTCCGGCCACCGGGCACGCACCACGTCGGCGGCGCCGCCGGCGAAGCGCACCATGCCCGAGGTGGCGGCCACCGCCGCGCCGGCCGCCAGCACCGCGGCCCCCGGGTAGGTCGCGCTGCCGGCGGCCACCCCGACCACCCCCTGGGTGTACTTGTCGTCCGTCGGGCCGGGCACCGGCCAGCGCGCGCCGACGTCGGCCGCCTCCATCACCCACAGGTCGGGTTCCGGCGGCAGGTGGGGAGCGAGCCCGAGGTCGACCAGGGTGATCGGTCCGCACCGGGGCGCGGCGAGTGCGTGCACCGGCTTGTGTGCCCCGAACGTCACGGTGGCCGCCGCGCGCACCGCCGGCCCGTCGACCGCGCCGGTGTCCGGGTCGACCCCGCTGGGCAGATCCACAGCCAGCACCGGTACCCGCGCGTCCTCGGCGGCCGCCACCAGCGCGGCGGCCGGCGGACGCAGCGGGCCGCGACCGGAGATCCCGACGATCCCGTCGACCACCAGGTCGGCCGCCCTGGTCACCCGGTCCGCCTCGCCGTCCGGGAGGGCACCGGCCAGGTGGGTCCGGCCCCGGGCCCGGCGCAGCGCGGCCAGCCCTGCGGGGTGGGCCCGGTCGGGGTCGAGCAGCACCGCGTCCACCCGCACCCCCCGGCGACGCAGTTCGACGCCGGCCCACAGCGCGTCCCCGCCGTTGTTGCCCGCGCCGACCAGCAACGTCACCCGCCGCCCGGCCACCCCACCGGCGCGCTCCGCCAGCAGCCCGGCGGCCCGCGCCGCGACCCCGTACGCCGCCCGGCGCATCAGTGCGCCCTCGCGGGTACGCGCGAGCAGCACATCCTCGGCGGCCCGCACCTGTCCGCCCGTGAAGATCCGCCTCATGGAGTCCGAGGCTAGGCGGTCACCGAACCCTGCGCCTGCCCCGTCTCGCCGGCCTTCCTCGACCGTCGATCACCAAGCCGGTCGAGGAGGGCCGGTCCGCCGACCATGATCCGCGTTTCGGTGCGGAAGCGGATACCAAGCTTCCGTTTCCACACCGGAACGACGACCACGGCATCCAGGGGACAGCGCCACGAACGAGAACGGCGGCTCCGAGGCTTCTACTCGACCGTGACCGACTTGGCCAGGTTGCGGGGCTTGTCCACGTCGCGGTGCAGAGCGACGGCGGCGTGGTAGGCCAGCAGCTGCAGCGGGACGGACAGCAGGATCGGGTCCAGCTCGGGCTCGTTGCGCGGGATCACCACGGTGTGGTCGGCCAGCTCGGCGGGCAGCGGGCGGTGCGCGATGGCGATCACCGGGCCGCCGCGCGCCTTGATCTCGGACAGCGTGGAGGTGTTCTTGTCCAACAGGTCGTCGTCCGGGACCACCGCCACCGTCGGCATCTCCTCGCTGATCAGCGCCAGCGGGCCGTGCTTCAGCTCGGCCGAGGGATATGCCTCGGCGTGCACGTAGGAGATCTCCTTGAGCTTCTGCGCCCCCTCGCGGGCCACCGGCCAGCCGCGCCGACGCCCGACGAAGAACACACTCGGGTGCGGCGCCAGTTCGGCGGCGATCTCTGCGATCTCTTCGGAGAGCTGGAGAATCTGCTCGACGTGTGCGGGTAGCTTCCGCAAACCCTCCACGATCCGGGCGCCCTCGGTGGGTGAGAGGTCACGGATCCGGCCCAGGTGCAACGCGAGCAGCGCGAACACGACCACCGTCGAGGTGAACGACTTGGTGGCCGCGACCGACATCTCCGCTCCGGCGTGCAGGTAGACCCCGCCGTCGACCTGGCGGGCGATCGTGGAGCCGACCACGTTGATCACACCGACCACCCGCCCGCCCTTGCGCTGCAGCTCCTGCACCGCGGCCAGGGTGTCCACCGTCTCCCCGGACTGGCTGACCGCGATATAGAGGGTGTCCGGCTCGACGACCGGGTTGCGGTACCGGAACTCGCTGGCCGCCTCGCAGGTGGCCGGCACCCGGGCCAGGTCCTCGATCAGCTGGGCGCCGAGGTCCCCTGCGTAGCAGGCGCTGCCGCAGCCGAGGATCTTCACCCGGCGGATCTCCCGGGCTTCGCGCACGGTCAGGTTCAACCCGCTCAGCCGGGCGGTGGAGAACCGTTCCTCGATCCGGCCGGCCAGCGCGCGGCGGATGGTGACCGGTTGCTCGCCGATCTCCTTGATCAGGAAGTGCGCGTGGTCGCCGATCTGTGCGCCGACGATGTCCCAGTCGATGGTGGCCGGGGTCTTCGCGGTCGCGGTGTCGTCCAGGGTGAAGGTGCGGTAGCCCCCGGCGGTCAGCGTGGCCAGCTCGCCGTCGTCGAGGTAGACCACCTGCCGGGTGTACCCGACCAGCGCCGCCGCGTCTGAGGCGACGAACATCTCCTTCTCCCCGACCCCGAGCAGCACCGGGCTGCCGTTGCGCGCCACCACGAGCCGGTCCGGGTGCTCGGCGTCGAGTACCGCGAGCCCGTACGCGCCCACGACCTGGCGCAGCGCGAGCCGTACGGCCTGCTCCAGGTCGTCGGCGCCAGCGGCGAACGCCGCGGCGATCAGGTGCGCGACCACCTCGGTGTCGGTCTGGCTGGAGAACTCGGTGCCGTCGGCGGTGAGCTTCGCCCGCAGCTCGTCGGCGTTCTCGATGATCCCGTTGTGCACCACCGCGATCCGCCCGCTCTGGTCGGTGTGCGGGTGCGCGTTGTCCGGGGTCGGCCCACCATGGGTGGCCCAGCGGGTGTGGCCGATTCCCGGCGAGCCCTTGAACCGGGCCGGCAGCTCGGCCTCCAGCGCGGCGACCCGGCCGCTGACCTTGCGCACCTTGAGCCCGGTGCGGGTGGTGACCGCGAGTCCGGCGGAGTCGTAGCCGCGGTACTCCAGCCGGGTCAGTCCCTGGACCAGGATCGGTGCCGCGTCCTGCGGGCCGACGTAGCCCACGATTCCGCACATGGTTGCTCCTATCCGTAGACGATGCGGCGCAGCTGCCGGGCCGACAGCGGAGGTGGTACCACCCGCCGATCGGCCAGCTCGGCGCCGAGCACCGCGAATATCTGGTCGTTGTGCAGGCCCCGGTCGCGCAGCTCCCGGTGCCGGCGGCGGACGAGGTCCTCGAGCGGCTCGTCGAAGTAGCGCAGTACCTCGGCCACCACCCGCCGCGACTCGCTGTCGGTCAGCGGGGTGGTGCGCACGAGGTGCTCGACGAGATCGTCCGGCACGTCCACCATCACCCCGGTATCGTCACCCGGAGCCGTACCGAACTGCAAATATCTGCCCGAATTCGGGCAGATATTGCACAACGACCCGGGGCCGCTCGGCGGCAGGCCGCGGGACAGCTCGGTACGCCTCGCCCGGGTCCTCGTCGGCGACCACCACCGAGGTGGGATACCGTCTCGCCGTGGCCCGCACCCGAACCCCGGCCGGTCCGGAACTGCCGAAGTCGCTGCCCACCTCGGCCCGCAAGCTGGCCGGAGTGCTCTCCCGGCCCGGCCCGAACCCGGTGCTGCGCGGCGACCTCGGCCTGATCGGCATCCCCGGCGTCATCTATGCCCCGACCGCGGGCCTCGGCCTGCCGGCGGTGGCGTTCGGCCACGACTGGCTGCAGAGCCCCGACCGCTACCTTCCGCTGCTGCGGCACCTCGCCTCCTGGGGAATCGTCGCCGTGGCTCCCGGGTCCCAGCGCGGGCCGGTGCCCAGCCACGCCCGGTTCAGCGCCGATCTGCGCACCGCGCTCGACGTGTGCGTCGGGGTGCGGCTGGGCGAGGGCACGATCAGCGTGGACCGCCGGCGGCTGGCCCTGGCCGGGCACGGCATGGGTGCCGGTTGCGCGGTGCTGGCCGCGGCCGATCGCACCGGCCAGGACGCGGTCGCCGCCGTGGTCACCCTGGCCGTCGCCGAGACCAGGCCGTCGGCCATCGATGCGGCCCCGTCGGTCAGCGCGCCGAGCCTGCACCTGGCCGCCGGCAAGGACCAGATCAGCCCACCGGTGGCCGGCGCCGAACCGGTGGCCGAGCGCTGGGGTGGCCCGTCGATGCTGCGGATGCTGCCCAAGGCCAACCACCTCGGGTTCCTCGACGGCCGCGGCTGGGTCGACGCGCTGCTCGCGGGCAAACCCCAGTCGGCCACCACCACACTGACCCGCGCCCTGGTCACCGCGTTCCTGCTGCACGTCCTGCTCGACGAGAGCCGCACGTCGGATCTGTTGCACGGCAAGCTCAAGGGCACCGAGCTGCTGCTCGACCGCTAGCCGCCGCCCCGCGTCGGCCGGTCGGCGCCCCCCGGCCGCGCGGCGCCCCGCGACCCCGCGACGTCCGGCGGCTGGACGGCGTCCGGCAGCTGGGCGATCCGTACGCCATCGGCCTGCTCGCCCCGCCGCGCCGCCGTGTCCGGCAGCAGCACGCCCGCCGCCGGCCCCGGGGTCGGAGTCGACCCGCCGTCCGGTTGCCCCGGCTCACCCGCGACCCAGCGCGGCACCTCGCCCGCCACCCAGCGCGGCACCTCGCCCGCCACCCAGCGCGGCTGCTCCACCGTCGGCCAGCGCGGCTGCTCCACCGCCGGCCAGCCACCGTCCGTGCCGAGCAGCACCGGCAACCGCTCCAGCGCGGCACCCACCTCGGCCCGCAGGGTACGCAGCAGTTCGGCATGGCGTTCGAACCGCCGCGCAGCGTCGGCGCCGGTATCCTCCCGACCCGTAGGCGCCGCCACGGGATCGTCGGCCGCCCGCAGCATCCGGCGGACCACACCGTCCAGCAGCTCACCCGCGCGGTCCGCTGCACCGTGCAGGCCCGAGGCCAGTGCGCCGGTCTCGGCGGCCAGACCCCGGCATTCCAGCCCCACCCGCTCACAGGTGGAAGCGCCCGATCCACCGACGCCGGCCACCGCCGCCAGCGCGAGCGCGACGTCCTCGGTCTCCAGCCGCACCCGTTCGAGCTCATCGGCCACCATCCGCAACCACCCGGGCCACACCGAGCCGAGCGCGGCCACCCCGGACTCGTCGACGTCCGACCAGCTCGACACCGGGTCGGCACCGGGAAAGGCCTGCCCGGCACACCACACCCGGTACCCGGACGCCCCGGCCCGCAGCTCGTCGAGCAGCGCGCCCAGCGCGGGGCCCAGTACCGGACCGGCGTCGCCGGGACCAGCCGACGGGTGGGTCACCGGGCCCACACCGGTAGCTCCGCCGGCCGGCGAACGCATCGCAGGGCCAGCACCGCTTCGGCTTCACCGAGCAGCAGGCCGACCCGTTCGGCCCGGAGCAGGTCGGCACACTCCAGCAGCGCCGCGGCCTCTGCCCGCAGTCCGAGCTCCAGCCGCGCACACCGCTCGGCCACCCTGGCGGATCCTGGTGGGCGGTCCTCGGCGAGCAGCCCGCCCAGCCGGTGCGCGGCGGCCAGCAGGTCGCCGGCCAGTGCCGTCAACCGGTCCGCATCCTGCTGCAGTCGGGTCGGATCAGCCTCGATCTCCATGACCGCATTGCACCCGCCGCGGGGCCCGGCCGGGGCGGAAAGCCCGGAAACCTTCGCGATCGCACACGAGCCCGCGACCGCTCAGGTGGCCGGGCGTGGTCCGGGCGGCCTGCCGAGCAGGCGCTCGACCGCGTGGCGTGGATCGAGTCGTTCCAGGCCCGACACCTCGTCGAAGATCCGATCCGGGGTCACGACCAGGCTGATGCCCTGGCGCAACGCGGTCGCGGCATGCACCGCGTCGCGCATGCCCAGCCCAGCCACGCTCGCCACCAGGCTGAGCGCGAGCCGCAGCTCGGGCACGCCGAACTCGTGCAGTCGGCAGAGCGCGGCCGCAGCGAGCGACTGATCGCGAACTGCCGCGCCGTCCAGTCCGCGCCGACGCAGCAGGTGACCGAACTCCTGGACCAGCTCGACGCTGGCCTCGCCGTTCAGCGATCCGTCCTGGCAGTGACGCAGCAACTCGCGGTACGGATCCCGGTACGGGTGGTCGGTGCCCCGCGCGTAGACGAACACCGCCGTGTCGAACAGGAACCTGGTCACTGGTGGGTCGGGTACATCAGCTCGATCTCGGCCTTGAGATCCGTCCAGTCCCCGACCTCGATCGGCTCCGCGTCGAGCAGCAGGCGCGCAGCCTCACCGCGGCTCACCCCGTCGACCGGGAACGCGATGTCGATCGCCTCTCGGACCAGGTTGCCCACCGAACTTCCCCGCCGCTCCGCCTCCCGGGCGAGGCGAGCCAGCCGTTCCTCGTCGAGCAGCACCTGGAGCCGATGCGTCAAGACTGCCACACGCATACCGTAGCATGCACATACCGGTGCATGTTGACCTCAGCGGTCGGCCCGGTGCCCGCGGCCGGTCAGGAGACCGCTCCGACCACGGCGGCGAGCCGACGGGCCAACCGCTCGGCGGCGTCCTCGCTGGGTGCCTCGACCATAACCCGGACCAGCTGTTCGGTGCCCGAGGGACGCAGCAGCACCCGACCACGCCCGGCCAGCTCGGACTCCACCTCGGCCACCGCCTCGCACACCCGGGCCGACGCCGCGACGCTGGCCTTGTCGGCCACCGCGACGTTCACCAGCACCTGGGGCAGTGCGACCATCACCGCAGCCAGCTCGGCGAGCGTCCGTCCGCTCTGCGCCATCCGGGCCATCAGCCGCAGCGCGGTCAACAGGCCGTCTCCAGTGGTGGCGTACTGGGACAGCACCAGGTGACCCGACTGCTCGCCGCCCAGGGCGTATCCGCCGGCCCGCAGCTCCTCCAGGACGTAGCGGTCGCCGACCGCGGTCGTGCGGACGGTGATCCCGGCCTCCTGCATCGCCAGATGCAGCCCGAGGTTGCTCATCACCGTGGTGACCAGGGTGTCAGCGGTCAGCTCACCGGCGTCGCGCAGGGCCAGCGCGAGCACCGCCATGATCTGGTCACCGTCGACCACCTCGCCGTCGGCGGTGACCGCCAGGCAGCGGTCGGCGTCCCCGTCGTGCGCGATGCCCAGGTCGGCACGGTGTCCCCGGACGGCCTCGGCCACCTGGTCGAGGTGCGTCGAGCCGCAGCCGTCGTTGATGTTCAACCCGTCCGGCTCGGCGTGGATCGCCAGCACCTCAGCGCCGGCCCGACGGTAGGCCTCGGGGGCCAGGGCGGAGGCTGCGCCGTTGGCGCAGTCGACGACCACCCGGACACCGCCCAGCCTCGTCCCGGACGGCAGCGCCGCCAGCAGGTGATCGAGGTATCGCCGGCCGCCGTCAGCCAGATCGCGCACCCGTCCCACCTGTGCGCCGGTGGGCCGCGCCAGCGGCTCGTACAGCCGGGCCTCGATCGCGTGCTCGACCACGTCGGGCAGCTTGTGCCCGCCCTCGGCGAACAACTTGATCCCGTTGTCCGGCATCGGGTTGTGCGACGCGGAGATCATCACGCCGAGATCGGCACCGAGATCGGCCACCAGGTGCGCCACCGCCGGGGTGGGCAGCACGCCGGCCCGCAGCACGTCCGCGCCGGCCGAGGCCAACCCGGCGGTCACCGCCGCCTCCAACATCTCGCCGCTGGCCCGCGGGTCACGCCCGACCACCGCGAGCGGCCGGTGCGAGCGGTCCGTCTCGGCAAGTACCCGAGCGGCGGTCGCGGCCAGGGCCATGCCGAGTTCTGGTGTGAGTTCGGCGTTGGCCAGGCCGCGGACCCCGTCGGTGCCGAAGAGCCGACCCATGGAGCGGGCGACCCCGGGTCAGCGCTTGCTGTACTGCGGAGCCTTACGGGCCTTCTTCAGGCCGTACTTCTTGCGCTCCGTGGCCCGCGCGTCCCGGGTGAGGAAGCCCGCGGCCTTCAGCGCCGGCCGATCATCGGCGTTGAACTGGATCAGCGCCCGGGCGATGGCCAGCCGCAGCGCACCGGCCTGCCCGGAGATGCCGCCGCCGTGCAGGCTGGCGAACACGTCGAAGGCGTCGACCTTCTCGATCGTGGTGAACGGGTCCTTCACCAGCTGCTGGTGCAGCTTGTTCGGAAAGTAGCTGGCCAGATCGCGGCCGTTGAGCCGGAAGTTGCCGCTGCCCGGAACCAGCCGGACCCGCACCACGGCCTCCTTGCGCCGGCCGACGGTCTGCACCGGCTTGTCGCCGGCGACCCGCGCGACCACCGGCTTCTCGGCGGCCGGGGCGGGGACCTCGTCGGCCCGCGGTGCCCCATCGGTGTCCGACGCCTCGTCGACGACCGGGGACTCCTCGGCCACCGGGGAGTCGTCGGTGCTGTCCTGGTCGGGGGTGCTCACGTGCTGCGCCTCTTCCGCTGTGTCGATTTCCGCGGCGGGGCCGCGGTCAGGGGCGGTCACTGGCTGACCTGGGTGATCTCGAAGGGCGCGGGCTGCTGGGCGGTGTGCGGATGGATGGGCCCTGCGTACACCTTGAGCTTCTTGCCCTGCGCGCGGCCGAGGCGGTTCTTCGGCAACATGCCCTTGACCGCCTTCTCGACCAGCCGATCGGGATGCTTCTCGATCATCTCGCCGACCGAGCGCTGGCTCAGACCGCCGGGGTGGCCGCTGTGCCGGTAGACGAACTTACCCTCGCGCTTGTTGCCGGACACCGAGATCTTCTCGGCGTTGACGATCACCACGAAGTCTCCGGTGTCGACGTGTGGCGCGAACTGCGGCTTGTGCTTGCCCCGCAGCAGCGTGGCGGCGTGGGTGGCCAGCCGGCCCAGCACGACGTCGGTGGCGTCGATGACATGCCAGGCGCGGGTGACCTCGCCGGACTTCGGACTGAACGTGCGCACGGACCTACCTCGTCGTCTCTGGCTGGAACCACTGCTGGCTAAGACCACTGCCCGGGCCCGGACTATGGCCGGCCCTGGGGTGCTCGGACGAGCGGATGCCCGCTCGCAGCACAACGGCTTTCGAGGGTACCCGCCGCGATCCGGCGGGGTCAAAACGGGTCCGGCTACGCCGCCGGCGGTCGGGCGGCCCCCCGATTCGACCGCCCGACCACCCCGGTCATCCCGTCACGTCCAGCGACGTGCGTTCGCCTGCTCGACCTGCTGGTAGCCGTCGTTGGCGCGACCGACCGCGACGCCGATCTGAGCCAGCACGGCAGTCAGGTCGGCCGCCGCGGTGTCCCACTGCCGCTGCTTGACCTGGTAGTCCGCGGCGGCCTGGCCGCTCCAGCTGGCGACCATCGGCGCGAGGTAACGCTTCAGGTCCTCCAGCTGCGCGGTCATCCGCTGCGAGGTGCTGGCCACGTTCTGCTGGGCGTTGCCCAGCTCACCGAAGGCCACCTTGATCTCGGTCATCTCTTCTCCCCTCTCAGCCCAGCGCGCCGCGGATCGCGGACAGGCTCTGGGCCTGCTGGTCCTCCTGCTGCTGGTAGGTCACACCGGAGCCCTGGATCGCCTCGCCGATGCCGCGCAGGGCCTCGTTGAGCGCGCGGGCGTCGGTGTCCCAGCGGGCCATCAACCCCTGGAACGCGGTCGACGCCTCGCCACGCCACGTGCCGGCCAAGGGCGCCAGCTGGTTGCGCAACGCGGCCAGGCCGGCCTGCACCCGCTCGTTCGTCCCGAAGACGTGCTGCGCGGCGCGCTGCATCTCCTCGGTGGTCGTCCCGTACCCGATTGCCATCTGTGTTCCCGCCTCGTCTGTGGTCAGGTGGTCCCGGGCCGGGCGGCTCGGGTGACCGCGACGGTGTCACCCGGGCGGTCGCGGTGATGGCGGAACGACGTATTTCGTGTGCGATCGCGAACGATCTCGGCGCTGCCCCACGGGTACGCCTCAGCCGGCTCGGCGGGCCAACGAGGCGACCACCCGGCCACAGGCCACCCGGACCGCATCGGCGCCCGAGGGGGTGTGCTGGCAGCCGACACTGAGCTGGAGGTCGCGGTCGAAGATCACGTACCAGTCCACCGTGGCACCGCGCAGTGGCTGGGTCTGGTGATAGGCGATCACCTCGCGGTCGGCGAACCTCGCGGACAGGGTGAACCCGGACAGCCGCGCGCCACCGGCCGCCTCGCGCAGGTACCGCTCGCGCAGCTCCCGGTAGGCCCGGTCGGGTTCGGCGGCGCTGTCGTAGCCCAGGGAGGTCTGCTCGACGGAGATCAGGTCGGAGCCGGCCGGCGCCGGGCCCGGGGTGAGCAGCGTGCGTCGCCGCTCCGGCCAGCCACCGGTGTGCCGCCACCCGGCCGGCAGCGCAAGCTCGTAGTCGTACTGCGCGAGCACCCCGGCGGGAACTGACGGCCCGGTCACCGCCCCGGCCGGCCGGTCCGGCAGCCGGGCGGCCAGCAGCCCGCTGAGCAACCCCAGCGCAGTCACCGCGAGCGTCACCCGGACCGCGGGACCCCGGCGGCGCCGGGGTGGCACCGCCGGGAGCAGCCCGGCACCCAGCTCAACCCGCTCAGGCACCCGCGCACCCCCCGGGTTCACGCCGGCCGCCACCCGTCACGTCTCCTCCTCCAGCAGCGCGACCTGCACGCGGCGCGGTGCCGAGCGCCGGCCGAGCAGCACACCGCGCCCGGGCGGCTGGGCGGAGAGCTTGACCCCGTCGAGCAGCGGACCCTCGTCCGGGCTGCCGCTCATCAGCAGACCGGGGGTGGCCAGTTCCCGCAGCCGGGAGATGACCGGCTCGAACAGCGCCCGGCTGGCGCCACCGCTGCGCCGGGCCAGTACCAGGTGCAGCCCGACGTCCTTGGCCTGCGGCAGAAACTCCAGCAGCGGCAGCAGCGGGTTGGTCGCGCCCACCGCGCCGGCCGGGGTGGCCACCAGGTCGTAGTCGTCGACCAGCACGTACACCTCCGGGCCGGTCCACCACGAGCGGTCACGCAGCTGCCGCTGGGTGACCTCAGAACCGGGCATCCGCCGGCGCAGCGCGGCCGCCACCTCACCGATCACCGACGACGCCGTCCCGGCGTTGCTGGCGTACCCGATCAGGTGGCTGTCCGGGACGGTGCCGAGCATGGTGCGGCGGTAGTCCAGCATCATGATCCGGGCCTGGTCGGGCGCCAGCCGGGTGGTCAGACCGCGAGCGACCACCCGCAGCAGGTTCGTCTTGCCGCTCTCCCCGTCGGCGAAGCAGAGCAGGTGCGGCTCGGCGTCGAAGTCGATCCAGACCGGCTCCAGCCGCGCCTCGTCCACCCCGATCGGCACCGCGTGCTCTGCCCGCCCGCCGTCCGTGCCGCCAACCCCCCGGCCGACGACCGCCCGGCCCGGGGCGGTCCGGGCCGTCACGGCCGGGCTGGCCATCAGCTCGCGGTGGGCGAACTGTTCGGGCAGCAGCCGGACTCTCGGCACCGCAGGCCCCGGCCAGGCAGCCGCGATCGCCCGGACGACGGCGGCCGGGCCACCGTCGGGCAGCTCCGAGAGCAGCGCAAGTGGAACGAGCATCGGCGCGGACAGCTCAGGGCGGGCGATCACGCACTGCCCGCCGTCCGGCGCCAACCCGTACCCGGGCCGCGCCGGCACCACGGCCGCCTTGCGCCGGTCGACCTCGGAGTCGACCGGATCACCCAGCCGCAGCTCGAACCGGCTGCCGAGCAGGTCCTTCAACGCCGGCCTCAGCTCCGACCAGCGGCTCGCGGACAACAGCAGGTGCACCCCGTAGGACAGGCCCCGGCTGGCCAGCGGCAACAGCTGGGCCTCCAGCTCCTCGTAGTCCGAGCGCAGGGTCAGGTACCCGTCGACGACCAGCACCACGTCACCGTGCGGATCGCCGCCGTGCACATCACCGCCGTGCACATCACCGCTGTCCGACTCACCGGCCGCGCGCCGGCGGCGGTAGTCGGCGGCGGACTCGATCCCGGCGTCCCGGAACGCCCGCTCACGGTCGGCGAGCAACCCGGTGACCTCAGCGATCGTGCGCCGCACCAGGTCGGGCTGGTGGCGGTCGGCGACCCCGGCCACGTGCGGCAGCTCGTCCAGCACGCCGAGCAGACCACCGCCGAAGTCCAGCGCGTAGACGGTCAGCTCGCGCGGGGTATGCGACAGCGCCAGGCTCAGCAGCAGGGTGCGCAGCAGCGTCGACTTGCCCGACTGTGGGGCGCCGACGACCACGCCGTGGCCGGCGGCCCCGGACAGGTCGGCTACCAGCGGATCCCATCGCTGGTGGTAGGGGCGGTCGATCAGCCCGACGGGCACCCGCAACCCACCCGGCTCCCGGGTACCCAGCCCGCGCGGGCCGCTGCCCAGCGGGGCGAGCAGCTGGTCCAGCGGTGGCGGCTGGTCCAGCGGCGCCAGCCACACCTCGTGCGCCGGCGGGTCGCCCAGCCGGTGCCCGGCCATCGCGGCCACCATCTCCTCGAGCACGGTGGGGGTCGCGGCGCCCGCCGAACCCCCGTCCGGCCCGGAACCGCCGGGCGCGACCAGCTCGGTGCCGGTCCGCGACTGCGCGCCCCCGGCCAGCGGTGCGCCCAACACCATGGTGCGCGCGAGGGCCACCTCGTCGTCAGAGGGGCCCACCCGGGCGGCGGTGAACACCCGGGGCCGGGACCTCAACCCGGTCGTTCCCGGTCGGCCGGCCGCCGCCGGACCTGGCCCGGCGCCGAGCACCCGGGGCGCCGAGACGTAGGCGGCCCGGAACCGGACCAGCTCGTCGGTGCCCAACGCCAGGTAACCCGAGCCGGGCATCGGCGGCAGGTGGTAGGCGTCGGGCACCCCGAGCACCGCCCGGGACTCCGCCGGGGAGAACGTGCGCAGCGCGATCCGGTAGGACAGGTGCGACTCCAATCCGCGCAACCGGCCCTCGTCGAGGCGCTGCGAGGCCAGCAGCAGGTGCATCTGCAGCGACCGGCCGAGCCGACCGATGGTCACCAGCAGGTCGATCAGCTCGGGACGCTGGGCCAGCAGCTCGGAGAACTCGTCCACCACCACCAGCAGCGCGGGCAGCGGCTGCAGGTCCGCACCGGTCCGGCGCAGCCGCTCGTAGTCGTGCACGCTGGCCACGTTCCCGGCCGCGCGCAGCACCTCCTGCCGTCGGTTGATCTCGCCGGCCAGCGCGTCGGCCATCCGGCCGACCAGGGACAGCTCGTCGGCCAGGTTGGTGATCACCGCCGCGACGTGCGGCAGCTCGGAGAGCCCGAGGAACGTGGCGCCGCCCTTGAAGTCGATCAGCACCATGTTCAGCTCATCGGACGGGTGGGTGGCGGCCAGGCCCAGCACCAGGGTGCGCAGCAGCTCGGACTTGCCGCTGCCGGTCGCCCCGATGCACAGCCCGTGTGGACCGCAACCGCCGCGCGCGGACTCCTTGAGGTCGAGCAGCACCGGGTCGCCGGACTCCCCCAGCCCGATCGGCACCCGCATGCGGTCCGCGGCCGACCCCTGCCACCGGGTGCGGGACAGCGCGACCGCATCCGGCGCCTCGATGCCCAGCAGCTCGGGCAGGTCCACCGTGGTGCGCAGCGGCTTGCCTGCGTCCGGTTCGCCGCCACCGGGCGCCCGGTAGCGGGCCAGCCGCCGGGCCAGTGTGGTCGCCTCGGCCAGGCACAGCCGGTCGGGCCGGCCGATCCAGCTGGGCGGCTCGGTTCCGCCCGGGTCGGCCTGCACGCCGATCCGTTCCGCCTCGACGAGCATCCGCAGCTCGCCCCGCTCGTGCGGTACACCGTTGGTGGAGGTACCCGGCCCGGGCGGATCGCCGATGCGCAGCACGGTGACCTCGGGCCGGTCCAGCCACTGGGCGCCACTGCGCCGCACATCCAACCCGTCGACCACGACCAGCATCCGTGGCGGGGTGGCCGGCGGCGCGGCCGCGGCGGCCGACGCGGCGAGCCAGTCGGTGACCTCACCGGCCCGCGAGGTGACCATCCGCAGCGGGCCGATCTCGTCGGTCAAGGAGGGATGCGCCGCGTGCGGCAGCCACTTCACCCAGTCCCACGCCGGCCAGGACCGCTCGCCCGCGATCACCACCAGCCGAGCCTCGGCGGGGCTGTGCCAGGTTGCGTACTGCGCGATCATCGCCCGGGCGGCTGCACGGGTGGACGAGCCGTCCCGGTCACCGCCGGTGGGCTGCAGGCACACCCGGCGCACGTCCCCGCTCAGCGCCACCGCCACCGGCAGGTCGGGCACCACCGAGTGCGCCCGGATCAGCCGGCGCAGCGACCACGCGCAGACCGGCTCCAACTCGTCGAGCGGGCCGGTCTGCGGCGCGACCAGCCGGGTGGCCAGCCGCTGGCGGCCCCGGCCGATCCGGACCTGGCCGAAGTCGGGGTCGCTGTCGCGGCGCTCCCACAGCCGCTCGCCGTCGATCAGCCCCAGCAGCGCCGACGGGTCCGGATGGGTCCACTCCAGCGACGCCCGCTGCGCCGCCGCTACCCCCCGGATCCGCCGGCGCACCTGTGCCAGGTAGCGCAGGTAGTCCCGCCGGTTCTCGTCGGTCTCCGCGCGGTCCGCGCCGCCCCGGCCCATCCCGCTGGCCATCATCCCGACGGTCGACAGCGCGAACATCCCGCCGAACAGCCACGAAGTCGGGTTGTTCACCCCCATCACCATGACGAACCCGATCGAGCCGAGCAGCATCGCGGCGGGCAACAGCTTCTGGCCCAGGCCGGCCGGAATGGGCTTGGCCGGCTCCGGGGGCGGCTCCAACGCCAGCTCGCCGCCGGGCAGCCGCGGCGGTGCCGTTCGTGGCGCGCGCCGCCGTGCGCGGGTAGTCATCGCGGACCGTCCTCCCGGTTTGACCGAAACGCCCTCACGGCCGAAGGGGCACCGCGATACTAGGAACCGGTGATCGTCCGCCGGGGCGGATTGGGAAATCCCGATCGCTCGGCACACTGTCAGGGAGGCAGCATGAGCAGGCTGGAGGCCGCCCGCTTCTGCCGGGTCACCGTGCTCGCGCCGCGCAACCGGATCGACCTCGCCCTGCCCACCGACCTCACCGTGGCCGAGCTGGTGCCGATGCTGTGTGAGCTGGCCGGGGAGTCCCGCCCGCGCGGCCGCGCCGGTCGGCCGGCGCCGGGTTCCGGCGGGCCGGGCCACGGGGGGATCGCGCCCCCGAGCATCTGGTGCCTGGCCGCGGTGGCCGGCGCGGAGCTGCCGGCCGGCTCGACGCTGGCCGGTCTCGGGGTGCTCGACGGCGACCTGCTGCGGCTGCGGCCCCGGGCCGAGGCACCGCCGCCGCCGGTGTTCGACGACCCGGTGGACGCGGTCGCCGAGGTGGTACCGGCGGCGGACGGCAGCCCCGGCCCGTGGGGCCACCAATCGGCGACAGCCCGACCTGAACCGCTCGCCCTGCGGCCCTGGACCCGGCGCTGTCGACGCGGCGCGGGCCTGGCGATCGGCGGTGTGGCGCTGGCCTCGGCCGCGGTGCTGCTGGCCGCGACCCGGGAGCTGGGCCCGCTCGCCGCCCCGGTGGCGGCGGTGATCGGCGGGCTGGCCGCCGTGGCCGCGCTGGTCGGGACGTCGCACACCGTCCGGCTGGACCCGGCGGCCGCGGCGCTGCTGGCCGGCGGATCCCTGCCGCTGGCCGCCGCCAGCGGGTTCGCCGCGCTGCCCGGGGCACCCGGGGCCGGGCACCTGCTGCTGGCCGCCGCGCTGGCCGCCGCCGCGGGGGCGGCGTCGCTGACCGTGTTGGGCGCGCCGGCGCCGCCGCTGGTCGCGGTCACCCTCACCGCGACCGCCTGCGCGGCGGCGGCGCTGCTGGCCACCCTCGGCGTCGGCTCGGTCGGGGCGCTGGCCGCCGGCGCGGCGGCGATCGCGCTCGGTGCACTGCCCGTGCTACCCAAGATCAGCGTCCGCCTCGCGGGACTGCCGCCGCCGGTGGTGCCCACGACCGCCGAGGAGATGGCCACCGCCGACGCCCAGTGGCAGCTCGACTCCGCCGACGACATCCGCCACCATGCCCGGCTGGCGCACGCCTACCTGGGTGGCCTGGTCTCCGGCGCGTCGGCGGTGGCCGCCGCCGGTGCCGCGCTCGCGGCCGCCACCGGCGGCCTCGCCGGCGCCGTCTTCGCCTCGGTGGTGGTGGCCGTGCTGCTGCTGCGTTCCCGGGCCTACGCCACCGCTCTGGCCTCCGGCGCCCCGCTGGTGGCCGGGGTGGCCGCCGGCCTCGCCCTGGCCGCCGGGCTCGGCGCGCTGGGGCCGGTGGCGCTGCGGCTGGGTGCCGGGCTCGGGCTGCTGGTCGCCGGGGCGGTGTCGCTCGCCCTGGTGTGGGACGGCGCGACGCGCGCACCCTCGCCGGTGGCCCGCCGCACGGTGGACATCCTGGAGGCGGTGCTGGTGGTGGCCGCGTTCCCGCTCGCGCTGTGGGTGATGGACATGTTCCACGTGGTCCGCGGCCTGTGAACCGGCGGTCCCGCCGCGCCGGTCTGCCGGCCGCGGTGCTCGCGGCGGGTGCGCTGGCCGCCGTCCCGGCGTCGGCCACCGCCCCGGCCCCGGTCGTGGTCGCCGGCACCCAGGTCGCCGCCGCCGGCGATGGGGGCGCCGCGCCCGTGAGGATCGACGCGGCCGGGGCGCGGGGCGACGGCGGGAGCCTCCCGGCGGCCGGGGCGCGGGGCGACGGCGGGAGCCTCCCGGCGGCCGGGGCGCGGGGCGACGGCGGGAGCCTCGCGGCGGCCGAGCCCGGGTCCGGCTTTCCGGAGCCGCCACCGGTGGACCTGCGCCGGCTGCCGGCCGACAGCCGGCCCACCGCGTTGACCGGCCTGCGCCAGACCAGAGTCTGCGCCGACCCGCCTGCCCCGGAGGCTGAGGCGCTGCCCGGCCTGCTGTGGGCCCAGCGGTCGATGCGGCTGCCCGAGCTGTGGCAGTGGGGCCGCGGCGCCCACGTGCGGATCGCGGTGATCGACAGCGGAGTGGCCCGGCACCCCCTGCTCGCCGACCGGCTGATCCCCGGCGGCGACTACGTGGCCGGCGGCACCGGGCTGGCCGACTGCGAGGGCCACGGCACCGCCGTCGCCGGGATCGCGGCCGCGGCGGCCGATCCCGATACCGGGTTCGCCGGACTGGCCCCCGCGGCCGAGCTGATCGCCATCCGGCAGAGCAGCGCCACCTACGTGACCACCCGGACCGACGGCACCGAGGTCCCGGCCGGCGACACCAACACCCTGGCCAAGGCGATCGTCCGAGCGGTCGGCCTGGGCGCCGACGTGATCAACATATCCGAGGTCGCGTGCGTTCCGGCGCAGCGGGCCGGGGTCACCGGGGCCGCGGTTCAGGCTGCCGTCCGCTACGCCGCAGAGCGTGACGTGGTGATCGTGGTGGCCGCCGGCAACCGGGGCGCCGGCGGCGCCGCCGGGGGCAGCCAGTGCCCGGTCGACTCCGGCACCGACACGGTGGTGCTGCCCGCGTGGTACGACGAGGACGTGCTGGCCGTGGCCTCCATGGCCCCGGACGGGACCGCGTCGCAGTTCGGCATCCGCGCGCCCTGGATCGACGTGGCCGCGCCCGGCGAGCGGGTGGTCTCGCTGGCGCCGGAGGGCGCCGGGCTGACCGACAAGTCCTCGGGCCCGACCCAACAGGGTGCCCTGCAGGGCACCAGCTTCGCCGCGCCGGTGGTGGCCGGGCTGGCCGCGTTGATCCGGGCCCGCTACCCGGAGCTGACCGCCCGCCAGGTGATGGACCGGATCAGCGCCACCGCTGACCGCCGCGAGGCCGGGCGCAGCGTGGCCACCGGGTGGGGCGTGGTCAACGCGCAGGAGGCGCTGAGCCGCACCCCCGCCGCCCTCCCCGCCCCGAGCGTGCGGGACGGCTTCCGGCCGGCCGGCGCCGGGCTGCTCCCGGCCCCGCCCCGCAACCCGGATCCGGGGGCCGCCTCCGGTGCGGTGTGGGGCGGCTCGCTGGCCCTGGTGGCCGCCGTCGCCGCCGCCGCGGTGGCGGTGCTGCGCTCGCGCGGCCGCCACCGTGCCGAGGCGGGAACCTTCCCCCACCACCGCTGAGCTGGCCGTCGGAGATCCATCCGGGCCGATCCGTCCGGGCCGATCCGTCCGGTCCGATCCATCCGGGCCGGTGGGAAACTGGGCTACGCGACCGGCGGGGCCGCTCAGCCGGTCTCGCCGGATCCGACGAGACCGTCGACGGTGTGCAGGGCGGCCTGCAGGTCCAGCACGGGGCCGGCGGGCAGCAGCCGAAGGACCTGCTCGGGCGCGGGTGCGGCCGACTCCGGCTGGATACCCAGCGCGGTCGCGGTCTCGTTGCCGCCGTTCTGGCCGGCCGCCACCAGGTACCCGACGCCGGTGTCCGAGATAAGCCACAGCCCGCCGCCGTCGCGGCCGGAAACTCCACGCACCACGGTCGCCGCACCCGGCGGCACCGACACCGCGTCCACGTTCGGGCGGGGACCGTCCGCTCTGGCCAGCTCGGTGCGGGTGCGGCCGGGCGGCAGACCGGGTTCACGGCCGACGGACAGCACGCCGCCCTTGCCGTTGACCCCCCATTGCCAGCACACCGCGCGTCCGTCCGGTCCGGCCAACGGCCGGGGCATCACGCCGGGGTACCCGTCGAGACCGGCCAGCCGCGCCCGGTTGACCGCGTTGACCTGCTCGGCCCGCACCGAGGGCGGCTCCTCGGACCGGTCGATGCCGGGCGCGGTCCGCAGCAGGTTGGCCACCGGACGCGAGATCGCCTGCACGCCGCCGGCGAGCACCAGGTAGTGCTGGTCGCCGGCCGTGTCGGCGACCCGGACGACCTCACCCACCCGCGCGGCCAACCCGTCGGGCCCAGTGGAGCCGGCGCCCGGTACCGCGGGCACCCGCAGCGCGCGGCCCTCCGGAACGGCACTGAGCAGGGCGTCGCTGGCGGTGCGCTGCGGGGCGTCCACCAGGTCGTAGGCCCGCAACAGCTCGGTCTCGTCCTCGAGCCGGTAGCGGCGGTTGCCGGTCACCAGGTACAGGTCGCGTTCCGCCGATCGCAGCAGCACGGCCGCGGGGTCGGGCAGCGGGGTGGGCGCGGCGGCACCGGCCACCACGATCGTCTCGGTACGCGGTTCGACGGTGTCGCAGACCGCCCAGGCACCGGGGTTCGGTAGCGGCTTGCCGGCGGCGGGCAACGTGGCGGCCGCGCCGGGTACGGCGGCGGCGGCGGTGCGGGGCGCGGTATGCAGTGCGGTGTCGTCGACGAACACCGGCTCCGCCTGCCCGTCGGTGCCGGCGCGGCCGCCGGCCACCCGGCCAACAGCGGCGAGCACCAGGCGGGCGGCCGCCAAGTTCTGCACCGGCACCAACCGGGCCTCCGGTACCCGGATCACCGCGTACATCTGTCCGGACTGCTTGGCGGCCACGATCTGGTGCTGGTCCCAGGCCTGCTTGCCGGTGAGCTTGGCGTAGGCGAAGGTGCCGGCCAGAGCCAGCATGGCCAGCATCAGCCCGGTGATCACCACCCGGCGCTGACCGCGGACCTCCTCGTGCAACAGCGCGGGATCCCGGCGGGCCAGCGCCGACTCGACCCGGCGCTGACCGAACCGGTAGGCGTCCAGCTGCATGCGGGTGACGGGGTCCCTGGCCATGGCGCTCGTCCACTTCTTCCACGACTGGCGAGCCGGCGACCACCGGCGCGACCACGGTAGCCCGGTGATCGGCACCGGTGGGGCGGATCCGTCGATGTCACCTAAGCCCGCCCGGCGGTGCGCCCAGCCGCGGCGGCAGGTCTCAGCCGGGCTGCCCGATGTCCTCGTACCACAGCTCGGGTCGCGCGTGGATGAACCCGGACATCAGCTCCACGCACCGCCGATCGTCGAGCACGGTCACCCGGACGCCGTGCTCGGCCAGCCAGTCGTGGCCGCCGGTGAAGGTGGTGGATTCACCGACCAGCACCGCGCCGATGCCGAACTGGCGGACCAGCCCGCTGCAGTACCAGCACGGCGACAGCGTGGTGACCATGATCGTGTCGCGGTAGTCCCGCTGGCGGCCGGCCGCCCGGAACGCGGCGGTCTCGGCGTGCATCGACGGGTCGTCGTCCTGTACCCGCCGGTTGCGGCCCCGGCCGAGCAGCGACCCGTCGGCGGCGAACAGGGCGGCACCGATCGGGATCCCGCCCTCGGCCAGGCCGGCCCGTGCCTCGGCCAACGCCACCTCGAGCAGCGACCCGGACGGCTCGGACGGCTCGGACGGCTCGGACGGCATCATTGGACGCTACCCGAGCCCGAGCCGGGTCCGACCGGGCCGGAGTCGGCCTCGCGGTGCGCTGGCCCGCGCAACCGGCGGGTGGTCTCGGCACGGGCGGCCAGTTCGGCGGAGTCGGGGTAGTCCACCGCCACCAGGGTCAACCCGTGCGCCGGAGCCACCGTGACGTCGCTGGCCCGCTCCGCGTGGGAGAGCAGCGCGCCGGGCCACCCGGGTGGCCGCTGACCGCGCCCCACCGCGAGCAGCGCGCCAACCAGGCTGCGCACCATGGAATGGCAGAACGCGTCGGCGCTCACCTCGCAGGCCAGCACTCCGTCCTCGCCGTCCAACGGCACCCAGCCGCAGCGCTGCAGCTCACGGATGGTGGTCGCGCCCTCGCGGCGGCGGCAGTATGCGGCGAAGTCGTGCTCGCCGAGCAATCCGGCGGCGGCGACGTTCATCGCCTCGACGTCCACCGGGTACGGCCAGGAGAGCGTGTCGCGGGCGCGCAACGGCTCGGCGCCGTGCGCGGTAACCGCGACCCGGTAGCGGTAGTGCCGGCGTAGCGCGGAGAACCGGGCGTCGAATCCGGGCGGCGCGACCGACGCCGCGCGGACCCGCACGTCCGGGGGCAGCATCCGCCCCAACCGCCGGGGCAGCGCGCCGACCTCGACGTCGTCCGGAAGGTCGACGTGTGCCACCTGACCGGTCGCGTGCACCCCGGCGTCGGTGCGACCGGCCACGGTCAACGACACCGGCCGGCGCACCAGGGTGTCCAGGGCCTCGGTGAGGACCCCACACACGGTGCGCCGGCCGGGTTGGACGGCCCAACCGGAGAAGTCGGTGCCGTCGTAGCTGATGTCCAGCCTGACCCGCACGGGCAGCCGGACGTCCAGCGGTTCGGTCAGGAGCCGTCCTTGTCCCGCTGCGAGGCCGGCAGCTGGAAACCGGCGGCCTCGGCGGCCTCGGCGTCGGCGAACCAGACCTCGGCCACCGTCCGGTCGTAGTGTGAGGTACCGGGCAGGTGGTACAGCTTCGAGTCGTCGTTACCCTTGACCGGGAACCCGTCCGGCTGGCCACCGTCGGCCAGCGGGGCGTGGCTACCCGCACCGTACGGACCGGCGATCTCGGAGAGATCGTCGGCCGCGTCCTCGGCGGCCTCGGCCGCGTCCAGCGACTTCTCCGCCTCGGCACTGCCCGGAGCGGCCTCCTCGGCGGCGACCGCCGCGTCGAGGGCCTTCTCCGACGCCTCCTGCGCGGAGTCGGCCGCCTCGGTCGCGGCGGCGGAGGCGGCCTTGTCCGACTCGGCGGCCTTCGGGGCCCTGGCCTGCGACTCACCCTTCGAGCTGGCCACCCGACGCGCCCGGTCGGCCTCGCTGCTCACCGTCTCTGTGGTGATCAGCTCGATGACCGCCATCGGGGCGTTGTCGCCCTTGCGCGCCATCGTCTTGGTGATCCGGGTGTAGCCGCCGTCGCGGGTGGCGAACAGCGGGCCGATCTCGGCCACCAGCCGATGCACGACGTCCTTGTCCCGGATGACCTTGGCGATCTCCCGGGTGTTGTGCAGGTCGCCACGCTTGGCCTTGGTGATCAGCCGCTCCGCGTAGGGGCGCAGCCGCTTCGCCTTGGCCTCGGTGGTGGTGATCCGACCGTGGGTGAACAACGAGGTGGCCAGGTTGGCCAGAATCAGTCGCTGGTGAGCCGGTGATCCGCCGAGGCGGGCGCCCTTCGTGGGCTGGGGCATCTTGCGCTCCTTCGTCACGCTTGTGAGTGGCGGGTGCGGCTATAGCGGCATTCGCCACTCACAGCCAAGTACGGGTAGCCGGGGCTACAACTGCTCGGTCTCCGCGTAGTCCTGACCGTCGTCGCCCAGCTGGTCGGGGTCGAAGCTGTCGGCGTCGTAGTCGCCGACGGCGGAGGGGTCGAACCCGGGGGGGCTGTCCTTGAGCGCCAGGCCCAGCCCGACGAGCTTCATCTTCACCTCGTCGATGGACTTCGCGCCGAAGTTGCGGATGTCCAGCAGGTCGGCCTCGCTGCGCCCGACGAGCTCACCCACGGTGTGGATGCCTTCGCGCTTGAGGCAGTTGTAGGAGCGGACCGTCAGGTCGAGCTCCTCGATCGGCATCGCGAAGGCGGCGATGGTGTCGGCCTCCTGCGGCGACGGCCCGATCTCGATGCCCTCGGCGTCCACGTTGAGCTCGCGGGCCAGCCCGAACAGCTCGACCAGGGTCTTGCCGGCCGAGGCCAGCGCGTCGCGCGGGGTCATCGACGGCTTGGTCTCGACGTCGAGTACCAGCTTGTCGAAGTCGGTCCGCTGCTCGACCCGGGTGGCCTCGACCTTGTAGGTCACCTTCAGCACCGGCGAGTAGATGGAGTCGACCGGGATGCGGCCGATCTCGGCGCCGGAGACCTTGTTCTGCACCGCGGGCACGTAGCCACGGCCGCGCTCGACGACCAGCTCGACCTCGAGCTTGCCCTTGTCGTTCAGGGTGGCGATGTGCAGGTCGGGGTTGTGCACCACGACGCCGGCCGGCGGCACGATGTCGCCGGCGGTGACCGCACCCGGGCCCTGCTTGCGCAGGTACATGGTGACCGGCTCGTCCTCCTCGGAGCTGATCACCAGCTCCTTGAGGTTCAGGATGATGTCGGTGACGTCTTCCTTGACCCCGGGGACGGTGGTGAACTCGTGCAGCACCCCGTCGATCCGGATGCTGGTGACCGCCGCACCGGGGATCGAGGACAGCAGGGTGCGGCGCAGCGAGTTGCCGAGGGTGTAGCCGAAACCGGGCTCCAACGGCTCGATGACGAACCGGGAGCGGGTCTCGGCGAGGATGTCCTCAGCCAGGCTGGGACGCTGGGAAATCAGCACGCGATGTCTCCTTGTCGATCCACGACGACCGCTATTTGACGCCGTGCGGTGCCGGCCGGAGCCGGCGAACCGGGGGAACTCCCTTCCGTCCCCCCGGGGCACCGCTGGTCGGAGCCGGGCTCCGACTACTTCGAGTAGAGCTCGACGATCAGCTGCTCGGTGACCTGGGTGTCGATCTGCGCGCGGGTCGGCAGCTGGTGCACCAGGATGCGCATCGTGCTCGGCACGACCTGGAGCCAGGCCGGCACCACGCGGTCGCCCTGGGTCTCCTTGGCGATGATGAACGGATCGGTGTTCACCGACTTCGGCTTCACGTCGACGATGTCGTACTGCGACACCCGGAAGCTGGGGATGTTCACCTTCTGCCCGTTGACCAGGAAGTGGCCGTGGTTGACCAGCTGACGGGCCATCCGCCGGGTGCGGGCCAGGCCGGCCCGGTAGACGACGTTGTCCAGCCGCGACTCGAGGATCTGCAGCAGGTTGTCGCCGGTCTTGCCATCGCGACGGCTGGCTTCCTCGTAGTAGCGACGGAACTGCTTCTCCAGCACCCCGTAGGCGAAACGCGCCTTCTGCTTCTCCTGCATCTGCAGGAGGTACTCCGTCTCCTTGATCCGGATCCGGCCGTGCTGGCCGGGCGGGTAGGGACGGCGTTCGAAGGCCTGGTCGCCGCCGACCAGGTCGACCTTCAGCCGGCGGGACTTGCGGGTCATGGGACCGGTGTAACGAGCCATGTCTGTGCTCCCTCCCTAGACCCGGCGCCGCTTGGGCGGACGGCAGCCGTTGTGCGGCTGCGGGGTGATGTCGGAAATCGTGCCGACCTCCAGGCCGGCGGCCTGCAACGAACGGATCGCGGTCTCCCGGCCGGAACCGGGGCCCTTGACGAACACGTCCACCTTGCGCATGCCGTGCTCCTGCGCCTTGCGGGCAGCGCTCTCGGCGGCCATCTGCGCGGCGAACGGCGTCGACTTGCGGGAGCCCTTGAACCCGACGTGCCCGGCCGAGGCCCAGGCGATCACCGCGCCGGTGGGGTCGGTGATCGAGACGATCGTGTTGTTGAAGGTGCTCTTGATGTGCGCGTGGCCGTGCGCGACGTTCTTCTTCTCCTTGCGCCGCACCTTCTTCGGGGCGCCGGCGCCGGATCGGGTCTTGGGAGGCATTATTCCATCCCCTCCTTCGACGTCACGGCCGCGGAGCGTCCCTCGGGGCCGAGATTGGTCGCCGTCACTTCTTACCCGCCTTCTTCTTGCCGGCCACGGTCTTCTTCGGGCCCTTGCGGCTGCGCGCGTTGGTCTTGGTGCGCTGGCCGTGCACCGGCAGGCCACGACGGTGCCGGATGCCCTGGTAGCAGCCGATCTCGATCTTGCGACGGATGTCGGCCTGCACCTCGCGGCGTAGGTCGCCCTCGACCTGGTAGCTGTTCTCGATGAACTCGCGCAGCTTGCTGAGGTCCTCGTCGGACAGGTCACGGGCGCGCAGGTCGGGGTCGACCCCGGTGGCGTCCAGAATCTCCTTGGACCGGCTGCGGCCGATCCCGTAGATGTAGGTCAGCGCGATCTCCATCCGCTTCTCGCGGGGGAGGTCGACGCCGGAAAGTCTTGCCATGCGGCGGCTGTCTCCTCTAATCGTGTCCAGGTGTGCTTCCGACCCGCCCCGGCGCCGCCACCCGGTACGCCCTTCGGCGAACGGGTGACACCGGGCCCCGGCCTGGAATCCCGGGGGCGAACCCGCTCCTCGTGAGCGGGCAGGTGTCGGAAGGCTTCTTCTGTTGTGGACCCGCGCGGTGCGGGTGACCGGCGCTGATGCTTCGCTCGGCAAGCCTCGCTCAGTGCTGATGCTTCGCTCGGCAAGCCTCGCTCAGCCCTGGCGCTGCTTGTGGCGCAGGTTCTCGCAGATCACCATGACCCGCCCGTGTCGGCGGATCACCTTGCACTTGTCGCAGATCTTCTTGACGCTCGGCTGGACCTTCACGTCCGTCGCTCTCTTTGTTCGATGGTCGTCACGCCACCGGCTCGACGTACTCGCCGTTGCCGTGCCGTGAGCTGTGCTGTTGCGGGAACCCCGCAGGATCGCGTCACTTGTACCGGTAGACGATGCGACCCCTGGTCAGATCGTACGGCGACAACTCGACGACGACCCGGTCCTCGGGAAGGATGCGGATGTAGTGCTGCCGCATCTTGCCGCTGATGTGCGCAAGAACCCGGTGGCCGTTCTCCAGCTCCACCCGGAACATCGCGTTCGGCAGTGGCTCCACCACCCGGCCCTCGACCTCGAGTGCCCCGTCCTTCTTGGCCATGTCCTCCGCGATTCGTGACTCAGCTTCCGGTGTTCGGACACGCGTCGAAACCGGGACCTGAAGTGCGGAAGGCACGACGGAACCAGCGCATCGCGCGCCGCGTAGTCCAGTGTACGTGGCCTTGCGGAGCCGCTCAAAACCGGGTACAGAGTGCCCGCCGCGAGGGGTCAGCGTTCGAGCCAGCGGTTCAGGACGTCGGGCTGCGGGCATGTCGGCGCCTGGGCGGACCGCGAAACTCGATCGACCGGACCGTGGGCGCCGGGCTAGCGTTGGGCTCACTTCGCCCCGGCGCGGCCCGACCGGGCCGCGGATCGTCCATGGGAGCGGTGATGTCCGAGCACCCCGCCGAGGCCCCCACCGGTGCCAGCCAACTCCCCCGGGCGCTGCGCCCCTTCGCCCACCGCGACTACCGGCTGCTGGTGGTCTCGCTGGCCGCCTCGCTGCTGGCCAGCGGCACGTGGCTGGTCAGCGTCGTCTGGCAGGTGATCGCGCTCGGCGGCGGGCCGGCCGAGTTGTCCGTGGTGGCCACCGCGGCCAGCCTCGGGCTGGTGCTCAGCGTGCTGTTCGGCGGCGTGGCCGCCGACCGGCTGCCCCGGCGCGCGCTGCTGATCGGCGTCGAGATCACCCGGGTGGTCACCGCCGGAGCGGCCGGCGGGCTGGCCCTCACCGGCAACCTGCGGCTGTGGCAGCTCGCGCTGATCTGCTTCGTGATCGGCGCGGCGGAGGCGTTCTTCTTCCCGGCCTACACCGCGCTGCTGCCGGGCCTGCTGCCCGCCGACGAACTGCTCGCCGCGAACGGTGTGGAGGGCACACTGCGGCCGGTGGCCCAGCAGGCGGCGGGCCCGGCGCTGGCCGGTGTGCTGCTGGGAGTGTTCGTACCGGCGGTGGCCATGCTGCTGGCCGCGGCGGTCTACGCCGTCGCACTGTTGGCGCTGCTGACGATGCGGGTCCACCAGCCCCGGGCCGGGACCGGCGGTTCCTCGCTGCTCGGTGAGCTGGGTGAAGGCTTCCGCTACATGTTCCGCACCGGGTGGCTGTTCGCCACACTCGCCTTCGCCTGCATCTACGTGCTGGTGCTGATCGGGCCGATCGAGGTGCTGCTGCCGTTCGCGGTGCGCGACCAGACCGGCAGCGGGCCGGCCGGCTTCTCCCTGGTGCTCGCCGCGTTCGGCCTCGGCGGCGCGGCCGGCTCAGTGGTCACCGCGTCCCTGCGACTACCCCGCCGGTACCTGACGGTGATGCTGCTGGGCTGGGGGTTCGGGGCGTTGCCGCTGGCCGTGATCGGGCTGACCGACCGGCTGTGGGTGATGGTGGTGGCCACGTTCGTGGTCGGCTACGCGATGCAGGCCGGCACGGTGATCTGGGGGACGCTGCTGCAGCGGCGGGTACCGCCCCGGCTGCTCGGGCGGGTGTCGAGCCTGGACTTCTTCGTCTCGCTGGCCCTGATGCCGGTGTCGATGGCGCTGGCCGGCCCGGTCGGCGAGTGGCTGGGCGTCCCGATGACCTTCGTGCTGGCCGCGACGGTACCGGTGCTGCTCTCGGTGGCCGCCCTGCTGGGCTGGCGCCTGCCCGAGGACGAGATCGCCCACCCGTTGGACCGGGCGGCGGATCTCGCCCCTGCCCCCACAACGAACGGCCCATTCGTCGGATAGGTACCGACGAATGGGCCGTTCGTCCAAAACGGGCCGGCGGGGCTACAGGGCCTTGAGCTCCTCGGTGACCTCGGTGACCGACTTCTTCGCGTCACCGAACAGCATCGAGGTCTTATCGTCGTAGAACAGCGGGTTGTCGATCCCGGCGAAGCCGGAGTTCATCGACCGCTTGAGCACGATGATCTGCCGCGACTCGTCGACGTTCAGGATCGGCATTCCGTGGATCGGTGAGCTGGGGTCGTTGCGCGCGGCCGGGTTGGTCACGTCGTTGGCCCCGATCACCAGTGCGACATCGGTGCGGGCGAAGTCGCCGTTGATGTCGTCCATCTCCTTGAGCTGGTCGTAGGGCACGTCGGCCTCGGCCAGCAGCACGTTCATGTGCCCGGGCATCCTGCCCGCCACCGGGTGGATGGCGTACTTGACCGTGACCCCCTTGGCCTCCAGCAGCTTGGCCATGTCCTTGACCGCGTGCTGGGCCTGAGCCACCGCCATCCCGTAACCCGGCACCACGACGACCTGCTCCGCGTAAGCCATCAGGATCGCGGCGTCCGAGGCGCTGGTGGCCTTGACCGTGCGGTCGCCCGCGTCGCCGCCACCCACCGCGGTGCCGCCACCACCGAAGCCGCCGGCCACGATCGACGGGATGGATCGGTTCATCGCCTTGGCCATCTGGTCGGTCAGAATCGACCCGGACGCCCCCACGATCATGCCCGCCACGATCATCGCGGTGTTCGACAGGGCCAGCCCGGTGGCCGCCGCCGCCAACCCGGTGAACGCGTTGAGCAGCGAGATCACCACCGGCATGTCGGCTCCACCGATCGGCAGCACCACCATCACGCCGAGCGCCGCGGCCAGCAGCAGCGCACCGATGATCAGCAGCTCGGAGGTGCCGCCGATGCTGACCAGCACAGCCAGCACGATCGCGGCCACCAGCAGCAGCCCGTTCAGCGCCGACTGCGCGCGGCCGAGACCGATCGGATGCCCCGGCAGGATCTCCTGCAGCTTGCCGAACGCCACCAGCGATCCCCAGAACGACACCGAGCCGATGATCAGTGAGAACAGTGAGGCAACCGCGAAGTACGTCGGGTGGGTGGAGTACCCCGGGTCGTCCCGGAACTCGACCCAGGCGACCAGTGCGACCGTGCCACCACCGACCCCGTTGAACAACGCCACCATCTGCGGCATCGCGGTCATCTTGACCTTCTTGGCCGACGGCACCCCGAGCAACGTGCCAATCACGATGCCGATCCCGATCAGCGCCCAGTTCGAGATTCCGGGTATGAGCAGGGTGGCGACCAGGGCGATGCCCATCCCGACCGCGGCGATCCAGTTGCCGCGCACCGCGGTCCTCGGGCCGGTCAGGCCCATCAGGCCGTAGATGAACAGCGCGAACGCGACGATGTAGAGCGAGACGACCAGGGTCTGCATCAGCTCGTCCCCTCGGTGCCGGCGCCGCTCGCGACGGTGTCCTCGCCCTTGGCCGGCCGTTTGCCGGGCCCTCTTCCCTTGAACATGCCCAGCATCCGGTCGGTGACCAGGAAACCGCCGACCACATTGATGGTGCCGAACGCGATCGCCACCACGAGCAGGACCTTGCTCAGCACGTCGAGGTCGTCCCCGCCCAGGCCGAGCACCACTATGCCGCCGAGCAGCACGATCCCGTGGATCGCGTTGGTGCCCGACATCAGCGGCGTGTGCAGCGTGTTCGGCACCTTGGAGATCACCGCGAAGCCGACGAAGCCGGCCAACACGAGGATCGCCAGGTTCGCCAGAAGTCCGGAGTCCATCAGCTCTCACTCCCAGTCGGGGCGCTCGCCGGCTTGCCGGCCACGCAGGACTTGTCCAGCACCTCGTCCGACCAGTCGGGGCTCAGCACACCCGAGTCGTCGATCATCAGCTCCAACAGCGCGGCCACGTTCCGGGAGTACAGCTCGCTGGAGTGCTCGGGCATGGTGGCCGGCAGGTTCAGCGGGGAGGCGATGGTGACGTCGTGCTTGACGACCACCTCACCGGGCTCGGTGAGCTCGCAGTTGCCGCCGGATTCGCCGGCCATGTCGACCACCACGCTGCCGGCCTTCATCCCGCGCACCGCCGCCGCGGTCACCAGGGTCGGCGCCTTGCGACCCGGCACGTTCGCCGTGGTGATCACCACGTCGAAGCCGGTGATCGCCTCTTCCAGCCGCTTCTGCTGCTCGGCCCGCTCGTCCTCGGTGAGTTCCCGGGCGTAGCCGCCCTCACCGACCGCCTCGATGCCCAGGTCCAGCCACTGGGCACCCAACGAGCGGACCTGATCGGCCACTTCCGGGCGCACGTCGTAGCCGGTGGTTCGCGCGCCCAGCCGCTTCGCGGTGGCCAACGCCTGCAACCCGGCGACCCCGACGCCCAGTACCAGCGCCTGCGCCGGTTTCACCGTGCCGGCGGCGGTGGTCAGCATCGGGAAGAACCGGGTGGACCGCTCGGCGGCCAGCAACACCGCCTTGTACCCCGCGACGTTGCCCTGGGAGGACAGGGCGTCCATCGACTGGGCCCGGGAGATCCGCGGGATGGCCTCCATCGCGAACGCGGTGACCCCCGCGGCGTCGAGCTTGCCGACGATGTCCGGATCGCTCAGCGGCGCCAGGAACCCGATGAGCAGTGCACCGTGCCCCAGACGACCGATCTCGTCGTCGCTCGGCGGGGCCACCTTCACCACGACCTCGGCGTCCCAGGGGTTCCCGATGCTGGCACCGGCAGCGCTGTAGAGATCGTCAGGCAGCAGCGCACCGAGACCGGCCCCCGACTCGACCACCACGTCCAGCCCCTTGCCGACCAACCGCTCGACGACCTTGGGCACCAACGCCACCCTGCGTTCGCCGGTTCCGGACTCCCGGGGCACACCCACCCGAGGCCGGCGACCAGCCGCCGCTTCAGAAGTTGCAGTCACGGGGTGGAGCATTGACCACGACCGCGACGACGTCCAGTCGCCAGGGCTCCAGCGTGTCGAGGCTAACCCCCCGGGCGACGGATGTAGCGCTGTGTGTTCTCCCCGACCGGGGAGGTGAGCACCCACGGACCGTCCTCGGTGATCGCCACCGTGTGCTCCCAGTGCGCCGCGCGCGAGCCGTCGGAGGTGACCACCGTCCACCCGTCGTCCAGCGTGTCGGTTTTTGTGGTGCCGGCGGTGAGCATCGGCTCCACCGCGAGCACGCCGCCGACCGGCAGCCGCGGTCCCTTGCCCGGGCCGCCTACGTTGGGCAGGAACGGGTCCATGTGCATCTCGGTGCCGATGCCGTGGCCACCGTATTCCTCGACGATGCCGTAACGCACGCCGTCGCGAGCAGCGGCCGCCTGACACGCCGCCTGCACCGCGTGCGAGATGTCCGAGAGCCGCCCGCCGGGCTGGGCGGCGGCGATCCCGGCGTCCAGCGCGGCGCGGCAGGCCGCCGACAGCGCCGAGTCCCGCGCCGGCACCGCGCCGATCTCCAGCGTCACCGCGGCGTCGCCGTGCCAGCCGTCCACGATCGCCCCGCAGTCCAGCGAGACCAGGTCACCGTCGGCGAGCACCTGGGTCCGCGACGGGATGCCGTGTACCACCTGCTCGTTCACCGACGAGCAGATACTGGCCGGGAATCCGTGGTAGCCGAGGAACGACGGCACACCGTCGCCGTCCCGGATAAGCTGCTCCGCGAGTTCGTCGAGCTCACCGGTGCTCACCCCGGCCTTGGCGTGCTCGGCCATCGCGGCCAGCGCCCGGGCCACCAGCTGGCCGGCTACGTGCATGGCAGCCAGCTCGTCCGGGGTGCGCCGGGCGATTCCCCGGCCACCGATCCGGGCCAGCCCGGCCCGCAGACCGGCTCGGACATCAGCGAAGGCGGCACGCATCAGCCGGGCCTCACGTGCGGGTGCGCAGCGCGTCGAGCACCCGCTCGGTGATCTCCTCGACCTCACCGACGGCGTCCACGGTGATCAGCCGGCTGGCATAGTGCCGCAGCAGCGGGTGGGTCTCCGCGCGGTAGATCTCCTGGCGGCGCCGGATCACCTCCTCGGTGTCGTCGCCGCGGCCGCGCCCGAGCAGCCGAGCAACCACCACGTCCTCCGGAACCTCCAGCGCCACCACCGCGTCCAGCTCCTGGTCGTCCCGGGCCAGCAGCGCGCCGAGGGACTCGGCCTGGGCCACCGTGCGCGGGAAGCCGTCCAGGATGAAGCCGTTCTCGGTGTCGGGGTCGGCGAGCCGGTCGGCGACCATGCCGACGGTCACCTCGTCAGAGACCAGCTCACCGGCGTCCATGAACCGCTGAGCGGCCAGACCCAGCTCCGTGCGCCGGCTCAGATTCGCCCGGAAGAGGTCGCCGGTGGAGATGTGCGGTACGCGGAGGCTCTCGGCCAGCCGGATCGCCTGCGTTCCCTTGCCCGCCCCCGGCGGACCTACCAGGACCACTCGCACTCCAGCCACCGACCTTCCTCGCCCGTGTGTACCGACCGCTCTCGAAACCTGGATCCAGCCTCTCACTAACGCAGAAAGCCCTCGTAGTTACGCTGCATGAGCTGGCTCTCAATTTGCTTCACCGTGTCCAGACCCACGCCGACCATGATCAACACGGCGGTGCCGCCGAACGGGAAGTTCTGGTTCTGGCCGGTCTGGGTGATGCCGAGGAAGAAGTTCGGCAGCACCGCGATCGTGCCCAGATAGAGCGAACCGGGCAGGGTGATCCGGGAGAGCACGAAGCTCAGGTACTCGGCGGTCGGCCGGCCCGGACGCAGGCCGGGGATGAACCCGCCGAACTTCTTCATCTCGTCGGCCCGCTCGTCGGGGTTGAACGTGATGCCGACGTAGAAGTAGGTGAAGAACACGATCAGCGCGAAATACAGCGCGATGTGCACCGGGCTCGCCTGGTTGACCAGGTAGGTCTGTACGAACGTCTGGAACGGGCCACCGGTGTTGCCGGCCAGCCGGGCGATCAGGTCCGGCAGATAGAGCAGCGACGAGCCGAAGATGACCGGGATGACGCCAGCCTGGTTGACCTTGAGCGGCAGGTAGGTGGACGTGCCGCCGTACATCCGGCGACCGACCATCCGCTTGGCGTACTGCACCGGGATCCGCCGCTGACCCTGTTCGACGAACACCACGCTGGCGATGATGGCCAGCCCGAACAGACAGACACCGCTGAAGACCAGCACGCCCTGGCTCTCCAGGATGGCGCCGCCCTCGGCGGGGATGCGCGAGGCGATCGAGCAGAAGATGAGCAGGGACATGCCGTTGCCGATGCCGCGCTCGGTGATCAGCTCGCCGAGCCACATGATCACGGCGGTGCCGGCGGTCATCGTGATCACGATGATGGTCAGTGGGTAGATGCCGGAGTCGGGGATGACCGGCACGTCACAGTCACCGAACAGCTGGCCGCGGTCGGCCAGCGCCACGATCCCGGTGGACTGCAGGACGGCCAGCGCGATCGTGAGGTAGCGGGTGTACTGGGTCAGCTTGTTCTGACCCGACTGGCCCTCCTTCTTCAGCTGCTCGAACCGCGGGATGACCACGGTGAGCAGCTGCACGATGATGCTGGCGGTGATGTAGGGCATGATGCCCAGCGCGAAGATCGACAGCTGCAGCAGTGCACCACCGCTGAACAGGTTGATCAGCGCGTAGACACTCTGGTTCTCCCCGCCCTCGACCTGCCGGATGCACTCCTGCACGTTGACGTAGGACACGCCCGGCGACGGCACCGTCGCGCCGAGGCGGTACACCGCCACGATGCCAAGCGTGAAAAGGATCTTCTTACGGAGGTCCGGCGTGGCCATCGCCGACCGGAACGCGCTCAGCACTCCTGGATCCTCCCGCTAGTGGGCCCCGGCCGAACCGACCGGGCGAGCCGCCGATGATGGAGCCGATGGGGCCACCCGCGCAGGGGGCCACGACGACCGGCACGCCGACACCCGAGGGTAACGCACACGTCGGCGCGGACCCGGGGCGGCATCTGATGCACCCCACCCGGGCCGACGGAGCGGACCGGGCGGGGCCTGACTGCCTGCGAAGCTACAGCTCGGTGGCGGTGCCGCCGGCGGCGGCGATCTTCTCCTTGGCGCTGCCGGAGAACCGGTGCGCGCTCACGGTCAGCCTCACCGAGCCCAGGTCGCCGTCGCCGAGGACCTTGACCAACTCGTTCTTGCGCACCGCCCCGGCCGAGACCAGCTCGTCCGGTCCGATGGTGCCGCCGTCCGGGAAGAGCCGGGCCAGGTCGCCGATGTTGACCACCTGGTACTCGGTGCGGAAGCGGTTGCGGAAGCCCTTGAGCTTCGGCAGCCGCATGTGGATCGGCATCTGGCCACCTTCGAAGGTGGCCGGCACGGTCTTGCGGGCCTTGGTGCCCTTGGTGCCGCGGCCGGCGGTCTTGCCACCCTTGCCACCCTCACCGCGCCCGACCCGCTGCTTCGCGGTCTTCGACCCCGGAGCGGGACGAAGGTGGTGGATCTTGATGGTCATTTCGAGTCGACCTCCTCCACCGTGACCAGGTGGCGCACGGTGGCGATCATGCCGCGAACCGAGGGGGTGTCCTCCCGGACCACGGACTGCCGGATCTTGCGCAGCCCGAGGGTGGCCAGGGTGGCCCGCTGGTTCTGCTTGCTACCGATGGTGCTCTTGACCTGGGTGACCTTGAGCTGAGTGGTGCCAGCCATCAGGCACCCGCCCCGCTGGCCGCGGCCGCGCGGGCCCGCAGCATCGCCGCCGGGGCGACGTCCTCCAGCGGCAGGCCGCGACGGGCGGCCACCTCCTCGGGACGCTGGATGCTCCGCAGCGCCGCGACGGTCGCGTGCACGACGTTGATCGCGTTGTCGCTGCCGAGCGACTTGGACAGCACATCGTGGATACCGGCGCACTCCAGCACGGCACGCACCGGGCCACCGGCGATGACACCGGTGCCGGGGCTGGCCGGGATCAGCAGCACCACACCGGCGGCCGCCTCGCCCTGCACGCGGTGCACGATCGTGCCGCCGATGCGCGGGACCCGGAAGAAGCTCTTCTTCGCCTCCTCCACGCCCTTCGCGATCGCGGCCGGCACCTCCTTGGCCTTGCCGTAGCCGACGCCGACCATGCCGTCGCCGTCGCCGACGATCATCAGCGCGGTGAAGCTGAAGCGCCGACCGCCCTTGACGACCTTGGCCACCCGGTTGATGGTGACCAGCCGCTCGATGTACTGGGTCTTCTCCTGGGCCGCCCCGCCACGGCCTCCGTCGCGGCGGTCGCGGCGGTCGTTGCGGTCGTTGCCGCCGGGCCCCCCCGGACCCCCCTGACCGCCGTCACGCCGTGTACGTCCGGGCATCAGGCGTTCCCTTCACAGTGGTACCGAGTGGATCTCTGAGGTGAATGTGGCTGTACTGCAAGTGACTGGGTGGTGTCGGTCATCAGAACTCCAGACCGCCCTCGCGGGCAGCATCGGCGAGCGCGGCGATGCGGCCGTGATAGTCGCGGCCGCCGCGGTCGAACACCACCGCGGTGACGCCGGCCGACTTCGCCCGTGACGCCAACAGCTCGCCGACCTTCGCCGCGCGGGCCTTCTTGTCGCCGTCCAGCGCGCGCACGTCGGCCTCCATCGTGGAAGCCGAGGCAAGCGTGTGCCCGGCCAGATCGTCGATCAGCTGCGCGACGATGTGCCGCGAGCTGCGGCTCACGACCAGCCTCGGTCGCTGGGCGCTGCCGGCGAGCTTCTTGCGCAACCGGGCGTGGCGACGCAGCCGGGACACCCGGCGGTTCGCCGACACCCGCGAGCCGAGCCGCCGCGCGGTGCTCGGGGTGATCTCTGGGCTTGCTGAGCTGGCCATCACTTACCCGTCTTCCCGACCTTGCGCCGAATGTTCTCGCCGGCGTAGCGCACACCCTTGCCCTTGTACGGGTCGGGCTTGCGCAGCTTGCGGATGTTCGCGGCGGTCTCGCCGACGAGCTGCTTGTCGATGCCCTGCACGGAGAACCGGGTCGGGCTCTCCACCACGAAGGTGATGCCCTCCGGGGCCTGCACGCTGACCGGGTGGCTGTACCCCAGCGCGAACTCCAGGGTCGAGCCCTTGAGCGCGACGCGGTAGCCGACGCCGTGGATCTCCATCTTTTTCTCGTAGCCGGAGGTGACCCCGACCACCAGGTTGTTGACCAGCGAGCGGGACAGGCCGTGCATCGCCCGGTTCCGACGCTCGTCGTCCGGCCGCTTGACCAGGATGGCGCCGTTGTCGTCGTCGCGGTCGATCGTGATCGGCTCCACGACGGTGTGCGACAGGCTGCCCTTGGGACCCTTGACGGTCACCCTGCGGCCGTCGATGGTCACCTCCACGCCCTTGGGCACGGCCACCGGAAGCTTTCCGATTCGTGACATGTGACTCCCGCCTTACCAGACGTAGGCGAGGACTTCCCCACCCACGCCCTTCATGCTCGCCTGCCGGTCGGTCAGTAGGCCACCCGAGGTGGAGATGATCGCCACGCCGAGGCCGCCGAGCACCCTGGGCAGGTTGGTCGACTTGGCGTAGACCCGCAGCCCGGGCTTCGACACCCGCCGCACGCCGGCGATGCTGCGCTCCCGGTTGCGGCCGTACTTCAGGTCGATGACCAGCGCACGGCCGACCTCGGCCTGCTCGGTGGTGTAGGAGGCGATGTAGCCCTCGCGCTGGAGGATCTCCGCGATCGCCACCTTGAGTTTGGAGTGCGGCATGACCACGCGGTCGTGGTAGGCCGAGTTGGCGTTGCGCAGACGCGTGAGCATGTCTGCGATCGGGTCCGTCATCGTCATGGTGACCGTGTCACCTTTCTCACCGCGGTTCCCCTACCGGGGCCTACGACGGAAGTAGTTACCAACTGCTCTTGCTGACACCGGGCAGTTCACCCGCGTGCGCCATCTGCCGTACGCAGATCCGGCACAGGCCGAACTTGCGCAGCACCGCTCGGGCACGCCCGCAACGCTGGCATCGGGTGTATCCGCGCACCGCGAACTTCGGCTTGCGCGCGGCCTTGATCACGAGCCCCTTCTTGGCCATCGCGTCAGCTCTCCTTGAACGGGAAGCCCAGCAGCTTCAGCAGCTCCCGGCCTTCCTCATTGGTGTTGGCGGTCGTCACGACCGTGATGTCCATCCCGCGCGGGCGGTCGATCGAGTCCGGGTCGATCTCGTGGAACATCGACTGCTCACTGAGCCCGAACGTGTAGTTGCCGTTGCCGTCGAACTGGGTCGGCGACAGGCCGCGGAAGTCACGGATACGGGGCAGCGCGATGGTCAGCAGCCGGTCCAGGAACTCCCACATCCGATCGCCCCGCAGGGTGACCCGGGCGCCGATCGGCATGCCCTCGCGCAGCTTGAACTGCGCGATGGACTTGGTCGCCTTGCGCACCTCCGGCCGCTGCCCGGTGATGATGGACAGATCGCGGACCGCGCCGTCGATCAGCTTGGAGTCGCGGGCGGCGTCGCCGACCCCCATGTTCACCACGACCTTGGTGACGCCCGGGATCTGCATCGGGTTGCCGTACTCGAACCTCTCCCGCAGCTGACCGACGATCTCCTCGCGGTAGCGGGTCTTCAGCCGGGGCAGGGTCTTCTCGGCGGTCTTCTCGGCGGTGGTCACGGTCACAGCTCCTTACCGGTGCGCCGGGAGACTCGGACGCGACGGGTCTTACCGTCCTCGCCCTTGATCTCCTTCTTGCCGACCCGGGTGGGCTTGCCCTCGCCGTCGACCACCATCACGTTCGAAACGTGGATGGCCGCCTCCTGGGTGACGATCCCGCCGGACTGGGCGCCACGCTGGGTGGTGGTGACCCGGGTGTGCTTCTTGATCCGGTTCACGCCCTCGACGAGCACCCGGTCGCGGGTCGGGTAGGCCTGGATGACCTTGCCCTTCGCACCCTTGTCCTTGCCGGCGATCACCACGACGGTGTCGCCCTTCTTGATCTTCATCAGCTACAGCACCTCCGGCGCGAGCGAGATGATCCGCATGAACCTCTTGTCGCGCAGCTCGCGGCCGACCGGACCGAAGATCCGGGTGCCCCGGGGCTCACCGTCCGGCTTGATCAGCACGGCGGCGTTCTCGTCGAACCGGATGTACGAGCCGTCCGGGCGGCGCTTCTCCTTGACGGTGCGCACGATGACGGCCTTAACCACGTCGCCCCGCTTGACGCCGGCGCCGGGGATGGCGTCCTTCACGGTGGCGACGATGATGTCGCCGATCCGGGCGTAGCGGCGCGCCGAACCGCCGAGCACCCGGATGCACAAGATCTCCTTGGCCCCGGTGTTGTCGGCGACGCGAAGTCGCGACTCCTGCTGGATCATCGGTTCCCTACTTCGCCTTCTCGAGGATCTCGACCAGTCGCCAGCGCTTGGTCGCCGACAACGGGCGGGTCTCCATCAGCCGGACGCGGTCGCCCACGCCGGCGGTGTTGTTCTCGTCGTGCGCCTTGACCTTGTTGGTCCGGCGGATGACCTTCCCGTAGAGGGGGTGCTTGACCCGGTCCTCCACCGTCACCACGATCGTCTTGTTCATCTTGTCCGAGACCACGAGGCCCTCGCGGACCTTGCGCTCGCCCCGGGTCCCCGCCTCGGTGGCGGTCTGCTCAGTCACGCTGCGCCCTCATCGTCGATCGGTGCGGCCGACAGGCCCAGCTCGCGCTCGCGCATGACGGTGTAGACCCGCGCGATCTCGTGCCGGACGGTACGCAGCCGCCGGTTGTTGTCCAGCTGACCGGTGGCCATCTGGAATCGGAGGTTGAACAGCTCCTCCTTGGACTCTCGCAACCGCAGCACCAGCTCCTCGTTCGTGAGCTCGCGCAGCTCGGACGCGTTGGTCCCGACTCCGGAACCCGCCATCAGAACTCACCTTCCCGCGCGACGATCCGGCACCGCATCGGCAGCTTGTGCATCGCGCGGCGCAGGGCCTCGCGAGCGGTCTGCTCGTTGGGGTAGCTCATCTCGAACATCACCCGGCCCGGCTTGACGTTGGCCACCCAGTACTCCGGGCTGCCCTTGCCGGAACCCATCCGGGTCTCGGCCGGCTTCTTGGTCAACGGGCGGTCCGGGAAGATGTTGATCCAGACCTTGCCACCACGGCGGATGTGCCGGGTGATGGCGATACGCGCGGACTCGATCTGCCGGTTGGTCACGTAGGCCGGCTCGAGGGCCTGGATGCCGAAGTCACCGAAGGTGACCCGGGTCCCGCCCTTGGCCATGCCGGAGCGACCGGGGTGGTGCTGCTTGCGGTGCTTGACCTTGCGTGGGATCAACATCTCGTCAGCCCTCCCCGCCGCTGGGCTGCTCGATCGTGTCAACCGCTGTGGGAACGCCGGTCGCCTGCGCGGCGGCCGCCCGGCCGGCCTCGGTGCCCGAGGCGGTCGTGCCGGAGGCACCCGAACGACGCTTGGTCGGCCGGTCCCGGCGCGGACGCGGATCGGCCGCCGCGGCGACGTTGTCGCGCTCGCGCCGACCGCCCACCACGTCACCCTTGTAGATCCACACCTTGACGCCGATCCGACCGAACGTGGTGCGGGCCTCGAACAGGCCGTAGTCGATGTCGGCGCGCAGCGTGTGCAGCGGCACCCGGCCCTCGCGGTAGAACTCCGACCGGGACATTTCGGCGCCGCCCAGGCGTCCGGAGCACTGCACCCGGATACCCTTGACCTGGGGCGAACGCATGGCGGTCTGGATCGCCTTGCGCATGGCGCGCCGGAAGGCGACCCGGTTGGACAGCTGCTCGGCGACGCCCTGTGCGACCAGCTGCGCGTCCGACTCGGCGCCCTTGACCTCGAGGATGTTCAGCTGGACCTGCTTGCCGGACAGCTTCTCCAGGTTTCCCCGGATGCGGTCGGCCTCGGCACCCCGACGGCCGATCACGATGCCCGGACGGGCGGTGTGGATGTCCACCCGCACCCGGTCCCGGGTCCGCTCGATCTCGACCTTGGAGATGCCGGCCCGCTCCATGCCCTTGGAGAGCATGCGACGGATCGCCACGTCTTCCTTCACGTACTCCGCGTACTGCTTGTCGGCGTACCACCGGGACTTCCAGTCCGTGGTGATGCCCAACCGGAAGCCGTGCGGATTGATCTTCTGACCCATCAGCGGGCCCTTCCCTTCGCGCCGCGCTGCGTCCGTGCCTGCTGCGTGCGCGCAGGCCGCGACTCGAGCTCGATGGTGATGTGGCTGGTGCGCTTGCGAATCCGGTAGGCCCGCCCCTGTGCCCTGGGCTGAATCCGGTTCAGCGTCTTGCCCTGGTCGACGTACGCGCATGCGATGACCAGGCTGTCCCGGTCGAGCTCCAGGTTGTGCTCGGCGTTCGCGATGGCGCTGGCGATCACCTTGTACACCGGCTCGCTCGCCGCGTGCGGGTCGAATTTGAGCACTGTCAGGGCGTCGACCGCCCGCTGACCACGCACCAGGTCGACGACGCGCCGGACCTTCCGGGGGCTCATCCGGACATGCCGGGCCCGCGCGAGCGCGCGCACCGGCACCGTTCCAGCCCCCGGGCTGTCGGCGCCGGTGCTGTCCTGGCTGGTTTCAGCCATCTCTTCCTCAGCCTTCTTCAGCTCTGGGCGTGCTCGTCGCCGCTAGCGGCGACGGGCCCTGCGGTCGTCCTTGATGTGGCCCCGGAACGTGCGGGTGGGGGCGAACTCGCCGAGCTTGTGCCCGACCATCGACTCCGAGACGAACACCGGCACGTGCTTGCGGCCGTCGTGCACCGCGATGGTGTGCCCGATCATGTCCGGGATGATCGTCGACCGGCGGGACCAAGTCTTGATCACGGTCTTCTTGCCGGCCTCGTTCAGCACGTCCACCTTCTTGAGCAGGTGGTCGTCGACGAACGGGCCCTTCTTCAGGCTGCGGGGCATTACTTCCGGCCCTTTCCGGTCTTCCGGCGGCGGACGATCAGCTTGTCGCTCGGCTTCTGCCGGCGGGTACGACCCTCGGGCTTACCGGCCGGGTTCACCGGGTGGCGACCACCGGAGGTCTTGCCCTCACCACCACCGTGCGGGTGGTCGACCGGGTTCATCGCCACACCGCGCACCGTCGGGCGCTTGCCCTTCCAGCGCATCCGGCCGGCCTTGCCCCAGTTGATGTTCGACTGCTCGGCGTTGCCGACCTCGCCGACGGTGGCCCGGCACCGCACGTCCACGTTGCGGATCTCCCCCGAGGGCATCCGCAGCTGGCCGTAGGGGCCGTCCTTGGCCACCAGCTGCACGCCGGCGCCGGCCGAGCGGGCGATCTTCGCCCCGCCGCCCGGACGCAGCTCGATGGCGTGCACCACGGTGCCGGTCGGGATGTTGCGCAGCGGCAGGTTGTTGCCGATCTTGATGTCGGCCTTGGCGCCGCTCTCGACCTTGTCGCCCTGCTTGAGCTTGTTCGGCGCGATGATGTAGCGCTTCTCGCCGTCGGCGTAGTGCAGCAGCGCGATCCGGCTGGTGCGGTTCGGGTCGTACTCGATGTGCGCGACCTTGGCCGGCACGCCGTCCTTGTCCGCCCGCCGGAAGTCGATCAGCCGGTAGGCGCGCTTGTGGCCACCGCCCTTGTGCCGGGTGGTGATCCGCCCGTGGACGTTGCGCCCGCCCCGCCCGTGCAACGGGCGGACCAGCGACTTCTCCGGGTGGTCCCGGGTGATCTCGGCGAAGTCGGAGACGCTGGAACCACGCCGGCCCGGGGTGGTCGGCTTGTACTTACGGATACCCATTGTTACTCCTCCCTCAGCTCGAAGGTCCGCCGAAGATTTCGATCGGACTGCTCTCCTCGGTGAGCGTCACGATCGCGCGCTTGGTGTCCTTGCGCTTTCCGTAGCCATGCTTGCCACGCTTGCGCTTGCCCGAGCGGTTGAGCGTGTTGACGCTTTCCACCCGGACCTTGAAGACCTTCTCCACCGCGATCTTGATCTCGGTCTTGTTCGCGCCCGGTGGGACGAGGAAGGTGTACTGGCGCTGCTCGAGCAGGCCGTAGCTCTTCTCCGACACCACCGGCGCGATCAGCACGTCGCGCGGGTCGGGGATCACTTGCTCTCCTCCGTGTCAGCTGTTCCAGCGACCTCGCTCGAACGGGCGGTGGCCTTCGCGGACCTGCCGCGCGCCGGCCCGGCCAGGAACGTCTCCAGCGCCGCTGAGGTGAACACCACGTCGTCGTTGACCAGCACGTCGTAGGTGTTCAGCTGGTCGGGCGCGATCGGGTGCACGTTCGGCAGGTTGCGCAGGCTGCGCCAGCCGGTCTCGTCGTCCCGGCCGACCACGACCAGCACCCGGGGCCGATCGCTCAGCGCGGCGATGGCCGCCTTCGCGGCCTTGGTGGACGGAGCGCCCCCGGTGACGATGTCGGACAGCACGTGCACCCGGCCGTTCCGCGCCCGGTCCGAGAGCGCGCCGCGCAGAGCGGCCTGCTTCATCTTCTTGGGCGTCTTCTGCGAGTAGTCCCGCGGCACCGGGCCGTGCACCACGCCGCCACCGGCGTACTGCGGCGCCCGGGTGGAGCCCTGGCGGGCCCGACCGGTGCCCTTCTGTCGGTAGGGCTTCCGGCCGCCGCCGCTGACCTCCGCGCGGGTCTTGGTCTTGTGCGTGCCCTGACGGGCGGCGGCCAGCTGGGCCACCACGACCTGGTGCATCAGCGGCTTGTTCTCCGCCACCTCGAACACCTCGGCGGGCAGCTCCACCGAACCGTCGGTGCCACCACCGGGCTTGCGTACGTCGATGCTCGCCATGATCACGTTCCGTCCTTCGCGGCGGACTTGACAAGCACCAGGCCGCCCTTGGGGCCGGGCACCGCGCCCTTGATCAGGATCAGGTCGCTCTCCGCGTCCACCCGGTGCACCGTCAGGTTCTGAGTGGTGACCCGTGTGTGGCCCATCCGGCCGGCCATCTTGAGGCCCTTGAACACCCGGCCCGGGGTGGCACAGCCACCGATGGAGCCCGGTGAGCGGTGCTTGCGCTGCACACCGTGGCTGGCGCCGAGGCCGTGGAAACCGTGGCGCTTCATGACGCCCGCGGTGCCCTTGCCCTTGGTGGTGCCGACCACATCGACCAGCGCGCCGGCCTCGAACACCGATGCGGTGACCTCCTGGCCGAGCTGGTACTCGCTGGCGTCGGAGGTGCGCAGCTCCACCAGGTGCCGCCGCGGGGTGACGCCGGCCTTGCTGAAGTGACCAGTCTCCGGCTTGTTCCTCTTGCGCGGGTCGATCGCGCCGTAGGCGAGCTGGACGGCGGTGTAGCCGTCGTTGCCTTCGGTGCGGATCTGCGTCACCACGCAAGGACCGGCGCGCAGCACGGTCACCGGCACGACGCGGTTGTTCTCATCGAACACCTGCGTCATCCCGAGCTTGGTGCCCAGGATGCCGGTCACCTTCTTCTCGGTCGTCGGAATATCCGACGTCACAGTAGTCATCGTGAGGCCAGCCCTTACTGGATGTTGACGTCGACACTCGCCGGCAGGTCGATGCGCATCAGCGCGTCGACCGTCTTCGGCGTCGGGTCGAGGATGTCGATCAGCCGCTTGTGGGTGCGCATCTCGAAGTGCTCCCGCGAGTCCTTGTATTTGTGCGGCGAGCGGATGACGCAGTAGATGTTCTTCTCGGTAGGCAGCGGCACCGGGCCCACGATCCGAGCGCCGGTACGCGTCACCGTCTCGACGATCTTGCGAGCGGATGCGTCGATCGCCTCGTGGTCGTAGGCCTTGAGCCTGATGCGGATCTTCTGTCCCGCCATGGTGGTAGGCCGTCCTCTTCTTCCTGCCGCTGCGTGCCTGCGTGCTCGGCACCGCCGGTCGCGGTGCCGCTCCAGCGGCATCACCGCTGGTGTCTCCGGTCCACGAGGTCGGGCGTGTCGCGCCGGTGGCGCAGATTCGCGCCTCGACCTCGTCGATCCGGAAGGGTTCTGTCGGGCCCGCCGCGCCCGGTCAGTGAGCTGACCTTCCACAGCGGGCCGCTCATGCTGGGGCCGGGGGGGCCGGTAACAGTGGGTGCAGTTGCGCGGGGCCCCCCCGCGCCACCCCCCACACATTGCCCACCCGCAAGCGGCGAACCCAA
>JBQTKB010000018.1:0-2271 GCA_052386505.1 Pseudonocardia sp.
CCTGACGACCACCGCGCCACCCTGACGACCAGGCCCCGTCCGGCACCACGCCGACGGGGCCTTGTCACATTCCCCACGTCTGCACCTTCAATGACGCCCTCGTCTGCACGCCCAGCGGCGGCCAACAGCCGGAGGACAAGTGGACACCGTCGCTGCTGTCCTCTGAGGCACTGATGACCTACACCGACCTGCTGGCCGGTGGCAGATTTACGGTCCTGGAGACCTGGGGCGACACCACGCTCGGCATGGTCACCGGCAACAACAAGTTCTTCGCCCTCTCCCCGGCCCGCGCCGTCGAGCTGGGCCTGGCATCGACTGACCTGTTGCGGTTGTCCCCGCCAGGCAGCCGCCACCTGCGCGAACTAACGTTGAGCCGAGCATCGCTCAACACACTGGGCTGTTCTGGCGCCGCGACCCGGCTGTTCCGACCGGCCGGGGATCCGTCCCCTGCGGCGTGGGCCTACATCGCGGCGGGTGAGACGGCGAACGTGCACACCGCGTACAAATGCCGGGTACGCACGCCTTGGTGGCGGGTCCCGCTCGTGCCGCCGGCGGACCTGCTACTCACCTACATGAACGCCGACACCCCCCGGCTGACCACCAACGCCGCGCACGCCGGTCACCTCAACTCGGTGCACGGCGTCTATCTCGCACCGGAGCTGCGCACGCTCGGCACGAACCTGCTTCCCCTGGCGTCGCTGACCTCCATGACGCTGCTCGGGGCCGAGACTGTCGGCCGGGCCTACGGGGGCGGGATGCTGAAAGTCGAACCGAAAGAGGCGGATCGCCTGCCCGTGCCCGCGCCTGCGGTGATCTCGGTGGCGGCCGGCCCCCTTACGGCGATCCGTTCGCGGGTCGCCGGGCTGCTGCGAAACGGTCAGTTGATGGCTGCGGTCGCGTTGGTGGATGAGGTACTGCTCATCGGCGAGCTGGGGATGTCGCCGTCCGAGGTTGACCTCCTGCGCACCGCGCACGCCGAGCTGAGCGATCGGCGGCGGGCACGAGGGACCCGCATCAAGGTCCGAGCGTGAGCGGCAAGTCCGGCAAGGCCGAAGCCTGGGCCATGTTCGACCGCATCGTCGAGCTGCACTCAGCCGCGAGCGCCGACAACCCGTGGCGGAACGGTGAGGACGGTCAGGTCTTCACGCCCGATTACGTGACTCTCCAACGACTCCTCGCCGTCCCGCTGCTCTTGGGTTCCACGTCGCAATCAGGCATTCCAGCCTTGGCCCTGGACGTGTGGACTGCCTACGAGTTGCGGCGTGCCGGTTTCGATCCCGACCGGGTGTGGCCACGTGCCGAACCTCCGCGCATCCTGCCCTCGACGCTCGGCGCCTTGCTTAAGGGCGCAACGCAGAAGCAGCGCAAGGTGCTCGAGGAGATGTTGCGGTCCGGCAAGACCTATGGTGGAGAGACGGCGGCTAGTGGTCGCGCCTGGAATTACACCGGTGTAAGTTAACTGCGTCTCGGCGAGGGGAAGCGCCGAGCCTCCGTGCCCGTCGTTGTGCCCTACGGAGGCTTGCTGCGATGACCCGTCGCTCGCCCTATGTGATCGTCTTGTCGGCGGCTGATCGCGCCGTGTTGGAGGAGCGGGTGCGCGCCTACACGGCGTCGTTCGCCACGGTGGTCCGCGCGAAGATCGTGTTGCTGGCCGTGGACGGTGAGCCCAACACCAGGATCGCTGAGCGCCTCGATGTGCACGTCGGGATGGTGAGCATGTGGCGCAAGCGGTTCTTCGAGTCCGGGCTGCCCGGCCTGGAAGATCGGCAACGGTCCGGGCGGCCGCGGTCGTTCGCCGCCGAGGTGGTGGCCGAGGTCAAGGCGATGGCGTGCGAGCCGCCGGCGCAGCGGGAGGTGCCGCTGTCGCGGTGGAGCTCCGCGGAGCTCGCCGCTGAGGCGGTCGCCGAGGGACTGGTCGAGGCGTTGTCGGCCTCGACGGTGCGGCGCTGGCTGCACGAGGACGCGATCAAGCCCTGGCAGCATCGATCGTGGATCTTCCCCCGGGACCCGGATTTCGCGGTCAAGGCCGCGCGGGTGCTCGACCTGTACCAACGGCTGTGGGACGGGATCGAGCTTGGTGCGGACGAGTACGTGCTGTCCGCCGATGAGAAGTCCCAGCTGCAGGCGTTGTCGCGACGTCATCCCGAGTGCCCGCCCGGGCCGGGGCGGTGTCGGCGGGTGGAGTTCGAGTACCGCCGGCACGGCACCCTGGCCTACTTCGGCGCCTACGACGTGCACCAGGCCCGGTTGATCGGTCGGGTGGAGCCGACG
>JBQTKB010000019.1:0-9077 GCA_052386505.1 Pseudonocardia sp.
CCCGAAGATCGTCACGGTGGCGGCGCCGACCAACACGGTCAACACGACCCGCCCGCCAGCATGCAGATCTGCACGCTCAACAGCGCCAACCCGGCCCTACGTCGTCATCCTGAGTGGCGGTCAACACTCAGTGGGCAGATCGGTGGGATCGGTGCTGCGCCCGCCGGGTGGCTGGCGGGGATGGGTCTTGACCAGCACACCCGCGCGGAACAACTTCACCAGCTCGCTGTCGGCTCGGCCCTGCAAGTGCTCGCCGATGAGGTGTTCCGGCACGGAGTAGAGCGCCTTGGCGATTTCGACGTGGTAGTCGCGGTGCACCTTCACCCGGCCGAAGATCGGAACGTCGTAAGGCGGCGGAACCGGAAGCAGGCAACCGTGTTCGAGCTGGGCGAACATCTCGGCTGGGCGGGCCTGGGTGGTGCCGTGGATGCGCATCCCGGCCCGGTCTGAGCACCAGGTGAGCGCCCGGTCCTGGGCGTCGGCGAGGTCGGCAAAGCTCTCTCCGGCCCAGAAGTTGCCGCGCACGTATTGCACGGTCCGTTCCACGCGTGGCTTGTCCTGCGGGCGTCGCACTCGAGCGGGGTCGGTGCCGAACCCGGCGTGCTGGGCGTAGTCCAGCCAGCCGCTGGACAACCTCGGGTTGACCGCGTCAGGGTCGGTGACCACGGCCTTGAGGTTGTCCGGGATCAACACCCTGAAGACGCCATTGAAGAACGCCCACGCCGCCTCGCAGCCGGCGATCACCGCGGCCAGGGATTGGGAGTGGGTCAGCCACACGAACATGTGCCGCGATACGACCGCGGTGAAGATCAGCACATGCACCCGCCGGCGGCTCCCGGTCTCGGCGTCGAGGAGGAACCCCAGCTGGGCGAAGTCGATCTGGCACTCCACGCCCGGCTCCCCATCGGCCACCCGCACCGTGGTGGACCTGACCCGGAACCCGCAGCGTTCGACCGCGAATCGGTGCAACGTCCGGTAGGGCACCACGGTTCCAGAGCGGGCCAGTAACTCCTCGATCTTCACGATCGACAAGCCGTCCTTCGCGATCCAGGCCCGGATCTGGTCCTCCCGGCCGTCCAGCTGTTCCCAGGATCGGCCGTGGCCGTCGGTGCGCTCCGGACGCGCCGCCGCGATCACCGCACCGATCAACTCGTCAGTCAGCGCTGCCGGCCCGTCCTCCCGGGACAGCCCGGCCGAGACCGCGGCCTCGACATACCGGCGGGCGGTCTTGCGATCCACCCCCGCCCGGCCGGCGACCGTGCGTAGACCGGCCCCGTCCAGCCAGCCCCGCAGCACTTCACGCACTTCGACCACGCCGACCTCCCTGAACGCCACCGCTGCTGACCTCCACGTCTCCGAACACGACGTAACGATCAGACGAACGACCCGTGGACCCACCGGCCAGGCGCGCCGGGTGGTCCCATAACTGGCAATCCAGGTGGTCCCATGAAGCTGGCAGAAAACCGCTCAGAGCGGTCCCATGCTCATGGCAGGCGACACTCCAGGGGAGACAACCCAGGGGTCGTAGGTTCGAATCCTACCCCCTCTACCAGGCAAAACGGCCCTCCGGAGACTCTCCGGAGGGCCGTTTTCATGCCCAGGTGTAGCTGAATCTGTAGCCACCCTTTTCGTAGTACGATATTGGAGTGGACGTCCTGCAGTCGGCGCTGCGCCACGGTGTCGACTCACTCGACATCCAGCACGCACTGAGCAAGGCACTCGTTGTGGAGGAGATCGGGGAGGACCCTGACCGGTATCTGGTCCTGGGGCCTGACCGGGCGGGCAACTTCTTGGAGCTGGTCGTGCTGGATCGGTCGACCGGGCCAGCGGTGATCCACGCGATGGCGATGCGGACGAAGTACCGGCGGCTACTGGAAGGAGGACGGTGACGATGACGGCGAATCACGGGGTTAGGGCCGATGGCACGCCCATCACGGATGCTGCGGTCGAGGAGATGGCCGACGAGGCCGAGCGGGGCTACGACGTGGAGGAGATCCTGCGGCGCCGCTCGCCGGGCCGCCCGGCAATGGGGTCGGCCGCCTCCTCGGTCGAGTCAGTGCGACTGGATCCGGAGCTGAAGCGGGAGCTGCTGCTTCGCGCGGCAGCCGAGCACAGCAGTGTCTCGCAGATCATCCGGGATGCGGTACGTCAGTACCTGCGGGCAGGCTGACCCGCTCTGGACGGTAGTAAGAACGGTAGTAAGGACTGGTCGGGCAGCGCCGTGAGAGCTGGGACGGTCTGGGACGAATTCTGGCGGAGCAGCAGCTCGCCGAGGACGACCCGAGACCGGCGGGAACAGCTGGGACGGGCCCCGTTCCCCTCATAACCCAGAGGTCGTAGGTTCGAATTCTACCCCCGCTACCAGGTAAAACGGCCCTCCAGAGAACTCCTGGAGGGCCGTTTCGCGTCTGCGTGACCAGATTTGTGATCGGCGCCGTGGCGGATACCATGCTGGAGTGACGAGTCGGGACAAGCTGATTAATCTTGTCGAGAACCTGCCAGAGGAGCAGGCCGACGAGCTGCTGCGGCTGGCGACCGAGCTGTTCTCGGTTCCCGACCAGCGCAGGCCGCTACCGGCGTTCGTCGGGATCGGTGACAGCGGACGGTCGGATGTCTCTGAGCGAGTGGATGAACTGCTCTCCGATGGGTTCGGCGGCTCGCCGCGGTCGTGATCATCGTGGACACGGGCGTCTTGTACGCCCTGGCCGATCGCGGTGACGGCCACCATGCGTCCTGCGTGCGGTGGCTGGTGACGGAGTCTCGGCCGTTGATCGTGCCGCCACTGGTAGTCGCTGAAGCGTGCTACCTGATCGGCAAGAACCTCGGGGCCCAGGCGGAGGCGACGTTTCTCGACGCGTTCGGTCCGGGGCAGTCGCTGACTCTCGGCGAGTTGCTTCCTGGCGACCTGGAGCGGATGGCGGCGCTGGTCCGGCGGTACGCCGACCTCGGCCTTGGCGGGACGGACGCCGCGGTGATCTCGATGGCGGAGCGGTTGGGAGTCACGCGCGTCGCGACCGTGGATCGTCGTCATTTCACGGTGGTCCGGCCCATGCACGCCGACTCGTTGACGTTGCTCCCGGATCCGCTGTGATCGCGGCGGTCCGCGAATCCGCCGATGGTCACGCTGAAGGTCACGGCAATCCCGGGGACGGGCCGCGACAGGTGAGACGCATCGTGACGGCAGGCTGCCGTCGGGCAGGCAGCCGCAGCGTCAGCGGGTCCGGCCGGGAGGGAGTGCACGGCGTGGAACGCCTGAGACCACCGGAGGGCTTGCGGGCGACCGCCTGGCGCTGCCTGTGGCGTGGGCGCACGGACTCTCTCTCGTACGTGTGGCCGCGGCCGACGGCGGCCGGGCCGTTGCGATCGGCGGATACGCGGGTCAGAATGCGCCGGTGAGGGAGAGGGTCCACCTGTCGCGGCGGAAGCTCGCCCAGTTCAGCCAGACCCGCTCCAGCGGTGGGTTCTTGCGGCGGTTGCACGATCTGGACGGACGTGGGTCGAGCCGGCCGGGCAGTTCCCCAGCCGGGCGGGATGCGCGGTCCCCGGACAACGCCGAGCTGCGCCAGGTCGTGCGCTACATCGAGGAGACCGCGCGCTCGTTCGACGAGGACGACGTCTCGGCCGGTGAGTGGGTCCGCTTCGAGGCTGCGCTGTACGTCGCAACGGTGGGTCTGGCCGAGTGGGGGCACGTCGCCAATCTCTACGCCGAACCCGAGCCCGCCGGCTTCACCCTGTTCTGGGCACCTGAGGACTGGGAGGCGACCCCGACCCGGCTGGTGCTGCTGACCCCGCCCGAGGAGATGCTCGCCGACCGCTTTCGTCCGCCGATGCTCGCCCCGCCGATGGCGGTCCGCAACTACCTTCTCAGACTGCTGCCGACGCTGAGCGCTCTCGCCATCGACGAGCACCACCCCGACCCGGACCAGCTGAGTGCCCCTCTGCCCCGGGAGCTGCGGCTGCTCGACGACGCCGCGTGGGAGAGCCGGAGCGTTCCCGAGTGGTTCACCGGGTACGCCCGGGTTCTGCTCGATGCCCCGGTGAGCCGGTGGGCGCGGTCGAGCGCAGCGAGGCGCCGGTGCCTGGTGGCCAGCCCGCTGTACGTCGAGCGCACGCCCGGTACGGCCGGCCGCCGGGGCGGGTGATCCTCCTGGACGGGTCACTTCGGGCTGCGTGGCCTCCGCCCCCGCCGCGCCGGGGGCCCGGAATGCTGCGGTCCGCCCTCGTCGTCCACGACCCGACCGGCGCCCGGCCGCTCCGCGACCAGGCGTTCCACGGTCGCGCATGTCGGGATCGGCACCTAGGCTGAGCGGGTGATGGTTCGCGACCGGGTGCATCCGAAGGACCCGGTCGACCCGTCGACGCGGCCCGATGCGCCGCATCCGGTGTTGCGGCCGGTACGGGCGATGACGCCGGTCGAGGGTGGGGTCCCCGCCGGCCCGGGTTGGGGCTACGAGTTCGACGTCGACGGGTTGCGGGCGACCGCCTACCTGGGCCCCAGCGGGCTCCGCCTACTCAGCGCCGCCTCGGTGCGGTCGATCACCGGCGAATATCCTGAGCTGGCCGCGCTCGGCGCGCTCTGCGCGACGGGCCGCCGATACGTGCTCGACGGCAAGATCGTTGCGTTGGACGACCGGGGCCTGCCCGACCCGGCTGCGCTGCGCCGACGGTCCGGAGCCGCCCGCCCGTCGCCGGCCCGGGTGCGTGCCGTACCGGTGCGCTACTACGTCACCGACCTGCTCGCGCTCGATGACCAGGCCACGCTGCACCTACCATATCGGCGCCGGCGGGAGCTGCTCGGCGAACTCGACCTGGAGGGTCTGCCGGCCGACCTGTCGCTGTGGTTCCCGGATGGTGACGGCGCGGTGATGCTGGAGGTCGCCCGACACCACGGCCTCAGTGCGGTGCTGGCCAAGCGGCTGGACTCCCGCTACCGCCCCGGCCGTCGGTCCCGGGCCTGGGTGCGCACCTCATGCCGGTCGCCGGGCGAGCTGCCGCCCGGGCGAGGAGAGCCGCGGGATGGTCGGCCGGACTCACCACCGGCGCCCAAGGAGCTGGGGGAGATCGCCAGCGAGGAGCCGGGTCGGGCGCTGTCGGTGGCCCACGCCGAGCTGCGGGCGCTGCGCGCGCAGCTCGCGCCGCACTTCGTGTACAACGCGCTCACCACCATCTCGGCCTATGTGCGCACGGACCCGCCAAGAGCCCGTGACCTGCTCGCCGAGTTCGCCGACTACGCCCGCTACGGCTTCGGGCCGACGGCCGGATCGGTTTCCCTCGGTGCCGAACTGTCCAACGTGCGCAGCTACCTCGCGCTGGAACGGGCGCGGTTCGGTGACCGGTTGCGGATCGTCGAACAGCTCGACGGCGGGGTGCTCGGCGTGGCCGTGCCGCCGCTGACGGTGCGGCCGTTGGTCGAGCACGCCGTGCGGAACGCGATCGAGCCGGCCCCGACCGGCGGCACCTTGCGGATCTCGGTGGTGGTCGAGGGCGGGGGCTGCCTGATCACCGTGGCTGAGAGCGCCGGTGGCGTGGACGACGAGCGGCTGCGCGAGGTGGTGGCCGACGTCCGGGCCCGACTGTGCGCGGCGGGACATCCCGACCCACCGCGGGTGCGGGTGGGGGACAGCGGCACCTCGGTGACCGTCCGGGTCGCCCGGTGAGCGGGGGGACGGTGAGCCGGGGGACGGGCAGCGCCGGGTCGGTGAGCGGGGGGTCGGTGAGCGGGGAGTCGCTGAGCGGGGGGACGGGCAGCGCCGGCTCGGGGGGTGACGGGCGCTGGGTCCGGCTGGCGGGGGTGGAGAACGTCCGCGACCTCGGCGGACTGCCGTTACGCGGCGGTGGGCACACCCGGTTCGGCCAGGTGCTGCGGTCTGCGCGGCTGCACGAGATGACCGACTCCGACGTCGAGTGGCTCACCGGCACGTTCGGCGTGCGTACGGTGATCGACCTCCGGTCGCCGAAAGAGGTCGAGCGCGACGGACCCACCCCGCTGGAGCGGGCCGGGGTGCGCACCGAGCACCTGACCGTGCTACCCGTGGGCCGACGGCCGATCCCGCGCGAGGACGAGGACCCCAAGCTGTTCACCTACCGGGGCTACCTCGCGCACCGCCCGGAGAACGTGCTGGCCGCCGTTCGACTGCTGATCGATCCCCCCTCGGACCCAGCCGGGGCGACGCTGGTGCACTGCGCGGCGGGTAAGGACCGTACCGGAGTGTTCTGCGCGCTGGTGTGCGACGCCGTCGGGGTGACCCGCGAGGCGGTGGTCCAGGACTACGTGCTGTCCAACGACCAACTGGCCGCGGTGCTCCGGCGGGGCGTCGGTGCCCAGTACGACATCGACCCGGCCGATCTGGACCTCTACCGCTGCCCGCCGGAGGTCATGACGGCCCTGATGGGTGAGCTGGATGCGGACGCCGAGCCGGGACACCACTCGGACTGCGACAACGACGCGGGTGGCGCCGGATGGTTGCGCCGGAACGGGTTCACCGACGGTGAGTTCGCCGAGCTCAGGTCCCGCCTCACCGGGTGACAGCTCCGGGCCGGTCCGCGGGCTGGTACCGACCATCATCGGGCACGCGATCAGGTTGGTTCGACGAACAAGTTACCGATGAGTATGCTGCTCTGTCAGCAGCTCGTGAGCGCGCAGTGATGCCAGAACGCAGTGATGCCAGAACGCAGTGATGCCGCAACGGTGTTGCGCACTCACCGGCCGACCGCAGGGAGGCAGCCCGTGGACCTGAGCTATACCGCCGAGGAAGAGGCGTTCCGCGAGGAGTTGCGCGGCTGGTTGTCCGCGCACATCCCGCGGGAGTGGACCGCCCCCGGGTACTGGGCGTCGTTACCCGAGGAGCAGAGCTTCCAGCAGCGCCGTGACTGGGAACGGGAGAAGGCGCTGGCCGGGTTCGCCGGCATCCAGTGGCCGACCGAGTACGGCGGGCGCGGCGGTACGCCGGGGATGAAGGCGATCTACGACCGGGAGATGGTGCTGGCCCGCGCTCCGCAGACGGTGAACCCGCTCGGGCTGAGCTTCCTCGCGCCGACCGTGATGGCCATCGGCACCGACGCGCAGCGCAAGGAGATCATCGGCCCGATGCTGCGCAACGAGGTGATCTGGTGCCAGGGCTTCTCCGAGCCCGGCGCCGGCTCCGACCTCGCGGCACTGTCCTGCCGCGGCACCCGCGACGGGGACGACTTCGTGGTCAACGGGCAGAAAGTGTGGACCACCAACGCGGTGCACGGCGACAAGATCTTCACCCTGGTGCGCACCGAGCCCGGCTCGGCGCTGCACAAGGGAATCTCGATGCTGCTCATCGACATGCACCAGCCCGGTGTCGAGGCCCGCCCGCTCAAGCAGATGAGCGGCGCCAGCGAGTTCGGCGAGGTCTTCTTCACCGATGCCCGGGTGCCCGCGGCCGAGTGTCTCGGGGAGATCGGCGACGGCTGGCGCACCGCGATGCTGTTGCTGTCGTTCGAGCGCGGCGCGTCGGGCATGGCCCAGTACACCGAGTTCCGCCGGCAGTACGACGAGATCGCGGCGGTCGCCAGGCGGTTGGGCCGCGACCGGGATCCGGTCCTCCGGGACAAGCTGGCCCGGGTGCTCGTCGAACTGGAGTGCCTGCGCTACCACGCGATGCACGTGCTCACCCAGGTCGAACGGGGCCGTGACCTGGGCTTCGAGGCGTCGATGACCAAACTGCAGTGGTCGGAGACCTTCCAGGATCTGTGGGAGGTCTTCGACGACGTGCTCGGCGAGGACGCGACGCTGGACAGCCCGGTGCCCGGTCTGGACCTCGCCGCGATGCACACCCAGGCGATGTGGTCTCGCTCGGTCACCATCTGGGGCGGCTCGTCGCAGGTCCAGCGCACCATCGTCGCCGAGCGCGTGCTCGGCCTGCCTCGCTAGTCGACCGACAGGGACCGAACATGTTCTTCGCACTGACCGACGACCAGCGTGACTTCGGCGCGGCCGTACGGGAGTTCCTGGCCGGCCGGTTCGACCTCGACGCGGTACGTGCCGTCGTCGAGGATCCGGCCGGCGACGGGCACCCCGGCGCGCTGTGGACCGCGATGGGCGAGCAGGGTTGGCTGGCCGCGCTGGTTCCCGAGGAGCACGACGGCCTGGGTCTTGCGCTGGTCGACGCACAGGTGATCGCCCGCGAGCTCGGCGCCGGGGTGGCGCCCGGGCCCTGGCGGGGCACCGTGCTGGCCGCCGAGGCGCTACGCCTGGCCGGCTCGAAGAGCCAGCAACAGCGGTGGCTGCCCCGGTTCGCGGCCGGCGAGGCGGTGGGCGCGCTGGCGCTGCGCGGCTGCGCCGACGAGGGCTGGCCGGCCGTGGAGTACGCCGAGGTGGCCGACGCGCTGGTGGTGGCCGACGGCACCGGGCTGCGGCTGCTGCGCCCGGAGGAGATGAGCACCACCCGGCAGGGCAGCTTCGACGCCACCACCCGGCTGGCCCGGGTGACGCCGGCCGGCAGCGCCGGCGAGCCGCTGCCCGGCGGCGGCCCAGGGGTGCTCGACGAGCTGGCCGCCCGGGCCGCCGTGCTGGTCGCGGCCGACCTGGTCGGGGTGGCCCGCGAGGCGCTGACCCGGACGGTGGCCTATGACCGCGACCGCAAGCAGTTCGGCGTGCCGGTCGGGTCGTTCCAAGCGCTCAAGCACTCGCTGGCCGACCTGCACGTCGGGGTGGCCATGGCCGAGCACGCGGTGCTCTACGCCGCGCACGCCCTGGACACCGACCCCGCGTCCAGCGACAGCGCCCTGGCCGTGTCGGTGGCCAAGGCCAAGGCCAGCGAGTCGGCCCTGCTGGTGACCGCCGCGATGATCCAGTATCACGGCGGCATCGGCTACACCTGGGAACACGAGGCGCACTTCTTCTACAAGCGCGCCAAACGGCTGGCCGGCGTCGGCGGCGGCATCGACGTGCATCGGGCCCGGATCGCAGCGCTGACCCTCGGTGCGTGAGCCCCTGACGCTGTTCCGGTATCGACGACTCGACCGCCCGCCCCCCGGGGGGGCGGGGGGGGGGGTGGGGGGGGCGGGGGGGCGGAAGCCCCCCCCCCGCCTGGGGGTGCCCCCCCGCC
>JBQTKB010000020.1:0-60826 GCA_052386505.1 Pseudonocardia sp.
TTGCCGTCCTGGCGGGACACCTTCACCTGGTCGCCGGGCTTCACCTCGTGCAGCCGGGCGAAGATGCCGTCCTGACCGTTGCCGTTGATGTGGCCGAGGATCACCGCCGGTCCCGCCGCGCCGGGCGGGCCCCCCGGCGCGGGTACTCCATCTTTCGGCCGCTTTCGATCGGCATTCGGCGCAACTTCGCGTCAGTGGTGAAACACCTGGACCACCGGATGCGCTGGTCCAGGTGTTACCCCGAGACAGGTTGCGGGCACCCCAGCGCCCGCCAGGAGCGAACCGAATGCAAGCCAAACTCGAGAACAGCGTGGCCGGCCGCGCATTGATCACTGTGCTGTTGTTGGTCACGCTCGCGGCGATGGCGGTGCCCAACCTTCCTGAGTCGCGGACCCGGTCCGCGCTAATGCCGGTGGCCAAGCCGTACCTCAACGCCACCGGGCTCAACCAGAGCTGGGGTGTGTTCTCGCCGAACCCGCGCAACCTCAGCATCTACGTCGACGGCCAGGTGGAGAGCGCGGACGGCACGATCACCACCTGGACGACCCCGCACAGCGTGTGGCTGGGTGCCTACCGCGACTACCGCTGGCACAAGTTCAGCGAGTACCTCCGCCTCGACGAGCACGACGAGCTGTGGCAGCCGTTCGCCGCCTACCTGGGTGACCACGTCCGGGCCCAGGGCCACGACCCGGTGCGGACCACGCTGACCCGCCGCTGGTCGATGTCGCTGCCACCGGGCCCCGGGCCGGACCGGGAACCTCAGCAGGCCTTCACCTACTTCGACAGCGAGATCGGGCCGATCCGATGACGGGGCCGTTCGGCAGGCTCTACCGCGGCTGGGAGCGGTTCTGGTTCGAGCCCCAGTCCACCTCGACGCTTGCGCTGTTCCGCATCGCGTTGGGCGCCGTCTGCACGGTGTGGACGGTGACCCTCGCGCCGGACCTGTTCGCGTTCTTCGGGCCGGCAGGTGTGCTCCCGGAACAGCCCGAACTCGGTCCCGGCGCCTGGGGGCTGCTGAGCATCTCGTCGAGCCCGCCGATGATCGTAGGCCTGTTCGTCGCCACCCTGCTCGGTTCTGTGGCGCTGCTGCTCGGGCTGCACACCCGACTCGCCGCGATCGTTGTGTTCGTCTGCATGCTGTCGTTCCACCGGCGCAACTGGATGGTGTTCAACTCCGGTGATCTCCTGCTGCTCAACCTGACATTCTTCTGCATGCTCGCCCCGGCCGGTGTGGCATTGTCGATCGATCGCCTCCGTGCGGCCCCGGGCCGTTTCTGGGAGTTCCCGGCTCGGGCGCCCTGGGCGTTGCGGTTGGTGCAAATACAGGTGAGCCTCGTGTATCTGTCCACGGTCTGGCAGAAGGTCCAGGGTGCCCAGTGGCGGGACGGAACAGCGTTCTCGTACGCAATGCGGATCGAGGACATCCACCGGTTCCCGACCCCGGGATTCATCGCCGACTCGGCAATTGTGGGCGAGCTCCTCACGTTCGGCACACTCGCTCTGGAGTTGGGTCTGGCGCTCCTGGTCTGGAATCGCGCGATCCGGCCGTGGATCCTGGCGCTGGGCGTCATGCTGCACGTGATGATCGACCTGTCGATGACGGTCGGGTTCTTCAGCGTGACGATGATCGTCGCCTACCTGGTGTTCGCCCGGCCGGAACGAGTGGGTCGGCTGGTCCTGACCGTCCGGGACCGGCTGCGGAGCCGCCGGGGCGGAACTGTGGCAGTACCCGCGCAGCGCCGTGCGCAGAGTCCGGCGAGGGTCCCGCAGCCGGTCGACATCCACCACTGACCCCGACCGTCCCATCGGCGGCATCCCATTTACGGGGTGCCGCCGATTATCGTGTTCGGCGGGTGTTCGGGAACCTATTCGCCGGTGGCTCGTTGATTTATCTGATCGTCCGCGAAGCCGTGGTACCCGGTGTTCGTCCCAGCCGCGATGCATCTGTTCGGCGGTAGATACGCGGCATACGGCCGAACTTCGCCGGAATGTGAAACGTTCTCGGAGACCGAACCGCTGTCCCCCCCAAGAGACGGCCCCGCCTGGTTCTTAGAGAGCCAGGACGTCTTGAGGAGGAGAAATCATGCGAGCTCGTACCTTGCTGGTCGGCGTAGCGCTGACCGCAGTGACTGCTTTATGGAGCGCGCCCCTCGCGCTCGCACAGGAGACTTCCGGGGACGGCGGCGACACCACGTCCAGCTCGTCCAGCTCTTCCGACGGTGGAACCGATGGTGGTTCCGACGGCGGGACCGACGGGAGTTCCGACGGTGGAACCGACGGCGGGACTGACGGCGGGACTGACGGCACCGACGGCGGGACCGACGGCGGCACCGACGGTGTCGGCTCGACCGGCGTCACGACCGGTGGCGGCACGGTGGTCGGCGTGACCACCGGTGGCGGTGACGGCGGTACGACAGTTGGTGTGACCACCGGTGGGTCGGGCACGACGGTCGGGGTGACCACCGGCGGCTCCGGCACCACGGTCGGGGTGACCACGGGCGGCTCCGGAACCACGGTTGGCGTGACCACCGGCGGCTCGGGCACCACCCTGGGCGTCACGACCGGATCGACCACCAATGGATCGACCACGAACGGCGGCCGGCCTGTCCGGGCGAACCCGTGCGACCTGATCAAGGACACCTCGCACCCCTTCTTCGACTTCTGCTTCAAGAAGAAGCGTTTCACCGACTGCGACCGGGACTATCGATCCAGCGACAGCGAGCACTTCTGGAAGCGTGACTGCGACAAGCGCGACCGGGACCGCGCGTGTGGCTGTGATTCCGACTGGGACCGTCATGGCCGGGACGACGACGATGATGATGACGACAGCCGCGACGACGACGACGACAACCGCGACGACGACAACGACGACGACAACGACGGCAAGTCCGACGACGAGGATGATGACGACAACAACGACGGCAAGTCGGATGCCGACGACTCCACCTTCCCGGTTGGTGCCCCGGAGACCGGCGGTGGTCCGGTGGGTGTCAGCTACGGCGCGTTGTTCAGCCTGGGGCTGACCGGGATGGCCGGCACCGGCCTGAGCGGGCAGGTGACCAGGCGGCGGGCGCTGCTGCAGGACTGACCACGATCCGTCTGACCTACGACACCGCTCGGGCCGTTCTCCACTGGCCCGGGCGGTGTCGCGTGCGCGCCGGCGGGCAGCCGATCCTCAAGGTGGGTCGGATGCACCTGTTCGGCCCAACATTCGCGGCGTCCGGCGCAACTTCGGTCACGGTTGAAACGCCACCCGTATCCCGGACGGTGTTCCCGGTGAGACCCCCCGCCTGGCATCCCCGAGCCAGTGCGTCTCGCGGAGGAGTGGAAGATGCGATTCACGAAATCGGTACGCGCGGCCGTCGTCAGCCTGCTGCTGGTCCTGACCACCGCGTGCGGCGGCGCCGAACCGGCCTTCCCAGGCCCGCACGACGGGCCGGTGCTGTCCGCTCCGTCGATCGTCGGCGGTCCGGTGACCCAGATCCCGCCGCTCGCGCCGGCCGTGCCCAAGGACCTGCGGATTGACGCGATCGACGCCTCGTCCACCCTGATCCCGCTGGGCAAGAACGCCGACCGGACCGTCAGCGTGCCGCCCGTGGATCAGCCGATGCAGGCCAGCTGGTACCGGTTGGGTGCCCAGCCGGGCACCGCCGGCGCGGCGGTGATCCTCGGGCACGTCAACGGTGGTGGCAAGGACGGCATCTTCGCCCGGCTGCACGAGCTCAAGCCCGGTGACCAGGTCAAGGTGTCCCGGGCCGATGGCTCGACCGCGCTGTTCACCGTGACCAGGCTCGACCAGGTGGCCAAGAGCGCGTTCCCCACCGAGGCGGTGTATGCGCCGACCCCGGGGGCCGAACTGCGGCTGATCACCTGCGGTGGCAGCTTCGACTCCGACCGCCGCAGTTACCGGGACAACATCATCGTCTACGCTGCGCTCACCGGCGTAGCCTGACCTAGGGCCTGCGTCCGATCTTCACCGGTCCGTGTTCGCCCGAAAGGGTGGCCACTGGCAAATGCCTCCATTCGCAGCGGGTAGCGTTCCGTCGCCGGCCCGCGCTGCCCTCGGCGCCCTGGGCGATCGGCGCCGTGGACGGAGAATCTGGTGGAGAGCGCGAGGAGGCAGCAGGTCATGCGACTTGCGGTGATTCCTGGAGACGGGATCGGACCCGAAGTCATCGCCGAGGCGTTGAAGGTCCTCGGGGAGGTTGCGCCCGGCACCGAGACCACCCAGTACGACCTCGGCGCCGCCCGCTGGCACTCGACCGGTGAGTTGCTGCCCGAGTCGGTGCTGAGTGAGCTGCAGCAGCACGACGCGATCCTGCTCGGCGCGGTCGGTGACCCATCGGTGCCCAGCGGGATCCTGGAGCGTGGCCTGCTGCTACGGCTGCGCTTCGAGCTGGACCACCACGTGAACCTGCGGCCGGCCCGGCTGTACCCAGGGGTGCGCAGCCCGCTGGCCAACGCGCCGGAGATCGACCTGGTGGTGATCCGCGAGGGCACCGAGGGGCCGTACGCCGGCACCGGCGGGCACCTGCGCAAGGACACCGAGCACGAGATCGCCACCGAGGTCAGCGTCAACACCGCATTCGGTGTGGAGCGGGTGATCCGGGACGCGTTCCGGCGGGCGGCGGCACGGCCACGCAAGCACCTCACCCTGGTGCACAAGACGAACGTGATGACCCACGCCGGCGGGCTGTGGTCGCGAATCATGGAGGAGGTGTCACTGGAGCATCCGGACGTCGGGGTGTCCTACCAGCACGTGGACGCCACCACCATCCACCTGGTGACCGACCCGGCCCGGTTCGACGTGATCGTCACCGACAATCTATTCGGTGACATCCTCACCGACCTCGCCGCTGCGGTGACCGGCGGAATCGGGCTCGCCGCCAGTGGCAATCTCGACGTGAGCGGGCGCAACCCCAGCATGTTCGAGCCGGTGCACGGCAGCGCGCCGGACATCGCCGGCCAGGGCATCGCCGACCCGACCGCCGCGGTCCTGTCGGTCGCGTTGCTGCTGGATCAGCTCGGCCGCTCCGAGGAGGCGCGCAAGGTCGAGGCTTCGGTGGCGTTCGACCTGGCCACCCGCGACCACAACGCGACCGGCCACACCCAGTCGATCGGTGACCGGCTCGCCGCCCTGGTCGGCAAGCCGGCCACCTTCGGGCTCTAGCCGCTACAGGGCCGAGTCGACCTCGCCGAACGACAGCTGCACTCCGCCGGTCGCGAAGTTCGGCAGGTCGGCCACGGCGGCCTGCCCCTCGGGGGAGCCGAGCGCGGCCAGCGCGGCGTCCTTGGACTCCGCGGTCAGGGTGGCGATCAGGTGGAACGGCGGCTTCGCGCCGTCGGGAGCGGGCTCACACCAGTTGACGTAGTAGCCGTTCAGGCCGGGCATCTTCTTGGCCAGCGGGATGTGCACCTCGCGGTAGTGCTTGTCGAACGCGGCAGCGTCCTCGGGGTGGTTGTAGAGCACGGTGACCTGGTACAACGCTCAATCCTCCTTGATCGACACGCGGACCGGCGGACGACCCGCACCCGTCATCCTGTCGGGACGGGCGCCCCAGCGCGACCGCCCGACCCGTCCGGGTGACCGCTGATCGACTTCCGGTGATGCTACGCTCCGGGGGTGGCGCAGCACGTCGTGATCATTATCTTGGAGCGTCGGGACCTGGTGGGATAGCGGCACCACCGCCCGACGCTCAGACCTCTCGCATCCGCGGGGGGTCTTTTTGTTTGCCTGCCACCATCCGCGAACGGCCGATCCGAGAACAGAACGAGCACAGGAGCCCCCTGACATGTCCCGTACCGAGCCAGCCGGCACCCCGCTCGGCGACGCCTTCCACGTCTACGACACGACGCTGCGCGACGGCGCCCAGCGGGAGGGGATCAGCTACTCGGTGACCGACAAGCTCGCGGTCGCCCGACACCTCGACTCGCTCGGGGTGGGGTTCATCGAGGGCGGCTGGCCCGGAGCGCTGCCCAAGGACACCGAGTTCTTCGCCCGCGCGGCCGCCGGTGAGCTGGGGCTGCGGCATGCCGCGCTGGTTGCGTTCGGATCCACCCGCAAGGCGGGGGCTCGCGCCGAGACCGATTCGCAGGTCCGGGCACTGCTCGACTCGCAGGCGCCGGTGGTCACCCTGGTGGCGAAGTCGGACCGCCGGCACATCGAGCGCGCGCTGCGCACCGACGTGGCGGAGAACTGCGCGATGGTCGCGGACACGGTGACGTTCCTGCGCCGCGAGGGCCGGCGGGTCTTCCTGGACGCCGAGCACTTCTTCGACGGCTACCGCTTCGATCCGGACACCGCGCTGCGGGTGCTCGACGCGGCGATGTCCGCCGGCGCGGACGTCGCGGTGCTGTGCGACACCAACGGCGGCATGCTGCCGCTCGGGATCGCCGAGATCGTGACCCGGGTGCACGAGAGCACCGGGTTCCGGTTGGGCATCCACTGCCAGGACGACACCGGCTGCGCGGTGGCCAATTCGGTCGCCGCCGTGCAGTCCGGCGCCACCCACGTGCAGTGCACCGCGAACGGCTACGGCGAGCGGGCCGGCAACGCCGACCTGTTCGCGGTGCTCGGCAACCTGGTGATGAAGCTCGGCATGCCGGCGCTGCCCGAGGGCGCCTTCGCCGAGATGTCCCGCGTCTCGCACGCGCTCGCCGAGCTGGCGAACATCGCGCCCGACACCCATCAGGCCTACGTCGGATCCTCGGCGTTCGCGCACAAGGCGGGCCTGCACGCGAGCGCGATCAAGGTCGACCCCGAGTTGTACAACCACATGGATCCCGAGCTGGTCGGCAACGGTCAGCGGGTGCTGGTCACCGAGATGGCGGGCCGGGCCAGCGTGGAGCTCAAGGCCGCCGAGCTGGGCATCGACCTGGCGGGCAATCCCGCCGCAGTCAACTCGGTGGTGTCCACGGTCAAGGAGCGGGAGGCGCAGGGCTGGTCGTTCGAGGCGGCCGACGCGTCGTTGGAGCTGATCATGCGGTCGGCGGTGGGCAACGGTTCGCAGGCCCGGGCGCCGTTCGTCCTGGAGTCCTACCGGGTGATCACCGAACACCGGGCGGACGCCGCCGTGGTCGCTGAGGCGACGGTGAAGGTGCTGGTCGACGGGCGCCGGATCATCGCCACCCAGGAGGGCAACGGGCCGGTCAACGCGCTGGACGCGGCGTTGCGGGCGGCGCTCACCCCGTCCTGCCCGTGGCTGGAGAAGGTCGAGCTCTCCGACTACAAGGTGCGGATCCTCAGCCCCGGCGGCGCGCACACGCCGGACGGTCACGGCACGGACGCGGTGACCCGGGTTCTGGTGGAGTCCACCGACCACGCCGCTGTGCGGCCGGCGGCCGGCCCGAACGCGGGGCGCTCGGTATGGACCACCGTCGGGGTGCACGGCAATGTGGTCGAGGCCTCCTGGTTGGCCCTGGTGGACGCCTTGACCTTCGCTGCCCTGCGCGTCCGCGTCGGGCAGTCCGCGGTGGACGTCGAGGGGGACGTCGAGGGGGACCTGGCGGGGGCCGGCACAAGGGTCGTCGCGCGGGTTGACACAGGGGTCGCCGCCGAGTCGGTCGTGCGTTAGGCGGGGTCCCGACGGGCCCAGGCGGGGGCGTGCTCGGGCAGTGGGCCGAGGGCGATCATGCGTGCCGGCAGGCCCTGCAGCACCGGGTAGCGCGCCATCAGCCGAAGCGGACCCGGCAGCGTCGCCGGATCCGCCGGCCGTTCGGGGTCCGGCGCGCCGGCCGCAGTGGGCAAGGGCAGCGCCGGCGCCCGCAGCGTCCGACCGAGCACCACCCGGTGCGCGGCGCGCTGGCCGGCCTGGATCAGCGCGGTGGGCCACCACCGGCGCAGCTGCACCCGGCGCAACGCCTGGATCGGCACCGGACCCTCGCCGCGCAGCGCCGGGGCCAACAGCCGGGCCGCCGCGACGGCGTCGGCGACCGCCAGGTTGATGCCTACGCCACCGACCGGCGACATCGCGTGCGCCGCGTCGCCGATCAGCAGCAGGCCGCGGGTGTACCAGCGGCGCTGGCGGTCCAGCCGCACATCGAGCAGCTTGACCTCGTCCAGTGACCGCACCTCGTCGAGCCGGTCGCCGAGCCAGGGCAGCAGCCCCCGAACGCGGTCCCGGAAGGCCGCCAGGCCCTGCTCCCGGATCCTCCGGTCGGAGCCCTTGCGGATCAGGTAGCCGCACTGCCACCGGTCGCCGCGGTCGATCATGACGGCGATCTGGCCGGCGGAGAAGCGACCCACCAGGCCCTCCGGGTCGGTGCTCGCGCGGGTCAGCCCGAACCACCACACGTCCATCGGTACGCCGAAGCCACGTGGCCGCAACCCCGCCGCCCGGGCCACCGTGGAGCCGCGCCCGTCGCAGGCCACTGTGAGGTCGGCCCGCAGCTCCCGTTCAGTGCCGGTGGCCCGGTCGCGGTAGCGCACGCCGGCCACCGCGCCGTTCTCGTGGAGCAGCCCGATCACCTCGCAGTCGCGGCGCAGGGTGAACGTCGGCTCCTCGGTGGCCGCGTCGGCCAGCAGGTCGAGGAAGTCCCACTGCGGTACGAGCGCGATGTGCCGGTGCGGCCCCGGGAGCCGGCCGAGGTCGCCGACCTGGACCGTCCCGGCGTCCAGCTGTAGGCGGGCCCGCTCCACCCGCCGTTGAGGCAGGGCGGCGAACCGCTTGCCGAGGCCCAGGTCGTCGATCAGGGCCAAGGTGGAGGCGTGCACGGTGTCGCCCCGGAAGTCCCGCAGGAAGTCCGAGTGCTTCTCCAGCACGGTGACCCGGACCCCGGCCCGGGCGAGCAGCAGTCCGAGGATCATCCCGGCCGGCCCGCCGCCGACGACGAGGCATCGCGTGTCGCTCATCTCGACCTCCATATTTCGTGGGACGTTGAATAACGGCTACAGTCCTCCTCGCCCGGACTACGGCCAAGGGCCGACGGCTGAGGCCGCTGCCACCGGCCGAGCGGCTGAGCAGCGTCGACTGTGGTGGGGGTGGGCGGTTTGGGCGTGGCGGATCGGGTCGGCTAGGATCGTTCCAGAACGAATCGCCCCGCGGCGGTTCAGGCACATTGGGGTATGGTGTAATCGGCAGCACGACTGATTCTGGTTCAGTTAGTCTAGGTTCGAGTCCTGGTACCCCAGCGGATACGGCGAAAGTCGTTTCCTCATGGCCCCGTCGTCTAGCGGCCTAGGACGCCGCCCTCTCAAGGCGGTAGCGCGGGTTCAAATCCCGTCGGGGCTACATCCACTGGCCTGCGGCTTCTTCGGAAGCCGCAGGCCAGAGTTGTTCCCGTGGAATCAGCTGCGGAATCGGCGGGCACTTCGCTCAGACCTCATGCCGACGCCGGACGACTACGGCTACTGGGCAATCACCACGTATCGGCACCTGGGCGAGGTGACTCGTCGCAGACCGCCGCCAGAACCCGACGGGTGACCTGTTACCTCGGGGGCCCGGGCCGAGGTGGACGGGGAGCGGCTGACGGATCACCGAGGGTGACAAGCTGGTGATGTTCTACTCCTCGGCGAACCGCGACGAGCAGGCCATCGAGCGGCCGCACGAGCTGGACCTTTCCCGCAACCCGAACCGACACATCACCTTCGGCGGCGGCATCCACCACTGTCTGGGCAACCAGCTGGCGCGGTTCCAGCTGCGCGCGCTGTTCGTGGAGCTGCTCACCCGCTGCCCGGACATCGTCGCCGGCGAGCCCGAGCTGTCCCCGGGCAGCTTTTTCCACGTCGTCAAACGGATGCCCTGCGAGCCGTTTCCGGCTTGAGCGGAGCCCGGAATCGACCAGCAGGAGGACGAGATGCGGATCGCGGTCGACTGCGACAGGTGTACCGGCCTGTCTTGCGCTTGACTGGCGAAGCAGATCGGGTTCGAGATTGATGGTGTGGGTCTCGAGTAGCTGGTCCGCGGGCCGGGTTGACGACCAGAATCGTCTGCCAGGGCAGCTCGGCGAGCTGGGCGCAGCGGGGGCGGTTGCTCTTGACGGTGAGTGGTGGGCGCCCCGGTGGGGCGCTCGCGTGGATGGGCGGTGCTGCTAGCCTGGATCAGCGGTTGGCCGGGATGGCGGAATAGGCATACGCGGACGCCTCAAAAGCGTCTGTCCTCGCGGACATGCGGGTTCGAGTCCCGCTCCCGGCACATCTGCGCGTGGGTCTTGCCGGGGGCCTGGACGACGATGTGACGTCGCGGTTAACGCCGCCCGGATCGCATCGTGGCGCATGCCTAGCCCGGTAGTCTCGGATACTTCGTCCCGCCCCGACCACCGAGGGAGACTGCTGTGACGCAGGCTACCGGCGACCGGCAACCCCAGGCCGACACCGACGTAGCACAGACCGGCCACCGTGTGCTGATCGCGGAGGACGAGGCTCTTATCCGCCTCGACCTCGCCGAGATGCTGCGTGAGGAGGGCTACCAGGTGATCGCGGAGTCCGGCGACGGCGAGTCGGCGATCGAGCTTGCCCGGGATCTCCGCCCCAGCCTGGTGGTCATGGACATCAAGATGCCGAAGGTCGACGGGATCTCGGCCGCCGCGGTCATCGTGAAGGAGCGGATCGCGCCGGTGGTCATGCTCACCGCGTTCAGCCAACGAGACCTGATCGAGCAGGCCCGGGACGCCGGCGCGATGGCCTACTTGGTGAAGCCGTTCGCCCGCCACGAGCTGGTGCCGGCGATCGAGCTGTCGGTGTCGCGCTTCGCCGAGATGCAGGCGCTGGAGGACGAGGTCGCCACGCTCACCGAGCGGCTGGAGACCCGCAAGTCCATCGACCGGGCCAAGGGCCTGCTGATGACCAACCACGGCATGACCGAGCCGCAGGCATTCCGGTGGATCCAGCGCACGGCGATGGACCGGCGTAGCACGATGAAGGCGGTCGCTGAGGCGATCGTCAGCGGCTTGGAAACCCCAGTCGAACTGGCCTGAGTTCGCGGACGAAGGTCACTTTCGTCGACTAGGAGCAGGTTCTGTAAGCCTGTGGCTGGGTCTGCTCTTCGGCGGCGCAGAACGAGTCGCCGCGATCACGCAGCGTCGCGCGGCGTTCGATGTGCGGTGTCGCACTGCCGCGGCTAGCCACGCTGCGGGTCCGGCGCCACGTCGCCCCGCCAGCCGTCCTCCTCGCTGCCCCGGGACTCGATGAACTCCTTGAAGTTGTTCAGGTCGCCCTTCACCCGCCGCTGCACCAGCCCGAGCGCGTCGCCGACCTTCTCGGCCGCGCCCTGCGGATGGTGGTCGAGTTGCAGCGTGACTCGGGTGGTGGCGTCGTCCAGCCGGTGGAAGGTCACCACGCCGCCCTGGTCGACGCCGTTCTCGGTGGTCCACGCCACCCGCTCGTCCGGGTGCTGCTCGGTGATCTTCGCATCGAACTCCCGCTCGACCCCGCCGATCTTGGTCACCCAGTGCGTTTCGGTATCGGTCAGCTGGGTGATGCGCTCGACGCCTTCCATGAAACGGGGGAACGACTCGAACTGCGTCCACTGGTTGTATGCGGTGCGGACGGGCACGCGGACATCGACACTGTGAGTCACGTTGGTGGTCATGTTCGTCGGTTACCCCCAACGTTGCCGTTCCATGCGTCAAAGACCGGAAGCGCGAAACGGAATTGCCACACTCGTGGCCGCCCGCATGGCAACCTGCCCGGGTGCAGTTGGCAGTCATCGTCGAGTGGGCCCGCGGGTCGGCAGAGTGACCCGTTCGGGCGCGCAACACCCCATCGCGGTCTGCCACTCCTGGCGCGCGGCGAGCAGCGGCGCCTGCAGCCGAGCCCACGGGGTCAGCACCTCGGGCCCGGCCGCAATGCGCAGGAACCGCTTCCATCGCCACCAGGACCAGTCCTCGACCTCGTCGGGCCGAGGCCGGGGCCGGCCCTCGAGCCGGCACACGAGCACCGGGCAGAGCTCGTTCTCCTCGACGCCCCCGTCCGAAGCGCGGTAGCTGAAATCGGGCAGAACCAGGCGCACCTCGGTCGCCTGCATGCCCAGCTCGTGGTCGACGCGGCGACGAACCGCATCCTCGAGCCGCTCGCCGGGCGCCGGGTGCCCGCAACAAGTGTTCGTCCACATCGATGGGAAGGTGCGTTTGGCCCGTGCTCGCCGGGTCACCAGCAGTTGCCCGCGGGCGTCGAAGCCGTAGCAGGAGAATCCGAGGTGCCGAGGCGTGATGGCGGCATGCACGGTGGCCTTGTCGGCCGACCCGATGGGCCGCCCGGAATCGTCGACGAGCACCACGTACTCAGTCACCGATGCCACCTCGTCCTGGTGCAGCCGCTCTCACGCCTGCGCCCGCCGGTGGGAGTGGCGGGCCGGCCGGATCGCGCGGTCGCCTTCATGCGACACCCCCGAACACAACAATCACCGACTCCGACCAGCGTCGCACAAACGTTTCCACATCGCGTTCTGGACGCACGCCACCTCGGTCGCCGGGTGGTCTGGCGGACGGAGCCAGATCCCTCTGACCGCGACAGCCGGCGTTCGGTCGGCTGACACGCCGCACGACCGCAGGATTGCTCCAGCGTGCCGGTGGCAAGCCCAGAACGTTGCACATTCGCTTCCTGAGCGGTCGGCTGGACCGTTTGCTGTCGGGGGAGGCGGGTAACGAAACGTGCGGGGCGCTGACTGTCTCGCGGCGGTGCCGGCCGTGGTCGGTACACATCGCACGCGGGATCCAGGATCCCGATCTGTTCGAGGAGGTCTGTCGAGATGGTGCCGACCGAAGCCGTCGCCGAGCGACTGCGCCTGGACGGGCGCTGCCTGGTGACGACGTCCCGTCGTGCGTGCGGAGCTGTTCTGGTGGCGGCCGTGCGCGGGAGCGTCGACATCGCCACCATCGGTGAACTCGAGCGGGTGCTGACCGAGGGTCTGGCAAGAGGCAACTTCTCCCGACTGGTCGTCGACCTCTCGTCCCTGACGTTCCTGAACGCCGCCGGACTCCGCTGCCTGGTGCGAGCCTGTGCGAGCGCCCAGGATGAAGGGCTCGACATGCGTGTCGTGCCCGGGCGCGGCGCCGTCGCGCGGATCCTCGACGCCTGCGGTGCGGTACCGGTGGCGGACACCGTCGACAGCGCGTGTGATCTCCGAAATCGCGGGCTGCAACGTTAGACCGGGGATTCGTGGGTATCGTGCCACCATCGGGTTACGGTGCTCCTTTCGGCGGCCGTCGCGGACCATCCCGCCTCGGGTCCGCGATCTCGCGGGCGCTGCGCGAGCCGGGCTGCCGCTCCTGGCCGCAAGTCCGGGGAGGACGGCCGGCAGGTCGCAACCGTGTTAGCGTGCGGCCATCGCTGGGTGGGAGGTGGACCTCGTGCGAGTCGCGGAACTGTGGCGCTTCCCGGTCAAGTCCCTGCAGGGTGAGCAGGTCGACTCCGCCGTGCTGGGCCCGATGGGCGTGCGCGGTGACCGCGGCTTCGCCATCTTCGACCTGGCGAGCGGCTACGGTCTCACCGCTCGCCGCGAGCCCGGCCTGCTCTTCGCCCGCGCCCGCTACCGGGGCGACGGCACGGTGGAGATCACGCTGCCCGACGGCAGCGTCGCCGCGGACGACGAGGCCCTCTCGGCGTGGATCGGCCGACCGGTGCGGTTGCGGTCCACCGATCAGGTGGCCGAGCGCCGCTACGAGAACCCCGACGACATCGAGAACGAGTCCGCCCGGTCCTGGAACCCGTTCGTCGGCGCGTCCGGCGCATTCCACGACACCGAGGGTGCCACCGTCACGCTGGTCTCCCGGGCCTCGATGGCCGGCGAGCCGCCGCGCCGGTTCCGCGCGAACATCGTCCTGGACGGCGAGGGCGAGGACGATCTCGTGGGTTCGTCGGTCCGTATCGGCGACGCCACCGTCGAGGTGACCCGGCGCATTGCGCGTTGCGTCATGGTTACCCGTGCGCAGCCGGAGGGCATTCAGCTCGACCGCGAGGTGCTCCGCCGGATTCGTCGCGAGCGCGATGGACTGCTCGCGGTCGGCGGCACGGTGTCACGGCCCGGCACCGCCCGACCCGGCGATGCCGTGCGGGCCGGCTGATCGCACGGCGGTAGGCGAGGTGTCCGCGAACCGGATGATCTCGGCCGCAGCGCGGCATCCACCAGACCTACGCTCCGCTTCGACGGTCCCTGCCGTCAACTCAGTTGTCAGCGACCAAGTTAACGTATTGGTATACGGGCCCCGGGATCCATCGGGTGCACGTCGCCTCGAGCGGCGGCTGGGTCGTCACCGAGCAGATAGCCCGCCGAGCTGACGTCTACGGCGAGGTCAGCGGCACCCCGGACCCGGGGCGAGGTGGACCACCTTCGTCGTCGTCATCTCGTCGAGCAGCTCCGGGCCGTACCCGAAGCCGGTGCCGCTGTCCCCGCGGGGCTGGGCGGCCCCGCCCGGTGCTCCACCGAAGACCGAGTTGACCTTCACCGTGCCGACCGGCAGCTCGCGCCACGCCGTCTGGGCGTGGTCCATGTCGTTGGTGAGCACCGTCGCCGCCAAGCCGTACCGGTCGTCGCGGGCCAGGATCAGCGCGGCCGCGAAGTTGGGTACGACCTGGACCGGCGCGATCGGACCGAAGGTCTCCTCCCGCATGACCCGCATCGCCGGGTTACAGGGGGCCAGCACCGTCGGCGGGTAGTAGGCACCGGGACCCTCGGGAACGTCGCCGCCGGTGAGCGCCTGCGCTCCCCGTTCCCGCGCGTCCATTACCTGGGCGTGCACGGCTTCGCGTAGCCCGACGTCGACCAGGGGACCGATCCTGCGGCTCCACTCCAGGGCCTCGGCGGTGAGCGTCCGCAGGAACGGCTCCGCCACCGCCTCGGTGACGTAGATGCGCTCCACGGAAACGCAGATCTGTCCCGCGTTGGCGAACGCGCCCAGTGCGGCCTGGGCGGCGGCCCAGTCCGGGTCGACCCCGTCGTCGACGACCAGGGCATCGTTGCCGCCGTTCTCCAGTAGCGCCTTGGCGCCGGTGCGGGCGCACGTCTGCGCGATGGCGCGGCCGGTGGCGCTGCTGCCGACGTGTGCGACCACGTCGACCCGCGCCTCGGTCAGGCGCGCACCCGTCCACCCGTCCCCGTCCACGACCTGCAGCACGCCGTCCGGCAGGCACGCGGCGACGAGCTCGGTGAACAGCCGTCCGGTGCCGGGGCACCGCTCGCTGGGCTTGTGGATCACGGTGTTGCCGGTGGCCAAAGCCGCGCCGACCAGCCCGGCCGCGACAGCCACCGGGTCGTTCCACGGGGTGAGCGCGACAACGACCCCGCGCGGCCCGGGCACCATCAGGTCGGTGGCGCCCCAGCCGCCCTGCAGGGCGCGCCCCCGGTGGGTCGGCCCGAGCTCGGCGTACTGGAGCAGCGTGCCCACGGCGGCCTGGACACCGCCGCGCGCGTCGTCACCCGTCTTGCCCGTCTCCCGCTGGTTGAGCTCTGCCAGCTCGTCGGCATGGGCCTGCACCTGCGCTGCGGCGGCGCGCAGCTTGGCGGCCCGGTCGGCGGGCGCCGTGCGGCGCCAGTCCACGGCGGCGGTACGGGCCGCGCGGACCGCGTCGTCGCACTGGTCGTCGGTGGCGGCTGTTGTCGTGCCGATCAGCTCGCCGGTCCGGGGGTCGTGGACGGTGAACTCGCGGGTCTGGAGGATGGTCACGGTCGGGGCGTACCCGACGTCCGGTCGGCGAACCCTCGCCGCGTCATGTGCGCCCGGCCGCGGGCTGCTGCTCGCGGGCCACCTCGAGGTCGGCGACGAACGCCGCGAATGCCTGGTGCCGGGCGTCCTGGTCAGGTACGCGCAACAGCGCCGACGGGTGGATCGTGGGGACCAGCAGCGTCCCGTCCCCCCAGTTTAGGACGCTGCCGCGTTGGCTTCCGATCCGGAACGACGAGCCGAGCAGCGCCTGGCCGGCGGTCGCGCCGAGGGTGACGACGACGCTGGGCCGGAGCAGGCGCAGCTCCGTGTCCAGCCAGGGCCGGCAGGCGCGGATCTCGGCCGCGGTGGGCCGCTGGTGAATCCGCCGCTTCCCGCGCTGCTCGAATTTGAAGTGCTTCACCGCGTTGGTCAGGTACGTCTCCTCGCGGGCAATGTCCGCCTCGCGCAACGCGCGGTCCAGCATCCCCCCGGCCGGGCCGACGAACGGGTGTCCGTCGCGGTCCTCGCGGTCGCCGGGCTGCTCGCCGATCAGCATCAACCAGGCGTCCTCTGATCCCTCGCCGAACACGGTCCGGGTCGCCGGACCGTGCAACGGACAGCGGGTGCAGCCGGCCGCCTCCTCGCGCACCGCGCTCAGGCCGGTCACCGTGCACTCCTCGCGGTGACGCCCGACCCGGCGATCAGGCCGGTGACCGCCGTCCAGAGGTCGGGCGCGACCTCCGGGGCGTCGGCCACCTCCTCGGGGCGGGTCACCGGGGTGGGCACCAGTACGGCACGGGCCCCAGCGGCGTGTGCGGCACCGACGTCGGCACCAATGTCGCCGATCACCACCAGCCGCTCCGGCGGGAGACCCAGCTCCGCAGCCGCGGCCAACACCATGCCGGGGGCGGGCTTGCGACACCCGCAGGCGTCCGCCGCGACGTGCGGGCACACCCGCCACACGTCGAACGGGCCGAGCAGCTCCTCCACCCGGGCGTTCACCCGATCGACCTGCGCGCGGCGGAGCAACCCGCGCCCGATCCCCGACTGGTTGCTCACGACGCCGGTGGCCAGGCCGTGTCGGCGGACCAGCTCTAGGGCGGCACGCGCACCGGGCATCGGCAGGACGGCCTCCGGGTCACCGTTGTAGGGCACGTCCACCACCAGCGTGCCGTCCCGGTCGAACAGCACGCCCTGCACCCGCGGACTCACGCGGCTTCCCTCCGGGCGCGGGGGGCGACCTGCGGGTCGTCGCCACCCGGGGTGCCGATGCCGACGTGGCTGAAACCGGCTGCGGCCAGCACCACCGGATCCAGGACGTTGCGGGCGTCCACCACCGCCGGTTGTGCGATCAGCGTCGCCAGCCGGCGCCAGTCCAGGTCGCGGAACGCCGGCGACTCGGTGAGCACCACTATCGCCTCGGCCCGCTCGGACACCAGGTACGGGTCCTCGACCACCCGCACGGCCCCGACCTCGGTCGGCCCCGGTGCCGGTACGCATGGGTCGTAGCCGGTCAGCACGGCGCCCTGGGCGGCGAGCAGGCGGGCCACGGCCAGTGCGGGGGAGTCGCGCAGATCTCCGGTGCCGGCCTTGAAGGCCAGTCCGAGCAGGCCGATTCGCGCCCCGTCGAGCCGGCCGCCGCACGCCCGGCGGACCTTGTCCACCACCCGGTGCGGCTGCGCTGCGTTGGCCCGCAGCGCCGCGCGCAGCAGCTCGAAGTCGAACTCGACCGAGGCCGAGGTACCGACCAGCGCTCGGGTGTCCTTCGGCAGGCACGATCCGCCCCACCCCGGCCCCGGGGCCAGGAACGCGGGGCCGATCCGGTGGTCCATCCCCATCGTGGCGGTGATCTCGGTGATGTCGGCGTCGAGCCGCTCGCACAGCTCCGCCAGCTCGTTGACATAGGACACCTTCAGCGCCAGGAAGGCGTTGCTCGCGTACTTGGCCAGCTCGGCGCTCGCGGTACCGACTCTGAGCACCGGCGCGTCCAGCCCGCCGTACAGCTCCGCGACCCGTTGCCCGGCCACCGCGTCCTCGGTGCCGACCACGATGCGGTCGGGGTGCAGGAAGTCCCGCACGGCGTAGCCTTCCCGGAGGAACTCGGGGTTGCTGACCACGGCCACGTCGGGGCGGGCGAGCAGCGCGACGGCCCTCCCGGCGGTACCCACCGGGACCGTCGACTTGGTGACCAGCACACAGCGCTCGGCGAGCACCGTGCCCAACCCACGCAGCACCGACTCCACCACGCCCAGGTCGGCGCCCCCGTGCTCGGCGGACGGGGTCGGCAGGCACAGCAGCACGGTGTCCGCGCCGCCCAGGACACTCAGCTCGGTGTGGAACTCCAGCCGTCCGTGCCGTTGCCCGGCCGCGACCAGCTCCGCGAGCCCCGGCTCCGCGATGGTCACCTCGCCGCGGCGCAGGCGCTCGACCTTCGGCTCGTCCACGTCCACGCAGCTCACCTGGTGACCGAGGTGGGCCAGGCACGCCGCGCTGGTCAGACCGACGTATCCGGCGCCCACCACGCCGACCCGCCTAGCTGAGCTGTCCATGCGCCACCGTCCTCGTCAGGTCGTCGATCTCGGCCAGTACCCGCCCGGGTGTGCACCGCAGCAGACCCGGGTCGGGCCGGTCGCCGTGCGGGTCACCGGTGGACCCGGCCCAGAGCACCCGGTGTCGGTGGTCGCCGGCCGGCGGGCCCCACAGTGCGGGCGGGGTGGGCCCGAACAGCACCACCGACCGCGTGCCGTACGCCGTCGCGAGGTGCGCCACCCCGGTATCACCGCACACCACCAGCGCGGCCTCGTGCACGAGCGCGGCCAGCTCGGCGAGTCCGAGATCACCGGCCAGTACCGAGAACCTCGGCAGGCCGGCGAGGTCGGCCACCCCGGCGGCCAGTTCGCGCTCGCTCGCGGTGCCGGTCACGACCACCCGGTGGCCGGCACCGGCGAGTTCGCGGGCCACCCGGGCGAACCGGTCGGGCGGCCATCGCCGGGCCGGGAACGCCGCCCCGGGGTGGATCACCACCGCGCCGGGCGCCGGGCCGGGCACCGGCGGTGGGGCCAGCGACAGGTCACTCCGGTCGGCCGGTATGCCGGCGTGCTCGAGCAGCCGACACCAGCGGTCCACCTCGTGCAGGTCGTCCCGCCACGCCGGTCCGGGCCGGCCGGGCAGGTCCGGATGGTGGTGGGTGATCAGCCTTCGCGGGCGGGTGGCCCGCAGGTCGACGATGCTGGCCGGGCCCCGACCGTGCAGGTTGACCGCGAGCGCGGGGGGCTGCCCGGTCCACCTCAGGTCACCGAGGCCGGCGGTGGGCAGCAGCCCGTCCACCGCGTCGATCAGCTCCACCAGCTCGGACAACGCGCCCGGGGTGGCGAGCACGATCCGCTCGCCGGGTAGGGCCCGCCGCAGCGCGCGCAGGGCGGGCACGGCGGTGAGCAGATCACCCAGCCCGAGCGCCCGCAGCACAAGGATGTCCCGGTTCACCGCCGGACCCCGCGGTGGCGCAGCTCGCCGGACAGCCGGTGCGCGCAGGCCGCCGGGGGGATCAGCACGCTGGTGACCATCATCCGGGTCACCTCGTCGAGGGTGCCGGGTCCGGCGGCGATCCGCCGCGCGGCGAACTCGCCGGTCAGCCCGGCCCAGGCCAGGGCCAAGGCCAGTGCCGCCCGTCGCCGGCCCAGCACCGCCAGGGCCGCGGCGGTGACCGCGGCGGTGGCGGTCAGCGCGTGCCGTCCCAGCCGACCGTTGCCCTCGCCGATCCGGGCACGCCAGTCCGGGCCGTGCTTGCGGCGCATCAGGGCGTTGTCCGCGTTGCCGCGCTGCGCCCGCAGGCTGGCCAGCGGGGCGCAGCGCCGGGCCGGGTGCGTCGCCGTGCGCCGGCCGTGGACGATGCGGTGCCCGGCCTCGGTGACGCGCAGGGCCAGATCGGCGTCCTCCCGGAACGCCCGGGGGAACCGCTCGTCGAAACCGCCGACCTCGGCCAGCACCGCTCGGCGGTAGGCCATGTCCGCGGTGATCCAGCGGGCGCGCGCCAACCCGGCCGTCCCCCGCTCGTCGTCGGTGGGGGCCCGGTCCGCCGGCAGCGGCACCACCAGCCGGGCCTGTGAGGCCGCTTCCTCGGGCGCCGCCGCAGCCAGGTCCTCTGCCAGCCGCGCTGGCCAGTCGGCGGGCACCCGCACGTCGTCGTCGAGGAAGGCCACCCACTCGCCGCGCGCCTCCCGCCAGCCCGCGTTGCGGGCGGCGGCAGGCCCGCGACCGCCGGTGCGCACCACCCGCACCCCGTCGAAGTGCTCGACCGGCAGCGGCGCCGCCGGGCCGGGCCGGTCGTCGACCACGACGATCTCCTCCGGCCGGGGTTCGCCGGCCCGGTGCAGGTCGCCGAGCAGCGCGAGCAGCTCCGGTCGGCCGATCGTGGGGACGACGATCGCGTAACCGGTCACCGGAGCACCACGAACGGCCCGATCGCGAGCAGGTCGACCGGCGCGGAGCCGAAGCACTCGAGGGCGTCGCGCGGGTCGTCGACCATCGGCCGGCCCGCCGTGTTCAGGCTGGTGTTGACCACGGTGGGCAGCCCGGTGCGGCGTTCGAACTCGGCCAGCATCCGGGCCAGCAACGGTTGCGCGTCGGCGTCGACGGTCTGGATCCGGGCGGTGCCGTCGACGTGGGTGACTGCCGGGATGCGGCCGCGCCACTCCGGCGCGACGTCGTGCACGAACAGCATGTACGGGCTGGGTATCGGGCCCCGGCTGAACAGCTGCGCCGCCCGGTCGGCCAGCACCATGGGCGCGACCGGGCGGAACTGCTCGCGGCCCTTCACGTCGTTGAGCCGCTCCAGGTTCTCCCGCCGCCCGGGGTGTGCCAGCAGCGACCGGTGGCCCAGCGCGCGCGGCCCGAACTCCGACCGCCCCTGGAACCAGGCCACCACCTGGTCCTTGGCGAGCGCTTCGGCCGCGGCGACGGCCACGTCGGCCGGGCGCTCGTAACGCACCTTGGCCCGGGCCAGCCAGGACTCGATCTCCTCGTCAGTCCAGCCCCGGCCCAGGTCCGCGCCGCGCATGCCGGTGAGCGGCTCCCCGGACTCCGCGGCGAGCTGCAGGGCTGCGCCCAGCGCGGTACCCGCGTCGCCGGCGGCCGGCTGCACCCATACCTGGTCGAAAGGGCCCTCGGCGTGCAGCCGGGTGTTCGCGACACAGTTCAGGGCGGTACCGCCGGCGAGGGTGAGGTTGCGCTGCCCGGTGCGGCCGTGCAGCCAGCGCGCGAGCTCCAGCAGCACGTCCTCCAGGCGGCGCTGCACGCTGGCGGCCAGGTCGGCGTGCACCTGGTCGAACGTCCCGTCACCGGCCTGCCGCCGCGGTGCATAGCCGGCCCACTCGACCGGGTCGGTGCGGAACCCGCCGTCCCCGGTGCTGTAGATGCGGCTGGACAGGTCCTCGGCGAAGCGTGGCCTGCCGTAGGAGGCCATCGCCATCACCTTGTACTCGTCGCTGGAGCGCATGAACCCGAGGTGCTCGGTCAGCTCCTCGTACATCAGGCCCAGCGAGTGCGGCAGCCGCTGGGTGGCCAGCTCCTCCAGCTTGCCGTCGCGGTACTGGCCGGCCATCGCCGACGCGCTCTCGCCCCGGCCGTCGGCCACCAGCACCGCGGAGTCGGTGAACGGCGCGGCCAACGCGGCGGAGGCGGCGTGCGCCACGTGGTGGGGCACGAAGCGGGCGATCTCCGGAGCGAGCCCGGGCAACGCGCTGCGCAGGAAGAGGGGCGCGCGTTCGGCGTAGGTGGTGCGCATCCGCTCCCAGCTCGGGTCCAGGCCACCCAGCGAGTGGTCCACCAGTGCCGGGTCGTAGGAGAACCCGACCAGGTCCAGCTCGTCGGCCCGGATCCCACCCTCGGCCAGGCACCACGCCGCCGACCGTTCAGGTTGCTCCCAGGCCGAGAAGGGCACCGGCCGCTTACCGTGCTTGCGACGGCTGAACCGCTCCTCCTCGGCGGCGGCCACGATCCGCCCGTCGACGACGAGGGCCGCGGCGGGATCGTGGAAGACCGCGTTGACACCCAGGATCCGCATCCGACCTCCACATGCGACGGGGGCCACGACGGCCCGGGGCAGCAGTTGAGCGCTACCCGGTGGCGGCACCGCCAAACGGACGCCGGGGCGTGAGTCGCGACGCGGGCGCCGCCGGAGTCAGGACGCCGTCGAGGCGGTGGCGAGCTCATCGACGAACCAGTCGATGGTGCTGCGCAGTCCGTCGTGCAGTGACACGGTCGGCCGCCAGCCCAGCGCGGAGCGGGCCAGCGAGATGTCCGGGCAGCGTCGTTTCGGGTCGTCCACGGGTGCCTCGATGTGCTCGACCGGCCCGGCCGACGGGATCAGCGCCCGGATCTCGGCGGCCAGCTCGATCATGCTGAGCTCGTGCGGGTTGCCGATGTTCACCGGGCCCGGCTGGTCGCCGGCGGCCAGCGCCAGCAGGCCCCGGACCGTGTCGTCGACGTAGCAGACCGAGCGGGTCTGCCGCCCGGACCCGGCCACCGTCAACGGCTCCCCGGCCAGCGCCTGCCGGATGAACGTGGGGATCACCCGGCCGTCGTCGGGCCGCATTCGGGGCCCGTAGGTGTTGAAGATCCGGGCGATCGTCGTGTCGACCCCAAGCTCGTTGCGGTAGGCGCAGGTCAGCGACTCGGCGTAGCGTTTGGACTCGTCGTAGACGCTGCGCGGGCCGACCGGGTTGACGTTGCCCCAGTAGGCCTCGCGCTGCGGGTGCTGCAACGGGTCGCCGTACACCTCGCTGGTGGAGGCGAGCAGGAATCGCGCGCCGTGTACCCGGGCCACCTCCAGCGCGTTCGCGGTGCCGTGCGAGCCGGCCCGCAGCGTCTCGATCGGCCACCGGAGGTAGTCCTTCGGGGACGCGCAGGTGGCCAGGTGCAGAACGGTGTCCACGGTGCCGTCCACCGGGAACGGCTCGGTCACGTCGTGCACCACCAGCTCGAAGCCCGGCCGACCCAGCAGCTCGGCGACGTTGGCCCGCACGCCGGTGACCAGGTTGTCGAGGCAGACGACCGCGCAGCCCCGTCGCAGCAGCGCGGCACACAGATGGCTGCCGACGAAACCACATCCGCCGGTGACGAGCACCCGCCGGAAACCCTTGGACGCCGGGCGGAGACGGGATCTCAGGTGGACGGTCATGGCGCGTCGTACCCACGGTGTGGGCCGACAAACTGGTTGGCCCGGGCGAGAGGGGGTAGCGCCTGGGTATGCGGATTCTGGTAACCGGGTGGGCGAGCTTCTGGCACGGCGAGGCGACGGCCGGTGACGTCTCGAGCATGCGTCGGGTGCATGAGTCGCTGGTCGGGGCCGGTATGGACAGCGAGCTGGCCTGGAGTCCCGGCTACCTGCCCGACGAGCGCGGCCTGGACGACGCCGACCCAGCCCGGTACTCGCACCTGGTGTTCGTTTGCGGCCCCGTGCACGGCGCGCAGGTGGCGCAGCTGCACCGCAGGTACCCGGACTGCCGACGGATCGCGGTGGGCGTGTCCGTGATCGACCCCCGGGACCCCGCGGTAACCGGGTTCCACCGGGTGCTGGCCCGGGACAGCATCGAGACTTCGGCCACCCGCCCCGACCTGTCGACCGCCGCGAGAACCCAGGACACGCCGGTGATCGGGGTGATTCTCGCGCCGGGTCAACCTGAGTACGGGGGCCGCGGAGTCCACCGGGTGGTGCACCAGGGCCTGGCCGACTGGCTGACCGGGCTGGACTGCGCCCGGCTGGCGCTCGACACCCGGCTCGATACCCGGGACTGGCGGCACTGCGCCACTCCCGACCAGTTCAGCCCCGTGCTCGCCCGACTGGACGCGGTCGTCAGCACCCGGTTGCACGGTCTGGTATTCGGCCTGCGAGCGGGCGTCCCGGTGCTCGCCGTCGACCCGGTCTCCGGGGGCGGCAAGGTCACCGCGCAGGCCCGTGCCCTGGGCTGGCCGGCGCTCGTCGCGGCTGAGGAGGTGGGTTCCGAGTTCCTGGATCGGTGGTGGCGGTGGTGTCTTTCATCGGAAGGTCGGGCACACGCCACCCGGCGCGGGGTGCCCGATGCCCGGCCGCTGCTGGAGGAGCTGCTGGGTGAGCTACGAGCGGGAGTGCCGGCGTGACCGGGTCGGTCGCGGAGCCGGGTACCGGGCCACGGACCACGGTGGTGATCGCCACCCGCAACCGGGCCACCGAGCTGGCTCGGACGCTGGCCGAGCTGCACCGGCTACGGCCTCGCCCGCCGATCATCGTGGTGGACAACGCCTCCGCCGACCGGACTCCCGACCAGGTGGCCCGGTTCCCCGGGGTGCGGTTGGTCCGGCTGCCCCGCAACGCCGCGGCGGCCGCGCGCAACGTCGGGGTCGCGTTGGCCGCCACCGAGTACGTCGCGTTCAGCGACGACGACTCCTGGTGGGCGCCCGACGCGCTGGCCCGGGCGGAGCAGCTGCTCACCGGTCACCCGAGGATCGCACTGCTGGCTGCCAGGACGCTGGTCGGCGAGTCGGAGCGGCCTGACCCGGTCAACGCCCTGATGGCGGACAGCCCGCTGGGCCGCGAGGCCGACCTGCCGGGGCCCTCGGTGCTGGGCTTCCTGGCTTGCGCGGCGGTGCTCCGGGTCAGTGCGTTCCGGCAGGTGGGCGGCTTCAGCCCGGTGCTGCACTTCGGTGCCGAGGAACGGCTGCTGGCCTACGACCTGGCCGCCGCGGGATGGGCGCTGTGCTACGTCGACGAGCTGTGCGCCCACCACCATCCCTCGTCGGCCCGGCCGCCGTCGTCGGCGCGGCGGCGACTCGAGCAGCGCAACAACGCGTTGATCACCTGGATGCGGCTGCCGGCCCGGGTGGCCGTGGGTGCGGGGATCGACCTGCTGCGCCGCGCGCCGTCGGACCCGGACTCGCTGGCCGCGCTGGCCGGTGCGTTGCGGCGGTTGCCCGTCGCGCTGCGGCTGCGCAGGCGGCTGCCCCCCCAGGTCGAGCAGGGCGTCCGGCTCCTTCGCGAAGCCGAACACCCCCTCGGTGCCGAGCACCCCGTTGGTGCCCGGCACACCGACCGGACCGAACACGCCGGGCTAGAGGTGACCCGATGAACGACCTCGAGAGCCGTGTCACCGTGGTGGTGATCACCCACAACCGGCGCGCCGAGCTGCTGCGGACGCTGCGCTGGATGACCGCGCTGTCCGACGCGGCGCCCGTCATCGTGGTGGACAACGGCTCGGGGGACGCAACCGCGGACGCGGTGGCCCGCGAGCACCCCGAGGTGACGCTGATCCGCAGTCCCAGCAACCTCGGCGCCGTGGCCCGCAACGTCGCGGTCGCCACGATCGACACCCCCTACGTCGCGTTCTGCGACGACGACACGCGCTGGCAGGAAGGCGCGCTGAGCCGGGCAGTGCGGCTGCTGGACGCCCACCCCGGGCTGGCCTCGGTCACCGGCCGTTGCCTGGTCGAGCCCGGACTCGCCGAGGACCCGCTGACCCCCGAGCTGCGGGGGTCACCGGTCAGCGGGCCGGACTGGTTGCCCGGCCCGGCGTTGCTGGGGGTGATGGCCGGGCTCTCGACGTTCCGGGTGTCGGCGTTCCGGCAGGTCGGCGGCTTCTCTGAGCGCATGTGGCTGGGCGGGGAGGAGGAGCTGCTGGCGCTCGACCTGGCCGCCGCCGGCTGGTGGATGTGCTGGGCCGAGGACGTGGTCATCCACCATGCGCCGTCGGTGAACCGCGATGCACGCCACCGTCGTCGACTCGGCATCCGCAACACCCTCTGGACGCTCTGGCTGCGTCGGCCGGTGGCCAGCGCGCTGTCCCGCACCGTGGAGGTGGTGCGTTCCGCGCCGGCCGACGCCGCCACGGCGCGAGCGGTACTGGCCGCGCTGGCCGGGCTGCCGTGGGTGCTGCGCAACCGCCGGGTGGTGCCGCCGTCCGTGGAGGCCGGGTTGCGAACGCTGCGGGAGTCGCAGCGCCACTCCGTCGCCCGCCGGTACGTCGGATGACCGCCGGCGGGGGAACGGTCGACATCGACGGGCTGCGCTACGTCGACTTGTGCGCCGAGCCCGGCATCACCCGGGTCCGCCGCGGGCGCGGGTTCAGCTACTCCACCGCGGGCGGGGAGCCGGTCAGGGACCGGGAGCTGCTGGCCCGGATCCGAGGGCTGGCCATCCCACCGGCCTGGCGGGAGGTGTGGATCTGTCCCGACGGGGACGGCCACATCCAGGCGGTCGGCACCGACGCCGCCGGCCGCAAGCAGTACCGTTACCACGACCGGTGGCGCGAGGCCCGGGACCGGGAGAAGTTCGACCGGGTGCTGCGGCTGGCCCGCCGCCTGCCGGCGGTCCGCGAGCAGGTCGCCGCGCACCTGGGCGAACGTGGCCTGGGACGCGACCGGGTGCTGTCCGGCGCGCTGCGGATGCTCGAGCTGGGCGCGTTCCGGGTCGGCGGCGAGCAGTACGCCCCGGACGACGACGACTCCGAGGGCAGCTTCGGGCTGGCCACGCTGCGACGCGAGCACGTCCGGCGGCTGCGCGGCGAGGTCCGGGTGTCCTACGTGGCCAAGGGCGGCGCCCACCGCGAGATCGCGCTGCGTGACCCGGACCTGCACCGGCTGGTCGGCTCGCTGCAGCGCAGTGACGGGGCCGCCGCGGTGCCGGACCTATTGTTCTACCGCGAGGGCAGGGGCTGGCACGACGTGCGGGCCGAGGACATCAACGGCTACCTCAAGGAGCTCGCCGGGCAGGAGTACACCGCGAAGGACCTACGCACCTGGAACGCCACGGTGCTCGGCGCGGTGGCCCTGGCCGGAGTCGACCCCGCCCGGGCGACCACCGCCCGGGCGCGCAAGCGTGCCCTCACCGCGTCGTACGAGGAGGTCGCCGCCCACCTGGGCAACACCCCCGCGGTGGCCCGCCAGTCCTACGTCGACCCCCGGGTGGTGCACGCGTTCGACCAGGGCCGGACCGTCGCCGCCGCGGTGCGCCGGGCGCAGACCGAGGCCGCCGGCGGGGCGGCTACCCGCGACGTCGTGGAGTTCGCTGTGATCCGGTTGCTGAGCACGCGCCCGGTCGAGATGTCGGCCTGACCGCGGGTGAGCGGGCCTCCAGCACTGTCCGAAGCCCGGGAGAACTGAGCGCCCGTTGATCATGGAGGCTGAGCCCGAATCCGCGCCACCGTCGCGGTGGTGGACCGGCCGGCGAGGTAGTCGAGGATCCGGACCTGCCCGCCGAGCCCGAGCACCACCGGGGTCTCGGGTAGTCGTTCGGGGCGGTAGTCGCCGCCCTTCGTGTAGACGTCCGGGCGGACCAGCTCGATCAGCCGGATCGGAGTGTCTTCGGCGAAGCTCGTCACCAGGTCGACACACCGCAGCGCGGCCAGCACTGCGGCCCGGTCGACGACCGGGTTCACCGGCCGGCCCGGGCCTTTCAACCGGGCTACCCCGGCGTCGTCGTTGACCGCCACCACCAGGACGTCCCCCAGCAGGCGGGCCTGGCTTAGGTACTCCACATGGCCCCGGTGCAGGACGTCGAAACAGCCGTTGGTGAACACGATCCGGCGCCCGGCCCGGCGGTGGCCCTCCACGATCCCGACCAGCTCGGCAGGTCCGACCGGGGGCCTCACGGCCAGGACGGCTCGGTGGACGGGCACACCACGAGCTCGCGCAGCTCCACCCCCGGCGGGCGAGTGAGGGCGAACAGCACTGCCTCGGCGACGGTGGCCGGGTCGTTCAGCCGCGCGTCCGGGCCCGGCTTGAACTGCTCGGGGCGGCCGTCGAAGAACGCGGTGCTCATCCCGCCGGGAATCAGCGTGGTGACCCCTACCTGGCCGGCGAGCTCCACCGCCAGCGCCCGACTGAAACCGATCACACCGAACTTGCTGGCGCAGTAGGCGGTCGCGGCCGGCAACGCGCGCAGGCCCAGCGTGGAGGCGACGGTGACGACCCGGCCCCGCGATCGGCGAAGTGCCGGCAGGGCCGCGCGCACGACGGCGGCGGTGCCGAGCAGGTTGACCTGGACCACCCGGTCCCAGTCGGCGCCGTCCACGTCGCCGATGTCGCCGCAGGCGTCGATGCCGGCCGCGGTGACGACCGCGTCCAGGCCGCCCGTCCGTTCGGCCGCCGCCGCGACCGCGGCCTCGGCGGCCCGGGTGTCCGCGAGGTCGCACACGATCGGCTCGTCCCGGCCCTCGACGGTCGCGGGCGCGACGCGGTCCAGTAGCAGCGGGCGGCCGCCGGCGGCCCCGACGGCCTCGGCCACCGCGCGACCCAGGCCTGAGGCGGCCCCGGTGACCAGCACGGTGCCCAACATCGTGCCGCTCAACGGATTCTGTCCGTGCGCGGTGCCGGGCTCGGGATCGGTGTGCACGCTCATGGGGGTCCTCTCGGCTTCGATTCACGGGGTCGGGTTCACGGGGTCGGGTGCACATGCTCAGATTCACATGCTCAGGTTCACGCTGTGCTGATCCTGGACAGCCGGGGTCGCGGGACGACCGTCAGTGGTATCCCCGCGGGCCCGACAGGGCTCACCGCGCCCAGCCGGACCGAGGTCGCCCCACCGGCCCGGACGAACTCGCCGGCACACCGCACCGCCGTCTGCACGGCGTCGCCCGGGCTCGCGCCCCGGTGCAGCGCGGCGGTCAGGGTGGCCGCGAAACAGTCGCCGGCCCCGCACGGGTCCGCGCCCACCGGTGCCGGGCGCGCGGGGACGAGCAGCGGCTCCGTGCCACCCGGCGCGGTCCGATCGGCCGGCGCCTGCGCCAGCACCGCGCCCAGGGAGCCGACGGTGACCGCCACGGCCCGGGCCGACCAGTGCCCGAGCAGCGCCCGTGCACCCGACACGGCTGCCGGGACGGCGGCCTCCGGCAGCACACGGGGCTGCGCCGCGCGGCGGGCCTCGGCCAGATTGGGGGTGACCACGGCGCACCCGGCCACGGGCGGGCCGCCGCGCGGGTGCGGGTCCCAGACGATCGGCGCCTCACCGGCGACGGCGCACAGGGCCCGGACCAGGCGGGGATCGCCGCACACTCCCCGCCCGTAGTCGGACACCAGAATCGCGCCGGCGCCGTGCAGGGCTTCGACCATGCCGGCGTCGACGATCGGCGTGCCGTGCCCGTGGTCGACCCGGAGCAGCGGACGGCCCCGGTCCAGCATCCGGGCCTTGACGGTCGTCGTGCCGTGCAGCGCCCCGGCCACCAGCTCCGTCCGCCGGCCGAGCGCCTCGGCGAGCCAGACGCCTTCCTCATCGTCGGCAAGCGCGGTGATCAGCCGCACCGGCACTCCGACCGAGGCCGCCAGCAGCGCGGCCAGACCGGCGCCGCCGGGTCGGCGCTCGGCCCGCCCGGCATCCAGCACCGGCGCCGACGCCGCGTCCGGACAGGACCGGCTCACCGTGCCCCAGATATCCAGGTCGCACAGCGTGTCACCGATTACCACGAGCGGTGCGGCGGTCACGACGCGATCCTCGGCCGCCCAGGGCGGCTGGACAGGGCGGCCGGCAGTGCGGGGGCCGGCGCGGCGGGGAGCGCGGCCTCCACAGCCATACACAGCAGGTGCACCGCGACGAGATGGGCCTCCTGCACCGTGGCGGTCGCCCCGGGCAGGGAGATCGCCTCGTCGCACCGGGCCGCCAGCGGGTTCGGGCTCGGCCCGGTCATCGCCCAGGACGACATCCCGAGCTCTGCCGCGGCGGTCGCGGCGGTCAGCAGATTCTCGCTGGCCCCACTGGTGGACAGCAGCAGCAGGACGTCGCCGGAGCGGCCGTGCGCCCGGACCTGGCGGGCGAATACCTGGTCGAAGCCGTAGTCGTTGCCGATCGCGGTGACGCTGGAGGAGTCGGCGTGCAGTGCGATGGCCGAGAGCGCCACCCGGTCCCGGTCGAAGCGTCCGACCAGCTCGGCGGTGAGATGCTGGGCCTCGGCCGCGCTGCCGCCGTTGCCGGCCACCAGCAGTCGCTGGCCCGAGGACAACCGGTGTGCCAGCTCCTGTCCCCACCGGTTCAGCCGCGCACACGATCCGCGCAGCTCCGAGGTCACCGACGTCAGCTCGTCGAGATGGTCGGCCAGCGGGTCGCGGGTCATCGGGGGCCGCCAACGCCGCCGGACATCCCGACGCCGGAGACCGCGCCCGGCACCGCGTTCGGCCCCTCGGGCACCCGGTTCCGCGCGACGATCAACTCCTCGTACACCTGCGCGGTCTGCTCGGCGACCCGGGCCCAGCTGTAGCGGGTCTCAGCCCGGTGCCGACCCGCGACGCCCATCGCCAGCCGACGCTGCGGGTCGGCCAGCAGCCCGGCCAGCGCCCGGGCCAGCGCGGACGGGTCGCGCGGGCGGACATGCACGCCGGTGACGCCGTCGAGCACTGTGTCCGCGAGACCGCCGACCCGGGCAGCCACCACGGGTACGCCGCAGGCCATCGCCTCCAGCGGGACGATGCCGAACGGTTCGTACCAGGGCACGCACACCACCGCGTCGGCGCCGCGCAGCAGCGGCCCTACCTGGCCGCGGTGTATGCCGCCGAGCAGCCGGACCCGCTGGTGCACGCCGCAGGCACGAGCCAGCGCCCGCAGACGATGCGCGTCCGGGTCACCGGCCAGCTCGTCGGCCGGTGGACCGCCGGCGATCACCAGCTCGGTGTCCGGGATCGCGGCCAGGGCCCGCACCACGTCGTCCACGCCCTTGCGGGGCACCAACCTGCCCAGCGCCACCACCCGGTGTCGGGCCGTCCGGGCGGCCCTCACGCGCGCGTCAGCGGGGTCGACGGCGCCCGGATGCAGCGCGTCGGTATCCACCCCGCACGGCACGACGCGGGTCCGCCGTCGCGGTATCCCCATCCGCACGAGCTCCGCGACCTCGTCCGGGCAGGTGGCGATCACCCGGTCCACCTCGCGCCCGATCGAGCGCTCCGCCTGGATCCGCTCCGGCGGGCTGGTGTCGTCGGCTCCCTGGTGGCGCCGCTTCACCACCCCGAGAGCGTGGAACGTCTGGAGAGCGGGGATCTTCGGCATGTCCCGCAGCGCCATCAACGACGCCAGACCGGACATCCAGAAGTGGGCGTGCACCACATCGGGCGGGTCGTCGCGCCAGCTTCGTTCCAACTCGTGGCTGAACTCGCCCATGTGCCGGTACATCTGGTCGCGCTCCAGGGGCTCCGCGGGGCCGGCGTTCTGGTGCTGAACAGTCACGCCGACGCGGAACTCCTGGCGGTACGGCTGCTCCGGCCCGCTGCGGCGGGTGTGCACCACAACCTCGTGCCCGGCCGCGGCCAACGCTGACGAGAGCTCCGCGACGTGCACGTTCTGGCCGCCCGCGTCCACCCCGCCGAGCGGCGCCAGTGGGCTGGCGTGCTCGGACACCATCGCGATCTTCACCGCTGCTCCTTCCCCGTCCCGGTGCGCGCGGCGGGGGCCGCCCGCGCAAGAACCTCGTCCCACCGACGCAAGAACTCCGGTAGCCCGAACCGATCCAAGGCGGCCTTCCGCCCCGCCCGCCCCATCTCGGCGGCCCGTGCCGGGTCGGCGAGCAGCTCGCGCACCGCGCGTTGCAGCTCCGCGACGTCGGTGGCGACGACGCCCGCCTCGGCGGGCACGGTCGCGCGGGCCTCGGTCGCGGCCAGCGCGACCACCGGCATGCCCAGCTGCATGGCCTCGATCAACGACAGGCCCAGCGAGGTCCACCGCATCGGGTGCAGGTAGAGCCGGCGTCGTGCCATCTCGTCGTGCAGCCGGTCCTGGGGCAGGTCGGCGACGGCTCGCACCGCGCCCTCGGCCGGGGGCCGCGGCGTCCGGGCCAGCCGCCCGGCCAACCCGTCCAACTTCATGCCGAACACGTCGATGCCACCGGCGCGGCTGAGCCGGGGCAGCAGGTCGGTGCCGGTGACCCGCCAGCGGCGAATCGGTTCGTTGATCACCACGGCGGCCCGGTCCAGCTCGCCGGTGTAGCGCTCACCCGGGTCGACGATCCCGTGCCGTACCACCGTGGTGGGCGCCCGGCCGCAGTCCCACATCAGCTCGTTGAAGCTGGTCACGTGCACCACCGGGATGTCGGACCGGTCGGCCATCGGATGCCGGGTGTTCGCCGCGTGCCCGCGGGGCGTGTTGTGCTCGAGGTACACCGCCGGCAGGTCGTGGCCCGGGCGGCGTCCGGTCCAGCGCTCGGTGAGCTCCAGTTCCTCCGGCCGTTGCAGCAGCACGGTGTCGATCTCCGCGTCGGCCAGCTCCTCGGGTGCGGTCTCACGGGCGGTGGCCGGCCAGTCCCAGGCCGCCGGCCGGCCGGCTCCCCACGGTCCGCGATCCGGTGTGGTCGGGATCAGGCAGGTGTGTCGGCCCTGGACGAACGAGGTGGTCCAGGACCCGTGGACATGCCACAGCAGCACCCTCACGCGGCCACCCCCGATCCGGTCAGCGCCGACACCGCGCGCAGCACGTCGGCCGGCGCGATCCGTCCGAGGCACGGGTGGCCGGGCACCGGGCACTCCCGGGCCCGGGTGTCCCGGCACGCTGCCTGCTGGTCACCGAGCAGCACGTGCGGCACCCCGTACGGCGCCCACCGCGCCGCCGGCACCACCGGCGCGAACAACGACACCACAGGTGTCCCCACCGCGGCGGCCAGGTGCGCGGGCCCGGTGTTGCCGACCACCACGGCGTCCGCGCCGGCCAGTACCCCCGCCAGCTCGGCCAGGTCGGTGCGTCCGCCGAGGTCGAGGCCGTGCTCGCCGGCCACCTGGCCGGTCAGCGCCCGCTCAGCCGGACCGCCGGTGACGAGCACCCGGTGCCCGTCCTCGACCAGCCTCCGGACCAGCTGGCGGCTGTGTCCCGGGGACGGCCGGCGGGCCGGCACCCTGGCGCCGGGATGCAGCACCAGGTAACGCCCGGCCCCGGTCAGCCGCCGGACGTCGGGGGTGGGGCGGACCGCGAGCCGGCCGTCGTCGCCGGCCGGCAGGCGGTAGCCGGCGGCCTCGGCGACCGCGAGGGCGCGTCGCGGCTCGGGGATGTCCTCGCCGATGTCGGTCCCTGGGCGCACCCGGACGTCGAGCAGCGAACCCGGGTAGTCGACCGAGGCGGCGGCGATGTGGGGGACCCCGGCCATCCGCAGCAGCAACGCCAACGGCAGCGGGGACTGGTGAAACGAGGTGAGCAGCACCGCCGAGTCCAGTTCCCATGCAGTGAGCTCATCCACCAGCCGATCGATCCCGTGGCGCTGCACCGGTGGTGCCGGATGGGTGATCCACGGGCAGTCCCACGCGATGACGGTATCCGCCCCGGGCAACAACTCGGCGGCCGCGCGTCCGGCCGGCCCGACCAACAGCGTCAGCCGGTCGCACCCCTCTCGGACCGCTCGCACGGCCGGGCCGGCGAGCAGAACGTCACCGTCGCTGTCCAGTCGGGCGACCAGAGCCCGCCTCACCTTGATCCGCCACGAAAGGCGAGCACGATCGCAGTCATGGCCCTGACTTGCCGCGACGCCGCCAGTTAAACCGGACAGTCACGACTATGACTGTGAGTGACAGCATGCGCAGTGATCGCTCTACGTGATCAGCAGCGGTCGTTCGGGGTTTTCGATTGCGGCCGCGTGGGTAGCCCGACCGAGTGAGTGAGCCTGCTACCCGAAGTGGTGGGCGCAAAGTGGCGGAGGACGCCGTGACGATCAATGTTTTCGTGCTGGGGCTCGACGACCCGAACCTGGAGCAGTTGCGCCTGGTGCCGGACGCGGAGAAGTACCGGTTCCATCCCTTGCTGAGTCTCCCGGAGCTGCAGGAGGGCGATATCTCGATCGTCGACCTGCTGAACAAGGCCCGTGATCAGCTCGACGCGTTCGACGGGACGGTCGACGCCCTCGTGGGCTACTGGGACTTCCCGGTCAGCTCCATGGTGCCGATCCTCTGCGCCGAACGCGGACTGCCGTCGGCACCGCTGCGCGCGGTCACCATCTGCGAGCACAAGTACTGGAGCCGTCTCGAGCAGCGCGCGGCGGTCGCTGAGGCGGTGCCGCCGTTCGGCCTGGTGGACACCGAACACGACACCAGGCCGCCGGACGGAGTGGACTACCCGCTGTGGCTCAAGCCGATCAAGGGGTTCTCCTCCGAGCTGGCATACCAGGTACACGACGACGAGGAGTTCGTCGAGGCGGCGCGGACGATCCGGGACGGTCTGGACCGGGTGGGTGAGTCGTTCCGCCATGTTCTCGAACGGCTCGATCTGCCCGAGGAGCTGCACCGGATCGGCCCGTACCACTGCCTGGCCGAGCACGCGATGAGCGGCCAGCAGGTGGCTACCGAAGGCTATGTGCGCGATGGCGAGATCCGGGTCTACGGGGTGCTGGATTCCGTCGACTACCCGGACAGCTCGGTCTTCCTGCGACACCAGTATCCCTCACAGCTGCCCGACGAGGTGTGCGAGCGGCTCAAGGATCTCTCCGAGCGGGCCATCGCCCGGACAGGCCTGGACAACTCCACGTTCAGCGTCGAGTTCTTCTACCAGCCACGGACCGGCGACGCCTGCCTGCTGGAGATCAACCCTCGGCACTCGCAATCGCACGCACCGCTGTTCGAGCTGGTTGACGGGGTGCCCGACCACCACGTGATGCTCAGCCTCGCGCTGGGCCGCGATCCTGGCGCCCACCACGGCGGCGGCCGTTATCCGCTCGCGGCCAAGTGCTACCACCGTTGGTTCGGCGACGACGGCATGGTCCGCCGGGCGCCGACCGAGGACGACATCGTGCACGTCGAGCGGGAGTTCCCCGACGTGCGGGTGCATCCGATCGCGGCCCAGGGCCAACGGCTGTCCGAGTTGGCCGCGCAGGACAGCTACAGCTACGAGCTCGCTACCATCGTGGTGCCGGCCGCCAACGTCGAGGAGCTCGAACGCACCTTCGACGCCGTGGTGGAGCGGTTGCCGTTCGAGGTCGACGAGATCGACCGGTGATCCGCGCGACCACCCGGCCGCGGTTGTGGGGCCCCGCCCTTCACCCCGCCGGCTGATGACCTCGATGTGTCGGCCGTGGCCTGCCGGGTAGACGGCGGTGTGATGGGTGACGTCGGCCCGGTAGCGGGCGTAGCGGGGTGGCACCGATGCGGACGGTGACCGAGTTCCCCGAGGAGGTCGTTCAAGACGACCACGTGGAGATCGTCGCGCAGGACGGTGTCCGGCTGTCCGCGCGGGTGTGGCGGCCGCGGGCATCGGACCGGCGGCCCGTGCCCGGAGTCCTCGAAGCGATCCCCTATCGCAAGCGGGACCTGACCTCGCACCGGGACTCCCTGCACCACCCGTACCTGGCCGGGCACGGGTACGCCTGCGTGCGGCTGGACCTGCGTGGCAGCGGCGACTCCGAGGGCGTGCTCACCGACGAGTACACCGAGACCGAGCACACCGACATCGAGGCCGTTCTGGCGTGGCTCGCCGCGCAGCCATGGTGCACCGGGAGCACCGCGATGATGGGCATCTCCTGGGGTGCTTTCACCGCGTTGCAGGTGGCGGCCCGTCGCCCGCCCAGCCTGCGCACGATCGTCATCGCGTCCTTCACCGACGACCGGTACGCCGACGACATGCACTACATGGGCGGCTGCCTGCTCTCGGACAACCTGGCCGAGGCCGGCACGATGTTCGCGCATGCCACCTGCCCTCCTGACCCGGCGGTGGTCGGCGATCGCTGGCGGGCTCTCTGGCGCGAGCGCCTGGACGCAGCCACCCCGTGGATCGACACGTGGTTGTCGCACCAGCGTCGCGATGCCTACTGGCAACGTGCGTCGGTGTGCGAGGACTACCCGGCGGTGGCCGTCCCGGTGTTGGCCTCCAGCGGCTGGGCGGACGGTTACTCGAACGCCGTGTTCCGGGTTCTGCAGCACCTGGACGTGCCGCGCAAAGGGTTGATCGGGCCGTGGTCGCATCGCTATCCGCACCTGGGTGAGCCGGGACCGGCCATCGGTTACCTGCAGGAGGTTCGACGCTGGTTCGACCACTGGCTCCGGCACGACGACAACGGCGTGATGGACGGACCGATGCTCACCGCCTGGATGCAAGAGAGCGTCCCGCCGTCCACCGCTTATGTGGATCGACCGGGCCGCTGGGTCGGCGCTCCCAGCTGGCCGGCCCCGGACACCACCCCGACCCGCTACCGTCTGGCGGCGCACCGGCTGGCCAGCCCCGAGGAGCACGTCGCGCAACGCGCCCTCGCCGTGCAGTCGCCGCTGTCCGTGGGCCAGTTCGCCGGCAAGTGGGCGTCCTACAACGCGCCGCCTGACCTGCCCTACGACCAGCGCGAGGAGGACGGTGGGTCGCTGGTGTTCGACACCGACGAGCTCACCGAGCGCGTGGAGATCCTCGGCGCGCCGGTCGTGGAGCTGGATGTATCGGTCAGCGAGCCGGTCGCCACCGTCGCCGCGCGGCTGTCCGATGTGCGGCCGGGTGGGGCGGCGACCCGGGTCAGCTACGGGCTGCTCAACCTGACCCACCGCGACGGCAGCGACGACCCCCGGCCGATGGAGCCGGGCCGGCGCTACCGGGTGCGCATCCCGCTCAACGGCCTCGCGCAGGCGTTCCCGCCCGGGCACCGCATCCGGCTCTCGCTGTCCACCTCGTACTGGCCGTTGGCCTGGCCACCACCGCGCCCCGTCCAGCTGCAGCTCCACACAGGGGAGAGCACGCTGGAACTGCCGGTCCGGCCGGCCGGTGATCAGGACGCGCCACCGCGCCGGTTCGATGAGCCGGAGAGTGCCGAGCCGGTGGCGATCACCCGGCTGCGCGAAGGAGAGCACAGCTGGACGGTCAGTCGGAACCTGGCCGACAACCGATCGGCGCTGGAGATCGTGAAGGACGCCGGCGAGGTCCGGTACGAGGCGATCGACCTGGACGTGGCCCGGCGGGCCTATGAGCGCTACAGCTGGGTGGCCGACGACTTCGGCTCCGCGCGTGGCGATACCCGGTGGAGCATGACGTTCTCCCGGGACGGCTGGTCCGCGCGTACCGACACCCGCACCGTGCTGACTTGCTCGGACACCGAGTTCCACCTGCACGCCGAGCTCGACGGCTTTGAGAACGGGCGGCGCGTCGTCTCCCGCAACTGGGACCGCAGCATCCCCCGGGACTGCCTGTGAGCCTGCGCAACGAGTTGTTGGTGGCCTACTTCCGGTTGATCCGGGAGAAGCGGACCTGGAACGACCCGCGTCTGCTCGAACGGGAGATGCGGTCGAGTCAGCGTCCGTCGTCGGAGCGGGTACCCCGGCGGCTCCGCCTGCGCCACCGGGTGGACCGCCTGGAGGTGGACGGTTTCCCCAGCTATACGCTGCAGCGCAGGGGTGGGGGTCGCGGCCCGCACATCCTGCACCTGCACGGCGGGGCCTACGTCCAGCAGATAGCCCCCCATCATTGGCGCTTCGTGCGGCGTCTCGTCGAGCGGATGGACGCGGTGGTCACGGTGCCGCTCTACCCGCTCGCTCCGAAGCACGAGGCGCCGGCGACACTGCGGGTGATCCGGGAGGTCTACGACCGCACCGTGGGCACCACGGACCCGGACCGCCGCATCCTGTCCGGTGACTCCGCCGGTGGCGGGTTGTGCTTGGTGCTCGCCCAGCGGCTCCGCGAGGAGGGATACCCGCAGCCGGGCCGGATTGTGCTGATCTCCCCATGGGTCGACGTGGCGATGACCAACCCGCAGATCCCCAGGCAGGACGCCCGCGACCCCTACCTCGGGACGACGGGCCTGATCGAGGCCGGTGAACGCTACGCGGGCCCGCTGGACCCGACCGACCCCCGGGTCAGCCCGATCTACGGCTCGCTGGCCGGCCTGGCGCCGATGACGGTCTTCATCGGCACCCGTGACGTGCTGTTGCCGGACGCCCGGCGGCTGCGACGGGACGCGGTGGCCGCCGGAGTGGAGGTGGACTACTTCGAGTACTCCGGTCAGATCCACAACTGGCCGATGCGCCGGCTCCCGGAGGCCCATCGGGCGCTCGACGACCTCTGCGCCTCGATCGTCAGGTCCCGGGTGGTTGGCGGCGGGGCAGCGGATTCACCGCCGGGCCCTCCAGGACCTCGCCGTCCACGTCGAATCGTGAGCCGTGGCAGGGGCAGTCCCAGCTGGTCTCCGCCGCGTTGAAGCGAACCAGGCAGCCCAGGTGGGTGCAGCGCATCGACACGCCGTGCAACCCGCCGTCCCCGTCGCGGTAGACGCCGGTCCGGTCGGTGCCGGAGCGGATCACCCGGGCCTCGCCGCGCGGAATCTCGGCCGTGGTGGACGCCTGTCCGGGGAGCAAGCGGTCGCCGACGATGTCGGTGGTGACCTTCGCCTGAGCCTGCGCCAGCCGGTGCACGCCGCGCACGGTGAACCGCTGGGGGCTGAACGGCCCGCTCGACGTGTCGCCGTCGATGGTGGCGGCCAGCAGTGTCGCGGCCAGGGTGCCACCGGTCAGGCCCCACTTCGAGAATCCGGCGGCGACGAACATGCGCCGCGAGACCGGGGAGTACCGGCCGATCATCGGGGTGTGGTCATAGGGCAGCGCGTCCTGGGCGGACCACCGGTGGGTGATTTCCTCCACGTCCCAGTGCTGGCGCAGGTGATCCTCCAGCTCGGTGTACCGGCGTGGATCGATCCCCCGGGCGCCGGTGGGATGACTCTGCCCGGAGACGATCATCAGCTCGCCCGTCGACTGGTAGGACCACGACGGGTCCCCGGTGGTGATCGACATGCCGAGGGCCGGCCGATCACGCACCCGACCGGCGACGCAGTAAGCGCGCATTGTCTGCATTTGGGCGAAGTACAACCCGCGGTCCCACACCGGATAGTGGGTGGCCACCACGACGTGGTCGGCGGTCAGTGGGCCGCGGTCGGTGTCGATGGTCACCGGCCCCCGCCGCTCGCTCACGGCCGTGGCGCGGGTGCGCTCGAAGACCCGGCATCCGTCGCCGTCCACCGCGGCGGCCAGGCCGCGGGCGTACCGGGCCGGGTGCAGCGCGAGCTGGTCGGGCAACGTCACCGCGCCGGCGACGGGATAGGGCAGATCCACCTGGTCGGTCAGGTGTACCGGCAGGCCGGCGCGCTCGGCGGCCGCGTGCTCCCGCTCGATCGTCGACAGCTGGCCGGCGTCGACCGCCACGGTGAACGCATCGCGGCGGCGCAGGTCGCAGTCCAGGTTCTCCTCGGCGACCAGGGCGGCCACCTGCTCCACGGCGGCCAGGCTGCCCCGGGCGTAGGCCGCAGCCACCTCGGCGCCGCGGACCTTCCGGATAGTTGAGATCATCGTGGACTGCAGGGCGGTCACCTTGGCGGTGTTGTTGCCGGTCGCGCCCGATCCGACCCGGTCGGCCTCGACTACGCCGACCCGTCGGCCCTGGCGCTTGAGCAGTAGCGCCGCGGTCAAGCCGGTGATGCCCGCGCCCAGGACCAGCACGTCGAACGAGCGCTCGGTCTTCGGCGGGGGATAGAGCGGGGTCGAGGGCTCGTCCAGCCACAGGGACTGGGCCTCGGTGGTGGTGGCGGTCGTTCGGGGGGCCATGCGTTGCGGTACCCGGGGCGTCCCGGCCGAAACGCCATCCCTGTGCGACCTGGACCCGGATCCGGCCGCCGGGCATCGATCGGCTACCGGGTGGTGGCGACCGCGGGGGAGGGCTGAGAGGCATCGCCGCGACGGAGTTCGGCCCGGGTGAGCAGCGCGTCCAGGTTCGTGGTGGCGGCCGACGGGGGCAGCTCATCGGCGGTGTCGAGCTGGGCCAGCTCGCGCTTGATCCCGGGGTAGGCGAGCAGGCCGGCGAGCATGGCGCCCTGGCGCGGGTCGCCCGCGTCGAACACGAGCGGGCGGGGCGCGGCGATCGCCGGGAGCTCGGCGTCCTCGCCCAGCTCGCGCAACCGTTGGCCGGCTTCGCGCAGCTCGGGAGCGGCGTTGCGGCGGGCGCGCTCGGCGCGGACCGCGGCCTTGTACGCCGCGGCGACCCGGCAGGTGATCTCCCGCAGCGCGCTGAACGCCGCGTCGGACTCCGAGGACGAGGCTAGGTAGGTCTCCTGGGCGATCCGGAACTCTTCCCGGGCCGCGCTCAGGCATGCCTGGCGACGACGCTCGGCCTCCTGCGCCTCCCAGATGGCCTCCTGCCTGGCGAGCTCGGCCGCAACGGCGTCCCGTCGGCGTCCGGCCGCGTCGAGCTGGCGCCGCAGCTGCTCCAGCCGCTCCGGGGAGCCTTCGGACACGGCTGGGCGTGGACACGGCGGCGCGGGTTCGGGCTCCTCGACGCGCGGGCTGTCGATGAGATCCGATCCGGTGCTGGGCATCCCGTGTCACTCCTTGGTCGTCGATCGGTCGAGGAGGCGACTGTAAGGAGTGTCACTGAGAGAACGCTGAGGTTTTGTCACCTCTTCGGGTCTGATGCAGCGAGTCGCGCATCGATCAGTCGAATGTGGCCGCCCGACAGGGGTAATGGTGAGGCCCTTTTCCGTGCCTCAGTGGCCGAGCCGATCGGCCTTGACGGCTCGATGGACTCGCCCGTGCACGGCCATCCCAATGTCGATCTTGTGTCGGGGCATGAGCGCGATCGGGTACGCCTCGACTGACCGGCGAGATCTGATGCTGCCGGGACTCACCCGTCCGTGGGGTTCCGGCGTGGCCGACCGGCCGGCTTCGCTGAGGCTCTGACATTCTCCAGGTATGGCAGACAAGGCACAGGCATCGGCGTCCACCCGCATCTCGGCTCCCCCGGAGGTGGTGTTCGCTCTCGTCAGCGACCTCACCAGGATGGGCGAGTGGAGCCCGGAGGCGACCGGTGGCAAATGGGTCGGCGGGGCCACCGGTCCGGCCGAAGGCGCCAAGTTCAAGGGCACCAACGCCAACGGCGACAAGACGTGGTCGGCGACGGTCACGGTCACCGAGCTCACGCCCGGGCGGCGGTTCGCATTCCGCAACGGCATCGGCCCGGTGGTCTTCTCGGAGTGGGCCTACGACATCGCCCCGGTCGACGGGGGCGCCGCCTGCGAGGTCACCGAGAGCTGGAAGCTCGGCAACGCCGGTCCGGTGCTCAAGCTCCTCGGGCCCAAGTTGACCGGCGTCCAGGACCGGGTCTCGCACACCCAGGCGATGATCGAGACCACGCTCGCCCGCGTGAAGGAGACCGCCGAATCCGGCGGGTGAACTCTGGGCGGCAGGCTCAGCCGGTGGACGCATTCACCTCGACGGGCAGGCCGGCCCGCTTCCACTCCGGGAACCCGTCCGCGAGTCGGCTGGCTCGGAGCCCGGCCGCCTGTAGCTGACGAACGGCGTCGTCGGCGTAGACGCAGTACCGCCCGCGGCAGTAGGCCACTATCTCGGTGTCGGCGGGCAGCTCGCGTAGTCGGCGGCGTAGTTCGTCGATGGGTAGCGAGCGGGCGCCGGAGATATGCCCCGCCGCGTACTCGGCCTCCGGTCGGACGTCGATGACGACCACTTCACCGGCCTGCAGCCGCTGCACAAGGGCGTGCTGGTCGACGGCTTCCAGACCGTTGCGGTCGCCGAGGTAGGCCCGGGCGAGCTCGGCGAGGCCGTCCGCGTGCTGCTCGGCGACCGCGCGGACCGCCGCCCACAGCCGCTCGACGTGATCGCCGCTGAGCGCGTAGAAGATGCGGGTGCCCTCCCGCCGGGTGCGCACCAGTCCCGCGCGCGCCAGGGTCCGCAGGTGGTGGGAGGTGTTGGCGACGCTCTGCCCGATCTGTGCGGCGATGTCGTCCACGGAGCGCTCGCCCTGCGCGAGGACGTCGACGATCTCGGCTCGGCGCCCCGAGCCCATCGCCGCGGCGACGTCAGCGAACGCCGCGAAGAGCGCGTCCTTGGCCGGGCGGTCTCCCATTCGCTCAGTATCTTATTCAAGCGACCTCTTGACAAGTCTCCAGGTGTGGAGGAATGTCAAGCATCTACTTGAGGAGGTCGCGATGGCGGACGAGTCATGAGCGGCGCCGACTTCGCGACGGGCACGATACGGCTGGGCCTGCGGGCCAACCTCGCCCAGTTCGCTCTGCTCGTCGCGGTCAACGCGCTGGTCGGCGGAATGCTCGGCCAGGAGCGCACGGTGCTGCCCCTGCTCGCCGAGCGCGAGTTCGGGCTCACCGCCCACACCAGCGCGCTGACCTTCATCCTCGCCTTCGGTGCCACCAAGGCAGCCACCAACTACGCCGCCGGCAGGTTGGCGGACCGCTATGGCCGCAAGCCCGTGCTGGTCGCCGGTTGGCTGATCGCCCTGCCGGTACCCCTGATGCTCATCTGGGCACCGTCGTGGGGATGGGTCGTCGCGGCCAACGTGCTGCTCGGCATCAGCCAGGGCCTGACCTGGTCCACCACCGTCATCATGAAGATCGACCTTGTCGGGCCGCGGCGTCGCGGGTTGGCCATGGGCCTCAACGAGGCCGCCGGCTACCTCGCGGTCGCCGCCACCGCGCTGGCCACCGGCTACCTGGCCGCCGGCTACGGGCTGCGTCCCGAGCCGTTCTACCTCGGTATCGCCTTCGCCGCCCTCGGACTCGGCCTGTCCACCCTGGCGGTGCGCGAGACCCGCGAGTACGCCCGCCTGGAAGCCGGCACGCACACCTCCCGCGCCGATGGCCGTCATGACCACCTGCACGGCGAGCTCACCGAGCGGCAGGTGTTCGCCCAGACCAGTTTCCGCGAGCCCGCGCTGTCCTCGGCCAGCCAGGCCGGGATGGTCAACAATCTGAACGACGGCCTGGCCTGGGGGCTGTTCCCGGTACTGTTCGCCGCTGCCGGGCTCTCGCTGACCCAGATCGGCGTGCTCGCCGCGCTCTACCCCGCCGTGTGGGGGCTCGGCCAGCTGGTCACCGGCGCGTGGTCGGACCGGGCAGGGCGCAAACCGTTGATCGTCGCCGGCATGTTGACGCAGGCCGTCGCGCTCGGACTCGTCGCCGTGGGCGGCTCGTTCGGTACCTGGGCCGTCGCGGCGGTTCTCCTCGGCGCCGGCACCGCCATGGTGTATCCGACCCTGCTGGCGGTGGTCGGCGACGTGGCCCACCCCACCTGGCGGGCCCGCTCGGTCGGGGTTTACCGGCTGTGGCGAGACGGTGGTTTCGCCGCCGGCGCACTGGCCGCCGGGCTGCTCGCGGACGCCTTCGACGTGGCGACCGCGGTGTGGGTCGTCGCCGCGGTGACCGCCGCGTCCGGGCTGCTGGTCGCGCTGCGGATGTACGAGACCCATGCTGGGTGAGCGGCGGGCCCGGTGACCACGCGAGCTCGCCGACACTCGATGGTGGGCGTGTGTCGCGGGAATGCGGCCTTCACTCGGCTGGACGGAAGCCCGGGACGAGGCCACACCCGCCCGCTCAACCGGTCCGGCCGAACCCGAAGCGGGTGGCGAACCCGGCGGCCAACGCGGTAGCCGCGAGCAGCAGGAACCCGACCGGGTAGGCGCCGAGCACGCCGTACACCGCTCCCATCACCAGCGGTGGGATGAAGCCGCCCAGGCCTCCCGCGGCGCCGACCACGCCGGTCACCGTGCCCACCCGCTCGGCCGGGACCAGCTTGGCGACCAGCGCGAACACCGCTCCGGTACCGGTACCCAGCGCGGCGGCGAGCCCGAGGAAGGCGATCGTGCCGCCGGGGATCAGCGGCAGCTCGAACGCGGCCAGCACGGCGAGCCCGGTGGCCGCCGCGTACACCGCGAGCAGCACCCGCACCGGACCGATACGGTCGGACAGCCAGCCCCCGACCGGGCGCATCACCACGGCGAGCACCACGAACCCGGCGGTGCGCAACGCGGCGTCGGCGCGGTCCAGCCCGAACGCGGTGACCAGGTACGTCGGCAGGTACACGCTGAATGCCACGAACCCGCCGAAGGCCACCGCGTACAGGAACGACAGCTGCCAGGTCACCCGCATGCGTAGCGCGCTACCGAGCCGGGCCAGGGTGCCGCCGGTGGCGACCTGACGGTCCGGGCGGTCGCGCAGCAGCAGGGCGGCCAGCAGCGCGTATGCGATCAGCATGCCGGCCACCAGGTCGAACGGGAAGGACGGCCCGAAGGCGTTGGCCAGCTGCACGGTGCTGAACGCCGAGACCGCGGTGCCGCCCATCCCTGCGCCGAAGATGCCCAGCGCCAGCCCGCGCCGCGCCGGCGGGTACCAGGCGTTCACGAACGGGACCCCGACCGCGAACGTGGTTCCGCCGAGACCGAGGAAGAGTCCGCCGACCAGATAGCCGGTCAGCGAGTGGGCGCCGTGCCCGAGGTAGAGCACCGGGAGCACGGTCAGCGCGGCCAGCGCGGGGAACATCCGGCGGGCACCGAACCGGTCGGTCAGCGCGCCCACCGGGATCCGCCCCAGCGAGCCCACGAACACCGGGACGGCGACCAGCAGCGCCTGCTGGAACACGGTGAGTTCGAGCTGGGTGCGCAGCCCCGGGCCCAGCGGGGACAGCAGCGCCCAGGCCCAGAACGTGATGGCGAACCCGGCGGTGGCCAGGCCCAGCATCACCGTGGGTCGTGGCTCGGCGGCCGTTGCCATACTCCCGGGTGCACGGTGGCGGGAAGTGGCACTGGTCATCGGAACATCTCCCTCGAACGTCGTACCGCCAGCGATGGCGGGTCGACTCCGGCTCTGGCAGCTTCGACTCCGAGGGTCCGCCGGGGGACGGGCGGCTTCCAGGGGGCGGCCGGCCCTGATCGCGGGACCTTCGGCCCTGATCTTCCGGGCATCTCGGGTGTGACCGTGGACGCGGTGATCACGGGTCGGGAGGACGAGGGATGACTGTGCATGCCGGGCGCGGTGGCGACGCTGGTGCTTCGGGGAGTGGCACCGACGGCCCGGCCGCCGACGCGCTGTTGCGCACCGGGCGGTTCTTCACCCGCCGGGAGAGCTCGCCGGACCTGCGGGCGGTGTATCGCCACGGCGGGCGCGAGGGTGACGCGTTCTACCGCGATCGCTGGAGCCACGACAAGGTGGTGCGCTCCACGCACGGGGTGAACTGCACGGGGTCGTGCTCGTGGAAGGTCTACGTCAAGGACGGGATCATCACCTGGGAGAGCCAGCAGACCGATTATCCCTCGGTCGGCCCGGACTCCCCGGAGTACGAGCCGCGCGGCTGCCCGCGCGGGGCGGCGTTCTCGTGGTACACCTACTCGCCCACGCGGGTGCGCTACCCCTATGCCCGCGGCGTGCTGGTGGAGTCCTACCGGGAGGCGAAGGCTCGCCTCGGCGACCCGGTCGCCGCGTGGGCCGAGGTCACGGGCGACCCGGAGAAGCGCCGGCGCTACCAGTCCGCGCGCGGCAAGGGCGGGCACGTGCGGGTGAGCTGGGACGAGGCCGTCGAGATCGTCGCCGCCGCGCACGTGCACACGATCAAGGCCTACGGGCCGGACCGGATCGCGGGGTTCTCCCCGATCCCGGCGATGTCGATGGTCAGCCACGCCGCGGGATCGCGGTTCATCGAGTTGGTCGGTGGCGCGATGACGTCGTTCTACGACTGGTACGCCGACCTGCCGGTGGCCTCGCCGCAGGTGTTCGGTGACCAGACCGACGTGCCGGAGTCGGGGGACTGGTGGAACGCCACCTACCTGTTGATGTGGGGCTCCAACGTGCCGGTCACCCGCACGCCCGACGCGCACTGGATGGCCGAGGCGCGCTACAAGGGGCAGAAGGTCGTGGTGGTCTCCCCGGACTACGCCGACAACACCAAGTTCGCCGACACCTGGCTGCCCGCCCAGCCCGGCACCGACGGCGCGCTGGCGATGGCCATGGGCCACGTGATGCTCAGGGAGTTCTTCGTCGAGCGGCGGGTGCCGTTCTTCGTGGACTACGTCCAGCGCCACACCGACCTGCCGTTCCTGGTGACCCTCGAGGAGCGCGACGGCGCCCACGTGCCCGGCAAGTTCCTCACCGCCGCCGACCTGGGCGACCAGAGCGAGGGCGCGGCGTGGCGCACGGTGCTGATCGACGGCCGCACCGGGGAGCCGGTCGTGCCGAACGGGTCGATGGGGCACCGCTACACCGACGCCGGAGTGGGCCGGTGGAACCTCGACCTCGGCGGGGTGGCGCCGCGGCTCACCCTGCTCGGGGACCGGGCGACGGAGGTGCTCCTGCCGCGCTTCGACGCGCTCGACGGCACCGGTGGGGTGCTGCGTCGCGGAGTGCCGGTTTCCCGGGTGGCCGGGCGGTTGGTGACCACGGTGTTCGACCTGATGCTCGCCCAGTACGGGGTGTACCGCGAGGGGCTGCCGGGGGTGTGGCCGGGCGGCTACGACGATGCCACCGAGCCCTACACACCCGCCTGGCAGGAGCCGATCACGTCGGTGCCCGCTGGGCAGGTGACCCGGATCGCCCGGGAGATGGCGGCCAACGCGGAAGAGTCCGAGGGCCGCACCATGATCATTATGGGCGCGGGGATCTGCCAGTGGTTCCATGGCGACGCCACCTACCGCGCGGTGCTCGCGCTGCTGATGCTCACCGGCTCGATGGGCCGCAACGGCGGCGGCTGGGCGCACTACGTGGGGCAGGAGAAGTGCCGGCCGGTCACCGGCTGGGCCACGATGGCGATGGCGACGGACTGGCAGCGCCCGCCACGCCAGATGATCGGCACCGCGTTCTGGTACACCCACACCGATCAGTGGCGCTACGACGGCTACCGCGCCGACGCGCTGACCTCGCCGCTGGCGAAGGGCCGGCTGGCCGGGATGCACACGATGGACACCATCGCGCTCTCGACGCGGCTGGGCTGGATGCCCTCCTACCCGCAGTTCGACCGCAACCCCCTCGATCTCGCCGACGAGATCGGCGACGGTGACGTCGCCGCCGGCGTGGCCGGTCGGCTGCGGGACGCAACGTTGCGCTTCGCGGTGGAGGACCCGGACGCGCCGGAGAACTGGCCACGCTGTCTGACCCTGTGGCGGGCGAACCTGCTGGGCTCCTCGGCCAAGGGCGACGAGTATTTCCTGCGCCACCTGCTCGGCACGCACGACAACCTGCGCGCTGAGCAGACACCGACCGAGCGGCGACCGCGTGACGTCGTCTGGCGCGACGGGGAGCCGCCGCGGGGCAAGCTCGACCTGCTGCTCTCGCTGGACTTCCGGATGACCAGCTCCACACTGCTGTCCGACATCGTGCTCCCGGCCGCGACCTGGTACGAGAAGCACGACCTCAACACCACCGACATGCACCCGTTCGTGCACGCGTTCACCCCGGCGATCGACCCGCCGTTCGAGTCCCGTACCGACTTCGACGCCTTCCACGCGATCGCCCGGCGCTTCTCCGAACTCGCCCGCACCCACCTCGGCGTGCGCCGCGACGTCGTGGCGGTCCCGCTGCAGCACGACACCCCCGGCGAGACCGCGCAGCCCGGGGGGCGGGTCCTGGACTGGCGTGCGGGCGAGGTCGACGCCGTGCCCGGGCGCACCATGCCGAACTTCGTGGCCGTCGAGCGAGACTACCCGGCGGTCGCGGACAAGATGGCCGCGATCGGCCCGCTGGTCGACCGACTCGGGATGACCACGAAGGCCGTCACCTACCGCCCGGACGAGGAGGTCACCTACCTTGCGGCGAAGAACGGGGTGATGCTGGGCGGCGCGGGGGACGGCCGCCCGGCGATCGACACCGACGCGAAGATGGCCGAGGCGATCCTGGCGTTCTCGGCGACCACCAACGGGCGGCTGGCGGTGCAGGGCTTCCGGCAGCTGGAACGGCGCACCGGCACGCAGCTGGCCGATCTTGCCGAGGGCAGCGAGGAGAGGCGGATCACCTTCGCCGACACCCAGGCCCGGCCCGTTCCGGTGATCACCAGCCCGGAATGGTCGGGCAGCGAGACCGGCGGGCGCCGCTACGCGCCGTTCACCGTCAACGTGGAACGACGCAAACCCTGGCACACCCTCACCGGGCGGATGCACTTCCTGCTCGACCACGACTGGATGCACGAGTTCGGGGAGACCCTGCCCATCTACCGGGCGCCGCTGGACATGACGCGCCTGTTCGGTGAGCCGGAGATCGGGGAACGGGACGGCGCCTCGGTGACGGTGCGGTACCTGACGCCGCACTCGAAATGGTCGATCCACTCGGAGTACCAGGACAACCTGTTCATGCTCTCGCTCTCCCGGGGCGGCCCGGTGGTGTGGATGAGCGAGCCGGACGCCACGTCGATCGGCGTGCGGGACAACGACTGGGTCGAGGCGGTCAACCGCAACGGCGTGATGGTGCTGCGCGCGATCGTCACCCACCGGATGCCGCCGGGCACGGTGTTCGTGTACCACGCCCAGGAGCGGGTGGTGAACGTGCCGAAGTCGGAGGCGACCGGGCGCCGCGGCGGCATCCACAACTCGCTGACCCGGATCCTGGTCAAGCCGACCCATCTCATCGGCGGCTACGCCCAGCTGTCATTCGCCTTCAACTACCTCGGCCCGACCGGCAACCAGCGCGACGAGGTCACCGTGATCCGGCGCCGGGCCAGCCAGACAGTGGAGTACTGATGCAGCCGAGCGACGCTTGCGGAGTGCGCAGATGAAGGTGATGGCCCAGCTGGGCATGGTGATGAACCTCGACAAGTGCATCGGTTGCCACACGTGCTCGGTGACGTGCAAACAGGCATGGACCAATCGCGGGGGAGTGGAGTACGTCTGGTTCAACAACGTCGAGACGCGCCCCGGCCAGGGCTACCCGCGTCGTTACGAGGATCAGCAGCAGTGGCGGGGCGGCTGGGTCCGCAATCGCCGCGGCCGGCTCACCCTCAAGGCCGGCGGGCGGCTCCGAAAGCTGATGTCGATCTTCGCGAACCCGGTGCTGCCCAACATCCGCGACTACTACGAGCCGTGGACCTACGACTACGAGACGCTCACCGACGCTCCGCTGGGCGACGACTTCCCCGTCGCGCAGCCGAAGTCACTGCTCAGCGGCGAGCCGATGGCCGTCGAGTGGAGCGCCAACTGGGACGACGACCTGGGTGGCGCGCCGGAGCACGGACCGCGCGACCCGATGGTCGAACGGCTGCGCCGCGAGTCCGAGGACGCTGTGAAGTTCTCCTACGAGCAGGCCTTCATGTTCTTCCTGCCGCGCATCTGCGAGCACTGCCTCAACCCCTCGTGCGTGGCGTCGTGCCCGTCGGGGGCGATGTACAAGCGCGCCGAGGACGGCATCGTGCTGGTCGACCAGGACCAGTGCCGCGGCTGGCGGATGTGCGTCACCGGCTGTCCGTACAAGAAGGTGTACTTCAACCACCGCACCGGCAAGGCCGAGAAGTGCACGTTCTGCTACCCGCGGGTGGAGGTCGGGCTGCCTACCGTGTGCAGCGAGACCTGCGTGGGCCGGCTGCGCTACATCGGGCTGTTCCTCTACGACGCCGACCGGGTCACCGCGGCCGCGTCGGTCGAGGACGAGCGCGACCTCTACCAGGCACAGCTGGATCTGCTGCTCGACCCGCACGACCCGGCGGTGATCGACCAGGCCCGCCTCGACGGCATCTCCGAGGACTGGCTCGACGCGGCCCGCCGCTCGCCGGTGTACAAGCTGGCCAAGGACTACCGGGTGGCACTGCCGCTGCATCCGGAGTTCCGCACGATGCCGATGGTCTGGTACATCCCGCCGCTCTCGCCGGTGGTGGACCGGCTCGGCGAGACCGGGCACGACGGGGAGAACGCCGGCAACCTGTTCGGGGCGATCGACGCGCTGCGCATCCCGATCGGCTACCTGGCCGAGCTGTTCACCGCGGGCGACGTGGAGCCGGTGCGGGCGGTGCTGCGGAAGCTGGCCGCGATGCGGTCCTACCTGCGGGACGTGTCGCTGGACCGGCCGCTCGACGAATCGATCGCCGGGGCCGTCGGGATGACCGGCGGTGAGTTGGTGGAGATGTACCGGCTGCTGGGCATCGCCAAGTACGAGCAGCGCTACGTCATCCCCACCGCCTACGAAGGGCAGGCCCACCAGCTCGAGGAGCTGGGTTGCAGCCTCGACGTCGAGGGCGGTCCCGGGATGACCGGCAGCGGCCCGTTCGGGGAAGGATCCGGGCGTCCCGTGCCGGTGTCGGTGGAGACCTTTCACGCCTTGCGCGACCGCCAGACCAGCGAGGACGTCACCGACACCGGGCGACGCGGAGCACGGGTGAATCTGCTCAACTGGGACGGCAAGGGCCGCCCGGCCGGGCTCTTCCCCCCGCGCGGCGGCGCGCGATGAACGCGCTGGCGCGGGACCAGGCCGTGGTGCTGCAGGCGGCCTCGGTGTGCCTCCGCTATCCCGACGACGCCCTGCTGACGCTCATGCCGGTGGTGCGCGAGGCCGTTGCCGGGCTGCCTCCCGGACAGCCCCGCCGGCGGCTGGATCACTTCCTCGACGCCGTCGCGGCGACCGAACCGGGGCGGACGGCGCGGCACTACGTCGAGGTGTTCGACACCCGCCGTCGGTGCTGTCTTTACCTGACGTGGTGGAGCGACGGCGAGACCCGTCGCCGGGGCGCCTCGCTGGCCTCGCTGAAGGCCCGGTACCGCGAGTCCGGAGTCGAGTTCCAGGACTCGGAGCTGCCGGACTTCCTGCCCGCCGTCCTCGAGTTCGCCGCCACCGTCGATCTCGCGCAGGGGCTCGCGCTGCTGCAGGAGAACCGACCCGGCATCGAGCTGTTGCGCTTGGCGCTGCTGGACGCCGCTACCCCGTACGCCGCCCCCGTCGAGGCGGTCTGTGCCCTGCTGCCGGGTCCCTCGCCCGCCGACGTCGCCGCGGCCAAGGCCCTTGCGCGCGGCGGCCCACCCCGCGAGCAGGTCGGACTCGATCTCGCACCGTTCGGTGCCATACCCGCCGGAGGACCACGATGACCGCCCTCGACGTGCTGCTGTGGGCAGTGGCGCCCTACGTCATGGTCGCCGTGCTGGTCGGCGGCACCATCTGGCGATACCGCTACGACAAGTTCGGCTGGACGACGCGGTCCTCGCAGCTCTATGAGTCGCGGCTGCTCCGGCTGGGCAGCCCGCTGTTCCACTTCGGGCTGCTCCTGGTGATCATCGGGCACGTGATCGGGCTGCTCATCCCGGCGTCCTGGACCGCGGCGGTCGGGATGAGCGAGCAGGCTTACCACGTGCAGGCGCTGGTGTTGGGTGCGATCGCCGGGTTCTGCACGCTGGTCGGCGTCGGCATCCTGGTCTACCGGCGACGTACGACCGGCCCGGTGTTCATGGCCACCACACGCAACGACAAGCTGATGTACGTGGTGCTGGTGGCGGCGATCGTGGCCGGGCTGGCCACCACCCTGCTGGGCACCGGGGTGCTCGGCGAACAGCACCCGTACCGGGAGACGGTCTCCCCGTGGTTCCGCTCCCTGTTCCTGCTACGCCCAGACGTGGCCGCCATGAGCGAGTCCGACCTCGGCTTCAAGGTGCACACGCTGATCGGCATGGCGTTGTTCGCGATCTGGCCGTTCACCCGGCTGGTGCACGCCTTCACCGCGCCACTGGGGTACCTGTTCCGGCCCTACATCGTCTACCGCTCCCGCGACGGGGGGCCGGCCACCCGAGCCGCGCGGCCGGGGTGGGAGCCAGCCGGCCCACCCGCCCGCCATCAACGGCGCTAGGGAGGCCTGGAACGCGGAGGTGTCGCACTCGTCGAGCAGCCCGGAGCACCGAGCCGCCACCCGCAGGACGTCACCGAACATCTCGAACATCGAGTGCACCTCCTCACGCTTCCTGCTCAGCCTGCCGTCGGCGTGATCGTCGGCCGGTTCCGGCCCGCGATCACAGGTAGCCGGCGTCCTCGAAGGCGGGCGGCAGCACGCCCGGCACGATTCGCCGACCGCTGATCGCGTGCGGGATCAGCCGCATCCAGTGTCCGTGCTCCACCGGGGCCCACGGCTGCACCCCGGCGCTGTGGGTGCGCTCGATCAGGTCGTCACGGTGGCGTTCGGTCACCTCCTCGGCCAGCCCGCGGACCAGCACGCTCCACCCGGTGCGTGCCGTCTGGTCGATCTGGTCGGTCTCGAAGGTGACGTTGGCGTGGTTGGCGGCCAGGAACTTGGTGCCTTCGCTGACCCGCAGCACGATGACCCGGCCGTCCAGGGCGAAGTTCACCGGGAAGATCAGCGGGTAGTGCTCGGCGAACACCCCGAGCCGCCCGATCCGCTGGGTAGCCAGCAGCTGGTAGCACTCCATGTTCGACAGGGTGCGCAGTTCGTGGTCAGTCGCGTTGTCGATCATCCCGGTTCCTTCCTCCCGCGCCGCCGATGCCGAACGCGTGGCGCCACAGTCCAGCCTGCCCGGCCGTCCCGGGCGGCGGCAGGGTCTCGGGGACGGGATCCACCGGTGCCGTTCGGCCCTGTTCCACCGGAGTCTTTCCGCCATCCGGCTCGGGCCGGAGCGCCGCTTCCGGTGCCCTCTTGGTGCTGGCACCGTCGAGCTCGAGGCAGACGAGCGCCACCACGGGAGGACGACCATGCGCGCACGAATCGGAGACTGGTTGATCGTGCCCGGACCGCACGGCGCGCACGACCGGCGCGGCCAGATCGTGCAGCTGCTGCACCCGGACGGTACCCCGCCCTACCGGGTGCGCTGGCTCGAGGATGAGCACCTGTCCCTGGTGTACCCGCCGCCGGACGCGCACCTGCGCCGTCCCGGTCCGGCCCCCGGGGAGGGCCACGAGCCCGCCGTCCGGTCGGTCGCGCTGTCATGAGCGGGCCGGCGATCCAGGTACTGGTTTGTCACGCCGGCGCCCACGGCAGCACCCGGGAGATCGCGGGTCGGATCGCGGGCCGGCTGTGCCGCGCCGGTCTGCGGGCAGAGGTGGCCGAAGCGTCCGACGCCGATGCGGTGGCCGGGCTCGCGCGATGGGACGCGGTGGTGCTGGGCAGTGCGATCCACAACGGGCAGTGGCTTCCGGTGGCCGACGGGCTGGCGCGCCGCGCGGCGGCCTCGGCTCGTCCGGTCTGGCCGTTCAGCGTGGGCATGGTCGGCGACTCCAACAGCGCCCTCGGGCCTCGGGTCACCCGGGTCTTCCGGGCCCGGCAGCCGGTGCCCGACGCGGTGGCGGCGCTACCTGCGCTCGACGCGGCCCGGCATCGGCGGTTCACCGGGGTGTTCCGCCCGGCGCACACTTCCGGGCTGGGCCGAGTGCTCTACCGGCTGATGGGCGGGCGGTTCGGCGACCACCGGGACTGGGCCGACGTGGACCGTTGGGCCGACGAGATCGCGGCCGCGCTGCCGGTGCTGCCTTCGGTGACCGGCGGCGGCTCGTCCTCGTGACCGCCCCCGGACCGGCCGGCGCGGTTCAAGCCGGCAACGGACGCGGTGTGAGCCGCACCGGACCCGGGAAAGTCCCTTACTCGTGACGCAGTGCCTCGATCGGGCGCATCCGGGCCGCCTTGGCCGCGGGGAAACCGCCGGCGACGAACCCGACCATCGCGCTGATCAGGAAAGCCAACAGCACCGAGCCCGGGGACACCACCGGCGGCGGGAAGTTCGCCACGTATCGGGGGAAGGTCACCTCGGCCAGCCAGCACAGCCCCACCCCGAGCAACACTCCGACCGTGCCGCCGGCCACCGCGAGCACGCTGGACTCGGTGAGGAACTGCTGCATGATCGCGGCCCGGGTGGCGCCCACCGCCCGGCGCAGCCCGATCTCACGGGTTCTCTCGGTAACCGCGACCAGCATGATGTTGGCTACTCCGATGCCGCCGACCAGTAGGGAGATTGCGGCGACCACGCCGATGAACCCGCGCAGGGCGGCCAGGAACTGCTCGCGCTGCTCGATCAGACTGCGCAGGGAGATCGTCTCGAAGTCCCGCTGCCCGGCCTCGCGGATCCGGTGCCGGGAGTCCAGCACCTCGATCAGTTCCGCCTCCGCCGCGTCCACCCGCCCCACGTCGACCGCCTGCACCACCACCTGGTCCAGGACGCCCCGGTCGCCGAACAGGTGCGCCCGGGCCTCCTCCAGCGGTACGACGGCCACGTCGTCCTGCTGGCTGTTGGCGGTCAGCACGCCGAGCACGGTGAAGCTCTGGCGGCCCAGCCGGACCGCCGACCCGACGGCACCGGATCCGTCGCCGCCGAACAGCTCCGTGGCCGGCACCGGCCCGAGCAACGCAACCCGCTCGGTGTCGGAGCCCTCGAAGAAGCGGCCGGCGACGAGCTTGCGGTCGGTTACCCGGAAGTAGTCGGACGTCGTGCCCAACACACTGATGCGGCGCTGCCGGGTGCCGGTCCGGGCCACCGCGCTGCCGGTCACCATCGGGGTGACGCGGACGATATCCGGTGCTCGGGCCGGATCGGCCAGCGCGGTCGCATCGGCGTCGGTCAGCGGGCGGACCGGACGGCCGCCGGCCACGTTGGTCACCGGGCGCACAGTGATCTGGGTGCTCAACGGGCCCACCACGTCGTCGAAGAACGCCTGCACGCCGTTGCCCAACGCCACTCCGATGATCACCGCCGCGATGCCGATGACGATGCCGAGCATGGTCAGCGCGGTCCGCAGCCGGTTGGCCCGCAGCGCCCGGAACGCGATCCGAGCCGCCTCCCGCTCGGTCAGTAACGACACGGCGTCCTCACCGCGGCAGGCGCTCGACGGTGTCGGTCACCGGCCGGCGCGGGCTGGCCGGGATCTCCGGCTCGCCGGCCGGCGGCCACCCGATCCGCAGCACCAGTTGCGGGCTGAGCGTGCCGCCGAGCACCTGGTCACGGACCAGGCGGCGGGTCGCCGGAACCTCCAGCGGCTGGCTGAGCACGCTGCTGCCGAGGCCGAGCTCGGTGGCCCGCAGCAGCACCGCGCTGGCTGCCTCTCCGGCCCGGAGCTGGGAGAGCCGGTCGTCCGAGGAGGTGCCCAGCGCCATGATCACCGCTCCGTCTTCCGGAGTCGGCGGCTGCGCCAGCCGTCCTTCGGCCCAGCGACGCATGGGCAGCGTGGCGGCGTCGTCGCCCGCCCGGGGCACGTTGGCCGCCGGTACCCCGTCCGGCGCGACGTACCGGCCGCTCCAGACGGCGATCTCCCCGGCGTAGCGGTCGTCGGCGTCCTGCTCGGCCGCCGCGTAGTCGATCGCGGCGGCCAGCATGGTGCGCTGACCAGCCTCGGTGATGGCGCGCAGCACCGCTCCGTGTCCGGCGGCGGCAGTGCACAACCGCAGGTGCTCGACCGGCACCGGCCAGTTGTCGAATCGGCGGCGGTCGGTGCGTCGACGGCTGATCGCCCCGGCCAGAGCCAGCTCGGTCGCGGTGCAGGTGCCCGGGGTCAGCTCCACGGCCGCGAGGTGGTCCGGTTCGTCCGGATTGGGCAGCCGGTGCACCGTGGCTCGGATCTCGGTGGCGGCCAGCGCCACGGTGACGTGGTGCAGTACGGCGCCGCAGCTGAGCAGCACGTCGCGGCCGTCAGGATCGGTGGCCGGCAGCCAACGGCGCAGGTCGGCGTACAGGTGCAGGGAACCGCGGCCGAACCGCCACCGCCAGGGTTGGCTGTTGTGCACCGAGGGGGCCCGGTTGGCCAAGGTGAGTGCGGTCAGCACCGACCGCTCCTGCACGGTCTCCAGGATCATGGCTGGTCCCCGTCCGGCAGCGTGCGGGCCACCAGATCGACCAGCTCGACAGTGCGGTGGGCGTAGCCGGACTCGTTGTCGTACCAGCCGAACACCTTGACCATCGTGCCGGTGGTGACGGTCAAGCCGGCGTCGAACACACACGACGCCGGGTCGCCGATGAGGTCGGTGGAGACCAGTGGCTCGGTGCTGTAACGCAGCACCGACTTCAGGTAACCGCCGGCGGCCTCGGCGAAGGCTCGGTTCACCTGGGCCGGGGTGACGACCTCGTTCAGCTGCACCGTAAGGTCGGTCAGCGATACGTCGGCCACCGGTACCCGCAGCGCCAGCCCGTCCAGGCGGCCGGCCAGCTCCGGCAGCACCGCGGTGACCGCTCGTGCCGCCCCGGTGCTGGTCGGGATGACGTTCACCGCGGCAGCGCGAGCCCGCCGGGGGTCGCGGTGGGGCGCGTCGAGCAGGTTCTGGTCGGCGGTGTAGCCGTGCACCGTGGTCATCAGACCCCGGCGGATGCCGAATCCGCGGTGCAACACGGTGATCATCGGCGCCAGGCAGTTCGTGGTGCACGAGGCGTTGGAGACAACGTCGTGCACTCGAGGCTCGTACTCGTCCTCGTTGATGCCCATCACCACCGTGGCGTCCGCGTCCCGGCCGGGCGCGGTGAGCACCACCTTGCGGGCGCCGGCGACCAGGTGCGCGCCCGCCTGGTCCCGCTCGCGGAACCGGCCGGTGGACTCGACCACGATGTCCACGCCCAGGTCGGCCCACGGCAGCTGCCGCGGCTCGGCCTCGGTCAACGCTCGGATCGGCACGCCGTCCAGCGACAGAAACCCCCGCCCGGTCTCGATCCGGCCCGGCCAGCGGCCGAACGTGGAGTCGTGCCGCAGCAGGTGCGCCACGGTCTCCAGCGGGGCCAGGTCGTTGACCGCCACCACCTCGAACGCCCGACCCGGGTGCGCGTCCAGCGCGCGCAGCACCCCGCGCCCGACTCGGCCCATGCCGTTGATGCCCACCCGGGTCCGCATGCGGTCCTCCCTGTCGTCTGGTTCCGGCGTCGATGGTGCGCCGCGGCGGCGCACTGGGACTCGGGTCGTTGGGCGCGATCCGCCAGTCAGGTGGTAGGACCTCGGGGGGACCTTCGGCCTGGCGTCCGTCCGGATCACCGCCTGGGACGGGCATCGGCCGCGACGTGGCGGCGCGCGGCGGCGAGTTCGGCGAGCTCGATCCCGACGGCCGGTACTGCCGCGACTGCCACCGCGAGGGCCAGCTCGAGCGGCGTGAGCGGCTGGGTATGCAGCAGGTCTGACAGGCCTGGCAGGTAGATCGCGGCCAGGGTGGCGGCGGCGCTGGCGGCCACGGCGGCGTAGAGGAACGGGTTGCCGCGTGGTGACATCCGCCAGAACGGGGTGCGGTCCGAGCGGGTGGTCAGCGCGACGCCGAGCTGGGTCAGGGCCAGCGTCGCGAACAGCAGCGTCTGCCAAGGTCTGCCCTCGCTGGCGGCCCACAACGCGAGTCCGAGGCAGCTCGCGGTGAGCACTACGGCCAGGGTGATGATCTCGGCGACGGTGCGGCGGGTGAGGATGCCTTCCCGGGGCGGTCGCGGTGGGCGGCGCAGGACGTCGGGCTCGGCGATCTCCGACCCGATCGCGACGCCGGGCAGGCCGTGCGTGACGAGGTTGACCCAGAGGATCTGGCCGGGCAGCAGCGGCAGCGGCAGCCCGAGGAACGGTCCCGAGAGCATGACCAGCAGTTCGGCCAGCCCACCGGACAGCCCGTATCGAACGAACCGGCGCACGTTGTCGGCGACCCGGCGACCCTCGGCGACCGCGGCGACGACAGTGGCGAGGCTGTCGTCGGTGAGCACGATGTCGGCGGCCTCCTTGGCCACCTCGGTGCCGCGGCGGCCCATCGCGACGCCGACGTCGGCGGCGCGCAGCGCCGGGGCGTCGTTGACCCCGTCGCCGGTCATTGCGACCAGGTGCCCAGCGCGCTGCCAGGCGGCGACGATGTCGAGCTTGCCGGCCGGATCGGTACGTGCGTACACGGCGCGCAGGTTGCGCTCGGGGTCGTCGGGCGGGTCGTCGGGGGAGCGCACCCCGGTCTCGCGGGCGATCGCGTCGGCGGTTCCGGCGTGGTCGCCGGTGATCATCACGATCCGGATACCGGCGGCGCGGGCGGCTTGCACGGCGGAGCGGGCGTCCGGGCGTACCGGATCGGCCAGGGCGATGAGCCCGAGAAGCTGGGCGTCTCCGGGCGCGCCGGCGGCCACCGCGAGCACGCGGCGCCCGCGCGCGGCCCAGTCCTGTACGAGCGTCCCGGCGGCGGAGTCCACGTCGGCGAGCACGACCTCCGGGGCGCCCTTGACGATCTCCAGACCGTCGTGCCGCGTCGTCATCGACCGGCGGACCGAGTCGAAGGGCACGACGCCGGTGCGCGGGGCGCGCCGGCGCAGCGCGGCCACGTCGACACCGGCGACCGCAGCGGCGGTGACGATTGCACCCTCCGTGCCTCCGGTGCCCGGCTCGGCGTCGGCGCACAATGCGGCGGCCTCCAACAACGCGCGCGCTCCGCGCGCTCCGTCGAGAACCCCGGGGCCCGCTGGAGGTGACTCGTCGAGTGCCACTTCGCCGGCTTCGGGGGTCCAGACCGCGACGGCGGCGGTGGCACCTGCGGTGAGGGTTCCGGTCTTGTCCGCGGCAAGCACGGTGACCGAGCCCAGTGCCTCAACCGCCGGTAGCGAGCGGACTATCGCGCCTCGCTCGGCCATCCTCCTGGTGGCCGCAGCCAGCGCCAGAGCCACTACCGCGGGCAGCGACTCGGGGATCGCCGCGACGGCGAGGCTCAGCGCGGCGACCACCATCAGCTCCCACGGCTCGCCGCGGGCCAGGCCGAGCGCGGCCACCAGCGCGCAGCCCAGCGCGGCGACCAGCGACAACCGCCGGCCCAGCGCGGCCAGCCGGCGCTGCAGCGGCGTGTCCGGAGCCGCGCGCTCCCGTAACAACGCCGCGATGCGGCCCAGCTCGGTGGCGGATCCGGTGGCCGTCACGACGGCGGTGCCGGTGCCGTGCAGCACGTGCGTGCCGCCGTGCAGCATGGTCACCCGGTCGCCGATCGGGGCGGACTGCGCGCACGCCGCGTCCGGGTCCCGGCGGGCGGGATGCGACTCGCCGGTGAGCAGGGCCTCGTCGACCTGTAGGTCATGCGCGGTGAGCAACCGTGCGTCAGCGCCCACGACATCGCCCTCGGTGACCCGCAGGACGTCCCCCACCACGATCTCCGCGGTGGCGACGCGCCGCGACACGCCGTCGCGTAGCACCGTCGCGTGCGGTGTGGTGAGTGCCCGCAGCGCCGCGACGGCGCCAACGGCGCGGCGTTCCTGCGCCACACCGACAGCCGTGTTCAGTGCGACGACGAGCAGGATCACCGCGAAGTCAGTGAGGTCGCCGACGAGCGCGGTCAGCGCCGCGGCCGCGAGCAGGACGAGGATCATGGTTTCGCGCAGCTGGGTGAGCACCGAGCGGAGCAGCGATCGCGGCGGTTCGTGCGGCAGGTCGTTGGGGCCGGTCTCGTGCAGGCGAGTCACGGCGCGGTGCTCGCTGAGGCCGGTCTGCGGCTCGGTGCCCAGAGCCCGCAGCACGTCCGGCCAAGGCTGAGACCACGGAGCGACGGTGGGCGCCCGGATACCCGGGCCCGTACTCACAGAGCCGGACGGTGAGGTGGCCCCTGGCCGCGGAGGCGGGTCTGCGGGGCGGATCTGGGACGTCATGGTCGCGCCTCCGGAGCCGGAGCGGCCGTGGACCGCCTGCCACTGCTGTCGATCGTGATACTCCGTCCGCGCCGGACAGGCCGCCAGGGGCCTCCGGGCCCCGGAGACCTCGTCTGGTCCGGCCGCAAAGCGGGACCTTCGGCCCTGGCGGTGGTTCGGTGTGGCGCGGTCTGATCGGACCGAACTACCGCCCGGCGTGGGAAGCGGTGAATCAGGATGGATCCATGGCGTCCGACGGCGCGGATCGACGGCTACGACGATGACCACGGAGTCGGCGATTCGGCACAGTGCTCACCGGTCCGCTCCGGCGCTCAGTCGCCGCCGGCGGCCCAGCTGTGGGCCCGGTCCAACTCGTCGTAGCGGAAGTGTCGCACCTGCGGGTGCAGCAACCGGCCGGCGAGCTTGGGCGCGAGTTCGGCGACCGGGCCGTCGATGGCGACGGCCACCCGGCGGATGTGGCGGTGGTGGTCCCGAACGAACTTCAGATGCCGGGCCAAACCGGTGACGTTGCGCCAGCCGGGAACCGCGGGGGCGTGCAGGACCAGGCCGCGCAGCTCGGCGTGCTGGGTCAGCCAGGTGTCCACCGCCGACTCCAACGCCTCGATGTCCGGGGCGCCCAGCGGGCTGTCCGCCTCGGCCACCACCACCCCGGATGCGGGGTCGAGATCGGGCTGCAGGTCAGCCCTCGGCAACGACTGCAGCCAGACGACTGCGGCGGCCCGCTCGGCGCGGTCGAACACCCGCACCGGGAACGGCACGAAGAAGGCCGCCAACCGGGTCGTCTCCCGGACCCAGCGCAGGTCGGTGAGCAGCGCGTACCCGGCCCAGTGCCGGAAGGCGCGCACCCCGAGCCGCAGGTCGGTCCACATCCCGGCCGGGGTGATTCCGCCGAACGAGTCGAACTCCATCAGCGCCCGGATCCTTCGGTCATCCCGGATCGCCTCGTCCAAAAGTGGCGCCACCGCGCGCTGGTAGTCCCCGCGGGTGATCCGTCCCTCGGCGCGCAGCCCGTCGATGCCGGCCGGCAGGCCGGTCAGTCGCTCGATCACATCCACCCTCCAGTCCTCGAAGAACCGGGGCACCAGCAGCAGGCCGATTCCGGTGCCCCGGCAGGCATTCCGGTCAGCCCTTCTCGATGGCGATCTTGCGGGGCTCGGGTACCGGCGGCGCGGCCGGTATCAGCACCCGGATCTCGAGGATGCCATCGCGGTAGCTGGCCGCAACGTTCTCCTCGGATACTGCTTCGGGCAGCTGCAGCCGACGGACGAACTTTCCGTAGTGCAGCTCGTGCCGCAGGTAACCCTTGTCCTCGGACTTCTCCTCAACCCGACGCTCGGCCTCGATGTTGAGCATGCCGTCGGCCACGGTCAGCGTGACGTCACGTTCGGGATCGATGCCGGCCAGCTCGGCACGCACGACCAGAGTGTCGCCGTCCCGGTACTGGTCGACCTTGATGGTCTGCTGGCGTAACCACCCGGGCTCGGCGAGCGGGGCCACTGGCCGCCAGGGCATCGCGTGCAGCCAGTCGTCGAACATGCGGTCAAAACGCTCGAACACGTCGAGTGGTCGAGCGCTCTCTCTGCGCACCACGTTCACCATCGGCTTTCCGTCCTCTCCAGCGATCCGGTGATACGTGTTCGATGCTGCGCCGGCGGGCGCGTTCCGAGCAGCGGTCCAAGGCAACGGACATTCGGGTCTTTCGTCGCCTGTGTTCCAGACCAAGTACCCGGCGGCCAAGGAGACCTGCCCGCATCCTCGACCGCACACCGACGAACGGCTCGCGGCGGATGTGCGCTGGCGGCTCGCCAGCAACACCCGAGCGGACCGCTTCGAAGTTCGGGCACCCGACGGCGAGGCGGTGTTGGTCTCAGGCGAAGCCGCGATGATCAGTCACCACCGCGCGCAGCTGTGCCGGACTGCCGCCACACGTTCTCGGCGGCCGCGCACGACTGGGCGAGCGGGACGTCGGTGCGCACGACTACGGCGTCCGGCCAGGGGTCGGCGTCGTCGGCCATGGCGGCGGAGACGGCGAGATCGGCGTCGGAGGCCGTCGGGCCGCGGTTGCCCAGCCGG
>JBQTKB010000021.1:0-2793 GCA_052386505.1 Pseudonocardia sp.
TCGGGTTCCAGCCGGCCCAACCGGGCGATCAGCGCGGCTACGGCGGGCGCGGTGTGCTCGATCCGCAGAACCTCGGACACCCCGTCATCCAGACTGCCCAGCGCCACCAGGTGGAACTGTTCGGCCCAGTCGATCCCTACTCCCAACATCGTGTCCGCTCCCTTCATCCGGTGGGTGGTGGGAGGCGCGGCGACCGAGCTGATGGACCAGTCCTCACGGGACGACACCGTTGTGGGCGTCAGGCCTCCACGGCCTTCCCCCCGGGACGCGGTCTCATCTCAGTCCTCGCAGGACAAGCGAGCGAAGCGTTCCCGGAGGGGGCCTGTCATGGAAGGTAGGCCCATCAGCGTGCGATGCGGGACAGCCCAACCCGGTCATCAGCGGTCAACCACGCTCCACCGAACGACCAGGTCAGGGCCTCGACCACGAGCACGGATACGGTTCCCAAGCTGATGTTGCGGTTCTCTGCATACGCACCCACGGTGCAACATCGGAACGGGCCGAAGGCTGGTTGCTCAGAAGGTTCACGCCGACGACGACGGCGCGGCCGTATCCTGGGCGCATGGCGAACCAGCGGATCACCATCGAGCCGGACAAGATGGACGGGCAGCCCTGCATCCGCAGCCTGCGATTCCCGGTGGTCTCCGTGCTGCGCATGTTCGCCGGAGGGATGAGCACCGAGGAAATCCTCGCTGAGCACCCCGACCTGCAGGCAGAAGACATTCCAGCGGCGCTGAACTACGCGGCCGAGGCGCTGGCCGAGCACTACTACCCTCTGCGGCCGCCCGCGTGAGGTTCCTGCTCGACGAGAACCTCTCCCCTCTGATCTGCCCGCTGCTGCACGCGGCCGGACACGAAGCCGTCCACGTGCGCGACATCGACCTGGCCAGCAGTCCAGACCGAGAGGTGCTCGCCCGCGCCGCCGCTGATGGGCTGATCCTCGTCACCGCCGACCGTGGCGACTTCGGCCGCGAGCTGGCCACCACGGGTGCGACCGAGCCCTCGGTGGTGCTGCTGCGACAGCTACCGAACATCGTCCGAGCCGCAGACGTCGCCGCGCTCCTGGAGGCCAACCTCACCAACAACGTGGCCACCGCTCTCGACTCCGGTGCGTTCGTCGTCCTCACCCCCCGCGCCGTCCGAGTCCGCCACCTTCCGATCCGCTGACCAACCAGCCGTACCCATCACGTACCCAAGTGACCGGCAGCGACCGAGATCAACTCCGGTATCCGCTGGTCAGCGGGCTGCTGTGAGCAGACACGAGCCGCCCCTCCGGAGGCGGTGGCGCAGGTTCGGATCCTGCCGGGGGCACTCTATCTGATGCGATGAAGGGGCGGGGCCTCCGCTCCTCGTGACTCCCGGCTCATGCTCGGGGTGCTCACGCCAACGATTCGAGGAGGCCCCAATGAGCGGAGCATACGAGGGCAGGCAGATCGTGGGAATGGATCTGCACCGCCGGCGGTCGGTGCTGGTTCGGATGACCGACACCGGTGAGGTACTCGAGACCACCCGGATCAGCAACGACCCGGAGTACCTGGGCCAGGTCATGGCCCGCGCCGGCGAAGCACCCGAGGTGGTGTTGGAAGCGACCTACGGCTGGTACTGGGCCGCGGACACCCTCGCCGAGCTGGGGGCGTCGGTGCACTTGGCGCACCCGTTGGGGGTGAAGGCCTTCGAGTACCGGCGGGTCAAGAACGACGAGCGCGACGCGAAGGACCTCGCCGACCTGCTGCGGATGGGCAGGCTTCCCGAGGCGTGGATCGCCCCGCCAGAGATTCGGGAGCTGCGCGAGCTCGTCCGGCATCGCGCGAAGCTGGTCAGCCTGCGGTCACGGTGCAAGGCCGAGATTCACGCGGTGTTGGCCAAGTGCGGCATCCAGGGGGGCGATGACCGACCTGTTCGGCGGCGCCGGGCAGCGGCTGCTCGACCGGGCCCAGGTTCCGGCGCCGTATCGGGCACGGCTCGACTCGCTGCGCCGGGTGATCGAGGCCCTGGAGTTCGAGATCGAGCTGTTCGCCGGCCTGGCCCGGGTACGTCTGCACGCCGATCCCGGCTACCCCGCGCTGCGCACCATCCCCGGGATCGGACCGATCCTGGCCGCGGTGTTCCTCGCCGAGATCGGTGACGTGCGCCGCTTCACCGGACCGGACAAGCTCGCCAGCTGGTGCGGCCTGACTCCCAAGCACCGCGAGTCCGACACCCACGTCCACCGCGGCCGGATCACCAAGCAGGGCTCCCGGCTGGTCCGCTGGGCGGCCGTGGAATCGGTGCAGATCCTGCCCCGCAACACCGTCGTGAGCGCGATGCGCCACCGCGTCGGCGAGCGCCGTGGCCGCAACATCGGTGCCGTGGCCGCCGCGCGCAAGCAGATCGGCTTCGTCTACTACGCGCTACGCGATCACCACGTACGCGCACTCCACACGTGTGCGGCATGAGTCGCACCGGTAGCGGATCGGCGCGGGTCGTGCTGGTCATGACCCCCACCCGGCGTGGTCGCTCCTTCTGATTGACCCCGCCGATCCAACACAGCGCACCCCATCATGCCGCCCAACCGACGCGGCGAAGGAATGACCGCAGCGGCTACCGCCGCCTGCCACCCGCCGGGACACCGGCCTTGATGAGCGCCACGACCAACCCGATCAAGCACACCCCAGGAGCAGACCAACCGTAGCTATTCAGCTGGGCTGTGATCAGGATCGCGACCATCACGTCGGTGTGTCTTGCTGATCCTTCGGCTGGTTCGGGCAGGGTCGTGTCGTGCCCGATTCGCCGAGTCACGAGCAGTTGGTGGCG
>JBQTKB010000022.1:0-11445 GCA_052386505.1 Pseudonocardia sp.
GCACGCCCTCGACGACGCCTACCTGCCCACCGAAGCCGGCCAACGCCCCCACATCACCGCCGTGCTGCACTACCACCGACTCACCGAGCGCGCCCGGGGCACCACCCTGGAGTTCGGCGGATACAGCTCCGCCGCGCAACTGCGGCGGCTGCTGTGCGACGCCTGCGTCACCCCGGTGGTGCTCGGCGGCGACGGCGTACCGCTGGACCTGGGCCGCACCCGCCGAACAGCGTCGCCCGCGCAACGCGCCGCACTCGCCGCCCGCGACGGCGGCTGCGCCCACCCCGGTTGTGCGAAAACCCCGAGCTGGTGCTCCGCTCACCACATTGTCCATTGGGTCGACGGCGGCCCGACCGACCTCGACAACCTCGTACTCTTATGCCTGCAACACCACAACATGGTCCACCAATCCGGGTGGACCATCCAAATGCGCAATGGGCTACCCGAATTCATCCCACCCACATGGCTGGACATCACCCAGACACCCCGCACCAACCAATTCCCAGCCCTCCTCTGACTCCACTCAGACCCGCGCCGGCGCCACCAGCAGGCGAAGCATCCCTCGAACCAGCCCATGCGGGCGCGGAATCCAGCTGATCGTTGATAGCGGGTAGCGGGGAATGTCGTCCGGGCGCTGAATCCAGGCTGAGCCTCGGGCCACGCCCGGACCGGAGACCGCCTCGCCGGCTCGGGAGAGGAGAGCCCATGCTTGGTGGATGCCGCGCCGCAATCGGGTCGATCCGTGGGGAGATCTACACGCGGTGGCCACACGGGGACTGCTCACCGGCAACCGCGGCTGCCTGGTCGACGACCTCGGGCGGGTTGTGCGCCACCACCGCGGCAACCTGTGGATCAGCTGCCGCACCGAGTTCCGCGGTCGCCGGGTCGAACTCGCCCGGCCGGGGCGGTGGACGCCGCTGTTCTTCCTCGACGACGCGGTGGCGCTCGCCGCCGGACACCGCCCGTGCGGCGAGTGCCGCCGGGATGCCTACCTGTCCTACCGCGACGGCGTGGCCACCGGGCTCAGCGTCCCGCTCGGTGCCGGGGAGCTGAACCGGCGGCTGCACGCGGAACGGCTGCGCCCGGGGCGCGGGCTGGTCCGGCGTGCAGATCGGCGCACCTGGGCCGGGGCGGCGGACCGGTTGCCGAACGGGACGGTGGTGCTGCTCGACGGGCCGCGACTCGTACACGGGGACCGGGTTTGGGCGTTCACGTTCGGCGGCTGGGACGACCCGATCCCGCGTGCGACGGGGCTGTTGACCGTGCTCACTCCACCGACGTCGGTGCTCGCGCTGGCCAACGGGTTCGTGCCGCAGCTGCGCGGAGCTCGCGCGCCGCTCACCGACTCGGGTTGATTCCCCGCTTGACCAGCTCTCCGATGCTGAAGCGCTCGCAGCCCTCGGAGATATAGCCCTGCCGGCAGCCGTTCCGATACTGCCGCTCGCCACTGGTCATCGGCCGGCTGCGCGGAGTTTCGCGGTCCCGACGGTGCGCGGCCAGATCGTCGCCCCGATCGGCTGCTCGGGCCCGGTAATCGTCGCGCTCGTCGTGGTCGTCGCGCTCGTTCTCGTCGGGAAAGCGGTCACCGTGGTCGTCGGCCGACGAACGGGCGTACGCGACGGCGGGGCTGCCCGACGCCGTCGGAGGCAGAAGCAGCGAACCGCCCACCGCGACGCCGGTGAGCGCGAATGTCGGCAACCGGCGTTTGCTGGACGGAGCGCGATGCCGTGGCATGCGGATCGACCTCCAGTAGGGGAGTCTCGGTATTCGGGGTCGGCGGGACTACCCCGTGGCGCCGCACCGGAAACCTCCGCCGAGCCGGGAGCCCGGTGCGCGGAGCAGGAAGTTCGCCGACGGCGGATCGACCACCGCGGACCGGTCGTCCAACCAGCCCCCGGCCGACGGCGAGGAACCCGACCGAACTCGGCCCGGCATGAACTCAACCCGGCGTCAGCCGAACACCTGGCGGCCGATGGTCGGGGTGTTCGACGCGGCGGCCAGCCGCGCCAGGTCACGCAGATCGACGGCACCGACCAGCCGGCCCGCGTCCACGATCGGCACCACCGCGACGCCGGCGGCCAGCATCAGCCCGGCCAGCCGCGTGAGGTCGTACCGGGCGGGAGCAAGCAAGGGGTGCCGGGTCATGGTCTCGCCCGCGGTGATGCCCTGGCCGCCACCGCGCGGGGCAACACACAGCTGGTAGTGGACCACGTCGGTCTCGGTCACCAGGCCCACGACGGCGCCGCCCGGATCGACCACCGCGACAGCGGAGCACCCGGTAGCGGCGAGCAGGGTGGCGACGGCGGCGAGTGGGGTGTCCGGCGACACTGCGGGCGCCGGTGAGCGCATCACGTCCCGGGCCCGCAGCGAGCGTTCCGGACCGGAACTCGAACGGCCCGCGCGGGGCAGCCGGGCGATGTCGGATGTGCTCGACACAGGGCAGCTCCTCATCGACTGAGCATTCCGCGCCTCGTCGCGCCGGTAACCCGGGCCAGCAGGACACGCCGGATGGGCTCGCATCAGAGCTAACCACCCGTGGCACCCCGGCCGCGCGGTCGCCGGCAAGGGTTTCCCGCCCGCTTACAAACGTTCACACGCCGGCAAATCCGGCGTCCGGGACACCGGGCGGATTTCAGGCGCCCGGCTTCCCGGGCAGCGCCCGCCGGCCGGTCTCCAACGGGGCAGGCTCCGCGCCGGCCGCGACGGCCGGTCCGGGGTCGCGCTCCACCCGGGTCACCACCACTGTTCGATGCGGTTCAGGCAGCGCGCCGGTGTCCTCCGCCGCGGCCTCCGGGTCGGCCCCCGGGTCGGCCTCCGTGCGCTCCTCGCTGACCCGCACGGTCCGCTTGTGCCGCAGCGAGAACTGCAGCTCCTCGACCTCCTCCAGCAGGGTGCGCACCACCCGGACCGGACGGGCCGCGCTACCGGCCAGCCGGGCCACCGGCGTGGGCACGATCGCGCCGGCCATCCCGGTCACCGCCCGCCCGATCACCGGCAGCGGGCCGGGTAGCAGGTCGAGCAGGCCCCGACGACCCGCCGGCACGAGGTCGGTCCCGGTCGGGACGGTCCCGGTCGGCGCTGTGCCGGCCGGGGCCGTGCCGACCGGGGCGGTGCCGACCGGGGCGGTGCCGACCGGCGTGGGGTTCCCACCGCACAGGGCGAGCCGCTCCTCGTCCGGTGCGTCGAGGCCGACGGCCGCCGCCCGGTTCCCGATCGGCGCCCGCTCCCCCACCGACCCGGCCAGCCGCTCGGCCCGCCCGCCCAGCACCGGCTGATCGGTGTCGGCGGCCAGCAGCTCGTCCTGCCGGCGCAGCTCGCGGGCGGCCCGGACCTCGGCCCGACGCAGCGCGATCGCGGTGTCCGCCTCCAGCTCGGCGCGGCGCCGCAGCCGCTGCGCATCCAGCAGCCGGTCCTGCTCGGTCGTGCCGCGCCAGACCCGCAGCAGCAGCGGCAGCAGCACGAGCAGCACCATCCCGATGACCGCGAGCAGCCGGGGCACCACCGCGGCGGGATGGTCCGCGGTGTAGGCGTTCATCGCCCGCCAGTGCGCGATCGGCCCGGTGTCGGCGCGGGCGAGCGCCTCGGCCCGCGCGCGGTCGGCGTCGAGCTGGGCGGACACCGTCGCGACCACCTGGTCCAGCTCGGGGACCCGGCGGTCGCGGTCGGCCCTGGCGACGGCCAGGTCGGCATCCGCGCCGGTCAGCGCGGCCCGGGCCTGCTCGGCCTCCGGCCCCCGTCCGGGATCACCGGTGATCAGCTGGGGCGGGCAGCCGGGCGCCGGCCGGAACTCGCACCGGGCGACCAGCAACGCAGCATCCCGGCGCGCGACGGCCTGGTCCACCCGGTCGTCCAGCCCGGCCCGCTCGGCGCGCAGGCCGGCGAGCTGGGTGGCCCGCTCGCCGCCGGCCACCGCCGCCGCAGCCCGGTCCACCCGGGTGTCGAGCTGACTCGCCACCGGACCGGTGAAGATCGCGCACGCGGCCAGCTCGCCGAGCAGCACGCCGGCCAGCACCGCCACCGCCACCGGGCCGAGCAGTGCGGCCCGCCGTCCGGGGGCCACCGGGGCGGTGGCCAGCACCCGACCCAGGGCGCCGATCAGCAGCCCCACCGGCCACGTCGCGCCGGCCGCCGCGAGCGCTCCCAGGCCACCGATGGTGGCCGCGCCCAGGGCCGCGACCGCCCATCCGACCAGGGCCGCGAGCAGCACCATCGCCCCGGTGGCCTGGTAGACGGCGCGCTCGGCGGGATCGGCCAGGTCGCGCCAGCTGCCCCCGCCGAGCCAGACCATCAGGTTGCCCGGGCGGTTGCCGGATCGGGACGGCGACGGGTCTCTGTCGGCACTCACCCCAGCATGGTGACCGCCACGGGCGAACGGTCCAGGGGCTTGTGAGTGGGCTCACCGCGCCGCCACCCGAGTACCACTCGATGTAGGGCGCCGCGGTAGGCGCCGTGCCCGGATACGCGACCGCCCCGGACACGACGCATATGTCCGAGGCGGTCGCCAGGTATCCGGGCACGGTCCAGGCCGTGGCCGGGGTGGCTCAGACCGACAGCAGCCGGTCGAAGAACGAGCGGTAGCGGCCCAGGGCCAGCCGGAGGTCCTCGGTGGAGGTCTCGTCGCTGTCGAGGCCGTGCTCGAGCTCCGTGCGCTGGCGACGGAACAGCTCCTCCAGCTCGTCGAGCACCTCACCGACCAGCTCGTTCGCGCCGCGCACGGCACGCTTGGGCTCATCGACGAAGTCGCCCTTGAGCTCGTTCCACCGGCCGCGGTAGCTCTCCGCTCGATCAGGGGCGATCAGCGTCGCGTTGCCCGACCCGGTGTCGGCACTCCCAGTGGCCGACCCGGAGCTGGGCCCGCCGAGCCGCGCCGCGGCGCCGCCTGCCTGCCCCTGGGTCTGGTCATTGCGATAGGTGGTGTCCTCGACGCTGCTCACGACCGTGTCTCCCGCTCCGTCTCGCGCTCCGGTGTCCGGCCGCTCTCATGGCCGTCCCACCGCTTTCCGTTCTGCTGGTCACTCGGGTGGGACCTCGCCGCGTCACGCGGGTGGTGCTCCCGCCGTGCCGGCTCGTCCCGGTGCGCAGGCTCCCGGTCCGACCGGTGTGCCGGCTCCTCGCGGCCGGACCGGTCCCCGCCACCGTCGTCGGTCAGCAGCGCCTCGACGAGCGTCCGGTAGGAGGTGACGGCATGGCGCAACTGCTCGGTGTCCGCCCGGCCCTCATGGTTGGCCTTGGCGATGCTTCGGGCCTTGCGGTACTCCTGGGTGACCGTGGGGTGGCTCACCGACAGGTCGTCCGCGCGCTGGTCGAAGTCGTCGACCGGGTATCCCCGGGCCGACATCACCTCGACCACCAGGTGGTCGGCACCGCGCACCGCGGCGCCGGGGTCGTCCACGAACTGGCCCTGCACGTCCAACCAGCGCCGTTCGAAACCGGCGCGCTCGTCCGAGGTCAGGCTGCGCAGCTCCAGCTCCTCGTGCCGCTTGGCCCGCCCGCGCAGCTCGGACTCGGCCTCGCGCGGGTTGTCGGAGCGCTCCACGGCCCGGTCGTACTCGGGGCCGAACTGCTCGCGCAGCCGCTGCGAGCGTTTACGGCGGGCCAGGGGAATTCCGATGGCGATGGCCGCGATCGCGACCACCGCGACAATTATCAGAATGATCAGCGTGGTGTTGCCCATATCACAACATGCCCGCCATCAATGCGAAACAAACGGACATACCGACGGAAGGCACAGAAGGGACCAATGAGCACAGCGAGTACACTGGTGCGATATCTAGCCCTCGGGATCGGTGCGCTCTGTGATGCCGACAGATGGGCTGCCGACAGATCGGGTGCCGGCAGATCCCGCGCCGGCCAGCCGGGAATGCCGCCGGCCGTACCCCAGGTACACCACGACCCCCAGGCCCATCCAGGCGAGGAACCGCAACCAGGTGAGCGCGGTCAGATTCAACATCAACCAGCCGCAGCTGAGCACGGCCAGGATCGGCACCACCGGCACGAGCGGCGTACGGAACGCCCTGGGCAGGTCGGGCCGGGTGCGGCGCAGCACCACCACCCCGATCGACACCAGCACGAACGCGAACAGCGTGCCGATGTTGACCATCTCCTCCAACTTGCCGACCGGGAACAACGCGGCGGTCACCCCGACCAGCGCGCCCACCAGCAACGTGATCCGCACCGGAGTACCCTGTGCACCCGTGCGAGCCAGCCCGCGTGGCAACAGCCCGTCCCGGCTCATCGCGAACAGCACCCGGGTCTGGCCGAGCATCAGCACCAGGACCACGGTCGTCAGCCCGGCCAGTGCGCCGATCGAGATCACCGCGGCCGCCCAGTCGACCCCGTTGAGCGCGAACGCGGTGGCCAGCGTCGCCCTTCCGCCGTCCGGCGTGGTGGCCAGTTGGGTGTAGGGCACCATCCCGGTGAGCACCAGGGACACCGCAACGTAGAGCACCGTCACCACGGCGAGCGAGCCGAGGATTCCCCGGGGCACGTCGCGGCGCGGGTTGCGGGTCTCCTCCGCAGCGGTCGCCACGATGTCGAACCCGATGAAGGCGAAGAACACCAGCGACGCCGCGGCCAGCAGTCCGTAGATCCCGAAGGCACTGCTCGGGCTGCCGCCGAGCAGCGACAGCAGCGACTGCTCCAGCCCGGACCCGGTCGCCGACGCCGGAGCCGGTGGCGGGACGAACGGCGTGTAGTTGGCCGCCCGGACGTAGCCGGCGCCGACCAGCACGACCAGCAGGACCACGCCGACCTTGACTGCGGTGATCACCTGGCTGACCCGGCTGGACAGCTTGATCCCCACCGCCAGCACGGTGGTGACCGCCGCGACGATGAGCAGCGCGCCCCAGTCCAGGGTGGCCGGGCCGAGCGCCACGGTCGCGGTGCCGAGGTCCACACCGGTGAGCGACACCGCCTCGGCCAGGTACTGCGACCAGCCCTTCGCCACCACCGCGCTGCCCACCGCGAACTCCAACACCAGATCCCAGCCGATGATCCAGGCCACCACTTCGCCGAACGTGGCGTAGGAGAACGTGTAGGCGCTGCCGGCCACCGGCACCGTGGAGGCGAACTCGGCGTAGCACAGCGCCGCCAACCCGCAGGCCACCGCCGCGATCACGAACGCCAGCGACACCGAGGGCCCGGCGACGTCGCCGGCGGTGCTCGCGGCCAGCGTGAAGATCCCCGCGCCGACCACCACCGCGACGCCGAACACGGTCAGGTCCAGCCCGGTCAGGTCCCGGCGCAGCCGGGTGCCCGGGGCGTCGGTGTCGGCGATCGACTGCTCAGGGGACTTGATCCCGGCACCCCGAGTGACGGCCATGCACCGGACGGTACCGACGCGGCCGCGGCCGGACATCCCGGGACCGTACCGGGTCGATGTGCAGCCCACTCGGAGCATTGACGCCGCACCTCCGGGAGCCCTCAATATGAAAGATGACCACCACTCCGGATGACAGACCCGATTTCATCGGGCGCACGCGGAATTCGGCGAGCACGACGCTCAGCTCCGACGAGGCCCGGCTGCACGAACTGGGTTATGCCCAGGAACTGCTCCGGACGATGTCCGGTTTCAGCAATTTCGCGGTGTCGTTCACGATCATCTCGATCCTGTCCGGGTGCCTGACCCTCTACGGGTTCGGGATGGCCACCGGCGGGCCGGTGGTGATCGTCTGGGGCTGGGTGGCGGTCGGGGTGCTGACCCTGTTCGTGGGCCTCGCGATGGCTGAGGTCTGCTCGGCCTACCCGACCGCCGGCGGGTTGTACTTCTGGGCTGCGCAGTTGGCGAAGAGCCGGGCCGCCGCCTGGGCCTGGTTCACCGGCTGGTTCAACGTGCTCGGCGAGGTCGCGGTGACCGCGGGGATCGATTTCGGCGCGGCGTTCTTCCTCAACGCCCTGCTCGACCTGCGCTTCGGCTACGAGGTGACCCCGCCGCACACGATCACCCTGTTCGGGTTGATCCTGCTGCTGCACGGGCTGCTGAACACCGTCGGGGTCCGGGTGGTGGCCCTGCTCAACTCGATCAGCGTGTGGTGGCACGTGCTGGGCGTGCTGTTCATCGTCGCGGTGCTGGCCTTCGTGCCGGACCGGCACCAGTCCGCCGGCTTCGTCTTCGGGCACTTCGAGAACCAGACCGGCTGGACCTCGACGATCTACGTGGCGGCGGTCGGGTTGCTGCTCGCGCAGTACACGTTCACCGGGTACGACGCGTCCGCGCACATGATCGAGGAGACCAAGAACGCGTCCACCGCCGGCCCGCGCGGCATCGTGATGTCGATCGTGGTGTCGCTGGTCGCCGGCTGGGTGCTCCTGATCGGGCTGACCTTCGCCATCCAGGACTACGAGGGGGCGCGCACCTCGGAGATCGGCGTACCGCCGGTGCAGATCTTCCTGGACGCCGCAGGCGAGGCGCTGGGCACCGTACTGCTGGTGGTCGTGGTGGTGGCCCAGCTGTTCTGCGGGATGGCGTCGGTGGCCGCCAACAGTCGGATGATCTTCGCGTTCTCCCGGGACGGGGCGCTACCCTACTCCCGGGTCTGGCGGAAGGTGGGCACGAAGACCCGGCTGCCGAACAACGCCGTCTGGCTGGCGACCGGGAGCGCGTTCGTGCTCGGGCTGCCCTACCTGTGGAACGCCACCGCCTACGCCGCGGTGACCTCGATCGCGGTGATCGGGCTGTACATCGCCTACGTGATCCCGTCTTTCCTGCGGCTGCGGGCCGGCGACTCGTTCTCCCCCGGGCCGTGGAACCTGGGCCGGTGGGGCCGGCCGGTGGCGATGGTCGCGGTCGGCTGGGTCGCGGTGATCACCGTGCTGTTCATGCTGCCGCAGTCGGCCCCGGTCACCGCGACCAACTTCAACTATGCCCCGCTGGCGGTGCTCGTGGTGCTCGGCTTCGCCGGCATCTGGTGGCTGGTGTCCGCCCGTAAGTGGTTCACGGGGCCCCGCCGGCAGGGCACTATCGACGAACTGATTGCACTGGAGGCCAAGGGAGCGCCGTGAGCTCGCTGGATCGACACCGCAAGGGCATGTTGACCGTCGGCGAGCTGCGCTCGGCACTGGACACCGGTCGTATCGACACGGTGCTGCTGGTGCTGGTCGACATGCAGGGCCGGCTGCAGGGCAAGCGGTGTTCGGCGCGCTACTTCCTCTACGAGGTGCTCAAACACGGCGCGGAGGCGTGCAACTACCTGCTTGCGGTGGACGTCGAGATGAATACCGTGGACGGCTACGCGCTCACCTCGTGGGACACCGGCTACGGCGACTTCGAGCTGGTGCCGGACCTGAGCACACTGCGCAGGTTGCCCTGGCACCCGAACTCCGCGCTGGTCTTCGCCGACCTGCGGCTGTCCTCCGGAGGGCCGGTGACCGCCTCGCCCCGACAGATCCTGCGACGCCAGCGAGAGCGGCTGGCCGAGCGGGGCTGGACGGCGGTGGCCGGCACCGAGCTGGAGTTCATCGTCTATGCCGACACCTACGAGCAGGCCTGGCGGTCGGGGTACCGCGACCTCACCCCGGCCAACCAGTACAACGTCGACTACTCGGTGCTCGGCACCTCCCGGGTGGAGCCGCTGCTGCACGCCATCCGGGAGGGCATGACCGGCGCCGGGCTGTATGTCGAGTCGGCGAAGGGCGAGTGCAACCTCGGCCAGCACGAGATCGCCTTCCGCTACGACGAGGCGCTGGTCACCGCCGACAACCACACCCTGTTCAAGACCGGGGCGAAGGAGATCGCCGCGCAGCGGGGCAGCTCGTTGACGTTCATGGCCAAGGTCGACGAGCGGGAGGGCAACTCCTGCCACGTGCACCTGTCGCTGCGCGCGGCGTCCGGAGAGCCGGTGCTCGCCGACCCGTCGCGTACCGACCGCTGGGGGCTCTCCCAGGTCGGTGAGCACTTCCTGGCCGGGCAGCTCGCCGCGCTGCGGGAGCTGACCTTGCTGTTCGCGCCGAACATCAACTCCTACAAGCGGTACGCGGCCGGCAGCTTCGCGCCCACCGCGCTGACCTGGGGGGTGGACAACCGCACCTGCGCGCTGCGGCTGGTCGGACACGGCCCCTCGCTGCGGGTGGAGAACCGGGTCCCCGGGGGGGACGTCAACCCCCACCTCGCGCTGGCCGGGGTGATCGCGGCCGGGCTGTATGGCATCGAGCGGGAGCTGCCGCTCCCGGAGCCGTGCACGGGCAACGCCTATGCGGCCGCCGGCATGGAGCGGGTGGCGACGACCCTGCGCGACGCGCTGGCGGCCTGGGAATCCTCCGAGCTGGCCAAGGAGTGCTTCGGCGAGGACGTGGTGGCGCACTACGCCAACATGGCCCGGGTCGAGCAGGCCGCATTCGACACCGCCGTGACCGACTGGGAACGCCGCCGCTGCTTCGAACGGCTGTGAACCCGGCCCGGTGGCACGCGCCGCCGGTCTGGCCGATGCCCGACCATCCGGGCACGCTTTGCTCCGCGCACACGGACGCCACCCGTCCGTGCCACGCATGGGTGGGCAGAGCAACGCGGGGGCGGTAGTCATTACCGTGGGCAGCGTGACGAATCTGGACGGGCGGGTCGCGGTGATCACCGGGGCCGGGAGCGGGATCGGGCTGGCAGCCGCACAACGGCTGCGCGCGGACGGCGCGGACGTGGTGTGTGTGGACCTCGACGACGCGGCCGCGCACGCGGCCGCCGAGCAGGTCGGCGGCCTGGCGGTGACCGCCGACGTCGCGGTGCCGGACGACGTCACCCGGATCTACGCCACCGCCGCCGACCGCTACGGCCGGATCGACGTGGCCCTGCACAACGCCGGGATCTCCCCACCGGAGGACGACTCGATCCTCACCACAGGTCTCGACGCCTGGCGCCGGGTGCAGGAGGTCAACCTGACCTCGGTGTACCTGTGCTGCCAGGCGGTCATCCCGTACATGCGCGCGGCCGGCCGGGGCTCGATCATCAACGTCGCGTCGTTCGTCGCGGTGATGGGCTCGGCCACCTCGCAGATCTCCTATACCGCGTCCAAGGGCGGCGTGCTGGCGCTGTCCCGCGAGCTCGGCGTGCAGTTCGCCCGCGAGGGCATCCGGGTCAACGCGCTGTGCCCGGGGCCGGTGAACACGCCGCTGCTCACCGAGCTGTTCGCCGCCGATCCGGAGCGCGCGGCCCGCCGGCTGGTGCACGTGCCGATGGGCCGCTTCGCCGAGGCCGCCGAGGTCGCCGGCGCGATCAGCTTCCTGGCCGGCGACGACTCGTCGTTCGTCACCGCCTCGACGTTCCTGGTCGACGGCGGCATCTCCGGCGCCTACACCACGCCACTGTGAGCGAGGGTTCGGTGAGCATCGCAGCGAGCGCCAGCGAGCGAGGAGCGCAGCCGGACCGCAGCGAACAATCGGCACTGTGAGCGAGGGTTCGGTGAGCATCGCAGCGAGCGCCAGCGAGCGAGGAGCGCAGCCGGACCCGCAGCGAACAAT
>JBQTKB010000023.1:0-3045 GCA_052386505.1 Pseudonocardia sp.
CCGCTCACGGGCCAACTCGACGGCTCGACGACGGAACTCGGCAGGGTGGGGAGGCGGCACGGGAACATCCTTCCTGGTGGACGAAGCCACCTCAGGTCGGGTGTCCGTGCTGCAGGGGGAAGCTCAACTACGACCTGGCTGAAGCGGAGACGTTGACCGAGTTGGGACTGACTGGCGCCTGGGACAGGCAGCGGCTCATCGATGATGTGCACCGCCACCGGCTGGTGCCGGACGATCAGGCGTGGGAGCCGGCCCCGCGGTGGCGGCTGGAGCTGGTCGACGTCGCGCTCGCCGCGCTCCCTCGATACGGCCGGCCGAAGCGATCTGGTCGCCGGCGGCGGATAGCGGCGGCGATGCTGCTCACCGACCGGACCGGGGCGGTGCTGGTCATGGAACTGACCTACAGGCAGGGTTTCGAGATCCCAGGCGGTGGGTGTCGACGGCACCTGAAAACTGATCACGGCGCCACCCCAGACATGGTCAACATCTCCGAACGGCCAGCCGAGGCCGCTGACCGGGCCGTTCCCGGGCACTGGGAGGGCGACCTGATCATCGGCAAGGCCAACCAGACCGCGATCGGCACCCTGGTGGAGCGCTCCACCGGCTACGTGATGCTCCTGCACCTACCCGAGGGCTACAAGCCCGAGTTGGTCGCGCCCGCGCTCGCGGCGAAGATCCGCGCCCTGCCCGAGACGGTGCGCCGGTCGCTGACTTGGGACCAAGGCCCGGAGATGCGCGACTGGAAACAGGTCCACGTGGCCGCGGACATCGACATCTTCTTCTGCGACCCGCACAAGCCCTGGCAGCGCGGTAGCAACGAGAACATCAACGGGCTGCTGCGGCAGTACTTCCCGACTTGTATTGGCCCAGGGTGTCGCGACCGGATCGGCTGCTGCCGTCCATAGCGTGCCTCAGGACATCGGTCGGGCTGACTCGAGTACTTCCTGCCGCCGCTCGGCTGGCTCGCTTTGGGTGTGTCGACCCGGTCGGTGTCCGTCCGCGGCCTGACTCGACAGAGGCGTGACGGCGAGGCACAAGCATCTCGAAGTCGGATTGTCGGCCGTGGATCTCCCAGTCCAGTCGCGCGGAAGGGACCCGCACTCGATGATGCTGATCGGCGTCGACCCCCACAAGTCCACCCATACGGCCACCGCCGTTGAGCCCGCGTCAAATCGGCAGGTCGCCACGATGCGGATCGAGGCGACCCTGGCGGACTATCGCCGGATGCTGAAGTGGGCCGCACGCTGGCCGCAGCGCCGCTGGGCGATCGAGAACGCCGAAGGCCTCGGTCGGCATCTGGCCTCGTGGCTGCTCGCACGCGGCGAACAGGTGGTGGACGTGCCCTCCACCGCCACCGCCCGGGTGCGCCAGCTCTCACGCGGCGGCGGACGCAAGAACGACCGCATCGACGCCGGCGCGGCCGCCTGCGTGGCTGCGCTGCAAGGCGACGCGCGACCGTTGGCCGCCGAGGGCATCGGCGACGCGCTGGCCGTGCTCGACGAGTGACGGGTCAACCTCGCCCAGGCGCGCGTGCGGGCGGTGAACCAGCTTCACACCCTGCTGCGGGCATTGCTCGCCGGCGGCGCGCCCACCGACCTGTCCGCCAACACCGCTGCCGCGCTGCTGCGCTCTGTCCGCCCGAGCGGGGACGCCGAACAGGCCCGCAAGGCCGTCGCGCTCGATCTGATCACCGAGGTCCGTGCCCTGGATGCCAGGCTGCGTACCAGCGCCAAGGCCATCGCCAGGCTGGTCGAGCAGTCGGGCAGCACGCTGACCAAGACCGTCGGGATCGGTCCGATCACCCCCGGCCGACTCATCGGCAGAACCGGGCGGGCGTCCCGATTCCCCAACTCGGCCGCCTACGCCAACTACGTCGGCGCCGCACCAGTAGAGATCGCCAGCGCCGACAAGAGGCGTCACCGTCTGTCTCGGACCGGGGACCGGCAGCTGAACTCCGCCCTGCACACGGTCGCCCTCACCCAGATCCGCACGCCCCGCAGCCCGGGAAACACCTACTACCCTGGCAAGATCGCCGAGGGGAAGACGCCTCGTGAGGCCAAACGGTGCCTCAAGCGCCGCCTGGCCGACCACGTCTGGCGGGTCATGACCGCCGACGAACACCGCGCTGCGGCAAGCCCGGGAGGACAATCGGGGGCGACTACGAAATCCGGCGCGGCTGGCTCAACCCCGAGCCCCAGCTCTTCGGACAAGTCACTTCCCGGGCCTGCCATCTGCGACTCTACGCCGCCCAACCCGGCCGCTTGACAAACACAGAGGCACCCAAGGGCAGCGACCTGTCCGTGCACTCTGCCGCCGATCTGGACTGGGTCGCCACCGAGCTCAACGACCGGTCCCGCAAGCGGTTCAGCTACCGCAAACCCGACGAACTGATCGGCCATCTCCTGCACGGCTGAGCGTCGCCTAGTACTCCAGCCGTAGATCGTGATCTACCTCCGGCGTGGCGTTCCCGAATGTAGGGCGGCCACCGCGGATCATCGTCGGTTGTGTCGACTTCCGATGATCAAGCGGTGGCCGTGGGCCACAGCGTAGGGCCTGGGCGATGGCAAGCCGAGACCGACAGGCTGCTCGAACGGATGGCCGGTCGGTTCGCTCGGGTCGAGACCCGCCGCCGCGCTCGCGGGTTCCTGCTCGGGCTGCTCGCTGACCTGCCGCGCAAGAACTGTTGGACGATCGCTGAGCACGCCGGTGACCGGGACCCGCACGGCATGCAGCACCTGCTGGGCCGCGCGGTGTGGGACACCGACGGGGTGGGTGATGATCTGCGCGACTACGTCACCGCCGGTCTCGGCGACGCCGACGCCGTGCTGGTCGTGGACGAAACCGGTGACCTCAAGAAGGGTATCCACACGGTCGGGGTGCAACGGCAGTACACCGGCACCGCCGGGCGGATCGAGAACGCCCAGGTCGCGGTCTACTTGACCTACGCCGGCGCGGCCGGGCACGCGATGATCGACCGCGAGCTCTACCTGCCGAAGTCCTGGACCACCGACCCTGAGCGGCTCGACGAGGCCGGGGTGCCCGCCG
>JBQTKB010000024.1:0-67273 GCA_052386505.1 Pseudonocardia sp.
CACCGGTGACCCGTCCGGGCCGCCGTTCCGGGCCGGCATCTCGGTGTTCGACGTGATGGCCGGTAACCACGCGGTGATCGGCATCCTGGCCGCGCTGCACCACCGGACGGCCACCGGGCAGGGACAGCACGTCGAGGTCAACCTGCTGTCCAGCGCGCTCACCGGCCTGGTCAACCACAGCTCGGCGTGGGCCGCAGCCGGCGTGGTGCCCTACCGGATGGGCAACTCGCACCCGAGCGTGTGCCCCTACGAGCCGTTGCCCACCGCCGACGACGACCTGATCGTCGCCGCCGCGAACGACGGGCAGTTCCGCGCGCTGTGCGAGGTGCTCGGCGTCGGGTCGCTGGCCGACGAACCGCGGTTCCGGCACAACGCCGACCGCACCGCGCACCGCACGGAGCTGCTCCCGCTGCTCGTCGAGCGCCTGGCCACTCGGAGTGCGCTGGACTGGTTCGAGCTGCTGGTCGCCGCCGGCGTGCCGAGCGGACCGATCAACACCATCGACGGGGGGTTCGCCTTCGCCGAGCGGTTCGGCCTGGAGCCGGTCGTGCGGGTCGGCGAGGGCGACCGTGCGGTGCCGACCACCCGGCACCCGATCCGGTTCTCCTCGACCCCGGTGACCTACCGGCTGCCGCCCCCCGCGCTCGACGAGCACGGCGCGGAGCTGCGCCGTTGGCTGGCCGAGCCGGTGGCCGAGCCACCCGCCCGGCCGGCGGCCGAGCCACCCGGCGCGCCACCGGCGCCCCCCGCCGAGCCACCGGCCGAGCCACCCGGCGCGCCACCGGCGTCCCCCGCCGAGCCACCGGCCGCGCCACCCGCCGAGCCAGCGGCCGGACCACCCGCCGCGCCCGCAACCGAGCCACCCGCCGCGCCACCGACCCTGACCTACGCCGGCTACCTGCGCCTGCCGGAGATCCTCAGCGCCCAGCACCTGCGCAGTGACCCGCCCGAGCACGACGAGATGCTCTTCGTCATCCAACACCAGACCACCGAGCTGTGGCTGAAGCTGCTGCTGCACGAGCTGCGCGCGGCCCGCGACCACCTGGCCGCTGACGCGGCCCGGCCGGCGTTGAAGGCACTGGCCCGGGTGAAGGCGGTGCAGCGGATGCTCACCGAGCAGTGGTCGGTGCTGGCCACCCTCACTCCACCGGAGTACGCCCGCTTCCGCGGCGCGCTGGGCAGCTCGTCGGGGTTCCAATCCCACCAGTACCGTGCGGTGGAGTTCCTGCTGGGCCGCAAGGACGCTGGGTTCCTGGCGCTGTTCGACGACCCGGACGCGCGATCCCTGCTCGCCGAACTGCTCGCCGCGCCAACCCTCTACGACGAGTTCCTGCGCCATCTCGCCCGGCTCGGCCACCCGGTGCCCCGGCCGCTGCTGGACCGCGACGTGACCGCGACCCACCGGTTCACGGCAGCACTAGTACCGGTGCTGCGCGCGGTCTACGCCTCGACCGACCGGCACTGGGAAGCCTACGAGATCTGCGAGAGCCTGGTCGACCTGGAGGACAACCTGCAAGTCTGGCGCTTCCGGCACCTCAAGACGGTGGAGCGCACGATCGGGCGGGCATCGGGCACCGGCGGGTCGAGCGGGTCGGCGTTCCTGCGGGCGGCGCTGGAGCGCGAGTTCTTCCCCGAGCTGTACGCGGTGCGCACCGAGATCGGCGGCGGCGGGTGACCCACGAGCCCGAACCGGCGACCGGTCCGGCGACCGACCCGCCGGTTGCGCGGGCCCGGGAGCTCGACACCGCCGACCCGCCGGCCGCGCGGGCCCGGGAGCTCGACGCCGCCGACCCGCCGGCCGCGCGGGCCCGGGAACTGGACGCCGCCGACCTGTGGGCCGCCCGGGCCCGGGAGCTCGACGCCGCCGACCCGCTGGCCGGTTTCCGGGACCGCTTCGAGCCGGCCGCAAACATGCTGGCCTACTTGGACGGCAACTCGCTGGGCCGCCCGCCCCGGGCCGCCGCCGACCGGTTGGCCCGGTTCGTGCGCGAGGACTGGGGTGGTCGGCTGATCCGCGGTTGGGACGAGGGCTGGATCGACTGGCCGACCGAGCTGGGCGACCGGATCGGGCGGGTGGCCCTGGGCGCGGCCCCCGGCCAGGTGGTCGTCGCCGACTCCACCACGGTGCTGTTGTACAAGCTGGCCCGGGCCGCGCTGGACGCCGTCACCGACGCCGACCCCGCCCGCCGCGAGATCGTGCTGGACACCGACAACTTCCCCACCGACCGGTACGTGCTGGAGGGCATCGCGGCCGAGCGCGGCGCGCGGCTGCGCTGGATCGAGACCGACCCCGCCGACGGGGTGACCCCGGCACAGGTGCGCGCCGCGGTCGGGTCGGCCACCGCGCTGGTGGTGTTCAGCCACGTCGCCTACCGGTCCGGACAGCTGGCCGAGATGGACGCGATCACCGTCGCCGCGCACGAGGCCGGGGCGCCCGCGCTGTGGGACCTGAGCCACTCGGTGGGCTCGGTGCCGGTGCGGCTGGACGAGCTCGCGGTGGACGCCGCGGTGGGCTGCACCTACAAGTACCTGTGCGGTGGCCCGGGCTCGCCGGCGTTCGGCTACCTGGCCGCCCGGCACCACGACCGGTGGCGCCAGCCGGTGCAGGGCTGGTTCGGCAGCCGGGAGCCGTTCGAGATGGGGCCCGGCTATCAACCCGGCGCGGGGGTACGCGGCCTGGTCAGCGGAACCCCGCCGGTGCTCGGCATGGTGGCCCTGGGCTGCGGGCTGGACCTGCTGGCCGAGGCCGGCATCGAGGCGGTCCGGGCGAAGTCCCGGGCGCTCACCGGGTTCGCTGTCGAGCTGGCCGATGCACTGCTCGCGCCCTGCGGAGTGCGCATCGCATCGCCGCGCGACCCGGAGCGCCGCGGTGGGCACCTGACCGTGCGCCGGACCGACTTCCGCGAGATGTGCGCCCGGTTGTGGCGGCGCGGGGTGCTGCCGGACTTCCGCGCTCCGGACGGCATTCGGATCGGACTGGCCCCGCTGAGCACGTCGTTCGGCGAGCTGTATGCCGGGTTGCGGGTGCTGGCCGATCTTGTTGCGGAGGAGTGACTCACTCCGGCCGGCACAGCAAGTTCCCGCTCACCGCAGGGCAGACCCGGACAGGCATGGCCGGGGCCACCGCCCCGGCCGGCCGGGCGGGCGGTACCGGCGGGCCGGCGACCGTTCGCCGCCGCGCTGGCCCGCCGATGGCCAGCCCGCGCGGGTCCGCCGATGGCCAGCCCGCGCGGGTCCACGCCGTCGGTGAGCAACCCGTCGTAGGCGGTGAGCACGTCGTCGATCGCCGCCGGGCAGGGGTGCTCCGGAGCCAGCCGGGTGGCCCTGGCCGATCACCTCGGCCGGCGGCCAGCGCGATGTTCGCCCAGAGCGCGCGGACCGATTGCCGCGATCCCATGCAGAACCCGCCGCCGTGCAGGCAGCGGGAACAGCGTGCGTAGCTGGCCGAACAAGCAGAGCGCCCAGCGCCGGGCGCGCGGGTGCGGTACTCCTTCGGTGTGCACATCGCCGAAGACCCGACCCTCGCCCCGCGCCCGGGTTTCGACGACGCGGCCGCGCGGTTCGCGCTCGCCGCGTTGAACGGGCCCTACCTGCCGTGGGGGCCGGGCACGATGCGACCGACCGGCCTGGTCGCGGTATGCAACGACGTGGTGCTCAACCGACGACGGCGCATCGTCGAGCTGGGCAGCGGGGTGAGCACGGTGCTGCTGGCCCGGCTGCTGACAAGCCAGGCGCCGACGGGCGGGTTCCGGGTGGCCGCGGTGGAGCACGACCCGAGGTGGGCCGAGTGGGTGCGCTCCCAGCTGGCGCGGGAGGGCATCGGCACCGAGAGCAGCGCCAGCGGAACGAGCATCAACACCGAGAGCAGCGCCAGCGGAACGAGCATCGACACCGAGAGCAGCGCCAGCGGAACGAGCATCGGCACCGGCGTCACCGTGGTGCACGCCCCCTTGGCCGCACATCCGCTCGCCGTCGGCGGCTTGGCCTGGTACGAACCGACCGCACTCGAGACCGGCCTGGACACCGCGCTGCGCGGCGATCCGGTCGATCTGCTGCTGGTCGACGGTCCGCCGGCCTGGCAGGACGGCCACGGGCTGGCCCGCTACCCGGCCCTGGGCGCGCTGCGGCACCGGCTGGCACCGGGCGCGACGGTGATGCTGGACGACGTCGAGCGCCCCGGCGAGCGAGAGGTGCTGCGCCGCTGGGAGCGGGAGACCGGCCTGGCGTTCGCGCGCGCGGACACCGGACTCGCCGTGGCCACGTTCCCCGGCTGAACTTCCCGCCACCCATGATCCCGCTTCCAGCGACCCGCGGGCCAGGGCTGGTGGGGCGAGCCGCGCTGAGGTTGACTCAGGGTGGGATACCGACCACGGAGGGGGACGTCGATGTCCGGTACGTCCATGCCCGGCACCGACCTCAGCGCGGCCGGGCTGACCGGCTACCGGCTGGACGACCCCGATCTACTGGCCCTCGTCCGGGCCGAGCTGCGGGCCAGCGGTTGCTGCGTGCTGCCGGACTTCGTCCGCCCCGACCTGGCGGACACGCTGCGTCGGGAGTGCGCCGAGGTGGCCCCGCTTGCCTACTCGCGCGTCGAGACGGTGAACGTCTACAACACCGAGCCGGACCCGTCGCTGCCGGACCGCCACCCGGCCCGGATCCCGCTGCGCCGGGGCAACGCGTTCGTGGCCCGCGACCTGATCCCGACCGGCGCGCTGGTCAGCCGGCTGTACACCGACCCCGCGTTCCAGGGATTCGTCGCGGCGTGCTTCGAGCTGCCCGAGGTGCACGAGCTGGCCGATCCGCTGGCCGGGCTGACGGTGAACGTGATCTCCCCCGGCCGGTCGCATCCGTGGCACTTCGACACCAACGAGTTCACCGTCAGCCTGCTCACCCAGGCGCCCTCGGAGGGCGGCGGCTTCGAGTACTGCCCGGGCATCCGCTCGGCGCGCGCGGAGAACCTGGACCACGTGCGCGCGGTACTGGACGGACGTGGCGACCACCTGGTCCGGCGGCTGACCCTGCGGCCAGGCGACCTGCAGCTGTTCCTGGGCCGCTACTCGCTGCACCGGGTGGACACCGTGCTCGGCGGCACCGACCGGCACTCGACGATTTTCGCCTACACCGAGCGGCCCGGCGTGCTCGGCTCGCTCGCCCGGACACGTCAGCTGTTCGGCCGTGTCACTGCGGCCCATCTGGCCGGCCGGAGCCGTACGGTCCGGGTCGACGAGCTGATGGACTGAAGGGCGAACCGTGCCGACCAACCCCGAGCAGCCGACCAACTCCGAGCAGCCGACCAACCCCGAGCAGCCGACCAACCCCGAGCAGCCGACCAACCCCGAGCAGCCGACCAACCCCGAGCAGCCGACCAACGAACTATCCCCACGCACGTTCGACAACGAGAACCGGTTGCCGCGGGTGCCGCTGCCCACCCTGGAGGACACCTGCCAGCGGTTCCTCGAGTGGTGCTCGCCGCTGCTGGACGTCGGCCAGCTGACCGAGACCGAGGCGGCGGTGGCCGAGTTCCTCGCGCCGGGCAGCCCGGCCCGGGCGCTGCACGCCGAACTGGCGCGCTACGACGCGCGGGACGACGTGGCCAGCTGGTTGGACGACTTCTGGCGGTACCGCTACCTGGGCCGGCGCGACCGGATCGCGCTGAACGCGAACTTCTACTTCCTCTTCGAGAGCACCGGGCCCGGCGGACGACTCGGCCAGGTGCCGCGGGCGGCTCGGCTGGTCGCCGGCGCGCTGGACTACAAGAAGCTGATCGACGACGAGACGCTGCCGCCGGCCACCCAGCGCGGCGCGGCGCTGTCGATGCAGCAGAACCGCTACCTTTTCTCTGCCACCCGCATTCCCGGTGACCCGCTGGACAGCTCCCGCAACCCCTACTCCGCGCAGTGGCCGGGTCCGTCCACCGAGCGGCACATCGTGGTGCTGCACCGGGGCCACGCGGTGGCGCTGGACGTGCTCGACACCGACGGCCGGCCCTACACCGTCGCGGAGATCGAGGCCGGGCTTCGTGCGGTGATCGCGGCGACCCCGACCCGCGGCGACGCGGTCGGGCACCTCACCACCAAGGCCCGCGCCGAGTGGGCGGCCAGCCGGGCGGCGCTGCTGGACGCCGGCAACGCCGTGGCGCTGGATACCCTGGAACGCGCGCTGTTCTGTCTGTGCCTGGAGGACTTCGCCCCGGAGAGCGCGCTGCACGCCTGCGATCAGTTGCTGCACGGCGACAGCGGCAACCGGTGGTTCGACAAGGCGGTGTCGCTGGTGGTGTTCGCCGACGGCACCGCCGGCTACAACGGCGAGCACTGCAACCTCGACGGCACCACGGTGATCGCCTTCCTCGACTCGGTGCTCGAGGCACCGGAGCCGCCGCCCGGTGGGGAGCGCACACCGGAGTTCGCGCCGATCGGGTTCACCCTGGACGACGCGCTGCGGGCGGACATCGCGGCGGCCGGTAGCGCGTTCGCCGCCTACGCCGCCGACACCGCGACCACGACGCTGTCGATCGACTTCGGCGCGGAGCGGGCCAAGGCGCTGAAGTGCTCGCCGGACGCGTTCGCCCAGCTCGCCTACCAGCTCGCCCACCAGCGGGCGAAGGGCCACGTCGGCGCCACCTACGAGTCCATCGCCACCCGCAGCTTCCGGCACGGGCGCACCGAGGCGATGCGGGTGGTGACCCCGGAGATCATCGCGTTCGTGGCCGCGATGGACGACCCGGGCGCCGACCCCGAAGCCCGGCGTGCGGCGTTCCGGGCGGCCGCCGCGAAGCACGTGGCCCGGGCGCGCGAGTGCCAGGCCGGCCAGGCCCCCGAGCAGCACCTGTGGGAGCTGCAGCTGATCGCCGCCCGGCGCGGCGAGCAGGTCGCGCTGTCGCTCTACGACTGCCCGGGTTGGCTGGTGATGCGCGACGACTACCTCAGTACCAGTGCGGTGCCCTCGCCGCACGTCGCGTTCTGGGGGTTCGGCTCGACCAGCGAGAAGTGCATCGGCGTCGGATACGCGATGATGCCCGGCCGGTTCGACCTGTACCTGAGCACGCCGCGCGCGGTGAGCAAGCAGATGACCGTGTTCGCCGACGCCCTGACCGACGCAGTACACGAACTGGAGGAACTTCTCAGTGACGAGGAACTTCTCAGTGACGAGGAACTGCAGTGACGAGGAACTGCAGTGACGAGGAACCGCAGTGACGACGAACCGTTCAGGAACACCGTCCACTGAGAACTCGGCGAACACCCTCACCAGCGAACACAAGACCGACTTCAGCACGATCTACACCAACCCGGACCCGCGCGGGTACTTCCGGACGCTGGCCCCGCTGCGCTACCAGGTGCCCCAGCGGGCGCTGCCGGTGGTGCGGGCGGTGCTCGCCGCGTCCGGCGCGGACACCGTGCTGGACGTTTGCTGCTCCTACGGCATCAACGCCGCGCTGCTGCGCCACCGGGTCGACCTGGACGACGTCTCCGAGCGGGCCTGCGACCCGGCCCGCCGACGGCTGTCCGCCGAGGACGTGATCCGCACCGACGAACGGTTCTACGCGCTGCGCCGCCGCGCCGGGGGACCTTCGGTGCTCGGGCTGGACTGCTCCGCACCGGCCATCGACTACGCCCTGCGCACCGGCCTGCTGGACGACGGGTGGGCGGAGGACCTGGAGGCCGGCGCCCCGTCCCCGGCGCTCGCCGAGGGGCTGCGCGACGTGGGGCTGGTGGTGTGCACCGGCGGCGTCGGCTACGTCGGGCGGCGGACGTTCGAGCGGATCGCCGCATCCGTCGGCGAGCCACGGCGGCTGTGGTTTGCGACGTTCGTGCTGCGGGTGTTCGACTTCGCCGACATCGCCGCCGGGCTGGCCCGGCACGGCCTGCTCACCGAGCGGGTGCCCGGGGTGAGCTTCCGGCAGCGGCGGTTCGCCGACGCTGACGAGGCGGCCGCCGCCCGGCACGACGTGCTCGCCCTCGGCCTCGACCCGGCCGGCAAGGAGGACGACGGCTGGTACCACGCGGACTGCTACCTCACCCGCCCGGCGACCGATGCGGCCACCACGCCGGTCACCGACCTGCTCGCCGACGCCCTCCCGGCCTGATCCGGATCGCCCGGCGCCATCCGGATGCCCCCGCGCTGACTCACCAACCCATCATCCCGCCGGGTCCCCAGGGCCCGCCGCGCCCGCACGCGTCCGAGGAGCCCCCGGGTGTGATCCGCGAACCGTTGGCCATCGGCCCCCGACCGCCGCCGAACCAAGCACCCAGGTAACGCCGCATCTGGAAGATCTCGGCGTGCTGCGCGTCGCGCACCGTCCGGGCGAAGCCGACGAGCTCCTGGTGCTCGATGTCCCCCCGCACGAGCAGTTGCTGGGACATCATCACCGCCGCCATATGATGCGGGATCATGTCGCGCAGGAAGACTTCATCCAGCGCGTCGCCGGACAGCGTGGACAGATCGCGCATCATCGGCCGGTAGTCGATCTCGGGGGAACGTCCCGGGTACCACGCGGCCAACCATGCCTTCATCGTGGCGATCTCGGCGCTCTGACCGGTCACGATCGAGGCGCCCAACGTGCGCATCTCGCCTCGTTCGGAACGCTCGAGCTGGCGGGCAGCCTCGACCGCTTCCTGGTGGTGGGCCACCATGTGGGTCAGGTACGAGGCCTCGTCGCCGACGCCGGCCATCCCGGGCATGGCGTATCCGCTACCCGGAGCCATGGGCATCATGCCCACCGCGGGGCCGGACATCATCGGACTCCACGGCGTCCCCGTGCCACCGGGTCCCGCGATGGCCCCGGTGGCCCACACGATGGAGGACAACAGCGCGAGCACGGCCGCCACGAGCACGAGCAGAGGTCCCCGTCGGCCCTGCGCACGGTTGGTCATCGGCCCGGTCGCTGTTCGGTGAGGCGCCCACGTGCCTCCGCATAGGCGTCGGCGTCGATCTCACCGCTGGCGAACCTCCGATCGAGGATCTCCCGCGGCGTTTCGCCCTGTTGGGCCGGGCCGCGGTTGCCGTGGGACAGGCGTACGACCGCCCACACGATCAGCCCGATGACCGCGATCCAGAACACCGCCATCAAGATCCACCCGATACCTCCCCAGCCGGCCATCCCGTTGTAGCCCCATCCCCAGTCGCACATCGCCGAACCTCCTTTGCGTCCAGCGGACCCAGCCCGCTGGTGGTGAGTCCGACGCTAGGGAGGCGAGGGCGCGCACGTCAGGGGCGTCCGATCCCGCTCGACGGGTCCTTCGGCCCACCACGAGCAGGCCGGTGTGTCGGACCAGTTCGCCAGTCGGCCGGAGCCGCCGCGATCGTTACCGTAGGCGCGTCGGGGCTGGGTGAGGCCACCGCGCGGGATGTCGTGGTGGCGGCTCTCGTGAGTGGGTTGCGGTAGACAGGACTCATGCGACGCTCGCTGAGTACGGCGGCCTGCACCGCCGCCCTGGCCCTGACCACCGCCTGCGGCGCCGACGCCGGACGACCCGATGCCGGCCCCGGCGCCGGCTCGGCGGCGGCGCCGGCCGCGTTCGAGGCCCCGGTCACCGGCGAGATCGCCCGCGACCTGGAGGTGCCGTGGGGCCTGGCGTTCCTGCCCGGCGGCGACGCCCTGGTCACCGAACGCGACAGCCGCCGCGTGCTGCGGGTCGCCCCCGGCGGCAAGGTCACCCCGGTCGGCACCGTCGAGGACGCGAGCGGCGGCGGGGAGGGCGGGCTGCTCGGGCTGGCGATGTCCCCGAACTACGCCACCGACCGGCTGGTCTACGTGTACTTCACCACCGACTCGGAGAACCGGATCGAGCGGATGACCTACGACGGCACCACCCTCGGCCCGCGCCAACCGGTGCTGACCGGGATCCCGGCCGCGGCCATCCATGACGGCGGGGCGCTGGTCTTCGGCCCGGACGGGATGCTCTACGCCGGCACCGGCGACGCCGCGGAACGCTCGCTCGCCCAGGACCCGGCGTCACTGGGCGGCAAGATCCTGCGGATGACACCCGAGGGGGCCCCCGCGCCGGGCAACCCCGACCCCGCGTCGGTGGTCTACAGCCTGGGGCACCGCAACGTGCAGGGCCTGGCGTTCGACTCACGGGGCCGCCTGTGGGCCAGCGAGTTCGGCGCGAACACCGTCGACGAGCTGAACCTGATCCGGGCCGGGGGCAACTACGGCTGGCCGCTGGTGGAGGGCCGGGGCGACCGTTTCGAGCAGCCGGCCGCGCAATGGCCGACCGACGAGGCGTCGCCGAGCGGCATCGCGATCGTCGACGACGTGGTCTACATGGCCGGCCTGCGGGGTGAGCGGCTGTGGCGGATCCCGGTCGGCGGGGAGAACGCGGGCGAGCCGACCGAGGCGCTGCGCGGCACCTACGGGCGGCTGCGCACCCCGGCCCGGGCACCGGACGGTTCGCTGTGGCTGACCACCAGCAACCGGGACGGCCGTGGCGACGAGCGCGACGGCGACGACCGCATCCTGCGCCTGTCGACCCGCTGACCGCGGGACCGGCCTAGTTCGTTCGCCGCCTGGCCAGCCGCCACGGTACGAGCGCGATCAAGAACACCACCAGCCCGACCACCAGGCAGGACCAGCCGAGGTTCAGACCCCAGCCCCCGCCGTTGCCGTCCCAGGCGTACCAGACCTTCGAGCCGGGGAACAGCCTCAGCGACTCGCGGACCTGCACCTCGGCGCGCGATGCGATACCGACGCTGGTGGCGCCCTGCACCCACGCCATCCCGGAGAGCAGTTCGAGCACGAACACCGCAACGAGCGCGGCGAAGCCGGCGCTCAGCGCGGTCTGCCAGCGCGGCCGAGGCCGGCTGCTCGAGGCGCGCGGTTCTCCGAACGTGTCCATGGCAGGTCCCCTCCTCGGCGGACCTCAGTAGTACCCGCCCCCGGTCCCCGAAGGAAGCAACGCCCACCCGTCGGGGTCAGCCGACCGTGGGCGCGACCCCGAGGTGGTTGAGCAGGTTGGTGGCGAACCGGTCGCCGGTGCGGCGCATGGTCGCCTCCATCACCCGGGTCACCACCGGCTTGGCCGCCCGGGACAGCGGTAGCTCGACGGTCAGGGTGAGGCTGATCGCCAGGTGGGTGCCGCCGTCGACGTCGGAGAGCACGTACCAGCCCTCGGCCCCGGTGTGCTCGACCGAGCCGGGTGGCGGCTCGTGCACGTAGTCGATCCGCCGACCCTCCTGAAAACGCATCCGCTCGGTGAACCGCGACCCGACGCCGACCCCGAGCACCGACAGCCTGATCAGGTGCCAGCGCCACAGATCGCCGTCGGCGTCGATCCGGGTGAGCAGCGGGGTGAGCTTGGGCAGCAGCACCGGGTCGGTGAGCACCGACCAGATCTGGGAGCGCCCGGCGGCCACCACGGCCTCGGAGGTGTTGGTCGCGGAGAACCGGTTCATGCGCAGAGTGTTCCGGTCGCGAGCCCCGGACGCACGTCGGCCCGGGCGAGCGCCACCCGGTCGAGCCTCCCCGAACCCGATCCACCGGGAGCTGGCCCGTTCACCGAGTCCGAGCTGCGTGCGGTCGCCGCCGATGCCGGCGTGCCCTACCTGGCGCCGGGCCGCCACGACGAGAGCGCCGCGTGCATCTCGTCCTCGATGCCGGTGGGCTGATCGCCGTTGCGCGTGACGACCGCCGGACGGCCGCGCTGATCGAGCTCCGCCGGCGGGCGGGCGCCGGCCTGGTGACCGCCGCGCCGGTGCTCGGTCAGGTGTGGCGCGGCGGCGCGCGCCAGGCCCGGCTGGCCACGCTGCTGCGGATGATCGACGTACGGGCCACCGGCGATGTCGCGGCTTGGCCGGGTGGACGCCCACCTCGTCCGGTCTGCTCAACGGGTGGCCGGGTGGATGCCCACCTCGTTCGCCTTGACCGCGAACCACAGCGGCACGCCTGGCTCCGCGTCCAGGTCGGCGACCGCGGCCGGGGTCACGTCGGCCGCCAACCCGTCCAGCCAGTCCGGGCCGCCGGCCGGTACCCCGGCGCGCATCCGCACCACCTCCGCGTGCGGTTCGAGCGCGGCCAGCAGCACCGGGAACACGTTGCGCGGGCTGCCGTGCGGGCGGTTGCGGAACACCGACACCGCCGACGGCGGGAACACCGCGACCGCCGGCCCGCCGTGGGTGCCGTGTCCGGGCCGCCCCGATACCAGGGTGCCGTCGTCGGTGCGCAGGCCGCCCTCGCACGCGGTGCCGCTCACCAGGTTGAGCCCGGCGATCCGGGCGGCGAACGGGCTGCGCGGCCGGGCCAGCACCTCCCTGGCTGGGCCGTCCTCCACCACCCGCCCCTCCACCAGCACCAGCACTCGGTCGGCCAGCACCACGGCGTCCAGCAGGTGGTGGGTGACCAGCAACGCGGTACGCGGCGCCCCGCCATGCCCGGCTCCGACCACCGGGCCACCCCCGCCGAGCACCCGACCCCCGCCCAGCACCCGACGCAGCAGCGCGCGCATCGCCGGTGCGACGTCCACGTCGAGCGCGGACAGCGGCTCGTCCAGCAGCAGCAGCTGCGGCTCGCCGGCCAGCGCGCGGGCCAGCGCGACCCGCTGGGCCTGCCCGCCGGACAGCTGGGTGGGCCGGCGCGCGGCCAGGTCGGCGGCGCCCACGTCGGCCAGCCAGTCCTCGGCCAGCCGCGCCGCCTCGGCCCGCGACGCGCCGGCGCACCGGGGACCGAACGCGGCGTTGTCCCGCGCGTTCAGGTGCGGAAACAGCAGCGCCTGCTGGGCGAGCAGCCCGACCCGGCGGCGGTGCGCCGGTACGTGCGCCCGGGTACGGGTGTCGGTGAGCAGCCGGCCGTCCAGCTCGATCCGGCCGGCGTCCGGGCGCAGCAGCCCGGCCAGCGTGCCGAGCAGGGTGGACTTGCCGGCGCCGTTGGGTCCGAGCACCGCGACCACCTGCCCGGCCGGGATCTCCAGCGCGACGTCCAGGGTGAAGCTCGGGCGGCGGACGGTGAGCTCGGCCACCAGCCGGCCGCGTCCCTCGCTCATCCCAGCCCCTCGGCGGCCCGGGGGCGGGCCACCGCGATCACCAGCACCGCCACCACGACCAGCACCAGCGACAACGCGACCGCGCCGTCCACGTCGACCTCGCGCACCTGGTAGACCAGCAGCGGCAGGGTCTGGGTGGTGCCCTGCAGGCTGCCGGCGAACGCGATGGTCGCGCCGAACTCACCGAGCGCCCGGGCGAACGCCAGCACCAGGCCGGACCCCACGCCGGGCAGCACCAGCGGCACCGTCACCCGGCGGAACACGGTGGCCGGGGAGGCACCGAGGGTGGCCGCCACCGACTCGAAGCGCTCCCCCGCCGTGCGCAGCGCGCCCTCCAGCGAGACCACCAGGAACGGCATCGAGACGAACGTCTGCGCGAGCACCACCGCCGCGGTGGTGAACGGCACGGTGATGCCGAACCACAGCTCCAGCACCCGGCCGCCGAACCCGGTCCGGCCGACCGTGTAGAGCAGCGCCAGGCCACCGACCACCGGGGGCAGCACCAGCGGCAGCAGCACGATCGGCCGGATCAGCCGCAGCCCGCGCGCTCCCGAGCGGGCCAGCACCGCGGCCAGCGGGCCACCGAAGAGCAGGCAGAGCAGCGTGCTGACCGCCGCCGTGCGCAGCGACAGCTCCAGGGCGGACAGCGCGGCCTCGCCGGTGACCAGCTCCGGGAAGCGTGCCAGGTCGGCCCGCACCACCAGGCCGACCACCGGCAATGCGATCAACGCCAGGCCGAGCAGCGCCGGCACCCACAACACCCGGGGCAGGCCCACCCCGACCACGTGCCGGTCGCGGGCGGGTGCTGCCGACATCACGACACGACCACCAGGATCACGGCGTACCGAACCCCGCCGCCTCCAGCGCCTTGCGGCCGTCCGCGCCCCGGACCAGCTCGACGAACTTCGCCGCCAGCGCCGCCTGCGGAGCGTTCTTCAGCACGGTGATCGGGTAGTCGTTCATCGCGTTGTCGGCCTCCGGGATGGGTATCCCGTCGACCGTCGCGTCGTTGTCGAGCACGTCGGTCAGGTAGACCACGCCGGCGTCCGCGTTGCCCGAGGTGACCTTGTTGACCACCGACTTGACGTCGGGTTCCCGGCTGGCCGGCCGCAGGGCGATCCCACTGGCCTGCTCCACCTTCTCGGTGGCCGCGCCGCAGGGCACCTGGGGCGCGCAGACCACGGTGATCACCCCGGGCCTGTTCAGGTCGGCGAACCCGGTGACGCCCTTGGGGTTGCCCGCCGCGACCGCGATCTGCAGCTTGTTGGTGGCAAACACCGGCTGCTCGGCGCCGGCCAGGCCGGCGTCGGCGACCGTGATCATGGTGGCCGGGCTGGCGGCGGCGAACACGTCGACCGGGGCACCGTTGACGATCTGTTCGGCGAGCGTGGAGGACGCGCCGAGGTTGAGCACCACGTCCACCCCGGGGTTGTCGGCCTCGAACCGCTTCTCCAGCGCACCGAACACCGTGGTCAACGAGGCCGCCGCGGACACGGTGAGCGCCCCCTCGGCGGCTTGGCCGCCCGCGCCGGACGGCTGCGTCGACCCCACGCCGCCGCACCCCGCGACCACCGTCGACAGCACGGTGCCCAGCGCCGCGACCAGAATGTACCGGCGCCGCCTCATCCACTGGCGCCGCCTCATCCACCGCCTCCGGGAGTCTCCACCACGACGTGGGTCGACTTGATCACCGCCACCGCCAACGACCCGGGCTCCAGCCCGAGCTCTCGCACCGCCTCGGTGCTCATCAGCGACACCACCCGGTGCGGACCGCACTGCATCTCCACCTGCGACATCACCCGGTCGGAGACGACCTCGGTGACCAGACCGACGAGGCGGTTGCGCGCCGAGCGGCCGACGGCGGACGGGTCGGGGGCCGCGTGCGCCTGCGACCGGGCGAACTCGGCCAACCGCGCGCCGTCGATGACCTTGCGGTTGGACGGGTCGACATCGACCGGCAGGGTGCCGGAGTCGACCCAGCGGCGCACGGTGTCGTCACTCACCCCGAGCAGACGGGCTGCCTCGGCGATCCTGAATTGCGGCACGCAGACCATCATATGGTCGCTTATGCGGAATGCGCTACCGCGCCCGTGAGTGCCGGGTGCGGCTATAGCCGTACCTGCCACTCACGGGCGCGCCAGCGCATAAAGTGCCGGGGTGGACTTCTCGCCCAGTGACACCGCCGCCGACCACGCCGAGCGCATGCGCGCATTCCTGCACGAGTCGGTGCTGCCGGCCGAGCCGGTGTACGAGGCGTGGCGGGCGCAGCGACGAGGCACACCGGCCGAGTGGGACACCCCGCCGATCATCGAGGAACTGAAGAACGACGCCCGCTCCCGGGGGTTGTGGAACCTGTTCCTGCCTACGGTGTCCAAGCTGTCCAACCTGGACTACGCGCACGTCGCCGAGGTCTCCGGCTGGTCGCCGGTGATCGCGCCGGAGGCGATCAACTGCCAGGCTCCGGACACCGGGAACATGGAGACGCTGCACCTGTTCGGCACCCCGGAGCAGAAGCTGCAGTGGCTCGACCCGCTGCTGGACGGGCGGATCCGCTCGGCATTCGCGATGACCGAGCCTGATGTGGCGTCCTCGGACGCGACCAACGTGCAGACCTCGATCGAGCGTGCCGGGGACGAGTACGTGATCAACGGTCGTAAGTGGTGGATCTCCGGCACGGCGGACCCGCGTTGCGCGATCTTCATCGTGATGGGCAAGACCGACCCGGACGCGCCCGCGCACCGCCAGCAGTCGATGGTCCTGGTCCCCCGGGACACCCCCGGGCTGGAGATCGTGCGGCACATCCCGGTGTTCGGCTACCAGGACCAGCACGGCCACTCGGAGATCGTGTTCACCGACGTCCGGGTCCCGGTGTCGAACCTGCTCGGCGAGCAGGGCGGCGGGTTCGCCATCGCCCAGGCCCGGTTGGGCCCGGGCCGGATCCACCACTGCATGCGGCTGATCGGGATGGCCGAGCGGGCGGTCGAGGCGATGGTCCGCCGGGCCAACGCCCGGGTGGCGTTCGGCAAGCCGCTGGCCGAGCAGGGCGTGGTCCGCGAGCAGATCGCCACCAGCCGGATCGAGATCGAGCAGGCCCGCTTGCTGGTGCTCAAGACCGCGTGGCTGATCGACCGGCACGGCGCGCGGGGCGCGCGGACCGAGATCGCCGCGATCAAGGTAGTGGCGCCGCGGGTCGCCTGTGCGGTGGTGGACCGGGCGATCCAGATCCACGGTGCCGGCGGGATGAGCGACGACTTCCCGCTGGCCTACTTCTACGCCTGGGCCCGCGCCCTGCGAATGGCCGACGGGCCGGATGAGGTGCACCTGCGCACGGTGGCCCGTGAGGAACTGCGCCGGCACGGCTGAGCCGGTGCGCCGCGTTACCCGACCTGCACCCCGCACCGCCCGTTCCAGGTCATAGCGCTTCGTAGCTACTCGTGGCCGGGCTCTGCGGAGTCGCAATCGCGGCTCCTGCGAGCGCGTCGCCGCGCACCCGCGGGTGTGAGCGTCGCCGCAGGTCACAGTAGTGATCGGCGGGTGTAGCAGCCCGCCGGGGCGGATACGCTGGTGGGGTGACAGCGACCCCGCTCGGACTGCCCGGCCTCCGGGGCGCACCCGCCCGCGCTCCCGGCCGCCCGGACGATCCCCGGCTGATCGACCGGTTCGGCCGGGTCGCCACCGACCTGCGGGTGTCGCTGACCGACCGGTGCAACCTGCGCTGCACGTACTGCATGCCCGCCGAGGGCCTGGACTGGACACCGACCGGGGAGCTGCTCACCGATGACGAGATCGTCCGGCTGGTCACCATCGGCGTGCGACAGCTGGGCATCGACGAGATCCGGTTCACCGGCGGCGAACCGACGCTGCGCCGCGGGCTGGAGTCGATCCTGCGCCAGGTCGCGGCGCTGGACCCGCGCCCGGAGATCTCGCTGACCACCAACGGCATCGGGCTGTCCCGGCGGGCCCACGCGCTCGCCGAAGCCGGGGTGGACCGGTTGAACGTCTCGCTGGACACCCTGATCCCGGAGCGGTTCGAGACGATCACCCGGCGCGACCGGCTGACCGACGTGCTGGACGGGATGGCCGCCGCCCGGACCGCCGGTCTGAACCCCGTGAAGGTCAACACCGTGCTGCTGCGCGGGGTGAACGACGACGAGGCGGTGCCACTGCTGCGCTACTGCCTCGACGCCGGCTACGAGCTGCGGTTCATCGAGCAGATGCCGCTGGATGCCCAGCACGGCTGGCAGCGCTCGTCGATGATCACGGCGGCGGAGATCCTGGAACGACTGCGCGGCGCGTTCGAGCTGGAGCCCGATCCGGCCGAGCGGGGCGGCGCGCCCGCCGAGCGCTGGCTGGTGCACGGCCCGGACGGGGCGGTGCGCGGCAAGGTCGGGGTGATCGCGTCGGTGACCCGGCCGTTCTGCGGCGACTGCGACCGCACCCGGCTCACCGGCGACGGCCAGCTGCGCACCTGCTTGTTCGCCCGCGGCGAGACCGACCTGCGCGCCATGCTGCGCGGCGGAGCCACCGACGAGGAGATCGCCGGGACCTGGCGGGCGGCGATGTGGGGCAAGGCGGCCGGGCACGGGATCGACGACCCGGGGTTCCTGCAGCCCGACCGTCCGATGAGCGCGATCGGCGGCTGAGGTCCGGGGATGACGGTCACCGTGCGGTACTTCGCGGGCGCCCGGGCCGCCGCCGGGGTGCCTGTCGAGGCGATCGAGGTACCTCTGGATGCCACCGTGGCCGACGTGCTGGCAACCCTGCGGGACCGTCACGGCCCGGAGCTGACCCGGGTGCTCGCCGCGTCCAGCCTGCTGCTCGACGAGGTCGCCGTGCGGGACCGGTCGGCGAGGTTGCCGGCCGGCGCCGTGCTCGACGTGCTACCCCCGTTCGCCGGCGGGTGAGGCGAATTGGGCTACCCGAGTAGGGTCTCGTGGTGGTGCGATCCGTGCCTTCCCACCGGCCCGCTCAGGCGTAGCAGCTCAGCGGCCGGCCGCCGTTGTAGGCGACCATGTCGTGCACCGCGGCCACGATGTCGATCTTCGCGCCCGGCTCGGCGCCGTCCAGCTCGGCGTAGGCCCGGTGCAGGTTGCCGACGATCCGCTCGGCGTCCAGCCAGCCGGCGTAGTCGCCGAGGTCGGTCTCCCGCGCGGCCTGCAGCGGGGTCAGCCCGGCGTCTTTGCCCCGGCGGGCCGCCTCGGTGACGAACCGCAGGTATCCCAGCACGTCGTCGATCAGCCCGGGGCCGGCGACCTCGCCGTGGCCGGGCACGATCGTCGCCGCGCCCAGCGGGGCCAGCACCTGCTCGCACACCTGGATGGCCCCTGCGATCGAGCCCATCACCAGGAACGGCGTGCCTCCGTGGAAGAGCAGGTCGCCGGCGAACAGCACCGAACGCTCCGGGATCCAGACGATCGAGTCGTTCGTGGTGTGCGCGGGCATCCCGACGTGGCGCACCTCGCAGCGCAGCTCGTCCACCCAGACGGTGACCTGGTCGGGGTAGGTGAGAAACGGCGGCGCGACCTCGATCTCACCCCAGTCGATCGGGGTCCACACCCCCGGCCAGTTCGGTCGCCCGGCGGCGATCACCTCCTCGCGGGTGCGCTCGTGGGCGACGATGGTGGCGCCGCCGAACAGGTAGTTGCCGTGCGTGTGGTCACCGTGGTGGTGGGTGTTGACCAGGGTGCGTACCGGCCGTTCGGTGACCGAGGCGATCGCGTCGAGGAAGCCCCGGGTGCGGCGCTCGGTGGAGCAGGAGTCGATGGCGACCGCGCCCCGGCCGCCCACCAGCAACCCGGTGTTGTTGATCCACCAGCTGCCGTCGGGCTGGATGTAGGCGAACACCCCGGCGGAGACCTCCTCCAGCCGCGCCGGACCCAGCTCGTGATCGGTATGACTCGAACTCATCCCGTACCCCCAGACCGCAGTGCCCTGCTCCAGACGATGATGCACCAGGCAGGGAGCACATGTCGCACAGCTCCGGTGGCGCGCCCGTCGGGCTGACGCACGGCAGGTCACCCGACGGGCGCGGAATGCGCGAGGGTGCGACGGCGTTGACGCGAACATGAGCGTCGACTACGAACCGAGCCCGACGGACTGGGTACGCGAGCAGGTGGAGCGGATCGTCGAGAGCGGCACGACCGACGGCGTCACGGTGCAGGACCGGCCGATCGTGCTGCTCACCTACCGCGGCGCCCGCACCGGGAAGCTGCGCAAGACCCCGGTGATGCGCGTGGAGCACGACGGGCAGTACGCGGCGGTCGCCTCGAAGGGTGGCGCACCTACCCACCCGCACTGGTACGCCGCGCTGCTCGCCGAGCCGGTCGTCGAACTGCAGGACGGCACCGCCAGCGGCCGGTACCGGGCCCGCGAGGTGTCCGGCGACGAGCGGGCCGCATGGTGGCAGCGCGCGGTGGCCGCCTACCCGCCCTACGCCGACTACCAGACGAAGACCGACCGGGAGATCCCGGTAATGGTCCTCACCCGGGCCTGATCACCCCGGCCTGATCACCCCGGCCTGGTCACCGCCGACGGGAACAGCGCGCGGTAGCTGGGCCACTCGCCGGCCGGCGTGCGCACCGGCTCGGCGGCCAGCACCGCGTGCACGATGGCCCGGGTGACGCAGTCCGCGCCGACCGCGAGCAGCTCGTACAGCTCGACCTGGCCCGGGGCCGGGCGGGCGGTGGTGGACAGCGCGAACGAAGTGTCGCCGTCGACCAGGGTGTGCACCGGGTTCACCGCGCGGGCCAGGCCGTCGGCGCCCATCGCGGCCAGCGTCGCGCACCCCGCCTTGGTCAACGTCAGGTCGGTGGCCAGCACGGACAGCGTGGTGGCCCGCAGCGCGCCCAGTGTCGGCCCGCGCGGCAGTCCCGCGTTCCGGGCGGCGGCCAGCTCACCGGCGTCCGGCGGGCCGAGGTCGGCGAACTCACCGGGCAACCCGAACCGGGCGCCGTAGAGTTCGCCGGTGGCCGGGCACACGGCGGAGCCGGCCGCGTTGAGCACCACCAGGGTGGCCACCACCGCGCCGGAGCCCAGCACCGCGCTGGCCGTGCCGATGCCGCCCTTCAGACCACCGGCCACCGCGCCGGTGCCGGCCCCGACCACACCCTGCGCGACCGCGCCGTCGCCGCCGGGCCCGCTGGCCGCGCGGTAGGCGGCCAGCCCGGTCGACGCGTCCGGGCGGGCAGTGAACTCGCCGCCGCGCCCCAGGTCGAACACCACCGCGGCCGGCACGATCGGCACCACCCACGCCGGCCCGGCATGCTCCGGGCCGGGGCTGACGTCGAAGCCGACGCCGTCGGCCTCCAGCCCCGCCAGCACTCCGTCGGCGGCGGCCAGGCCGTACGCGCTGCCACCGGAGAGCAGCACAGCGTGCACCCGCTGCACCATCCGGCGCGGGTCGAGCAGGTCGGTCTCCCGGGTGCCCGGGGCCGCGCCGCGCACGTCCACCCCGGCCACCGCGCCGCCGGGCGGGGCGAGCACGACGGTGCAGCCAGTGAGCGGGCCCGGCCGGTCGTCGGTAGCCGAGCGCATACTGACGTGCCCGAGCCGTAGGCCGGGCACGTCGGTCAGCCCGTTCGTCGGTCCCGGTCGCGGACCGGGATGTGGAAGGTTCAGGGCACGCTCAGTCGTTGCGGTGCTTGATCCGCCGCACTACCACGAACAGCAGCAGCAGGGCGACCAGCGCCGGCACCAGCCGCTTGAGCACCGGGGCGCCCGCCGAGTCGAGCAGGTCGATCGCGTCGACCTCGCTGTGCGACGGTGCGGGCGCGCTGACCAGCTTGGGACCCGCGCCGTTGGTAGAGGTGGCGGTGGTGGTCGGGGCGGCGGTGGTCACCGAGCCTCCGGCTCCCGAGCCCGCCGGGCCGGCTGACGCCGCGGCGCCCGAACTCGCCGCGCCGGCCGCCGCACCCGCTCCGGCCGCGCCCGAACCCGCCGCGCCCGAACCCGCCGCGCCCGAACCCGCCGCGGCCGGGCTGGCCGCCGCGCCGGCGGAACCGGGGTCGGCCTGCGGTCCCAGCTTGGTGGACAGGCAGGACGCGAACTGGCCGATGATCTTGTCACTCACGTCGGCCATCACGCCGCGGCCGAACTGCGCCGGCCGGCCGGTGACCGTCATGTCGGTGACCATCTGGACCGAGGTCGCGGTGTCGCTGACCGCGGTCAGCGAGCCGGTCACCTTGGCGCTTGCGGTGCCGTTGCCCCGGGCGTCCCGACCTGACGCGTCGATCACCACGGTGTGCTTGGCGTCGTCGCGCTCCAGGTAGGTGCCCTTGCCCTTGTAGGTCAACGAGATCGGGCCCAGCTTCACCTTCACCGTGCCGACGAACGAGTCCGCGTCACTGGACTCCAGGGTCGCCCCCGGGAAGCACGGCGCGAAACGCTGCGGGTCGTTGAACGCGGCCCACGCGTCGTCGATCCCGGTGGGGACCGTGAACGTGTTCTCCAACTGCATGACCGTCTGTCTCCATCCGTCCGTACCGCGGTTCCCAGCGATGTCCGATGTCCCGCGGGGGCGAGCATGCCCCGCGACCGGCGGCCGGTCGCCATTCGGGACGGCGCGCCCGACATTGCTGCTGCTCGCCTACGCTAGTCCGATGGCCGCCGCGCGTCATGCCGAACCACGGTCGGGAGCGGGCGAGTTTCTCGCCGCCCAGCCGCCCGCACCGCAGCCCAGGTAGCCCGTCGCGGCGCGCGGGTCAGCGACCGAGGACCTCGGCCACAGTGAATTCCACTCCGGGAACAGCAACGGGGACGAGCACGTCGTCGCCGTTCAGCGTGCGGATTGTGCGGTACTCACCGTCACAGGGGTCGGAGTACACGTGCACCACGTCGGCCGCAAGGTCGACCAGCCACACCTCGGCGATGCCCTGCCGGGCGTAGATCGGCACCTTGACCGCGCGATCGGTCTTGAGCGAGCTGTCGGCGACCTCGATCACCAGCAGAATGTCCTCGGCGGTCGGGTGCGCGCTCTGGTAGAAGTCGCGCCGTGCCCGCGCCACCGTCACGTCCGGCTGCGGCTCGGAGCGGGGCAGCAACCGAACCGGGTTCTGCGGGATCACCGTGGCCCGGTCGGTGAGCCGCCGGATCAGGTAGGTCGTGAGCCGGTTGACCACGCCGGCGTGCTTCGGACCGATCGGTGGCATGAAGACGATCTCCCCGTCGAGCAGCTCCACCCGATCGTCCGGGTCGAAGATGCCGACCTCGCCCATGCGCTCGTACTCCTCGACGGTGAACCGTCGCCGGAGATCTACCGTGGGGTCCGCGGCCACGCCGTCGAGCATACCGCCGCGAGCCGACGTCGATCGTCGACGATCGTGGCAACGCCGAACCCGATAATTCGGGTTCGGCGCTCGGTGGCACGAAGTGCGTGACTCGCCGATACGAAGTGCGTGAGTCGCGCCGGTGTCAGCCGGCGGCCGCCAGGACGGCCCGGCCGGTGAGGACGCGGGCCAGATGCTCGCGGTAGTCGGCCGCGGCGTCGGCGTCACTCGGAGCCGCCGTACCGGCCGTGGCGTGTTCGGCGGCGGCCCGGGCGGCCTCCATTGATGCCGGTTGGCCGACCAGCGCCTGCTCCACCGCGCCGGCCCGGATCGGGGTGGTGCCCATGTTCGTCAGTCCGACCCTGGCCTCGGAGATGGTCACGCCCTCGACCCGCAGCGCCACCGCGACGGCCACCATCGACCAGGCCTGCGCGGTCCGGTTGAACTTCTCGTAGTGGTGGCGCCACCCGGTGTACCTCGGGAACCGGATCTCCGCGAGCAGCTCGTCCTCGGCGAGCGCCGTGGTGAAGTAGTCCACGAAGAAGTCGTGCGCCGGCACCGTGCGCCGGCCCTCGGCCCCGACGATCACGAACTCGGCGTCCAGCGCTACGGCCACCGCGCCCAGGTCGCCCGCCGGGTCGGCGTGCACCAGCGAGCCACCCAGGGTGCCCCGGTGGCGCACCTGCGGGTCGGCCACGGTCGCGGTGGCGTCGGCCAGCAGGCCCACGTGCTCGCGCACCAGATCGTCGCGCATCACGTCGTGGTGGGTGGTCATCGCGCCCACCACGATCGAGTCCCCGTCCTCGCGCACGCCGCGGATGTCCGCGATCCCGCCGAGATCCACCACCAGCGCCGGCGCGGCCAGCCGCAGGCGCAGCACTGGCAGCAGGCTCTGCCCGCCGGCCAGCACCTTCGCGTCGTCGCTACCCCGCAGCGCGGCGACCGCATCCTCGAGGGTGGACGGCCGGACGTAGTCGAACTGGGCCGGGATCACTGGATCTCCTCCTGGGGGTTGTTCGGGTCGATCGAGCCCAGCCCGGCGCCCGGTGAGTGGACGTCGATCGGGGTCTCCTGGGTGGCGCGGCCCTGGCCCGCCTGGATGGCCCGCCACACCCGCTGCGGGGTGCAGGGCATCGGCACCTCGTTCACGCCGAGGTGGCGCACCGCGTCGATGACGCCGTTCACGATCGCCGGGGTGGAGGCGATCGTGCCGGCCTCGCCCACGCCCTTGACACCCAGCGGGTTCGAGGTGGCCGGAGTGCTGACGATGGCCGTGTCGAAGCTCGGCAGGTCGGCCGCCGACGGCAATGTGTAGTCAACGAACGTGCCGTTGACCAAGGTGCCCTGGTCGTCGTAGTTGGCCTCCTCGTAGAGCGCCTGTGCGATGCCCTGCGCGAGGCCACCGTGCACCTGGCCCTCGACGATCAGTGGATTGATCACGGCGCCGACGTCGTCCACGCAGACGTACCTGCGCAGCGTGACCCGGCCGGTGTCGGTGTCGACCTCCATCGCCGCAAGGTGCGTGCCGTGCGGGTAGGAGAAGTTGGTCGGGTCGTAGACCGCGTCGGAGTCCAGTGACGGCTCCATGTCCTCCGGGTAGTCGTGCGCCATGAACGCGGCAAAGGCGATCTCCTGGATCGACTTGCCCCGGTCGGTGCCCCTGACGGTGAAGGTGCCGGCGGCGAACTCGAGATCGTCCTCGGACGCCTCGAGCAGGTGCGCCGCGATCTTCCTGGCCTTGACGACGACCTTCTCGGCGGCCCTGACGATCGCGATGCCCCCGACGACCAGCGAGCGCGAGCCGTAGGTGTCCAGGCCCTTGGGCGAGATCTGAGTGTCGCCGTGCAGCACCTCGACGTCCTCGAACGGCACCCCGAGCTGGTCGGCGACGATCTGGCTGAACGCCGTCTCGTGACCCTGCCCGTGGCCTGAGGAACCGGTGATGACCTCGACCTTGCCGGTGGCCAGCATCCGGATGCTGGCGGCCTCCCAGCCGCCCGCGCCGTAGGACAGCGAGCCGAGCACCCGTGACGGCGCCAGACCGCACATTTCGGTGAACGTCGAGATGCCGATACCCAACTGGACCCGATCACCGCGCTCGCGTCGCTCAGCCTGTTCGCGGCGCAGGCCGGCATAGTCGAACATCTCCATCGCCTGCGCGGTGGCCTGCTCGTAGTTGCCCGAGTCGTAGGTCAGGCCGACCACCGTAGTGAACGGAAACTCCTCGTGGGTGATCCAGTTCTGTTGGCGCAGGTCCATCGGGTCACGTCCGAGCTCAACCGCGAGCTCGTCCATGATCCGTTCGATGGCGAAGGTGGCCTCGGGACGGCCGGCACCGCGGTAGGCACCGGTCGGGGTCTTGGTGGTCAGGACGGTGGTGCAGGTGAACTTCAGGGCCGGGAACTTGTAGATCGCGTTGAACATGAACGCGCCGAGGACCGGTACGCCGGGTCCGACCAGGTCGAGGTAGGCGCCCATGTCGGCGAGCAGGTGCACATCCAGCCCGGTGACCGTGCCGTCCTTCTTCGCGGTGATCGTGATGTCCTGGATCTGATCGCGGGCGTGGTGCGCCGCGAGCAGCGACTCCGACCTGGACTCGGTCCACTTGACCGGCTTGGCCAACTTCTGCGCCAACGTGACGCAGAGCATCTCCTCGGGCACGACGGCGAGCTTGCCGCCGAAGCCTCCGCCGACGTCGGGCGCGATCACCCGGATCTTGCTCTCGGGCACGCCGAGGGTGACCGTGGTCATCGTGCGCAGGATGTGCGGCACCTGGGTCGAGGCGAAAAGGGTGAGTTGATCACCCGATGGGTCACACACGACCGACCGCGGCTCCATGAACGCCGGGATCAGCCGCTGCTGGAGGAAGCGACGCCGGACCACCACCGAGTCGGGGTCGGCCTCCGCCGAAGCAATGGCCTCCGCCACGCTGCCACCGGTGCCCGCCGCCGCCGAGTCGAGGATCCAGGTGGCGTTCTTGTTGGTGCCGAGTTCGGGGTGCACGAGGGTGGCGCCCTCGGCGATGGCGGCCTCCATGTCGAGCACCGGCTCGAGCCCGTCGAAGTCGATCTCGACCAGGTCGGCGGCGTCACGCGCCGCGGCCGCCGACCGGGCCACCACCACCGCCACGCCCTCGCCGGCGAAATGCACGGTGGTGTCGGCCAGTAGCGGACGCCGCGGCGCCTTCTCGTCCGGGGTGAGCGGCCAGACGTGCGGCAGCCCGACCGCCTCGATGCCCAGGTCTGCGGCGGTGTAGACGCCCACCACGCCGGGCGACCGCCGGGCGGCCGAGGAGTCGATGCCGGTGATCCTGGCGTGCGCCAGTGGTGAGCGGACGACGTACATGTGCAGGGTGCCGTGCGGGGTGATCGCGTCGGTGTAACGGGTGCGTCCGGTGATCAGCCGCGCGTCCTCCTTGCGGGTACGCGCGCGGCCGACCTCGGTGGTGGGGACTGTCGGTTCGGTTGTGGCGGTCATGTCAGCTGCCGCCTCCGGCCATCGAGGCGGAGGAGCGCGCGCCGGCGGCTGTGCCGTTGACCGAGTCGGGTACCGCGCCGGCGCCCGGCTTCATCTTCTGCGCGGCGTCGCGCACCGCGCGCACGATGTTCTGGTAGCCGGTGCTGCGGCAGAGGTTGCCCTCGATGCCGTGGCGCACCTCGTCCTCGGACGGGTCCGGGTTGTCGCCGAGCAGGTCGATCGCCTGCATGATCATGCCGGGCGTGCAGTAGCCGCACTGCAGGGCGTGGTTGTCGTTGAACGCCTGCTGCATCGGGTGCAGCTGGCCGTCCCGGGCGAGGCCCTCGATCGTCGCGACCTCGCTGCCGTCCGCCTGGACCGCCAGCACCGAGCACGACTTCACACTCTGTCCGTTGAGATGGACGGTGCACGCACCACAGTTGCTGGTGTCGCACCCGATGACCGTCCCGGTCTTGCCGAGCCGTTCCCGGAGGTACTGGACGAGCAACATGCGGGGTTCGACGTCGTCGGCATACTCGACGCCGTCGACGGTGACCCGGACCTGTGCCATGAGCTGTACTCCTCACCGCGCCGCCGTGGTGGGCGCGCAGTTGTCGAGGGACGAACCGCGGCGGCGACCGGTGAACGGTCGTGTGTCCGGACGCCACGCAGTGCCGTCCACAACCGTGTGGCGGCCAACACATCGAACCGCCGTTGATCGGGCCCCGCAAGATCGCGCGGCCGGGCCGGCGGCCGCCCGGTGGCAGAGGGTTCCGTTGCGTGTGAAGCCCGTGACGGTCCGCGCCGCGGTCGCGGTCCGATTGCCTCCCATGGAACCGCTGCCGCGGGTTCGCGAATCGGGGAAAATCACCCGCTCGGACCAAGCCAGTCGGGCGGGTCGGGCGAGCTTCGTACGCTGAGTATCCGCCCGCCGCCGACCTCTCCCCGGGCGGTCCACCGCGCGTCACCCGAGTGCCCGGTGGTCACCGAGGCCAGGGCACCCTAACGTCGGGAGTCGACCGCGCACCCGTCCGACGACTCCGGGAGCCACCCATGCCGGCCTGGCTCGGCGTCGCCCTCGCTGGGGTGTTCACGGTGGTCACCGCCTACCGGCTGCGCCGCCGCGAGGCCCCGGCCGCGCTGATGGCCGCCGGGATGGCGGTGATGTCGGTCGGGATGGGCGGCATCGGACCGCACCTGGTGCACGGGCCGTGGTGGGCCGCCGGTTTCGCGCTGGTCGCGGCGTGGCCCGTGCTGGCGTGGGCGCGCGGCCGAGCGGGATCGCCGGCGTGGCAGGCCTCGTTGGCCTCCGCCGCCCCGGGCCACCTGGGCCATCTGCTGGGTGGCGCGGCGATGGCCTACATGTGCGTGGCCGGGCTGGGCCACGCGACGGGGGCGGTCGCCGGCGGATCCCCGGCCGGGGCGATCGCCGGCGGCACGGTCGCCGGCCCGGCGGCCGGGACGATCGCCGGCGGGACGGTCGCCGGCCCGGCCCTGGCGGCGCCGACCTACCAGCTCGCGGCGCACGACCACGGCGGCCAGGCGGCCGCCGCAGTGACCGGCTCGGCCGGCGGCCCGGTGTCGGCGGGGTTGCTCGCCTTGGCCGGGTGGCTGCTGGCCTGCTACTTCCTGCTCGCCGCGATCTGCGCGCTGACCCGGCGGACCGCCGACGGCACCCCGGTCCGGCGACCGCGGTCGGCGGCCGAGGCGGCGATGGGCCTCGGTACGATGATCATGCTGGTGGCGGTGCTGTAGACCGCCCGGCGGGCCGACCGGTGATCATTGGCAGCAGCGGCGCCGCGGAGCGGGCCCGCCAGGCCCCCAGCCACAACCCGGCGCCGTAACCCAGGTCGTCCAGCCGGCGGGCCAGCAGGTAGCGAGCCGGGTCGAGGCCGGGTTGGCCGGGCTCCGGGCGGTGGGCCCACCAGTCGCGCAGCCCGTCGGCGAGCGCGGCGGTGGCCACCACCCGGCGGGCCGGCCGGGAGACCAGGCAGGCCAGCGCGGTCAGCGGCCACCAGTGCCGGGTGAGCAGGCCCGCGCCCTGGGCCGCCGCACCGAGCAGGCCCGCCGCGGTCAACCGGGCGGCGGTCGGGCCGGCACGGGGCAGCCGGTGCAGGGTGCGGCGCAGGCGCGACGCCGCGAACGCGGTCACCCCGGCGGCGGCCGACAGCGCGCCCGGGCGCCGGGTGGCGACGAGCAGAAGCGCCGCGACCGTCCACGGCGCCAGCACCGCCGGCGGCACCGACCCGGGGTGGCGCACCGCCAGGGGCGCCGCCCCGGTGCCGTAGAACACCTTGCGGGTCCACCAGTCCAGCGGCGCGGTGCGGTGTTCGTGCGCCACCCGGGAGGCTGGTTCGTAGCGCAGCCGCCAGCCGGCCGCGTGCAGTCGCAGCCCCATGTCGACGTCCTCGGCCACCGGCATCCGCTCGTCGAATCCCGCCTCGACCGCCGCCCGGCGGACCAGCAGCGCGGCACTGGGCACATAGGCCACCCGGGAACGCGGCAGCACCGGTCCCGCGTCCGGCCCGAGGTCCAGCGACGAGCGCAGCCCCTCGTACCGGGCCAGCCAGCCGGGTCGTGGGTGCGGGAGGCCGGTGATCCGCGGCGCGGCGAGCGCGACCACCGGGTCGGCCAGGTGCGCCAACAACGGCTGCAGCCAACCGGGTCGAGGCACCACGTCGGAGTCGAGAAACGCCACCAGGTCCGTGGTGGCCGCGGCCAGGCCGGTGTTGCGCGCGGCGGCCGGTCCGCGTGAGTGCGGATGGCGCAGGACCCGCACGCGAGCCGCGCCCGGGCCCGCCGAATCCGCGCCGCCGCGCGCCGGGCCCGCCGCATCCCCGCCGCCGCGCGCCGGGTCGAGCCCGGCCGCCGCGCGGCAGGCCAGCTCGTCGCGCGAGCCGTCGTCGACCACGATCACCTCGGCCAGCCCGGGGGCGGTGGCGGCCAGGGTGGCCACCAGCCGACGAACGCCGTCCGGGCGGTCCCGAACCGGCACCACCACCGTGACGTCCGCCGCGCCGGGGGCCGAAGGCAACCGTTCGGCCACCGGGTTGGCCACCCCGGCGTCCAACAGCCTGCGGGCGAACCTGGCACCGGCCCGGTCCCGGACCACCAGGGTCATCGCGTCGTCGTCGAACAGCCGCCGCGCGGCCGACGCCAGGAACAGCAGCCGCCCCGGGGACCCACCGAGCAGCGCCGCGCCGCCGTCGAGCCGGCGGGTCCGCCGGTCCAGCCGCACCACGAACCCGATCGGCAACGTGCCGGCCCCGGCTCGGGGCGCGGACCCGCCCGGACTCGGTCGGTCGATCGGCGTGGTGCCGAGAACGGCACACCCGCCGCCGACCGGTGATCCACGCGCGAACATCCGGCTCATCCGGGGAAGCGATCCGCGCGGGAACATTCGGCTCATCCGGGCAAGTGATCCGCGCGGGAACATTCGGCTCATCCTGGGAAGCCGCCGTCCGCGTGCAGCACCGAACCGGTGACCGCCGAGGAGTCGGTGCCGCACAGCCAGCACACCGCCGCGGCCACCTCGTCCGGTGCGAGCAGCCGCTCCACCAGTTGCTGGTCACCGAACGGGACGGGCGAGGGCATGCCGTAGAGCTTGGCGGTGGCGGCCAGCATCGCAGTGTCGGTGGAGCCAGGGGAGACCGCCGTGGCGGTGACCCCGGTGCCGCGCAGATCGGCGGCCAACCCGGCGACCAGCCCGACCACCCCGTGCTTGACCGCGTTGTACGCCGCCAGGTGCCACAGCCCGTGGTGCGCGGCCGCCGAGGCCAGCGCCACGAACCTCCCCGATCGCGGCGACGGGCGGGCCAGCAGCGCCGGCACCGCCACCCGGGCCAGATGCAGCACTCCGCGCAGCCCCACCTCGTAGAGCACGTCCCAGTCGGCGTCGCCGGTGTCCCACAGCGGCCGCCCACCGGCCATCACACACGCCCCGGCCACTGCGGCGTCCAGCCCGCCGAACTCCTCGACGGCCAACCGGACGGCGGCGGCCAGCGCCGGCTCGTCGCGCACGTCGGCGACCACCGGGAGCACCCGCCCGGGGTGCGCGGCGGCCACCGCGTCCAGCTCGGCCCGGGTGCCCAGCGGGTAGCGCAGCCGCGGGTCGTCCGCGCAGGAGTCGACCGCGACCACCCGCCAACCCGGGTCAGCCGCGTGGGCCAGGCGGTGCACCACCGCCGCGCCGATCCCCCGGGCCGCCCCGGTCACCACCGCCACCCGCGTGTCCACGGCGGCGATCGTGTCATGTCGGCCGGTGCGACCCCACGTACGGCTCGGCTCCTCCCGCGCCCACCCGTCCAGCAGGTCGGCGAGCCCTGTGCCGTTCCACCGCCCCGCAACCGGGACTTCAGCACGCACACGACGGTCAGATCCCGCCCGCCGGCGCAGTCCTTGACGTTCTCGGTGACCAGCACCCGGTCACCCCGGTCGAGGTGGCCAGCACCCGGTCACCCCGGGTCGCCGCGGCCGCCACCTCGGAGTCCGGGCAGGCTTCCACACCCAAATCGCGCACATGCACGGCGTCGTGTCCGAGCTCCGCCCACAGTCCGTCCGCACCTGCCACCCTTGTCGGATGGACCACTTGGTACTGCCCGCCTACGGCAGCCGCTCGCTGGCTGAGCTGACCCCGTCGCTGCTGGCCGCGCTGGGTGCGCCCGGCATGCCGAACACGCTGGGCATCGAGCCGGCCCGACAGGTGTGTCTGCTGCTGATCGACGGCCTGGGCAGCCACCTGCTGCGCGAGAACGCCGCTGACGCGCCTTTCTTGTCCTCGCTGTCGGCCGGCGCCGGCCCGGGCGGGGTCGATGGTGCCGCCGGGCTCACGGCGGGGTTCCCGTCCAGCACCACGGTCAGCCTGGCCAGCCTGGGCCCCGGTGCCCCGCCGGGGGCGCACGGGGTGCTCGGAATCAGCTTCGAGGCCGGCCACGGGGAGCTGCTGGACGCGTTGAAGTGGACCACCCACCGCGCCGGCAAGCAGGTCGATCAGCGCGAGGTGCTGCCCCCGGAGCGGGTCCAGCCGCTGGACACCACCCTGCAGCGGGCCGCGGCAACTGGCACCGAGGTGCGGGTGGTCTCGGCGCGGGAGTTCGCCAGCTCCGGGCTGACCAGGGCAGCCCTGCGCGGCGGCAGCTACCGGGGGGTGCACGCGCTGGGCGACCTGGCCGCGGAGCTGATCACCGCGCTGCGCGGGCCCGGGCCGGGATTCGTCTACGGCTACCACGCCGACCTCGACGCGCTGGGCCACCTCTACGGCCCCGGGTCGCTGGCCTGGCGGCTGCAGCTGAGCACCATCGACCGGGTGGCCGCGCTGGTCGCAGAGGCGCTGCCGGCGGACGGCCTGCTGGCGGTCACCGCCGACCACGGCATGGTCACCGTCCCGGAGCAGCGCAAGATCGACGCCGATACCGACCCGGTGCTGCGGGCCGGGGTGCGGCTGCTCGGCGGCGACGCGCGCGCCCGACACGTCTACGCCGAGCCGGGCGCGGCCGACGACGTGCTGGCCGCCTGGACCGAGCGCCTCGGCGACCGGGCCTGGATCCGCACCCGGGACCAGGCGGTGGCCGACGGCTGGTTCGGACCGGTCAGCGGCGAGGCGCGCAGCCGGATCGGAGACGTGGTGGTGGCGCTGCGTGGGGACTCGGGCGTGGTGCGCTCGAAGGCGGAGAAGTTCCTGACCTCGCTGGTCGGCCAGCACGGCTCGCTCACCGCCACCGAGCAGGAGATCCCGCTGCTACTGCACCGGGGCTGAACTTCGCCCTTGAAGTCGACGTCACGTCACCTCTTACCGTTGTTCTCGGGGCCGGATCGTCCGGCCTCACGATTACCCGGGAGGGCAGACGCGGTGGCCTGGCCGATCGCCGAGCTGGCCCGGGAGTCCGGAATCACGTCGCGCACATTGCGACGCGATCGGCCTGCTCCGGCCGGCCTGGACGCACTCCAATGGTTGGCGCCGGTACGAACGCGAGCAGCTGCTGCGACTGCAGCGGATCCTGCTGCTGCGCGACCTCGGCCTGTCGCTGGACGGGGTCGTCAAGGTGCTGGCGCTGTCCGAGGAGTCGGACGCGCTGGAGGTACTGCGCAAGCACCGCGACTGGCTGCTCGCCGAGCGGCGGCGGCTGGCACGGCTGGTCGCCACCCGCCGGTACCGAGCGGGCGATCGCCGCCGCGACCGAGGCCGGCCGCGCGCTCGGGCTCACCGTGGAAGCGTCGACGGTGGCTCTACTACGTGTTCTTGGTAACGGCCCCTCAGTGACGGCCCGCTCAGCCGGTTCGGTCCCCGGCACACCCGACACACCCGTCGACCATCGCGGCGAGCATCTCCCGACCCTCGACGGCACTCGCGCCGGCCGGGTCGCCGAGCACCCCGTTGGCGCTGACCGCGCGCACCGAGCCCGCCCGCATCGCCGGCATCAGCTGGGCCAGCGGGGCGGTGTTGCCGGCCTCGGCGAGGTCCAGCCGGACCAACTCCGGCGCCAGTGCCAGCATGATCGACGTCTCGGCGCGGCCGGCGTGCGCGTCCGCGCCGGGGACGCCGCAGCCGTACCAGCGGGCGTCCCGGCCCTCGGCGCGCAGCAGTTCGACGGCCGAGCGCAGCGCAGCGAGGTTGCCCCCGTGGCCGTTGACAAACACCGTGCGGCGGGTCCAACGGCCGGCCGAACGACCCAGCTCCACCAGAACGGTGCGCAACCCGTCGGAGCCGATGGATACCGTGCCGGGGAACGTCTCGTGCTCTCCTGAGGCACCGAACCTCACCGTCGGGGCCACCAGCACATCGGGCCCAAGGCGCTCGGCGGCTGCCCGCGCGACCGCGACCGCGATCCGGCAGTCGGTGTCCAGCGGCAGATGCGGTCCGTGCTGCTCGGTCGACCCCACCGGCACCAACAGCGTGTACCGGCCCAGTCTGTCCACCTCGGGCCAGCGCCGATTCCCCAGGCTCAGCTCCACCGGTGTTCCCCACATCCGGTGATCCGCGTTTCGGTGCGGAAACGGATGCGTGGCTTCCGCTTTCGCACCAGAACGTGGATCACCGACCGCGGCCGCACCACAAGTTGGATCACCGACTGCCGTCGCACCAGTCGGCTCCACTCCGGACGGCGCGGCGGCCGACTGAGAACACGGCGGCGGCTCGACCGCCGGGCGAAGAAACGTCAGCCAAGACCGTCCGACGCAACCAACTCGGCCAGCGGGCTGGTGTCGCAGTCGCGGACCGGACGCGTCGAGCCACGTGGTCCCGGCGAGACGCCATCGGCACGCGTCGAGCCACGTGGTCCCGGCGAGACGCCATCAGTCCGGCGCGGCGGCGGCGTCAGCGACAGCGCCACCGGCTCCCGCTTGTTGACCCGCGAGTTGCGCGGGCTCGAGCGGGAGTGGTCCACCTCGGACTTCGGGATCACCGTCGAATCGCCGCGCGCGGCCAGCGCCGCGTCGGCGTTGCCCAGCACGCACTCCGGGTCCGGGCCGTCCAGCGGCAGCCCGGTGAAGAACTTCGCCGCCATGCATCCGCCCTGGCAGGCGTCGTAGTGCCCGCAGGAGCGGCAGGCACCGCCGGTCTGCGGCTGGCGCAGCTCGGCGAACAGCTCCGACTCCCGCCATACCGTCTCGAATCCGCCGGGTGAACGCACGTTGCCGGCCAGGAACTCGTCGTGGATCGCGAACGGGCAGGCATACACATCACCCACCGGGTCGATCAGGCACACCACCCGCCCGGCGCCGCACAGGTTGAGCCCGGGCAGCGCCTCGCCGTAGGCGGAGAGGTGGAAGAACGAGTCACCGGTCAGGACATCGGAACCCCGCGCCACCAGCCAGTCGTAGAGCTGGCGCTGTTGAGCCGCCGTCGGATGAAGGGAGTCCCACACGTCCGCGCCCCGGCCGGACGGGCGCAGCCGGGTGATCCGCAGCTGGGCGCCGAACTTGTCCGCGATGGCCTTGAACTCGTCGAGCTGGTCGACGTTCTGCCGGGTCATCACCACACTGATCTTCGGCTGGCCGAAGCCCGCCGAAGCCAGGTTCTCCAGCGCCCGGATCGCGGTGTCGTAGGAGCCGGGACCGCGCACCACGTCGTTCACCGCGGCGGTGGCGCCATCCAGGGAAATCTGCACGTCCACGTAGTCGGTGCGGGCCAACTGCTCGGCGCGGCGGGGGTCCAGCTTGATGCCGTTGGTGGAGAACTTGACCCCGACGTTGTGGTCGATCGAGTAGTCCAGCAGCTCCCAGAAGTCCGGCCGCACGGTCGGCTCGCCGCCGCCGATGTTGACGTAGAAGACCTGCATCTTCTGCAGCTCGTCCACCACCGCCTTGCACTCATCGGTGCTCAGCTCGCGCGGGTCGCGACGGCCCGAGGACGACAGGCAATGCACGCAGGCCAGGTTGCACGCGTAGGTGAGCTCCCAGGTCAGACAGATCGGTGAGTTCAACCCGTACTGGAAGTGCTCGGTCAGCTTCACGGCTCGGTCTCCCGGGGCTCGATCGTTCCGTTGGTGGCCAGGCCGGCCAACGCGCGCAGATAGCTAGGCCGTAGTTCCGGGGACACCCCCGCCGCCGCGATGGCCGCGTGCGCGTCGGGCTGACGCTCCAACCCGGTCACCACCTCGACCAGCTCAGGCGTCTTGAGGAAGGACAGCTTGCGGGTACCGAAGTGGTACACCAGTGCCCCGAACGGCTCCGGCCGCAGCGCGACGCTGGCGCTGCGCCGGTAGGGCCGCCCGGGGTCGAAGTCGGACAAACCCCGGCTGCTAGTAGACGCCACACATGCCGTCGATCGAGACCTCCTCGACCAGCGTCTCCTCGGCGATCGGCTCGTCGGTCGCCTGCTGCTCGTGCTCGATCGGGGCCATGTGGCACTCCTCGTGGTGTGGTCGTCGCGACTGATCTCACCGGACGTTATTGAAGCGGGAGGCCGTTCGGCAAGAGGGAGCCAGCACACAGCCCCCTCCGCCGGGTGGGCGGAGGGGGCGGCAACCGCACAAACGGTCAGGCGCGGGGATCCCGGGAGTACGGGTCCGGCGGGTACTCCTCGGGGTGACGCCGCGCCGGGGCGGCGACCACGGGGCGGGCCTGCCGGGCCATGACCAGGCTGGCGACCAGCCCGATGACACCGACGACGGCCAGGATCCACCCGATCAACTCCAGGTCCAGCCCTCCCAGGTTGACGTTCACCGCGAGGGCGAGAATGAGCCCTAGCGCGATCAGGCCGATGCTCGATCCGATTCTCATGCTTTCGGGTTACCCACCGGAGCGCTCCGGTATGCATCGGTTTCCGCCCAGTAATCGCCCGGGCGCACCCGGTCCAGCGCGGACGCACCTGTCCGACCGGGCAGGTACCGCCCCCGTCGTCTGCGACGGTTTCCCGGGCGCGCACTGTCAGCCGGATCACACCCCCCCTAGCTTCGACAACCGGACACCGCTGTCGGCTCGAGAGAGGACTGTCATGCAGGTCGAAGAGATGCTTCCGCTGTTCCCGATCAAGGAGTTCCACCCGTTCCCCCGGGCGCTTCTGGGCCCGGGCAGCCACGAGCTGATCGGACCGGAGGCATTGAAGCTCGGCTTCAAGAAGACCCTGGTGATGACGTCCGGCCTGCGCGGCTCGGACATCATCCACAAGATCACCGAGTCGATGAAGTACCACGGCCTCGAGGTGGTGATCTACGACAAGGTGGAGTCCAACCCCAAGGACTACAACGTGATGGACGCGGTGGGGCTCTACCAGCAGAACAACTGCGACAGCTTCATCTCCATCGGCGGCGGCTCCAGCCACGACGCCTGCAAGGGCGCCCGGGTCTCGGTGGCCCACGACGGCCGCAACGTCAACGAGTTCGAGGGCTTCAACAAGAGCGAGAACCCGAAGAACCCGCCGCACATCGCGGTGTCCACCACCGCCGGTACCGGCTCGGAGACCTCCTGGGCCTACGTCATCACCGACACCACCACCGACCCGGACAACCCGCACAAGTACGTGGCCTTCGACGACGCCAGCGTCACCACCCTGGCCATCGACGACCCGGTGCTCTACTACTCCTGCCCGATCGACTACACCGCGCAGTGCGGGTTCGACGTGCTCGCGCACGCCAGCGAGCCGTACGTGTCCCGGCTGAACTTCCACCCGTCACTGGGCAACGCGCTGCACGCGATCAAGCTCACCGCCGAGAACCTGCGCGAGGCGGTGTGGAACCCGCAGTCGCTGCCCGGCCGCGAGGGCATGATGTACGCCCAGTACATCGCCGCCCAGGCGTTCAACTCCGGCGGGCTGGGGATCATCCACTCGATCAGCCACGCGGTGAGCGCGTTCTACGACACCCACCACGGGCTGAACAACGCGGTGGCGCTGCCCCGGGTGTGGGCGTTCAACATGCCGGTGGCCTACAAGCGGTTCGCCGACATCGCCCGCCAGATGGGCGTGGACACCCACGGCATGACCGATGTGCAGGCGGCTGAAGCAGCGTTGGCGGCGGCCATCAGGCTGCTGCGCGACGTGGGCATCCCGGAGCGGTTCGTGGACGTCAAGCAGGACTCGTACTCGAAGAACCGGCTCGGCCAGGGTCCGACGAAGTTCTACCAGAACGAGAGCGTGATCAAGGGTGACCAGGCCGACGTCGACCGGATCACCAACCACGTCCTCGGCGACGCGTGCACCCCGGGCAACGCCAAGGAGTGCACCTTCGAGACGGTGCGCCCCGTGGTCGACCACTGCATGAACGGTGACCTGGACGACCTGCTGTCGTAGCTCGTCGCGCCCCTGGACGAACGGCACTCTCGTCGGTTCCTACCCGACGAGAGTGCCGTTCGTGCACGGGCCAGCGGACGGAGATCCCCCGAGACCGGCGCACCAGGCTTACGCTGGGCGTGTCACATGTCCCTGAACGGAGTATTCGTGGAGCGGTTCGAGTCCGTCGACAAGATCGTCGCCGTGGATAGGGTTGTCGCCGTGGACTCGGTTGTCGCCTTCGACTCGGTCGAAGACGTGGTGACCGAACTGGGCAAGGCCGGCTACATCGCCGACACCCGGTTGGCCACCACTGTGTTCCTGGTGACCCGGCTGGACAAACCGCTGCTCATCGAAGGTCCGGCCGGGGTCGGCAAGACCGAGCTGGCGAAGGCTCTGGCGCTGATCAGCGGGCGCCGGCTGCTGCGACTGCAGTGCTACGAGGGCCAGGACGAGACCAAGGCGCTCTACGAGTGGGACTACGGCAAGCAGCTGCTCTACACCCAGATCTTGCGGGAGAAGATCGGCCAGGTGGTGGCCGACTCACCCGACCTGCACGACGCGGTGCAGCGGATCGGCGCCCAGGAAAGCGTGTTCTTCTCCGAGCGGTTCCTGGCCGCGCGCCCGCTGCTGGAGGCGATCCGCTCGCCGGAGCCCACCGTGCTGCTGATCGACGAGGTGGACCGGGCCGACGAAGCGCTGGAGGCAGTGCTGCTGGAGACCCTGGCCGAGTTCCAGGTGTCGGTACCCGAGGTCGGTACGTTCGTCGCCGACGTCAAGCCGTACGTGGTGCTGACCTCGAACAACACCCGCGACCTCTCCGCCGCCCTGAAGCGCCGCTGCCTGCACCTGTTCCTGGACTACCCCTCCGCCGAGCGCGAGCTGGAAATCGTGCGCTCCAAGGACACCGGGCTGCCCGACGCGCTCGCCCAGCAGCTGGTCGACATCGTACGCGGGCTGCGCGAGCTGGAGCTGCGCAAGGCGCCGTCGATCTCGGAGACCATCGACTGGGCCCGCACGCTGGCCGTGCTCGGGGTCACCGAGCTGACCGCGGGAGTGCTGTCGGACACCGTGTCGGTGGTGGTCAAGTACGACAAGGACGTGCGCCGGGCGATCAGCGCGCTGCCCCGGTTGGTCGACCCGAACGCGACGGTGCCCGAAGCCGGCCACGGTCACGGCCATGGACACGGGGGTCACGGCGACCACGACCACGGACCCGGCTCGGGCAAGCACGATGGCCCGGCGGGCCCACGCCGGTCGCGGGCCGACGAGGACGCCGAGCAGGACCCGGACGAGGTCGACGGCAAGGCGGTACGCGCGGCCAAGGACACCGCCGGTCGGTTCGGCCACACCTACGGCAGCAACCCGCTCGGCGGCGACGGCGGCGCCGCGCCGATCACCCCGCCCAAGGTGCCGGCCGAGCGCGGCACCCGGAGCTTCGGCGCCGGCCTGGGCCGCAAGCGGGCCCTGTGACCGCCGATCCGGCCGGGAGCCGCCGACCACGCACACGCACTGTGGTGCTCGCACACGCGCCGCGGCGGGTGTGCGACGCCGACAACGGGTGTGCGGCCGGGGCTGGTGGGTGATGGAGCACGCGGTGCACCGGTTCGTGCGACTGCTGCGGTTGCGGCAGGTGCGGATCTCCATCCCGGAGGCGCTGGACGCGATGGCCTGCGCGGCGCAGCCGGGGATGCTGGCCGACCGGGAGACGCTCCGCGCGGCGCTGCGGGTCGCGCTGATCAAGGACCGGCGCGACGAGGAGATCTTCGACGAGATCTTCGACCAGTTCTTCGCGCTGGTGAAGGTCGGTGCGGCCGGGCACGGCGGTGTCGGACATGGGCACGAGGACCTGTCCGACGGCGGCGCGCTGGAGGACTTCACCCTCTCCGAGGAGCCCAGCGACACCCCGCAGCAGGGCCACACGCACGGCAAGCCGGTGGACATCCGGGACTTCTTCGACCCCGACGACCTGGCCCAGCAGTACAACCTGCACCAGGAGGCCAACAAGATCGACCTGGCCGCGATGACCGACGAGATCGTGATCTCGAAAGAGGACACGGGCAACCCGCTGTCCGAAGGCACCCGGGTACAGATCGAGACCGACCACCTGCACGGCGCCGGCGCCCCCGGCCAGATCAGCCAGCAGCCGGGCACCAAGGTCGACGCCGACCTGTCGATCGCCGAGCAGGAGGCGCTGCTGGGCTGGCTGAACGAGGTGGACGAGCAGGTCGACACCAACGGCACCGAGGACGACGCCGCCGCGCTGCGCCGCCGGCTCAACGGGGTGCTCGAGGGGTTGCCCGAGGCGCTGAAGAAGCACCTGGAGGCGCTGCTCGCCCTGGAGCGCAAGGTCGTCGAAGGCGCGGAGCAGCGCGCCGTCGCCGAGGTCGACCGGGTCGGCGAGCACGAGCGGATGGAGCTGGAGGAGTCGCTGCGCCGGCTGGCCCGCTCGCTGCACGGCGGGTTGACCCACAAGCGGCGGGTGGCCTCCCGCGGCCGGATCGACTCCGGGCGCACCATGCGGCGCAACATGCGCTTCGACGGCATCCCGTTCTCCCCGGTCACCGTGCGCCGCGCGGAGGACAAACCCCGGTTGGTCGTGCTCACCGACGTCTCGCTGTCGGTGCGGGCCACCGCCCGGTTCACCCTGCACCTGGTGCACGGGCTGCAGAACCTGTTCGGCCAGGTCCGCACGTTCGCGTTCGTGTCCGACCTGGTGGAGATCACCGACCTGTTCGCCGACCATCCGGTCGAGCACGCGCTCGGGCTGGTGTTCGGCGGGGACGTGCTGGACGTGGACGCCAACTCCGACTACGGCGCCGCGTTCGGCACCTTCGGTGCGGACTTCGGCGCGGCGGTGAACCGGCGTTCCACGGTGATCGTGCTGGGCGACGGGCGGGGCAACGGCAACGACCCGAACCTGACCGCGTTCGAGGAGATCACCCGGCGGGCCCGGGAGACCATCTGGCTGACCCCGGAGCCGCGGTACTCGTGGGCGCTCGGCGGCTGCGACCTGCCGCGCTACGCCGAGTTCTGCAGCCGGGTCCGGGTGGTGCGCGACCTCACCGGCCTGGAGACCGCCGCGCACGAGATGGCGACCGAGCTGGTCGGCCGGTGACCCTGGCCGCCGAACCGGCGAACGCCGCCGAACCGCACCCGTTCACGCTGGGTACGGTGAGCAACGACCTGGCCGGGCGGATCGCCCTGGAGCAACCCGGGATCGGGCCGGCCGAGTTCGAGCGGCGGTTCGTGTCCGTGGTGGAGGGGCTGTCCGACGACCGATTGGCGGCCTGGACGGCGTTCTACCGCAACACCCTGGCCGCGCTGGCCGGCGCGCCGGTCCCCGGCGGGACGAACGCCGGGATGGCTCCGGTGCACGCCCGCGCGGTGTCGCTGGCCGCCGGTCCGGACGTGCTGGAGCTGGGCTGCTGCTTCGGCTTCCTGTCGCTGCGGCTGGCGGCGGCCGGGCATCGGGTGACCGCGGTGGACCTGTGCCCGGGCACGGTGGCGCTGCTGCGCGAGGTCTCGCCCCGGCTCGGTGTCCAGCTGAACGCGGTCGTCGGGGACGCGACCGCGGTCGGGCTGGCCGACGGTTGCGCCGACACGGTCTACGCGGTGCACCTGCTCGAGCACCTGCCCCCCGACGCCGGCGACCGGGTGCTCGCCGAGATGCGGCGGCTGGCCCGGCGCCGGGTGGTGGTGGCCGTCCCGTTCGAGGACCAGCCGAACCCGACCTGGGGACACGTGCGTCGCTTCGACCTGAACGCGCTGCGCCAGCTCGGCGCGGCCAGCGGCGCCCGGTTCGAGGTGGCCGAGCACCACGGTGGCTGGCTGGTGATGGACCGGCAGGCGGGCCCGATGCCACGATCATCCCGGACCTCGGCGGCATCCTGGACCTCGGCGGCGGCGCCGCGCTGACCGTCTTCGTAGGTCGCCGAGCGGGCCGAGGTTCGTGGCCCTCCGCTGACCGGCACCGTCGGGTCTGCGATGATCACCGGTGACGGTGTGCCGCCGGCGGTGAGGGGAAGCCATGTCCAGCTCGGGCGCTCAGGTGCGCAGCCACGATCCGAGCCCGGTCACCGGCCGAGCCCGCCGGGTGGCGCTGCCGGTGCTGGCCCTGCTCCTGCTGGGCGCGGCGCTGTTCGGCGCCGGCCTGTACGTCGGCTCACGCACCGCCGGTCCGGCCGCCGAGCAGCTCGAGCCCCGACGGGACTTCATGTTCCAGGTGCTCGGTCTGCCCACCGCCAACCAGGGCGGCAACACGATCAACCTGATTTTCCGGTACCGCTATGCCACCGGTCTCGCCGAGGGCGAGATCCCGGACTACCGGAAGATGCGTGACGACGCGGTCAACTACCTGGCCACCACCGACCTGTCGACCGACCCGTACTGGGAGACGCTGAACACCCGGCTTTGCGCCCGGTTGAGGGACGGCTACCCGCTGAACGGCATCTCCTGCCAGCTGCAGGTGATCGCCGACGACACGACCGGCTACCGGTCCAGCGTGGAGACCTTCGGCGGGGTCGAGCCGCTGAGCATCCCCAGCCCACCGACCGGCCGCTGAGCCCGGAGGTCAACGGCTACTGGTGGTGAGGGCCCGGCGGGTGAGCAGCCGGGCCAGGTGGCGGCGGTACTCCGTGGTGGCGGCCAGGTCGGCCGGCGGGTCGGTGTCCTGGTCCGCCAGCGCGGCGGCGTCGGCGATCGAGGCCCCGGAGGCCAGCGCCGCCTCGGTGGCCGGTGCCCGCAGCGGGGTCGAGCCCATGTTCACCAGGCCGACGCGCCCGGCCACCACGGCCACTCCGACGATGGCCCAGTCGTTGGCTCGACGGGTGAACTTCTCGTAGGCCCAGCCCGCCTCTCCGGTACGGGGCAACCGGACCTCGACGAGCAGTTCGTCCGGCTGCTTGGCCGTCTCGAACACGCCGGTCCAGAACTCGCCCGCCCGCACCTCTCGACGCCCGCCCGGGCCCCGCAGGACGACGGTGCCGTCGAGCGCGAGCACCGCGGCCGGCAGGTCGGACGCGGGGTCGCCGTGCGCCAGGGAGCCGCCGAGGGTGCCCCGGTGACGAACCTGCGGGTCGCCGACCGTACGGGCCACCGCCGCCAGCAGCGGGACCTCCGCGGCCAGCACGCCGGAGCGTTCGATCGCGGCGTGGCGGGTGCACGCCCCGATCGCCACCTCGTCGCCGTCCACCCGGATGTAGGCCAGCTCGGTGAGCCGGCCGATGTCGACGATCAGCTCGGGGGCGGCCAGGCGCAGCTTCATCACCGGAAGCAGCGAGTGGCCGCCGGCCAGCACGCTGGCGTCCTCGCCGTGTTCGGCGAGCAGGCCCAGCGCCTCGTCCAGCGAAGCGGGTCGTTCGTAGTCGAACCCGACCGGGATCACGAGCGGCTCCCGGTGGAGAAGCCGGGCGCCGCCTCGACCCCGCCCGAGGGCGCTTCGGATGCGTGCCCGGCGGCCGTGCCGATGCCCGGGGTGCGGCCCTGCACCGCGTCGGGGTCCTGTCCGGACGCGACGAGCACCGCGCGGACGATGTTGTGGTAGCCGGTGCACCGGCAGAGGTTGCCCTCCAGCCCCTCGCGGATCTCGCGCTCGGTGGGCATCGAGCGCTCGGCGAGCAGGCCGACCGCCGCCATCACCATGCCCGGCGTGCAGAAGCCGCACTGCAGGCCGTGCTCGGTGCGGAACGCCTCGGCCATCGGGTGCAGCCCACCGCCCTCGCCGACCAGGCCCTCCAGCGTGGTGACCGAACCACCGTCGGCCTGCGCGGCCAACACGGTGCACGACTTCACCGACTCGTCGTCCAGCAGGACCGTGCACGCGCCGCAGGACGTGGTGTCGCAGCCGATGTTGGTGGCCTTCAGCCCGACCGTCTCCCGCAGGTAGTGCGCGAGCAGCAGACGCGGCTCCACATCGGCCGACGTCGCCTCACCGTTCACCTCGATCTGAACCTTCACTCCGATGCTCCTTGAATCGCTTCCCAGACCCGCAACGGTGTGGCCGGCATGTCGACGTGCCGCACCCCCAGGTACGACAGTGCGTCCACCACCGCGCTCTGCACCGCCGGGGTGGACCCGATGGTGCCGGCCTCCCCGATGCCCTTGGCACCGATCGGGTTCAGGTGGGTGGGGGTGGCCATGTCCAGCAGGGTGAAGCTGGGCAACTCGGCCGCCGAGGGCAGCCCGTAGTCGGCGAACGTCGCGGTGAGCGGGTTTCCGTCGGCGTCGTACACCACCTCCTCCAGCAGCGCCTGCGCCACGCCCTGGGCGATTCCGCCGTGCCGCTGGCCCTCGCAGATGACCGGGTTGAGCACCGGGCCGGCGTCGTCGACGGTGACGATCCGGTCGAGCACGACCTTGCCGGACTCGACGTCCACCTCGACGACGGCGACGTGCGCACCGAACGGGAAGGTCGGCTGCCCACTGTCGAACGTGGTCTCGACCATGAGCCGCTCCCGCTCGGCCAGCTCGGCCAGGGTCACGGCTCGGTCGGTACCGCGCACGGCCACCCGGCCCTCGCTGACCTCCAGGTCGTCCTCGGCGGCCTCGAGCAGCTCGGCGGCCCGCCGCTTGGCCAGCTCGACCACCTCCCCGGCCGCCTGGTACACCGCGACCCCGCCGGTCTGCAGGCTGCGCGAGCCGAAGGTGCCGGTCTTGCCGGGCAGCACGTCGGTGTCGCCGTGCCGCACGGTGATCTGCTCCACCGGAATGCCCAGGTGCTCGCTGGTGAGCATGGCCCAGGAGGTGGCGTGGCCCTGGCCGTGCGGGGAGGTGCCGGTCCACACCGTGACCGTGCCGTCGGCGTGCACCTCCACCGAGGCGTCCTCGGCGAACGCTCCACCGCCGGTGATCTCCACGTAGCAGGACACCCCGATGCCGAGCTGGACGACGTCACCGCGCTTCCTCCGGGCGGCCTGCTCGGCGCGCAGCGCGTCGTAGTCGGCGCCCGCCAGCACCATGTCCAGTGCTTTCTCGTACTCGCCGGAGTCGTAGGTCAGCCCGCCCTTGGTCTTGAAGGGGAACCGGTCCGGGGCCACCAGGTTGCGCCGGCGGACCTCGGCCGGGTCCATCCCGATCTCGGCGGCGAACAGGTCCATCGCCCGCTCGACCGCCGCGATGGCCTCCGGCCGCCCGGCACCGCGGTAGGCGCCGATGGAGGTCGTGGTGGTCACCACCTGGCGGGCGCGGCCCTCGAACCTGGGGAAGTCGTACACCCCGGGCCCCATCAGCTGCGCGAACACGCCCAGCCCGGTGCCCAGCCGGGGGTAGGCACCGGAGTCGGCGAGCACGTCCAGCCGGTAGGCCAGCACCGTGCCGTCCCGGTTGCCCCCGATGGTGACGGTCTGCAGCTGGCCGCGGCCGTGCACCATCCCGGTCATGTTCTCCGAGCGGCTCTCGTTCCACCGGACGGGCCGGCCGACCCGCCTGGCCGCCCACGCGACCAGCGCGAACTCCGGGTCCGCCCCGATCTTGGCGCCGAACCCGCCGCCGACGTCCGGAGTGATCACCCGTACCCGCTCGGCGTCCACCCCCAGCCAGTCGGCCACCGCCGAGCGGGTGAGCGCCGGGTTCTGGGTGGACGGCCACAGGGTCAGCCGCCCGTCGCGCCCCCACACCGCCGAGGCGGCGCGGGTCTCCAGCGGGGCGGCCGCCAGCCGCTGGTTGACGATCTCGCGGGTGAGCACGACCTCGCAGTCGTCGAACAGGTGCTCGTCGAACGGCTTCTTCAGCCCGTGCCGGGCCGCCGTGTTCGTGCCGGCCTCCGGGAACAGCAGCACCTCGTCCCGGGCGGCGTCCCTGAGGTCGATCACCGCCGGCAGCGGGTCGTAGTCGACCACCACCAGGTCGGCGGCGTCGGGGCCCTGGTAGGCCTGCTCGGTGAGCACGGCGGCCACCGGCTCGCCGACGAAGCGCACGGTGTCGGACGCCAGAAAGGGCCGGGCCATCGCGTCCGGCGCGCCGTCGAACAGCTTGGCCGGTGGCAGGCCGTCCAGGTCGGCCGCGGTGATCACCTCGATGACGCCGGGCGCCTCCCGCGCGGCGGTGACGTCGATCCCGGTGATCCGGGCGTGGGCCATCGGCGAGCGCACCAGCGTCAGGTGCAGCGCTCCGGTCAGGCGCTCATCGGTCAGGTCGTCGGTGTAGACCGCGCCGCGGCTGAGGAACAGCGGGTCCTCGATGCGCCGGACGCGGGTGCCCATGATGCTCACCCGCGCCACCGTAGTTCGGTCGAGCACGACCGGCTCACTGAGGCAACCCCAAGCGATCGGCGCGCGAACCGCCGGCGGACACCCGGGTCGGGTCACCCGTGCGACGATGAGCGCATGACGGGTCCGCCGACCGGCCTGACTCCGCCGGTTGGCCCGGGCCGGCCTCGCACATCGTCAGCAGCCTGCGGACCGTGGCCCAGTTGCGGCAGGTGCTGGCCGCCGTCGCGGCGAGCGGCCCACCGGCTCGAGCCAGTCGCACGGCCAGTGCGCTGCGGCCGAGCCCACCGGGCGTGTGCAGGTAGAGCGTGCGCCCGACAATCCGGGCGCTCTCGCCGCTGCCGCTTTCGTCCGCCGCTCGGACGGCGGCGTCCACGGCCTCCACCGTCGTGGGTCCGAGTTCACCGGCGCTGAACACGGCGTGCAGCGTCTTCGGCTCGGCCGGCTCGCGGTACGGGTTACCCGCGACGGCACCTCGCAGCTCGGCACAGCCGAGTACCACCACCCGCGCCGAGACACCCAACTCGTGGGACAGCGCCCGTTCCAGCTCGCCGGCGAGGGCCGCGTTGTCCTCCCGTGCACTGCTGAACACGGCGTTGCCACTCTGGATGTAGGTGGCGACCTCGGTGTGCCCCAGGACGGTCAGCACGGCGCGCAGGTCGGACATCGCGACGCGGTTGTGGCCGCCCACGTTGATTCCGCGCAGCAGCGCGACATGGCTGGGCACCCGGGCGAATCTACCCGCGCGGCACGTGAGCGGTCAGCGGCGGGCGAAGTTGTCGACGGCTTCCCGCAACAGGTCGCGGGTGACATCGCTGCCGGTGTGTCCGGCCTGCTCGACGATGTGCAGCCGGGCGTCCGGCCAGGCCCGGGCCAGGTGCCACACGGTGTCGGCCGGTCCGCTCAGGTCCAATCGCCCGTGCACCAGAACCCCAGGGATTCCGGTCAGCCGTCCCGCCTCGCGCAGCAGGACACCCTCGTCCAACCAGGCGCCGTGGGCTAAGTAGTGCGCGCAGATCCGGGTCAGCGCGGCCCGCGCCTCGGGCGGGCGGTCACCGAACGCGCCGGGCCGGCCGCCGGTCTCGTGACCGAGGAGGGTGTCCTCCCAAGCGCACCAGGCATCGGTCGCGGCGATCCGGACGGCTGGGTCGGGGTCGGCCATCAGCCGGCCGTAACCGGCCAGCAGGGCCGGGGTGTCGGCGGAGTCGGGCACGAGTGCCGCGAAGCGTTCCCACGCCTCGGGGAAGAACCGCCCGGCGCCGCGGTACAGCCAGTCGATCTCCGAGCGCCGGCTGGTGGTCACGCTGACCAGCACGATCTCGCTCACCCGATCCGGGTGCAGCTCGGCGTAGGCGAGAGCCAGCGTGGAACCCCACGACCCGCCGAGCAGTAGCCAGCGCTCGATCTCCAGATGCTCGCGCAGCCGCTCCATGTCGGCCAGCAGGTGCTCGGTGGTGTTCACCGCAAGGTGGGTGCCCGGGTCGGCGGCATGCGGGGTGCTCCGGCCGCAGCCACGCTGGTCGAACAACACCGCGCGGTATGCGCCTGGGTCGAATGCCCGCCGCATGTTCACCGAGCAGCCGCTGCCCGGGCCGCCGTGCACCATCAGCGCGGGCTTGCCGGCCGGGTTGCCGCAGACCTCCCAGTACACCCGGTTGCCGTCGCCGACATCGAGCAGACCGTGCTGGTACGGCTCGATCGGCGGGTAGGGGTCGGCCATCGCCGGCTCAGCCGCTCCGCCTGCGCAGCACGTCAAGACGACCTTCGCCGACGGCGTCCCGCAGCCGCGCCAGGTCGTCCAACGGTGCCGTTCATGCCCGACATCATGACAGGTTCCCCCGACGGGTCGGGGAGCGTGCGCGCCCGCAGCGGCGCAGGTGGCGCAGGCCGTTCTGGGCCTGACCACACCGGCCGTTCTGGGCCTGATCACACCGGCCGGCGGGCGGCCCCGGCCGTCTGCCGGCTGCCGCTCGTCGATCTCTATCAGCCGCTCGTCGATCATCTGCCAGAACAGCTCGACTCGGACCCTAGTAGAACATATGTTCGAGTCATGACAGCGGTCGTCAACCTGGTGGATCTCGCGCCGGGTCCCACGCTGGGCGCTGCCCTCGCCCGCATCGACGCCGCGCTGGTGCCGAACGACCAGCTGCTGCCGTTGCTGCGGGCGCAGTCGCGGCAGGCCGCGCACGAGGCCGCCCGGCTGCTCGGGGTTATCGCGGAGGTCGCGCGGGCCAACCCGGCATCCGATGCCACCACCGCGCACCGGCTGGAGCAGCCCTCTGCCTACGCCGCTGACGAGGTCCGCGCCGCGCTGGCGTGGTCACGCCGCGCGGCCGAGGGCGAGTGTGAGCTGGCGGAGCAGCTGGTGCACGAGCTGCCGCTGGTCCACGGCGCCTTCCTGCGTGGCGAGATCGACCGGTCGAAGGTCCGGGTGTTCGCCGAGCACCTCGGTGGGCTCACTCCCACTCAGATCGAGGTCATCTGCGAATCACTCGTGCCCAGCGCCGGGCGACTCACCCCGGGCCAGCTCATGCACCGGCTACGGCGGCTGGTCGCCGCGGTCGACCCACGCCACTACGAGCGCCGCTACCGCAAGGCGCTGCGCGACCGCCACCTCACCGCATACCTCGACGAGCACGGCGCCGCCGTACTCACCGCCCGCGGGCTGACCCCGGCCCAGGCCACCGCGGCGCTGGAACGCGTCGACGGGTTGGCCCACGCTGTGCGCCGCGCCGGTCACCCGGCCACCCTCGACCAGATCCGGGTCGACCTCCTGGCCGGCCTGCTTGACGGCTCGCTGCACCACCTGAGCCGCGAAGAGATCGTCGCCCACCAGATCACCCAGCACAGTGCCGACGACCGGCCAACCTCCGGCGCCGACACCACCACCGCTCCTCGCCCGACTGCCGACGACCAGCCGGCCGCCGGCGCGACCACCAACGGCGCCACCACCACCGCTCCTCGCCCGACTGCCGACGACCAGCGGACCGGCGTCGAGGTTCGCGTCGGCCTCTCCACACTGCTGGGCCGTGACGAGCACCCCGGCGAGATCCCTGCTCTCGGTCCGGTATCCGCCGCCCACGCCCGCGAGATCGTCCGGTGCCAGCGCCGCGCGGAGTGGCGCTTCGCGGTCACCGACAGCGAGGGCCGGCCGGTCTTCGACGGTGTCACCCGCCGCCGCCCGGCCGAGCTGTCCCGCGAGGGATCGCCGGGGGGCATCGTCGAGCTGCACATCACCGCTGAGCTGCTCACCGTGCTCACCGCCGATCCCGAAACGGCCGGGCCCTGGGCGGCCGTGGTGTCCGACATCGCCCGCCGGTACGCCGAGCGCGCCACCCGCGACCTGGACGACCGACCGCACGACCGGCTGCCGCGCGCAGCGCTGCGCCGTCACATCCAGATCCGCGACCGCACCTGCGTCGGGCCTGGCTGCCGCCGACGGCCGCGGCGCTGCGACCAGGACCATACGGTCGATCACCGAGACGGCGGGCCGACCGTGGCCGCCGGCCTGGCGCCCTTGTGCCGCCACGACCACCTCCTCAAGCACCAGGGCGGTTGGGTTCTCGAGCAATCGGCGGCAGGCACGTTCGTCTGGACCAGCCCGCTCGGCGGTCGCTACCGGGTCCGGCCCGAACCAGTGCGGCCACCCCTGCCCCCGGCGACACCGGCACCCGACGATCCCTACCACGACGAACTCGCCCCGGTCGCGGCCGAGACGCTCACCCTGGGACGGCCACCACCGCCCCCGCGACGCCCGCCAGAACCCGAACTGATCGACCTCGATGAACCACCACCGTTCTGATCACCCTCGCGCGGGACACCGGCACACGTCAGCGGCGGGGACCGAGGAACGCGGTGAGCACGCCCCCGTCGTGGCAGTGCCCGCGCACGTGGACGATCCGGCCGTCCCTCACGGTGATCACGCCCAGCTCGGGCTGGGCTAGCCGCATCGTGCCCGCCAGAACCCGAACCGATCGACGTCGCGGAGCGGAATCCGTTCTCATGCTCTGACGACGGCGGGGCGCACGAACACGCCGTCGATGTCACGGGTCGCGCGCCGCTCGTCGTAGGCGAGCGCGATCGCGGCGCCACCTACCACGTAGATATCAGCGGTCACGCCGACCGAACTCAGTCTGACGCCGAGCGCGGTCAACGCGGCGACGATCTCGTTGCGGTCCATCTACACCCGTCGCAGGGTGGTCCGGCCGATGAAGGTGCCTCGTCTCCGGAATGCCGCCGGGGACTCGACCATCGCCCGCGCATGCAGCCCGACCGTGCGCGACGGCCACCAGAAGGAGTCCAGGAACCGCTCCGACCTCAGCGTCCACCTCGGCACCGGCACCCGATGCCCGCCGGCGACGTGCTCGGCCAGCGCGGCGAGGAAGGCATTCGTACGTGGTTCGACCAGCTCGGGCTCGTCACGATCCGGTTCGCCACGTCCAGCTGGTCGGGTGCCCAGCGCAGGTCGTCCATGAAGTCGGCCACCGCCGCGCGCAGTTCGACGCCCGACGACACCCGGACCGCGGCCCCCGCCACACTCATCGGGACCGTCGCCCCCACGCGCGGGCGGGGAAGGCACTCGGCATCCCACTCGGCGCGCCGGGCCCACAGCCGTTCCGAGGGCGTACTCATCCGTTCAGTGTGGCTCATCGACGGATGGCGGTCGCCGCGACGCACCGGAATCTTCGTCGCCGCGACGCACCGGAATCTTCGCGGTCAGCGGCGGGGCGCTGCGGCGTCAGCGGCGGGGCGCCGAAGCGGTCTGCAGCTGGACGCCGAAGTCCCAGCGGTCGAGTCCGGCTGATCTGAGACGGTCGAGCTGGTCGAGGAGGTCAGCCATCTTGCGCAGCCGCTCGATCACCGTCTCGGCGCTGAGTTCACGGGCGCTCATCCGGCCAGCAGCTCCAGATCGATCCGGCGCATCCAGGCGGTGTCCATCCGAAGCAATGCCGCGGCGGTCGCCTCGCGGATCCAGGTGGCCGGTTCGAACTCATGGAGCAGCACCGCACCGACCAGCGCTTGTTCGCGCAACACAGGGCCCGCTCCGTTGAGGACGACGAGATCGATGTCGGTTCCGGCGGCCGACTGCAGGTCGGCGATCAGCGGCAGGTAATCGGGACGGCCGCCCGGCCCCAGCAACACCGCGATGTCCAGGTCACGCGGCGCCGGCTCGCCCCGGGCCGTGCTGCCGAACACCGTGAGCACCGCGATGCCGTGCCGCTCGCACAGCGGTTCGAGCGCGCCGGAGTCGGCCAGGCGGCGCAGCCGCACCAGGCCCTCCAACGGTGCGTTCATGGCGCCATCATGGCAGGTCAGGCTAGAGCAGGCCGAGCTTGCTGGCCGCGTAGACCGCCTCGGCGCGGCGGCTGACCAGCAGCTTGCGCATCAGGTTGCCGACGTGGAACTTGACCGTGGTCTCGGAGATGAACAGCTCACGCCCGATGGACCGGTTCGACAGGCCGCGGGCGAGCAGCCGCAGCACGTCGAGCTCCCGGTCGGTCAGCCGCTCGCGGTCCGGGGTGCCGCCGCCGCTGAGCGAGCGCACCATCGCCGAGGCGCTGCGGGCGTCGAACGCGCTCTCCCCGCGCGACACCGCCCGGATCGCCCGCACCAGCTCGGTGGTGTCGACGTCCTTGACCACGTATCCCCGGGCGCCGGCCTGCACCGCCTCCACCACCAGCCGGTCCTCGGTGAAGGTGGTCAGCACCAGCACCCCCAGGCCGGGGTGCGCGGCGGTGAGCTGGCGACAGAGCTGCAACCCGTCGGCCTGCGGGCCGCTGCTCAGCTTGAGGTCGAGCAGCACCACGTTCGGGCGGGCGGTGGCGACCGCGGTGGCCGCGCCGGCGGCGGTGCCGGCCTCGCCGACCACCCGCAGGTCGGTCTCCCGCTCCAGCACCGCGCGAAGCCCCTGGCGCATGATCGAATGGTCGTCGACCAGCACGATCCGTACCGGCGGCCGACGCGGCCGGGTCACCGCGAGGCTGCCGGTCACGCCAACCCTCCCGAGCGACCCGACGGGGGGCCGCTGCCGGCGGGCACCGGCGCCGACAGCGGGAGCCCCGGCCCGCCCCCGGCCATGGGCACGCTGACCTGCACCTGCAGCCCACCCAGCCGGGACTTGGTCAGCGTCATCGAACCGCCCATCTCCCGGGCCCGCTCCTGCATGTTGGCCAGCCCGCGGTGCTCGCCGGACGGGCACGAGATGGCCGCCCGCAGCATCCGGCGCACCTCGTCGGCCCGGCCGCGACCATCGTCGGAGACGGTGAGCACCACCCGGTCGCGGCGGTAGGACAGCCGCACCACGGCGTGGCCGGCCTCGGCGTGCACCGCGGTGTTGAACAGCGCCTCGCCGGCGATCCGGAACAGCGACTGCTCGCAGGTGTCCGGCAGCGGGACCGGGTGGCCGCCGATCCGCACCTCGACCCGCAGGTCGTCGGGCAGGTGCACGCTGGACAGCCGTTCCAGCAGTGCCGGCAGCCCCTTATCCTGGTGGTCGTCGTCGCTCAACGCGTAGATCGCCGACCGCAGCTGCTCCACCGCGCGCCGGGTGAGGTCCTTGGCGGTGTCCATCCGGTCGCGCAGCCGGGAGTTGGTCAGCTCGCTACGGGCGACCTCGATCTGCATGCCGGCCGAGAGCACCAGTTGGGTGACGCTGTCGTGCAGCTCGCGGGCGATCCGGTGCCGCTCGGTGTCCAGCACCTGGTGCTGGCGGGCGGCGAACAGTTCCTCCTGGGTGCGCTGCAGCTCGACGTTGCGTTCGGCCAGGTCGTCGGCGTGCCGGCTGGCCTGCTCGCGCAGCTGCTCGGAGCGGCGCAACAGCCGTTCCCCGCGCTGGTAGAGCGCGCAGTTCTGCAGCGCGGCGGCGGTCTGGCCGGCCAGGATGCGCAGCACCGACTCGTCGGTGGCGTCGATCTCCCGGTCGACCGGGGTCCACGCCGCGAAGCCGCCGACCACCCGCCCGCCCAGGGTCACCGGCACGTGCGCGTGCCAGCGCCGCTCGTCGCCGTGGTGGGAGTCGCTGAACTCACCGGCCAACACCTGGCCGATGTGCCGGCCGATGTGTGTGGGCACGCCGCTCCAGTCCGGCACCTCCACCCCATCCGGGCCGAGCACCAGGTGCCGAGGCGCGGCGTCCGGCAGGGCACCGTCGACCAGCCCGAACACCACCCATTCGGCGGAGAGGTGGTCGGCGGCGGCGGCGACCACCGCCCGGACCAGCGCCTCGGACCCCTCCACGGTGCGGACCAGTGCGGCGGAGATCTGGTCCAGCGCGTGGATCACCCGGCGCAGCCGCTCCGCGGAGTGCCGGTACTCGGGGTAGAACGACGGCTTGCCCGACCGGATGCCGGTCAGGGTCTCCAGGTCCGGTGGGCGGCGGACGCCGGACAGCGCCTCCAGCTCAGTCACCCGTGGTGCACACCCGGACCGCGCACAGCGCCGATGCTTCGCTGCGCGCCCGACTCGCTCACAGTGCGGCCCGGAAGAGCGCTTCGACGTCGGCCACGCTGGCCGGGCGCGGATTGGTGGACAGGCACGCGTCGGCCATGGTGAACTCGGCCAGCCGGGGCACGTTGGCCTCGGATACCCCCAGCTCGGCCAGCCCCTTGGGCACGCCCACGTCGTCGGCCAGCCGGCGCACCTCGGCGGCCACCCACTCCCCGACCTCGTCGGCCGGCAGCTCGCCGGCCCGGCCGTCGGCCAGTCCCATGGCCTGGGCGATCGATCGGAAGCGGTCGGGCTCGGTGGGCGCGTTGAACCGGATGACGTGCGGCAGCAGCACCCCGTTGACCACACCGTGCGGCAGGTCCAGCAGCCCGCCCACCTGATGGCTCATGGCATGGCAGGCACCGAGGATGGCGTTGGTGAAGGCCAGCCCCGCCTCCAGTGCCGCCTGGGCCATCAGGTTGCGGGCCGCGGCGTCGGACGGGTGGTACATGGTGTGCGCCAGGTTGCCGGTGACCAGTGACACGGCCTGCAGCGCGTGGTTGTCGGTCAGCGGGTTGTGCGCCAGCGACACGAACGCCTCGATGCCATGGGTGAGCGCGTCCAGCCCGGTGGCGGCGTTGAGGTCGTCGGGCATCGTGATCAGCAACCGGGCGTCGACCACCGACACGTCGGGCACCAGCGCCCGGCCCATGATGGTCACCTTGGTCAGCCGGGTGGTGTCGGTGACGATGCAGAACTGCGACACGTCGGCCCCGGTACCCGAAGTGGACGGGATCATCACCAGCGGCGGGATCGGGTGCCCGATCTTGTCCACTCCCTCGTAGTCGAGGATGCGGCCACCGTTCGCGGCCAGCAGCGCGATGCCCTTGGCCGCGTCGATCACCGAGCCGCCGCCGATGCCGATCACCACGTCGCACCCCTCGGCGGCGTAGCTCTGGAAACCGGCCTCGATCTCCCGGTCCTTCGGGTTCGGCGTGACGTCGTGCCACAGCCGCGGCTGCAAACCGGCCTGGCGCAGTTGGCACAGCAGCTCGTCCGGCCACCCGGCGGCGAGCAGGCCCGGATCGGTCACGACCAGCGGGCGGCGGGCGCCCAGCCGCAGCGCGGCGTGCGCGGCCTCGGACAGCGATCCCTCGCCGAACACGATCTCCGGCGCGTGGAACTTGGCCAGCCGCAGCCGCGCCGGGTGGGGTCCGCGCCGGTCGCGGTCGCGCCGCTCGGGCTCGCGCGGGGCGGCGCCATGCTCGTCGGGGCGTCGCTGACCGGGCACCTCATCCGGGCGCTCAGACCCGCACCGGTGGGTCAGCAACATCGAGTTGCCCGCGCGGCGTGCTTCGCTCCTGAGGACCACGATGCCCTCCCCCGCTCTCGTCGCCGGCGACCCGGAGTCCGCCGGCTCCCCCGACCGGCGCCACCCTCGTGCAGGCTCCGCGTCGTGACCCAGGTTACAAGGCTCGGGCCGGTTGGCAACCCGCCCGCGAACCGGCCCCGCCTGGCCACGACGCGCCCGGGACACCCACGACACTCCGGAAGGGGCCGCCCGCCCCGCGACCACCGCGACCACCGGGTTGCCCCGGCGGCGGTGACCGGTCGAAACTCAGCGCTGAGCGGAGATTGGGCCGGTCGAGCTACACCAGGTGAGCGGGCGAATAGCCCTTGGCCACCGATGGTGACATTCGGTAAGAATCTCGGGTCGAAGTTGTTCTCGGAGGTCTCGAACGTGTCAGATGCCGCTACCCGCCGTGCAGCCCGCTCCACCCCGTCGACCCGCCGTGCGGCCGCGCGACCGGCCGGACGTCCGACGTCCGACCGGCTTCGTGTGGCCGGGCAGGGGCGCACCGAGGTGGTCTCGGTGGGCGCACTGATCGAGCGCGAGGGCGCGACCGCGCCCCGGTCGGTGCGGCCTCTGGAGGCGAGGCCGGCGACGTCACCGATCCGCGCCCGGCTGCGGTTGTTCGCCACCGCCGCGCTGATCTTGACCGCTGGCGCGCTGGCCGGCGCGGCGATGCTGCCCGACCAGCCCCGGCGCAGCGCCCTGGACGTCGGCGCGGGCGGCGGTTTTCCCACCGGCGAACCGCCGGCCAGCTACCCCTGGTCGGACACCGGCGCGGCCGGCGCCACCACCCTGCCCGGCTCACGGCTGCCGCTGGCGCTGGCCGCGGTCGGCCGGCAACTCCCCGCCGCATCGTCCGGCGCGTTCGGGGTTGCGCCGTCCACCCGTTCCGCTCCGGCCCCGGCGGGCACGCTCGGAGGCGCGGCCGTCCGCTCCGGCGCGAGGGGTGGGGTCGGGCCGGCGGTGGGCGCGGTCGTCGGCGGGGTTGGTGGCGTGGTGGGCGGCGTGGTGGGCGGGGTCGGCGGCGTCGCCGAGGGCGCCACCGGCACGGTCGGCGACGTGGCGCGCGGCGGCGGCAAGGTCCTGGGCGACACCGTCGGCACGCTCGGCAAGGTGCTGCCCAAGCCGCTCGGTGAGCCGGTCGAGGAGCTCGGTGAGGTGGTGCAGGACACCACGGACGGGCTGGGCGAAGTCGTGGAGCACACCGGCGAAGCGGTCGGCGGCCTGGTCAGCGGCCTGGGCGGCCTGGTCAGCGGCCTGGGCGGGCGCTGAGCCCTTCCCACCCGACCGGGGCCGATCGGCCGGGGTTGGCCAGCCCGGGCGGGCCGGCGTTGGTCAGCCCGGGCGGCGGGCGTGGTCGGCGATCCCGCCGCCGATCAGCTCCACGGAGATCTGCAACCAGGTCTCCAGGGCCGCCCGCTGGAACGGCCGGGAATGCGCCTGCAGGTAGCCGAGCAGGTGGTCCGACGACATCAGCCGGAAGATCAGCAGTAGCTGCGCGGCGACCACCCTGGGCCGGGGCGCGTGCCGAGGCTCGCCCGCCTCGTCGGCGAGTACCTCGGCCACCTCCTGCTCGAACTGCTCCCACATCAGCCGTAGCCGCGACTGCAGGGTGGCGCTGTCGCCGACCATCCGGTGCAGCCGGCCGAGCTCCTCCGTTGCCCGCGAGCCGGTGTCACTCTCTCGCTCGGACAAGCCTCGCTCGGTATCAATCTCTCGCTCGGACAAGCCTCGCTCGGTATCAATCTCTCGCTCGGACAAGCCTCGCTCGGTATCAATCTCCGGGTCGGACGCACCCTGCTCGGCCTCGGCGATCAGCTCGCGCAGCAGCCCGACCAGCGCGTCCAGCGGCGTCCGGCCGGGTGCACGGTCCCGGATCCGGTCGCGCAGCAGCGCCCGCATCTCCAGGTCCCGGTCGAAGACCAGATCCTCCTTGGACGGGAAGTAGCTGAAGACGGTCTTGGCCGACAGCCCCACCGCGTAGGCGATCTCGGTGACCGTGACGTTGTCGTACCCCCGCTCGACGAACATCGCCTGCGCCGTCTCCAGGATCGCCCGCCGGGTGCGCAGCTTCTTGCGCTCCCGCAGCCCGGTCGGTGCCGACTCGGTCACATCCGAGGTCACCTGCCCAGGTTAAGCCAACGTTCCGGCGCAGCCAGACCTTGCGCCCTTGCGGACCCGTCATCCGAACAGGTAAAAGGTAAGCCACTCACCTTTTCGTAGCCGCAGCCGAGGACGAGACCGGAGGTCCGCCGGATGGAGCTCGTCTCCGCGCCGCCCTCCGCCACGGCCGACCCGGAGGAGGCGACGACCCCGACCGGTGCCTGGCTTGTGCCGCTGCTGGTCCTGGTCAGCGGCATGTTCATGGTGGTGCTGGACATCAGCATCGTGAACGTGGCCATCCCCACCATCCAGAACGACTTCGGCGCGGCCGTCGACGACATCGAGTGGATCTCCACCGCGTACAACCTGACCCTGGCCGCGACCGTCCCGATGGCCGGTTGGCTGGGCGACCGGCTCGGCCTGACCAGGGTATGGCTGGTCTGCCTGGCCGGTTTCGCGATGGGCTCCGCGCTCTGCGGTCTGGCTTGGGACCTGGACAGCCTGATCGCGTTCCGGATCGTGCAGGCCGTGCCGGGCGGCGTGCTGCCGGTGATCACCATGGCACTGCTCTACCGGATCGTGCCCCGGGCGAAGCTCGGCATCGCGATGGGCGTATTCGGCCTGGGCATCCTGGTCGGCCCGGCGATCGGCCCGACCCTGGGCGGCTACCTGGTGGAGTACGTCGACTGGCGGCTGATCTTCCTGATCAACGTGCCGGTCGCGGTCGGCGGAGTGGTCGCCGGGTTGCTGCTGTTGCCCCGGCTGCCGCCGACGTCAACCCGACCGTTCGACTGGTGGGGCTTCATCACCGCCGGCTCGGGGCTGTTCGCGCTGCTGCTCGCGGTGTCCGAGGGCGACAACTGGGGCTGGGACTCCTACCCGATCATGATCCTGGCGGTCTTCGCCGCGCTCTCGCTGTCGCTGTTCGTGGTGATCGAACTGGGCCGGGACGACCCGCTGATCGACCTGCGGGTGTTGCGCAACCGGCTGTACGTCAACTCGTTGCTGATCATGATGGTGCTGGTAGTCGGGCTGTTCTCGGTGCTGTTCTACCTGCCGCTCTACATGCAGGGAAGCCTGGGCTACCAGCCGCTGCACACCGGGCTGATCCTGATGCCCGAGGCGATCGTGCTCACCATCCTGATGCCGATCGCCGGGACGCTCTACGACCGGATCGGCCCATTCTGGCCGGCGGTCATCGGACTGACGATCGCCACCGCGGGCGGCTTCATGTTGACCGGGGTCGGCCCGGACATGACCGAGGGCGACATCATCCTCTGGACCTGCGTCCGGGCCGCCGGCAACGGGCTGGCCATGATGCCGATCATCACCGCCGGACTGGCCTCGATCCCGCCCGCGCTGACCACCTCGGCCAGCCTGATGAACAACGTGGTCCAGCAGCTGTCCTCGGCGCTGGGCCTGGCCGGGATGACGGTGCTGGCCACCAACCAGCACTCGCAGCTCTCGGCCGACCGGGCGGCGCTGATACCGGCCACTCCGGCCGAGCTGGCCGCCCACGGCATCGACCCCTCCGACCCCGTCGGCCTCTACGGCATCTACCGCGAGCTGGAGGTTCAGGTGCTCGGTCAGGCCTACAGCGACGTGTTCTTCATCGCCGCCCTGCTCACCGCCGCCGGGCTGGTGCTCGCCTTCTTCATCCGCAAGCCGCCGACCCAGCCGGGGCCGCCCGCGCCGCCCACCGGTCGGGCGGCCACCAACAACGGGTATCAGCGACCGGTGGCCGGCGAGATGGTGGAGCGCACCTCGGACACCGAGTCGCACGGGAACCCACCCAGCTCGGCGTGCCGCCGGATCAACTCCGGGTCCTCGGCATCGTAGATGCAGTACAGCTTGTCGTCGGTGACGTAGCTTTCCACCCAGGACACGTCCTCCCCCAATCCGTGCAGAACCTCGTTGGACTTAGCGGCGACGTCGTGCAGCTGCTCGCCGGACAGCTGCCCGGCGCCGGGCAGGGTGCGCTCGATGACGTATCGGCCCATGCGGAGGATCACTCCCTCGATCGACGATGTTGTCGCGGCCGGAGGCTACCCGCTCATCGCCGGCGGCGGACCCTCTGAACGGAGAGGTGATCGGCCGATAGTCGGGCCCGCAACCTCGGCGGACCGAACAGTCCCGTGGATCGGGCCGTCCCGGTCGGCGAGGCGGTTGCCGGCGCCGCCCCAATGCATCGCGATCATCTCGGCGGCGATCGACACGGCCGTCTCCTCCGGCGTGCGCGCCCCCAGGTCGAGGCCGACCGGGCTGGACATCCGGGACAGCTCCGCCTCGCTGAGCCCGACCTCGCGCAACCGCTGCAACCGGTCGTCGTGGGTGCGCCGGGAGCCCATCGCGCCGATGTAGCCGACCTCGCGCAGCCGCAGCGCAACCTCCAGGACCGGCACGTCGAACTTCGGGTCGTGGGTGAGCACGCAGATCGCCGTGCGGGCGTCGATGCGCCCGGCCTCCGCCTCCGCCGCCAGATAGCGGTGCGGCCACTCCACGACGACCTCGTTCGCCCCGGGGAACCGGGACGCGGTGGCGAACACCGGCCGGGCGTCGCACACCGTGACCCGGTAGCCGAGGAACCCGCCGATCCGGGCCACCGCCGCCGCGAAGTCGATCGCGCCGAAGACGATCATCCGGGGCGGTGGGGCGAACGACTCGACGAACACGTCCAACCCCTCGCCGCGGCGCTGGCCGTCGACCCCGTAGTGCAGCATCCCGTTGCGGCCGGCGTCCAGCAGGCCGCGAGCGTCGTCACGCAGCGCGTCGTCCAGCCTCGCCGAGGCGGTGGTCCCGGCGACCCGGTCCGGCCAGATCACCAGCCGCCGGCCCAACCGTTCCGCCGGTCCGGCGACCACCGTGGCCAGCGCCACCGGCCGCTCCGCGGCGATGGCCTCGGCGACCGCGCCCAGCTGCGGGAAACTCTGCGCGTCGACCTTCTCCACGAACACGTCGAGGATGCCGCCGCAGGTCAGGCCGACCGCGAACGCGTCGTCGTCGGACACCCCGTAGCGCTGCAGCACGGGGCGCCCGCTCCGCAACACCTCGCAGCCCAGCTCGTAGACCGCGCCCTCCACACACCCGCCGGAGACACTGCCCACCGCCTCCCCTCCAGGGCCGACCAGCATCGAGGCTCCGGGCTGGCGGGGCGCGGAGCGGAAGGTGGAGACGACAGTGGCCAGCGCGACGGCCTTGCCGTCGGCCCACCACGAACTCAGCTGTGTCAGCACGTCACGCACGGGTCATCACCTCCAGCAACCGCTCCAGGGTGGCCAGGCTGTGCCCGGCCAACAGCTGGTCCAAGTACGGCAGCACCGCGACTATTCCACCCTGCACCGGCGCGTAGCCCTCCTTGCCGGCGTGCGGGTTCACCCAGATCAGCCGGCTGGCCAACCGGCGCAGCCGGCTCATCTGGACAGCCAGCTCGTCGGGTTCGCCGCGCTCCCACCCGTCGGAGAACACCACGACCACCGCCCGCCGCGCCACCCCGCGCCGGCCCCACCGCTGCACGAACGCGCCCAGCACGTCGCCCAGCCGGGTGCCGCCCGACCAGTCCGGGATCGCCCGGCCGGCCGCGGCCAGGGCCAGCTCCGGGTCGCGGTGGCGCAGCTCGCGGGTGATCCGGGTGAGCCGGGTGCCGATGGTGAACACCTCGACCGCGCCCGCGCCCTGGCGGACCAGCACGTGCGCGAACCGCACCAGGGTGTCGGCGTAGGGCGCCATCGAGCCGGACACGTCGATCAACAGGACCACCCGGCGGGGGCGCCGGCTCGGCCCGGCATGGCGCAGCTCGCGCAGCTCACCGTGGTTGCGCAGGGCCGCGCGTAGGGTCCGGCCCGGGTCGGCCGGACCGCGCCGGGTGGGACGGCGGCGGCGCGACGCGCGGGTGGGCAGGCCGACCCGCAGCAACGCCAGCAGCGCCCGCAGGTGCTCCCGCTCGGCCGGTGACAGCTCACCCAGGTCGCGGTGCCGCAGCACCTCGCTCGCGCTGGCCGACACCCGCAGCCGGGGCGCATCCGGTCCTTCGGGATCGTCGGAGCCGTCGTCGCCGTTCTGGCCGGAGGCCAACGACGCCAGCCGGGACGGCGGGGGCCGGCGCTGGTCGCGCACCGGGGCGCCCCGGGTTCCGCGGTCCGGTTCGAACCACTCCCGGAATGCCATGTCGTAGCGCGCGATGTCGTCGGGGTCGGAGCACAGGGTCAGCCGACCGGCCCAGTAGGTGGCCGTCCGGCTGGTCACATCCAGCTCGTCCAGGGCGGTCAGGAACGCCGCGACCCGATCGGTGGTGACCGCCAGACCAGCGTGCCGCAGCGCGGCGGTGAACCCGACCAACCCGGGCAGCGGGTCCGTGACCACTTCTGGGCTCACCACCGGGGCCTCAGCTCAGCAGCGTGTCGAGTTGCGCGCGGACCCGATCTGCGTCCTCACGGTACTTCAGCACCGCACCCAGGGACGCGGCGGCGGAGGCCACGTCCAGCTCGTCCGCACCGAGCAACTGCAGCGCCCGCGCCCAGTCCAACGACTCGGCCACCCCGGGCGGTTTGAGCAGCTCCAGCTGGCGCATCCGGCGCACCGCCGCAGCCACCTGGCCGGCCAGCCGCTCGGGCACGCCGGGCAGCCGGCTGCGCAGGATGGCGATCTCCCGGGTGACGTCCGGGTGGTCCAGCCACAGGTACAGGCAGCGTCGCTTGAGCGCGTCGTGCACTTCGCGGGTGCGGTTGGAGGTGAGCACCACCAGCGGCGGGCTCTTCGCCCGAATCTCGCCCACCTCGGGGATGGTCACCGCGTGCTCGGTGAGCACCTCCAGCAGGAACGCCTCGAACTCGTCGTCGGCCCGGTCCACCTCGTCGATCAGCAGCACGCTCGGGGAGGTCTGCAGCGCCTTGAGCACCGGGCGGGCGATCAGGAACCGGGGGTCGTAGAGCGAGGCCTCGACGGCGTCGGCGTCCAGCTTCTCCGCCGAAACGCCGGCGGCGGCCTCCAGGGCACGCAGGTGCAGCAGTTGGCGCGGGAAGTCCCAGTCGTAGAGCGCCTGGCTGGCGTCGATCCCCTCGTGGCACTGCAGGCGGATCAGCGGCGCGTCCAGCACCTGCGCCAGCGCCTGGGCCAGCGCGGTCTTGCCGGTTCCCGGCTCGCCCTCGCAGAACAGCGGCCGGTCCATCCGCAGTGCGAGGAACGCCGCGGTAGCCAGGCCGTCGTCGGGTAGGTAGCCGGTTGCCCGCAGCCTTGTCGCCAGCTCGGCGGGGGACCCGGGCCGGCTGCTCGCCCCCGTCACGTCACCGTCACCATCACCGGAACAGCATGACCGAGTGGGCCGAACGCCTGCCAGTCGGACCGCCCCGGCACGCCCCGACGCCGGCCCCGAATCCCCGCCGAACAGTCCATTCCACTTCGAAACCAATTCGGCGCGGCATTATTACATACCTCGCGCACCGCAATTACCAGCGGCGACGGCGAACCGGTTAACGATCCACAACACCCGAAAGAATTACGTGATCCGCGTCGCGTTCGGAGAACCTTGACGAATAGCGCCCCGCGGTCCGTACGGTCGCTGGCGGCCGGCGTCTGATCGGCCCGAATGCCCCCGGTCGGCCGCGCTCAACCTTGTCCAGCCGATCGGGTGCCGTCGAGAGAAATGGCATCGGACAGGGGTGGGGACCGAGTGCGACTCGGATCTTCGTCAGCGCGGTGCGGAGACACCATGGCTCGATCTCGAGAAATCGTCCGATCGTCCGGAGCCACGAACCCGGCGGGGCGGATCGCCGCCCGGGTCGCGACCGGCGCACTGATCGTGAGCAGCCCGCTGCTGCTGGGCGGCACCGCGAACGCGGCCCCAGCACCGATGGCGCCGGCCCCACAGGCAGCACCGATCGCCAAGGCGGACGTGTGGGACGACATCGCGCGCTGCGAGAGCGGCGGCAAGTGGAACACCGACACCGGCAACGGCTACTCCGGTGGCCTGCAGTTCGCCCCGAGCACCTGGAAGGCGTACGGGGGCAAGGGCGACGCCAGCGACGCCAGCCCGGCGGAGCAGAAGCGGGTCGCGAAGAAGGTGCTGGCCGGCCAGGGGTGGGACGCCTGGCCGAGCTGCTCGAAGAAGGCCGGACTGAGCGGGGGTTCGTCGAGCGGCTCGTCCGACGAGGACTCCGGTGACGACTCCGGTTCGGACGACGACTCGGAATCCGACGAGTCGGAATCCGACGAATCGGACTCGGACTCGGACTCCGAATCGGACTCGGACTCGGACTCGGACGACTGATCGCCGGAGCCGCGTGACCGCGTGCTCCCTGACCCACACCGGACGGCCCGGTCGGCGCAGTGAGTTCGCCCGGCCGGGCCATCCTGGGGGCGGCCGCGCAGGTCAGAGCGGGTGCCCGGGCGTGTGGCGCACCTCATTCACCGGGCCAGGCCAAACGTGATTTAGATCACTACTTCCAATACTGAAGCAGATTCTCCTGAAAGTTTCAAGTCCGTGATACACCCGTGATGACCTGGGAAAACTCAATAGTGGTGCGGTAAAGCAGCGGTGACCCCCGCAACATCGTGATCTGGGTCGCAAAAGGTGTGCTTGACGAGACCCCGGGAGCGGTCCGTAACGTCCGATCCGGCCGGCAACGAGTCGGCCAAGACGTCAGCTGAATCACCGCGTCGAGCCCTGCCCGGTGAATCCAGCGTCATCGAGAGGAATCAGCACCGGGCAGGGACGGGGGAAACCATTCACAGGTGGATCGTTCACCGGCGGGATTACTTCGGTGGGAACCGAGGGGGCGACACGTTGTGCCCTTACCCGGCAGCTAACCCTGTACACGCAGTGTGGAGACAGTCATGACCCGATCTCGAGGCAAGTCCCGCGCGCCGATGTTCAGCGCACGGAATGTGGCTCGTGTCGTCGTCGCCGGCAGCGTTCTCGCCGGCAGCCAGGTTGCCCTCGCGGGCACCGCTAACGCCGCCCCGGACGAGGTCTGGGACCGCGTCGCAAAGTGCGAAAGCGGCGGCCGGTGGAACATCAACACCGGCAACGGTTACTCCGGTGGCCTCCAGTTCAGCCCGTCGACCTGGCGCTCGCACGGCGGCAAGGGCAGCGCCGCGAACGCCAGCCGCGCCGAGCAGATCCGGGTCGCCGAGCGGGTGCTCGCTTCCCAAGGCTGGGGGGCATGGCCGTCCTGCTCGAAGAAGGTCGGTGCCAAGGGCAAGGCCACCCCCCGACCGGCCACCAAGCAGCCCGCCTCGCAGGTGACCGGGCGCACCCAGGTCAAGCCGAACGCCGCGAAGCCGGCACCCAAGCCGCAGGCGCCGGTCCTGGCCGCGAAGCCGGCACCCAAGCCGGCCGCGCCGGCGCCGGCACCCAGCGCCGTCGCGCCGGGGGAGGTCTACACCGTCGCCCCGGGCGACAGCCTCTCCAAGATCGCCGGGTCGAGGAACCTGCCCGGCGGCTGGCAGGGCCTGCACCAGCGCAACCGCGACCAGGTGAGCAACCCCAACGCCCTGAAGATCGGCCAGCAGCTCAAGCTCGGCTGACCCGACGCGCCCGCCCGGAGCGGACACCCGCTCCGGGCCGGGCGCACGGGCGATTTTTTCAGGGGCAGTTGACCCACGCGTCCGAGCCGTCGTCGAACACCTGCCGCTTCCAGATCGGCAGTCGGCGCTTGACCTCGTCGACGAGTTCCGCGCACACCACGAACGCCTCCCGGCGGTGGTCGGCCGCCACCGCGCAGGCCAGCGCCACGTCCCCGATCCGCAACGGCCCGATCCGGTGGCTGACCGCGATCGCCCGCACACCCGAGGCGCCGGCCGCCACGTCGCGGGCCACCTCCTGGATGATCCGCTCGGCGGTGGGGTGCCCGCTGTACTCCAGCTCGCGCACGCCCCGCCCGCCGTCGTGGTCGCGCACCACCCCGGCGAAGGTGACCACGGCTCCGGCCGCGGCGGCCGAGACCAGCGCGGCGTGCTCGTCCACCACCAGCGGGGTCTCGACGACGGTCGCGCGGACCACCCGCGCTCCGGTCCGCTCCGGCGCGGCGCTCATCGCTGCCCTCCGCTGATCATCAGTGATCGCCTCCTCGTAGCTGGTCGACCGCGTGCTCCAGGACCCCGTCCAGTACCCGCAGCCCGTCCCGCACGCCGCCGGTGGAGCCCGGCAGGTTCACCACCAGGGTGCGCCCGGCCACTCCGGCCAGACCCCGAGACAGCACCGCGGTGGGCACCGCCGGCGCGCCGGCCGCCCGGATCGCGTCGGCCAGCCCGGGGATCTCGTAGTCCAGCACCGCTCGGGTCACCTCCGGGGTGGCGTCGGTGGGCGAGATGCCGGTGCCGCCGGTGGTGATCACCACGTCGACCCGGTCGGCGACCGCGCGGCGCAGCTGCTCGCCGACCGGGTCGCCGTCGGGCACCACCGCCGGATCCGGACAGTTGAACCCGCGCTCGCGTAGCCAGCTTACGATCAGCGGACCCCCCCGATCGGGATAGACGCCGGCCGACGCCCGGTTGGACGCGGTGACCACCCGTGCGGTGCGGCTCATGCCGGCCGCACCCAGGTGCCGGTCTTGCCGCCGTCCTTGCGCTCCACCCGCACGGCGTCCAGCACGGCGGCCGGGTCCACCGCCTTGACCATGTCGTGCAGCGTCAGCCCGGCCACCGCGACGGCGGTGAGTGCCTCCATCTCCACCCCGGTGCGGTCGGTGGTCCGGACCGTGGCGGTGATCTGGACCGAGGTGTCGGTGGGCACCAGGTCGACGGTCACTCCGGTCAGCGCGATCGGATGGCACAGCGGCACCAGGTCGGGGGTGCGCTTGGCGCCCATGATCCCGGCGATCCGGGCGGTGGCCAACGCATCGCCCTTGGGCAACCCGTCGCGGCGCAACAACTCGATCACCTCGGCGGTGCTGCGCAGCACCCCGGTGGCCACCGCGACCCGGGCGCCGGGCTGCTTGTCCGAGACGTCCACCATCCGGGCCGCGCCAGCCTGGTCGACATGAGTCAGCTCCACCACTGCACCCTACGGCGGTGTCGGAGGCACCCGTTCGAGCCGGGCTCTTGTGATGTGCGCCACACACAATGGTCTCGGTCTCGTTGTCCACTCGTGTCCTCTTCGTGACCAAAGTACCCCCTGATCAGCGCGGACAGTCGCCGATACGTCTGTCTGTACGCCGTTGGGAGGTACCTACCGGCTGAGGACTCGGCTTTCCGTGGCCGCGCTGCTCGCCTAACGTCACCGACGGCTCCCCGGATCCCCAGCCTTCACCGGCGAGCCCCGGCGCCGCCGCGCTCCCTGTCCAGCGGCTGCCGGCCCCCGAGAACGAGTGCCGGACAGGACCGGAACGGCCGCGGCGGTCACGCCGCGCGGGTCACCAACTCCCCGGTGATCTCCGGACGCGCGAGGCGTGGAGACGACCGATGTCCCGTGGCCGCCATCGCAAGCCATCCACCACCGGACGCGCCCTGGCCCGGACCGCACTGGTCGGCGCGGTCGCCGGCGCTCCGCTGGTCACCGCGGGTCAGGCCCAGGCTGCCCCGGACAGCGTGTGGGACCGCGTCGCCAAGTGCGAGAGCGGCGGCAACTGGTCGACCAACACCGGCAACGGTTACCAGGGCGGGCTGCAGTTCGCCCCGTCCACCTGGCGCGGGTTCGGCGGCACCAAGTACGCCGCCTCCGCGCACAAGGCCACCCGAGAGGAACAGATCGCGGTCGCGGAGAAGGTGCTGGCCGGCCAGGGCTGGGGCGCCTGGCCGGCCTGCTCGCGCAAGGTCGGCGCGCGCGGCACGCCGGCCACCCCACGCGCGGTACCGGTCCGCGCACCCAAGCCGGCCGCGAAACCTGCACCGGTCACCAAGCCCACGCCCGTCACCCAACCCGCACCGGCCGTCCAGCTTCCGGCGGCTCCGCCCGCCGCCCCCGATCCCGCCGTCACGAACCCGGTCGCACCTCGGACGTCCGCTCCCCAGCAGGCAGGTGCACCGGGCGTGGCGCAGCCCGGCGGGCCTCGGATCTACCAGGTCCGACCCGGTGACACCCTGTCCGGCATCGCCACCGCACAGGGTGTCACCGGAGGCTGGCGGGCGATCTACGACGGCAACCGCACCGCCCTGCGCGACGCGAATGTGATCAGGCCGGGCCAGCAGCTCACGCTCAACTGAGCTCCGGGAAGCCCGGCTTCGGCATCACCCGCCCGGCGCGACTCTCCGCAGCTCGGCGTGTCGCTGGACCGCGGGCGTGTCGCGGCCTCTCGGGCACCGGCCGGTCGCCCGGACCCGCGAGCCGACCCTCAGCGGCCTTCGGCGCGAGCGACCCCGGCGACCGCCCGGGCGACCTCCACGGACACCGTCGGGTCGAACACGCTGGGCACGATGAACGACGGGTTCGGGTCGGCCACCACCCCGGCGACCGCGGCGGCCGCCGCGCGCAGCATCGGGTCGGTGACCCGGCGCGCCTGCGCGTCCAGCAGTCCCCGGAACACCCCGGGGAACACCAGCACGTTGTTGATCTGGTTCGGGTAGTCCGAGCGTCCGGTGGCCACCACGGCGGCGTGCCGGTGCGCCAGCAGAGGATCGATCTCCGGATCCGGGTTGGCCAGCGCGAACACCACCGCGTCGGCGGCCATCGAGGCCAGTTCCGGCTCGCCGAGCAGGTTGGGCGCGGACACCCCGACGAACACGTCCGCGTCGATGAGGGCATCGGCCAGGGTGCCGGCGGTCCGCGCGGAGTTGGTGTGCGCCGCTATCCAGGCCAGGTTGTCGTCCAGATCCTTCCGCCCGGGGTGCACGATGCCGCCGAGATCCACCGCCAGCACCTCACCGGGCCCCTCCGGCAGCATCAACCGGATGATCGCCGAGCCGGCCGCGCCGACCCCGCACACCACGACCCGGCAGTCCGCCAGCCGCTTGCCGACCACCCGCATCGCGTTACGCAACGCGGCAAGCACCACGACCGCCGTGCCGTGCTGGTCGTCGTGGAAGACCGGGATGTCCAGCTCGGCGCGCAACCGCCGCTCGATGGCGAAGCACCGGGGCGCCGCGATGTCCTCCAGGTTGATGCCGCCGTAGGCCGGCGCGATCGCCCGCACGATCGAGACGATCTCGTCCGGATCCTGGGTGTCCAGCACCACCGGCCAGGCGTCCACCCCCGCGAACCGCTTGAACAGCGCCGCCTTGCCCTCCATCACCGGCAGCGCGGCGGCCGCGCCGAGATTGCCCAGCCCGAGCACCGCCGAGCCGTCGGTGACCACCGCGACGGTGTTGCGCTTGATGGTCAGCCGCCGCGCGTCGTCCGGGTTGGCCGCGATCGCCTGGCACACCCGGGCCACGCCTGGGGTGTAGGCCCGGGACAGGTCGTCCCGGTTGCGTAGGCTGATCTTGGGGGTCACTTCGAGCTTCCCGCCGAGGTGCATCAGGAACGTGCGGTCGGAGACCTTGCGCACCTCGACCCCGGCCAGCGCGGTGAGCGCCTCGGTGATCGTGCGCACGTGCTCGGCGCTCAGCGCGTTGCAGCTGATGTCGATCAGGATCCGGTCGGCGGTGGCATCGACCACGTCGAACGCGGTGACCACGCCGCCGGCCCGGCCGACCGCCGCGGCCAGCTCGCCGGCCGCGCCGGACGACGCGGGTGCCGACACCCGCGCCGTGATCGTGTAACCGGGACCGGGCACGGGCACGTGATCAGCCTAGATGAACGATTCCAAGGCCTCAGTGGTCGTAGGCGGTCAGGGATCGTTTGATCGGCTGGTTGGTGTGGTCGTTATGCCAGATCGCGGCGGTCAGGGCCAGGACGCGTTGCACGACACGCACCC
>JBQTKB010000025.1:0-12879 GCA_052386505.1 Pseudonocardia sp.
CCCGGTGAACGTGATGGATCTCGACCTGGTGCGCGCGGTCACCGGCGCGTTCCGTGATCTGGCGGCCGACCCGCCCGCGGCGGTGGTGCTCACCGGCTCCGGGCGTGCCTTCTCCGCCGGGGTCGACCTGCGCAGCTACCTCGACGGGGGCCCGGACTATGTGGCTGAGTTCCTGCCCGCGCTGAGCGAGCTGCTCGAGGTGGTGTTCAGGTTTCCCCGGCCGGTGGTGGCCGCGGTGAACGGGCACGCCATTGCGGGCGGCTGCGTGCTGGCCTGCTGCGCGGACGTGCGATTGATGGCCTCGGGCAAGGGCCGGATCGGGGTGCCGGAGTTGCGCGCCGGGGTGGCGTACCCCCGGGTGGCGCTGGAGATGCTGATCTACACTCTCGGCGCCCAGCGGGCCGCGCTCATGGTGCGCGGGGCGGACACCCACCCGCCGGAGCGGGCGGTCGAGCTGGGCCTGGTGGACGGCCTGGTCCAGCCCGACCACCTGGTCGGGCACGCCGTCGAACTGGCCACCGAGCTGGCCACCACCGCCCCGGCGGACGCGTTCGCGCTGACCAAGGCGCAGCTGCGCCGGGAGACAGTCGAGCGGATGACCCGGTACCGGGCCGACGAGGACGACGCGGTCGCGCAGATCTGGGTCCGGCGCACCGAGGACTCGTGGACCCGCGACTACCTGGCCTCGGTCACCGGCAAGGGCTGAACCGCACGCCTCGACGGTGCATGCGGCCGGGGGATGCGGCAGGCTGGTCCGGGTGACGGTAGTGGTGGGGTACGGGGCGTTCCGGCCGCCGGGGCGCCACCAGCGGCTCGGGGTACTCACCGACGACGGCCTGGTGCTGGATCTGAGCGAGCTGGCCGGCGTCCGGTCCGCCGGGGGCGGCGGCGGGCTCGGTGCCCGCTCCGGGCCACCGAGCCTGCTCGACCTGCCCTGGCCGGAGCTGTTGCTGCAGCCGACCCTGGACGCGCTGCTCGCCGCCGGCCCGGCCGCGTGGCGCGAGGTGCACGGCTGGCTGGCCGAGCTGTTCGTCGACCCGGCACCGCTCGCGCCGTACCGGCGGCCGGTGACCGGAGTGACCCCGGGGCTGTCGTTCACCGTCGCCGACTACGTGGACTTCTTCGCCTGCGAGCAGCACGCCGTCAACGCCGCCCGGATCTTCCGCCCCGAGGACCCCGACCCGCTGCCGCCGAGCTGGCGCCACCAGCCGATCGGCTACCACGGACGCGCCGGAACGGTGGTCGGGTCCGGCACCGACATCCGGCGCCCGAACGGGCAGCGCGGCCCCGGCGACGTCGGGCCGACCCGGATGCTCGACTTCGAGGCCGAGCTCGGCTACGTGCTGGGCGGGCCGGCGAGCACCCTCGGCGAACCGGTGGCGCTGGCCGAGGCCGCCGAGCGGGTGTTCGGCGTGGTGCTGCTGAACGACTGGTCGGCCCGGGACGTGCAGTTCTTCGAGTCCCGGCCGCTGGGACCGCTGCTGGGCAAGGCGTTCGCCACCTCGGTGTCCACCTGGGTCACCCCGCTGGAGTGGCTGGCCGCCGCCCGGGTCCCGCCGCCGCCCCGTGAGCCGGAGCCGCCGGGGTACCTGCTGGGGGACGCCGACCGAGGTCTGAACCTGGGGCTGACCGTGTCGGTGAACGGCGAGGTGATCGCCACCCCGCGGGCCGGCGGGCTGTACTGGACTCCCGCGCAGCTGGCCGCCCACCTGAGCAGCGGCGGGGCCGTGCTACGCCCCGGCGACCTGCTCGGCTCGGGCACCATCAGCGGGCCGAACCTGGAGCAACGCGGCTGCCTGCTGGAGCTGACCTGGCACGGCCGCGAGCCGCTGGCGCTGGCCGACGGCACCGAGCTCGGCTACCTGCGTGACGGCGACGAGGTGCTGATCACCGCGTCCGCGCCGGGGGTCGGCGGTTGCCGCCAGCCGTTGGGTGAGGTCCGCGGCCGGGTGCTGCCGGCGGTGGGTGCCAGCCCGACATGAGCGCGTCACCTCGGCGGACGCCGCCGAGCCGAAGCCAGGACGGACTCCGGCCGGCTACGACGTTCCGCCCGTTCGTCGCCCGTTGAGGGCAGCTCGCAGCGCCGGTGGGATCTCCCGCTTGCCGGAGCCGTCGGTGCCGATCACCACGTACACCGTGCGCCCCAGTGTGCACACCTCCGCGTCCTCGTCGGGTGTTCGGCGTACCTCGAAGTCCAGGGTGAAGCTGGTGCGCCCGGTATGCGAGCAGGTCACGGTGATCACGATCGGGTCCTGCCAGCGGACCCCGGCCTTGTAGTCGATCTCCGAGCGGACCAGCTGCACGTCGAACCCGGCGTCCAGCATCGACTGATAGGGCAGCCCGCCGTCCAGCAGGAACGCGGTCATCGCGTCGTCGAAGTAGGTCAGGTACCAGGCGTTGAACACCACGCCCTGGGCGTCGACCTCCATGTAGCGGACGTTGACCGGGAACGTGAACTCCGAACCATGCACGACCCGCAGCCTAGGGCGGTCACCAGCATGGGGCAGCTACCAGCCCGAAGCCCGCTACCAGCCCGAAGTCCGCCTTCGGCGGTACCCGCCGGGGTGGTCGGTGACGTACCCATGTGCCATGTCGACTCCGCTGCCGGTCCGGCCGCGATCGGGCCCGTCGAAGCTGGTGTTCGTGGTCGCCGCACTGGCCATCGGAATCGCCGGCGGAGCGGTGTGGGCGGTGCTGGCGCCGAGCCAGGCGGTGGCCGCCGAGGTGACGCGCGAGGCGCATTCGACGGCGGGGGACAACCCGTTCATGACGCCGGTCGGGCAGGACCAGCCCGGTGTCGCCCCGCCGGCCGGGGCCGCCGGCTCCTTCGCCGGCGACACCCCGGGCCTGTACGGAGAGAGCGGTGACCGGCCAAGTTGCGACAGCGCGACGCTCGTCTCGAACCTGCGGGCGGACGTGGTGCGCGCGTCGGCCTGGTCGCAGGCGCTGAACGTCCGGGTGGAAGACATCCCGGCGTTCGCGCAGTCGCTGAACCCGGTGCTGCTGCGGGCGGACACCGCGGTCACCGAGCACGGCTACGCCGAACCGCGCTACACCTCCTACCCCGCGGTGTTGCAGGCGGGCACCGCGGTGTTCGTGAACGGGTTCGGCGAGCCGACGGTGAAGTGCTTCAGCGGCAACCCGCTGACCCGGCCGGCCGACTTCGCGCAGGCCAGCTACCGCGGCACGCGCTGGAGCACGTTCCGCCCGGGCGGCTACACCTACGTCCGGCCGACCACCATCGTGATCAAGAGCTACAACTACTACAACGTCACGAAGAAGGTCATCGTCGTCAAGGGCACCTGGTGCTCCCGCAACCCAGACGCGAAGGGTTGCGACCGGCCCAACCCGAGCCGCTGGTGCGACGACCACCCCGACTGGTCCGGCTGCGACTCCGCGAAGCGCGACCGCGACGGGGACAAGGACGAGTCGTCGGACAGGGAGTCGTCGGGTTCCTCGGAGCCGGACAAGGAAGAGTCGTCGGGTTCCTCGAAGCCGGGCGAGTCGAAGGAGAACGCGACGGAGGGCTCGACCGACAGCGCCGCGACGCTGGAGGAACGGGTACGGGAGTGCCGGGCCAGCGTCAAGGACACGAAGGTGTGCGACCGGCTGGCCGAGGGCAAGGTGCAGGACGAGACCGGACGGTTCGTCGACCCGCCTGGCGAGCAGGAGGAGTCGGAGACCGGCGGTACGGCTCCGGAGGGGGCCAGCGGCGCGGCCGGGGGCGGAACCGACGGCACGGCTCCGGACGGGACGGCCGGGGGCGACTCGGGGACTTCGCCGTTCACCGCCGGCGGGACCGGCGGGACCGGCGCGGCTGGCGGGACCGGCGAGACCGGCGGGACCGGCGCGGCTCCCCTCGATCCATGCGCCACCCAGCCGCAACCGGCCAACTGCGCCGCGCCGTCCGGCAGTGGGCAACAGGGTGCTGGGCCGCCGGGCGGTGGGCCACCGCCGGCGGGGCAGCCACCGCTGGGGAGTGGGCAGCCGCCACCGGCCGGGGACGAGCCGGCCGGGGACGGGCGAAACGGGGACGATGCCGGCGGCGGGTAGGCCGGGGCGAGGTCGTCTCGCTGCCACGCTCGACCGGCGAGCGTCTCTCCCCCGGGCCGTTTGAGACTATCCCGGTCGGCTCGGCTGCTCCGGCGTCCTCGGACGGCCGGTCGGCTCGGCTGCTCCGGCGTCCTAGGACGACCCGGTGCTACCCGGTCGGCCCGGCTGCTCTGGTCGCACCGGCCGTCTCGGTGACCCCGGCTGTCGAGGGCCGATCACCGGCGGCCCTGGACAGCAGCGACTCGCAGGTGCGCACCAGGATCTCGGCTGCCCGCCGGGTCGAGCTGGTGACCGCCGGGTGTCCGCTCTGCCTGCGCCAGTAGGTCAGCTGATCGGTCAGCGCCGCGCGGATGTCGTCGGGGGTGGCGTCGGCAGCCAGTCCGAGCCGGGCGGTGGGCCGGTCGTCGGTCAGGCCCAGCAACCGCTCGGCGCCCGCCCGGTCGTCGCCGTGGAGCAGGATCGAACCGTCCGCCAGGGCATCCAGCAACTCCATCTCGGCCAGCTCGTGGGTGCCGGCGCGCACCTGTTCGAGCTGGTATAGGACGGCTTCGGCGGTGTCGGGTACCGCCCGGACCAACTCGTCGAGCTCCACCAGGGCGGCCCGGGCGCGCAGCGACTGGGCCCGCCGGAGAACCGGACCGTCGAAGACCCTCGCGAGCGGGACCGACCCGGTGAACACGCCGGCGGCGACCGGCCGCGTCGTCAGCCGGGCCGCGGGGGCGTCGCACCGGAGCCGGGCGCCGTCTTCGCCCGGTCCACGCCCGCAGGCGGCGGGCCGGTCGGGCTCGAGCACGTCGTTGTCGAGCACCTCGGCCGATGTGAGTGCTCCGCTCGTCGGCAGCACCCACAGCCCCGGATCGTCCCCGTCCGGAGCCGGCGGGACCAACACCGCGTGCACCTGGTCGACGTCGGAGTCGCCGGCCGACGTCCCGAGCACGGTCACCCCGGGCGGCACGGCCGAAGCAAGCCGGGAGACCAGGTCCGGCCGCCCGAGCACCCCGACCCGCAGCGGTCCGGCGATCCCGTCCCGCAGCAGTTGCAGCTCGGCCCGTGCCGGGTGGTCCGAGCCGTGGTGCACCGCCGCCTCCACCAGGTCCCGTACCGAGCGCAGCAGCTCGGGTTCGTCCTGCCCTGGGACGGTGTCGGCGGTCGTGTCCACCGCGGCGGTCAGGGCAGGGCCCACGGACCGGGCAGGGTTCACGGTCGGAGCCGGGGCGGCGGTGTCCGGAACGTGGCTGTCCGGGGCGGCGGTGTGCGGGACGGTGGTGTCCGGAACGTGGGTGTCCGGGACCTGGGTGTCCGGGACGGTGGTGTCCGGGATGAGGCGTGGCTGTTCGGTGAACGGGACCCGGCCACGCACGGTGGTGCCCTCGCCCGGGGCGGACTCGACGGTCAGGGTGCCGCCGACCCCGGTGATCCGGGACGTCAGGTTGCGCAGACCCCGCCCACCCGAACCGGACGAGCCGGGCGTCGGCGGGGTGAACCCGGGTCCGGAGTCGCGCACCTCGAAGTCCAGCGCACGTTCCGACACATCGACCCGCAGGGTCACCGGCGCGCCACCGGCGTGCTTGCGCGCGTTGTTCACCGACTCCAGGCAGCAGAAGTAGACCGCCGCCTCCACCGCGACCGGGAACCGCAGCCGCTCGGCCCCGCCCGCCTCCACGGTCACCGGTGGCTGCACGCCGGCCAGGTCCGCGCGCAGTGCCGCAACCAGCCCCTGCTCGGCCAGCACGATGGAGGACACCCCGGTGGCCGTCTTGGCCAGCACCGTCTCGGCGGTCCGCAACCGGGCACCGAGCTCGCCGATCTTCTCCCGCGCCGAGTCCAGGCGCCCGCCCGCGACCTCGTGCTCCACCAGCCCCAATGCCAGCCGCAGGGTCACCAGATGGTGCTGGGCGCCGTCGTGCAGGTCGCGCTCGATGGCTCGGCGCTCGCTGTCCATCTCGGCCACCGCCGCCCGCCGCGACCCGGCGATCTCCTCGGCGTGCGCCAGCGCTGCTCGCAGCTGGCGTTCCAGCTCGATGCCCAGCCGGCTTGCCTGCAAGATCGCGCCGAGGCTGTCCGCGACGTCCTCCAGCAGGTGGCGGCGCTCGTTCTGCAGGCCGGCCACCGCGCCGCGATCCACCGCGATGGTGCCGATCCGCTCGCTGCCCTGGCTGATCGGCAGCACCAGGTGGTCGGCCGGCTCGGCGGCGAGGAGCCCGCCGGGGGCGTCGCCGGTCCACTCCCGGGGACCGGAGTCGGCGTCCCAGCCGTACGTCCGGTCGCGCAGGCCGGGACGCAGCACGGTGAGCCGGCAGGACCGGGCGCCGAGGGCCCGGCCGATGGCCTCGGCGACCGCCGCCAGGTTGGGCCCGCCGGCCCGGGATCCGGACAGCGCGGCAACGTCGGCCAGTACCCGGTAGGGGGTCGGCCGGCTGCCGTAGAGCAGCCGCTCCACCAGCTGCTCCACCCGCTGGTACAGCGGCAGGAACCCCACCGAGCACACCAGCGTGGCCGCGATCGAGGCCCACGCGGTCGGCAACCCGTACAGCCGGTCGATCACCGCGCGGACGACCACCCAGCCGCCACCGATCAATACCACCACCAGCACCGAGGCCAGCCCACGGCTGAACACCCGCTCGGCGAACCACAGCCCGCCCCGCCGGGTGGCGACCAGCGCGGCGGCGGCGATCGCCACGGCGGACAACCGGGAGAACCAGAACAGCAGCGCCGTGGGTTGGGCGGCCGAGCCGGGAGCCGTCGGGTCCACCAGGGTCAACCCCGGTTGGCGCAGGAACAGCAACACGAACGTGATCAGCGCGAGCACCACGATGGTGCCGAACGCGCCGACCAGCGCGCTGAACAGCAGCCGTGCCTGGCTACGCAGGTCGGCGGTGGCGCCCCGCACGGTGCGCCGGCGCAGGGCGGCCAACCCGACCAGGGGCACCGCGAACCCGAAGAACAGGATGCAGCTCACCGTGTGCGGCAGCAGCGCGGTGCCGACCCCGACCAGGACCAGACTGGCCGCCCCGAGCAGCAGCACCGGCAGCCCCGCAGCGACCGGTGCTTCCTGTGTTGCCGCCGTGCTGGCCGAGCCGGGGCGCAGCTGCCAGCGCCCGGTCGGGAACAGCAGCAGCGCCACGATGTAGGCCGCGCACGCCACCCCGTGCAGCTGCACCTGATGGACCTGCCCGATGCCCAGCCCGACCGCGCGCTCTACCACCACCGTGGCCCCGTGCGCCTGCAGGTTGAACGCCCCGGCCGAGCCGACCATGGCCAGCGCCAGCAGCCGGGCCACCCAGCTGCCCCGGGCCCGGGTCAGCAGCACGACCGCCAGCAGCAGGCTCAACGCGGAGAAGGCGTAGTCCAGGACCGCCTGGCCGAGCGGTTCGGCCCGCCCGGCCGCGTCGAGCACCCCGGCCGCCCAGGTGCTGCCCTCGTCGGCCGCGGTGACCACGGCCTCGCGGATCGCGGTCGAGTGCGCGGTCGCCGCGACCAGCGCCCCGACTGCCAGCCACGGCAGCGAGAAAACGGTGGTCAGCGCCAGAACCAGCCAGTACACCACCAGCAGCGGCCGCGTCGACCGGACCGGCCGCGCCGTCATCCCGGTGCCCCGATCCGTCGGTCCGCCCCCACGGTCGGCTCCAACGCCTCGGGCAGCCACGCGCGCAGCTCGATGCCGCCGGCCGCGTCCTCGGTGACCTGCACGTCGCCGCCCAGTGCGGCCAGCCGCTCCACGTCGTCGGCCAGCTCGGCGAGCACCTGGGCGGCCGGCATGGGCGGTGCGGGGTCGTCCACCCGCACGGTCAGCCTCGCCTCGGCGTGCTCCAGGAACACCCGCAGCGGATGCACCGCCGGCCGGTCGCCCAGGTGCGTCATGGCCGACGCCGCCAGGTAGTAGATGCCCGACTCGACCTCCCAGGCCAGCCGCTCGGACAGGGTGCCGGACAGCCGCACGGTCCTGGGCAGGTCGGTAGCGACCTCCTCGAGCGCGCCGAACGGGCCCTGGTCGCGCAGCACCGCCGGGTACACCCCCCGGGCGATCACCCGGAACCGCTCCAGCAGCTCGTCGAGCGAGACCCGGGCGCGGCGGAGGCTGTCCCGGGCGGCCTCGGCGGCGAAGTCGGCATCGTCGGCGACCTCCTCCTCGCTGATCGCGGCGGCCGCTTCGTCGAACTGGTCGGCCAGCGCGGCCATCCGGTCGGTGGTCACCCCGGCGAGCTCGCCGACCAGCCGCCGCCGTTCGACCTCACGGGCGGTGGTCAGCCGCTGCCGGGACGCGGCGAGCTCCGCGGCAAGCTCGTCGGCCCGGCGGACCCGCTCGTGCAGCTCGGCGTTCAGCGCGACCCCGCGCAGCAGCATGGCCGCCCCGTTGGCCACGTCGGTCATCAGCCGGCGGTCTGCCGAGGTGAACGGGTGTGCCGGCTTGCTCACCGCGAGCACCGCCCGCAGCTCGGCGCCGTCGAGCACCGGCACGACGTGGTCGGTGTCCGGCCGGGCCAGGAGCAGGGCGAGGTTGTCCACGGTCTGGCCGTCCGGCTGGCCGCCCGGCGGGTAGCAGGCGGCACTGACCAGGCGGTCGCGCACTGCCAGCCACAGCACCGCGCGCTGGGCGCCGGTGCCCTCGGCCAGCACCCGGGCCAGCCCCGGCATGGCCTGGTCGAGCGAGCCGGCCCGCACCCGGGCGGCGGTCTCGGCGAGCGCGGAGTACGGCGTCTTGCCGGCGTCGTGCGCGACCAGCTGAAGCATCCGGTCGACCCCGCGCAGCAGCACCGGCAGCCCGGCGACCGCGATCGCCGCGGCGACGATGGGCAGCAGCACGGCCCGCTCGCCGGCCCGCCCCGACCCGCCGAGGCCGCCGATCACCACCGAGAACACCACGGCGACCACGCACGAGACCAGGAGCAGCCGCAACGCCCGCACCAGGACCGTCCGCTCCACGGGGTCAGTATGGTCTGCGCTGTGACCCCGGACGAGACGTCGACGACCCCGGACGAGACGTCGACCGGCTGCGGCATCGGCCGGCGCGCGCTGGTGGCCGGCGCGGGCAGCGCCGGTCTGACGGTACTCGGCGCAGCGCTCGCCGGCTGCGCCGCGGACAGCGGGCCGACCCGCGGGGCGCCGAGCTCGGACGGCCGCCCGGTGCCGGGTGGGCTCGGGTCGGCTCCCGGGATAGCAGCCGCGCCCGGCCCACCGCCGGACCCTGGAGCGGGTGGCGGGGGCTCGGGCACCCGGCTCGGCGCGGCCGCCGATCTGCCGGTCGGCGGTGGCGCGGTGTTCGGGGCCTGGGAGGTGGTGGTCACCCGCCCGAGCGCCGACGAGTACCGGGGCTTCACCGCGGTGTGCACCCACACCGGGTGCACCGTCGCGCGGGTCGCCGGCGGGCTGATCGAGTGCCCCTGCCACGGCAGCCGGTTCCGGTTGGACGGCTCGGTGTCCGTCGGGCCGGCGCCCCGGGCGCTGGCCGAGCGTCCGGTCGTCGTGGTCGACGGCCAGATTTTGCTGAGCTGACCACCGAGCTGACCGATGCGGACCTAGCCAAACGCATGATCGCTGGTCACACTTCCGGGTAGGTGTTCGAGGCAATCCTGGACGCGGCGCGCGGCTGGCTGGGGGACGGCAGTGGGACAGACTGAGCAGTGGTCCACAGAGTTCAACGCGCCACCGACGGCGCCGCCCCCATCGCCCCGCTCGGGACGGATCCTGGCCGGGCTGGCGGTCGTCGCGGTCGTCTCGATCGCGGTGGCCGCGGTGGCGGTGCTGAACGGCGGTGGCGAGCCCGCGCCCGCGCCCACGCCCGGTGTGCCGGCGGTGGTCAACGCCGGCCCGCTGACCGAGGTGAAGATCCCGGTGGGCACCAGCGTGCCCACCCCGACCGTCGGGACCAGCGTGTTCGTCGGCCCCACTCCCGGTTATCTGGAGATCGCCCCCAACGGCGCGTACGGCTACATCGCGAACCGGGCGGCCGGCGTGCTGACGGTGTTCGACGCCGTGCGCAACACGGTGACCGGCACCATCCCGGTGCGCGGCGGCGGCCCGCAGTTCGTGGCGTTCGCGCCGGACGGCAACCGGGCCTACGTCAGCATCTTCAACACCGAACGCACGGTGAACGAGGTCGGCGTGCTGGACACCGCAACCGGGGCGTTCATCGCCCGGGTGCCGGTGGGCATCCGGCCGTTCGCGCTGGACGTGAGCCCGGACGGACGCTGGGTGTACGTGCCCAACCACGACTCCGGCAACGTCACCGTGATCGACACCGCGACCAACACGGTGAGCGGCGACATCAAGGTGGCGCCCAACCCGCACTGGCTGGACATCTCGCAGGACGGCACCCGGGTGTGGGCGGCCAACCACGAGTCGAACGTCATCTCGGCGATCGACACCTCGAACAACGCCGTGCTGGGCACGGTCAAGGTCGGCGCGAGCCCGCACAGCATCGTGGTGCACCCGACCAAACCGCTGGTGTTCAACGTCAACTACGACAGCAGCACCGTCTCGGTGACCGACACCAGCACCAACACCGTGGTGGCCACCGTGCCCACCGCCAGCCACCCGCAGGACATCACCCTCGCCGCCGACGGCCGGCACGCCTACCTGGCCTGCGTCGACGCGAACGCCGTCCAGGTGCTGGACACCTCCAGCTTGCAGATCACCGCGACCGTTCCGGTGGGCAAGAGCCCGACCAGCGTCGCGGTGTCCCCGGACGGCCGGCAGGCCTACGTGACGAACCTGGCCGACGGAACCATCACGGTCCTCAACATCGCCGGCACCGCCTGAACAGGGCTACTGGTCCTCCCCGCGTTGCGAGCGCAGGTAGGTCAGCACCGCGAGGACGCGGCGGTGGTGCTCGGAGGCGTCGGTGTGCAGGCCGAGCTTGGAGAAGATGTTCGCGATGTGCTTCTCCACCGCCTTGGGCGTGACGAACAGCTGCCCGGCGATGCCGTTGTTCGACCGGCCCTCGGCCATCAGCCGCAGCACGTCGATCTCGCGCTCGCTGAGCGTGGAGACCGCGTCCTTCTTGTCGCCCCGGGGTCGCTCGACCAGCCGCTTGGCCAGCACCGGCTCGATGACGATCTCGCCGTCGGCGATCCGGGTCAGGGTGTCGGTGAGCACCTCGACGCTGCCCACCTTCTCCTTGAGCCGGTAGCCGATCCCGTCCGTGCCGATCTGCAGGATGCGCATCAGGTAGTGCGACTCGGCGTAGTGCGACAGGAACAGCAGACCCATGTCGGGGTGCACCGCGCGCAGCCGCTCGGCGGTGGTCAGGCCGCCGTCGGGTTCGGGGGGCATCCGGATGTCCAGGATCGCCACGTCGGCCCGCTCGGTGGCCAGCAGCGCGTACAGCTCGTCACCGCCCGGAACCGCGCCGACGATCTCGTGCCCGGCCGCCTTGAGCAGCATCAGCAGCCCCTCGCGAAACAGGGCACCGTCCTCGGCCAGCGCTACTCGCATGGAATCCTCACCGTGATCGTGCGGCCGCCGTCCGGCCCGCTGTTGGTCGGCGCGCTGTCGGTCGGCCCGCCGTTGACCGACCCGGTGTCCGTCCCGGAGCCGTCGTGCGAGACGAGTACCGACCCGCCGAGCGGCCGCGCGTGGTCGTGGACGTGCTCAGCATGGCAGGCGGTGAGGCCGCGCAGCGAGAGCACCAGGTCACCGCCTTCGCGGCGGATCGTCACATCGACCGGGTCCGGGTCGACGGTCGAGTCCGCGGCGGCCAGCAGGCAGTCGCGCACGGTGAAGTAGGCGGCGCCCTCCACCGCCGCGCCGAACCGCTCGTCGCCGGCCCGCACCGTGGCCCGCATCCCGGCCTGGTCGACCAGCTCCCGCAGCGCGGCGCCGAGGCCGGCCTCGTCCAGCAAGGAGGGGTAGATCTCGTTGGCCACCGCGCGCAGCTCGTCCAGCACCGCGTGCAGCTCGTCCTGCAGCTCGCCGACCGCGCGCTCGAACCGGTCGTCGTCCGGGCGCAGCAGCCCCAGCCGCAACGACAGCGCGGATATCCGCAGGGAGGCCCCGTCGTGCAGCTGGCGTTCCAGGCGGATCCGTCGCCGCCACCGCTCGGCGCCGAGGTCCATCGCCGAATGATCTCGGACCCGGCGGGTGGCGGGAAGGGTGCACACCCCAGACGGAGGTAGGGTTTTCCCCATTGTGTCCGTGGTCGCGGGCAGCTTCGTCGTCCGGTGGGAGGAGCGCGGCCGGTGGCCTATCGTCTGGGCGTTGATCTGGGCACCACGTTCGTCGCCGCCGCGATCAGCTACGAGTCGCAGATCGAGATGGTGACCCTGGGCGACCGGTCGGTGGTCACGCCGTCGGTGGTGTACCTGCGGGAGGACAACGCCCTGGTCACCGGCGAGGCGGCGCACCGGCGAGCGCCCAGCAGCCCGGAACGGGTGGCCCGGGAGTTCAAACGTCGCCTGGGCGACCCTACCCCGGTGATGCTGGCCGGCGCGCCGCACGCGGTCACCGACCTGCTGGGCGCGGTGCTGCGAGACGTGCTCGCCAAGGTGTCGCAGACCGAGGGCGAGCCGCCGGAGCGGGTGGTGCTGACCCACCCGGCGAACTGGGGCCCCTACCGGCGCGGGCTGTTCGAGGAGGTGCCCCGGCTCGCCGGAATCGACGAGGCACTGACCACCACCGAGCCGGAGGCCGCCGCCGCGCACTACGCCGCCTCCCGGAAGCTGAGCGAGGGCGACACGGTCGCGGTCTACGATCTCGGCGGCGGCACGTTCGACGTCACGGTGCTGCGCAAGCAGGCCGACGGGATCGAGATCCTGGGCACCCCGGAGGGCATCGAGCGGCTCGGCGGCATCGACTTCGACGAGGCGGTGCTCAGCCACATCAACTTCG
>JBQTKB010000026.1:0-14078 GCA_052386505.1 Pseudonocardia sp.
TCGGCGGTGACCGGCTGGTCGTGGTGGCCACCCCCGCCGGGTTGTCCGAGCTGTCCGCTCGGGCCGGCCGGCGGGTGTGACCGGGCCTGTCGCAACCTGAGACCGACGCCCGGCCCGGCGGCCGGCAACTGGCGCCCGACCCACGCCCGACCCACGCCCGGGTCGACCCCCGCCCGGGTCGACCCCCGCGCGCGTCGACCCCCACGCGCGTCGACCCCCGCGCGCGTCGACCCCCGCGCGCACAATGCGCGGGCTCATTCGACCATCGGACTCGCGGGCGCGTCGAATGCGCAGGCTCATTGCCCTTGCGGGGGCGCGGGTTGAGTTGGGTTGCCCTTGCGGGGGCGCGGGTTGGGTTGGGTTGCCCTTGCGGGGGCGCGGGTTGTGTTGGGTTGTCCGTGCGGGGCGTGGATGTCGTTGGTGGGGCCAGTGCCTCACTGGCGCTGACGGGATTACCGACCGGGCTGACGGCCGGTACCGGCGGCGTTGGGACCGGTCGGTACCACCGGGCGGGCAGTAGCAGCCCGATCCCATACTGGGCCCGATCCCATACTGGGCCCTGGTGAGGGCACGGTCACGGCCGGCGGATCGGCCGGGGGCCGGTGCGCTTGCGACACTTATGGCATGGCATCCGCGATCGGACCCACCGGCATTACCGAGTCGACCGATGTTCTGGTCGTGGGCGCGGGGCCGGCCGGGTCGGCGGCCGCGGCGTGGGCGGCCCGCGCCGGACTCGACGTGCTGCTGGCCGACGCGGAGAGGTTTCCGAGGGACAAGGCCTGCGGCGACGGTCTCACGCCCCGGGCGATCGCCGAGCTCGACCGGCTCGGGCTCGACGACTGGATTCGCAAGCAGGGCACGAACCGGGGCCTGCGGGCGGCCGGTTTCGGGCAGGAGCTGCTGCTGCCTTGGCCGGGAGGTTCGCTTCCGGCCAACGGCGGCGCGGTCGCCCGGATGGAGCTCGACGCGCGGATCCGCGAGGTGGCCCTCGAATCCGGCGCCGTGCCGCGCGAAGGCGCCCGCGCGGTCGACGTCGTGCGCGACGGTGACCGCATCGCGGGGGTGGTGTTCACAGCGGGCAAGGACGGGGACGACGGTACGACCACGACCGTCCGATGCCGCCGGCTGATCGTCGCCGACGGCGCCCGCTCCACCCTCGGCCGGGTGCTCGGACGCGAGTGGCACCGCGACACCGCGTACGGCGTCGCTGCCCGGGGCTACATCCGCTCCGGGCGCAGCGACGATGAGTGGATCAGCTCCCATCTCGAGCTGCGCGGTACCGAGGACGAGGTGCTCGCCGGGTACGGGTGGGTGTTCCCGCTGAACAACGGCGAGGTCAACATCGGGGTCGGTACCCTGGCCACGGATAAGCGACCGGCCAACATCCGGCTGCGCGGGCTGATCGAGCACTACGCGAACGCTCGCCGCCACGACTGGCAGCTCGATGGCCCGGTCCGCATCCACAAGTCGGCGCTGCTGCCGATGGGCGGCGCGGTGTCCGGGGTGGCGGGCGCCAACTGGGCGCTGATCGGCGACGCCGCCGGCTGTGTGAATCCGCTCAACGGCGAGGGCATCGACTACGGGTTGGAGACCGGCCGGCTGGTCGCCGAGTTGATGGCGCATGACCGGGACCTGGCCGTGGCCTGGCCGGCGACCCTGCGCAGCCACTACGGCCAGGCGTTCTCCATCGCCCGCCGGCTCGCCGGGCTGATCACCATCCCGCGCCTGCTGCCGCTGGCCGGGCCGATCGGCATGCGCTCGCACCGACTCATGACCGTGGCCCTGCGGGTGATGGGCAACCTGGTCACCGACGACGACCACGATCTCGTCGCCCGTGCTTGGCGGGCGGCCGGGAAGCTGTCTCTGCGCTTCGATGCCCGCCCACCCTTCCCTGCGGCTGACCTACGGCCCCGGGCGCACCATCTCGCCTGATCTCCTGGCGGTCAGCCCGCCCGGGCCCCGGTCAGCCCGGTGCGGGCTGGGCGAACGCGTCCGGGTCGACCACCACCAGGACCTTGGTGTCCGCCCCGGCTTGGGCCGGCGCGAACGCCTCCGCCACCCGGGCCAGCGGCCGGACCGAGGAGACTATGTCGTCGGACCGGACCGCCCCGGAGCGCAGCAGGGCGATCGACTCCGCGTAGTCCGCGGGCAGGTAGGTGGCGCTGCCCTGGATCCGGATCTGGTGGTCCTGGATCAGCGGCAGCGGCACGGTCACCTCCCGGGCCGGGACGCCCACCACGACCACCGTGGCGCCCCTGTCCAACGTGGCGGCCACCCGGGCGGGGGCCGCCGACTGGGCGCACGCGCACGACCTTTACCTGGAGGCCGAGCGCGGCGAGTGGGCGGCAAGGACGGCGCCCACGCGTCCGGGGTGCGCACCGATCCCGCCGAGGCGGCCCGCTTCGTGGCCGACACCGGGTGGACGCGTTGGCGGTCGCGGTGGGCAGTTCGCACGCGATGACCACCCGGAGCGCCACCCCGGATTTCGAGCTGATCGGAACGCTGCGCGCGGCGGTGCCGGTGCCGGTGGTGCTGCACGGCTCCTCGGAGGTGCCGGACGACGTGCTGCGCGGGGATGGCCAGCGGCATCGTCAAGGTCAACATCGGCACGATGCTGAACGTCGCCTACACCGGCGCGGTGCGCGAGGCGCTGGCCGGACAGCCGAGTCTGGTCGACCCTCGCGGCTACCTGGCCGCGGCCCGCGAGCGGATGGCCGCCGTCGCCGAACGCCTGGCCGGCCTGATCGCCGCGCCTCGGGCGTCCGGGGCGGGAGACGCGGCGGGGTGGAGCCCGCCCCCCGAGATCGGGCCCCACTCCGCACGGGTCACTTCTTGAAGGCGTCCTTCACGTTCTTGGCCGCGTCCTTGACGCTCTCACCGGCCTGCTTCACGCCGGACTTGCCCTGGTCGACCTTGCCCTCGGCCTCCAATTCCTCGTTGCCGGTGGCCTTGCCGGCCGCCTCCTTGACCTTGCCCTTCAGCTCTTCGGCCTTGTTCGAGATCTTGTCCCCGAGACCCATGATCGTTCCTTTCGCTCCCGTGTGGCCACCCACCGGTGTGCGGGCTCAGGGGTTGGACGGTAGCGGCCGCCGAATCGTCGCGCGCCGAGCTCTGTGATTGTGATCACGGCCGGGTGACGGCCACCTCCCGGTGGTCTCGCGGACGAGTGACTCAGGTCACGATGCCCGTTCATGTCACGGCCTCCTCGGCGAGCGCGTACCGTGGACTGTGGTGAGCCGGGAAGTCTGGTCGGCAGTGGAATCCGCTGCTGCCCAGGAAGGCCACGATGAGCACACCATTCGCCCCCGAACCGGAAGAGTCCAGCGCCCTGTCCTGGCGCGAGCGGGCAATTCTCGCCGAGCTGGAGCGCGATCTGCGCGAGGACGACTCGGGCGGGTCCGATTCAACGGCGGCGCCCGACAAGCCCGGCCCGACCGGGCAGACGGCGGCCTCCGGCCAGCCCGGCCCGACCGCGGCGTCCGACAAGCCCGGCCCGACCGGGAACCAGTCCGGGGCGGAGCCCACCACGATGACCGCCCGGTCGTCGATCCCGCTCCAGCGCCTGCTGCTGCTGGTACCCGCCCTCGTCCTGGTCATCGTGGCCGCGGCGTCGTTGCCGGCGTCGTGGTCGCTCGTGTTGGCGCCGTTGACCCTGGTCGCGGTCGTGCCGTGGATCGCGTGGTGCGCGGTCGGGCGGCGACCACCGCGCTGATCCACCGCGCTGATCCACCGCGGCTGATCCACCGCGCTGATCCACCGGTCTTCGCCGAACTGGCTCGCCCGTCGACCGGCCCTCGCCACGTCTGTTCTGGAGGTTCCGATGTCCGTTCTGACCCTTACCTTGGTCGCTGTCCTCGTGCTGCTGCTGACTGTGACAGGCGCCAGCGTCCGACTCGTCCAGCAGTACCAGCGCGGCGTTGTGCTGCGCTTCGGCCGGCTGTTGCCCTCGGTGCGCGAACCCGGGCTGCGGTTGATCATTCCGTTCGTCGACCGGATGTACCGGATCCCGATCCAGACGGTGGTGATGGACATCCCGGCCCAGGGCGCGATCTCCCGCGACAACGTCACCCTCAGCGTCGATGCGGTCGTCTACTTTCGGGTGGTGGACGCAGCGAAAGCCCTGGTGAACGTCGAGAACTACCTGGGGGCCATCTCTCAGGTCGCCCAGACCTCGCTGCGGTCGGTGATCGGTCGCGCCGACCTCGACACGATGCTGTCCGACCGCGAACGGGTCAACGCCGAGCTGCGCGCGGTGATCGACACCCCCACCGAGGACTGGGGCATCAGCGTGGACCGGGTGGAGATCAAGGACATCGCCCTGCCGGAGGGGATGAAGCGATCGATGTCGCGCCAGGCCGAGGCCGAGCGGGACCGCCGAGCCAGGGTCATCACCGCCGACGGTGAGTTCCAGGCCGCGGCGAAACTGTCCGACGCCGCGCGGGTGATGGACGAGACCCCGGGTGCGTTGCAGCTGCGGCTGCTCCAGACGGTCGCCGACGTCGCCTCGGACAAGAACAGCACGCTGGTGATGCCCTTCCCGATCGAGATGCTGCGCTTCCTCGACCGCTCCAGCACGGCCGCGTCCGGCCCGCCGGCCGAGGCGCCGGCCTTGGATGCCGCCGCGGACCCGACCGGCATCCAGCGGTCCGACGACGGCGCCGGGTACGAGATCCCGGCCGCGCGCGAGGGGACGAGCACCGGGCAGCGGTGACTCGGCCGGGCGGGCTACCAGAGATCCGGAGGCAGGTCCCGGGTCAGATCGTCGAGTTCGCCGCGCACGCGGGCCGCGCAGGCGGACATCGTCCGCTCGTCGAACTCGGCGACCGTCAGGCGTCCCTCACCGACTGCCCGTTCGAGCCTGCGCAGCACGGCGGCACGGTCGGCGTCGGAGACCCGGAGTTCGCGGTACTCGGTCATTTCGCGGTACTCGGTCATGGTGTGGACCTCCCGACGTCCACGATAGAGAAGACCCGGCCGCCGGAGAACCGGCTGGGCCGGGCGTGACCTCGGCATCACCGACGACGGGCGCCGTACCATCGTCGAGGTGATGCCCAAGGGCACAGGAGGGCTGCACACCGCCGACAGCCACGACCTGATCCGGGTGCACGGCGCGCGGGTGAACAACCTCAAGGACATCGACGTCGAGCTGCCGAAACGCCGGCTGACGGTGTTCACCGGGGTTTCCGGCTCGGGGAAGAGCTCGCTGGTGTTCCACACCATCGCCGCCGAGTCGCAGCGGATGATCAACGAGACGTACAGCGCGTTCGTCCAGGGGTTCATGCCGACCCTGGCCCGGCCCGACGTCGACGTGCTCGACGGGCTGACCACCGCGATCATCGTCGACCAGCAGCGGATGGGTACCGACCCCCGCTCCACGGTCGGCACCGCGACCGACGCCAACGCGATGCTGCGCATCCTGTTCAGCCGGCTCGGGCGGCCGCGCATCGGCTCGGCCCAGGCGTTCTCCTTCAACGTCGCCTCGATCAGCGGCGCCGGCGCGGTGACGATCGAGCGCGGCGGCCGGACGGTCAAGGAGCGGCGCAGCTTCTCCATCACCGGCGGCATGTGCCCGCGCTGCGAGGGCCGCGGCTCGGTCAACGACTTCGACCTGACCGCGCTGTACGACGAGGAGAAGTCGCTCAACGAGGGCGCGCTCACCATCCCGGGCTACAGCATGGACGGTTGGTTCGGCCGGATCTTCCGTGGCTGCGGGTTCTTCGACCCGGACAAGCCGATCGCGAAGTTCACCCGGCGCGAGCTGACCGACCTGCTGTACAAGGAGCCGACGAAGATCAAGGTCGAGGGCGTGAACCTGACCTACGAGGGGATCATCCCGAAGATCCAGAAGTCGATGCTCGCCAAGGACGTCGACACGCTGCAGCCGCACATCCGGGCGTTCGTGCAACGGGTGGTCACCTTCGACACCTGCCCGGGCTGCCACGGCACCCGGCTGTCCGAGGTGGCCCGCTCGTCGAAGATCGACGGGATCAGCATCGCCGATGCCTGCGCGATGCAGATCAGCGACCTCGCCGAGTGGGTGCGCGACCTGGACGGGCAGGCCGCGGCAGGAGGACGACCGTGCGCCGCTGCGGCGAAGGACCGCGCAGCGGAGGGCGGACGGGGCGCCGTGCCGACGGTCGCGCCACTGCTGGAGAACCTGCGGCGCACCCTGGATTCGTTCGTCGAGATCGGGCTGGGCTACCTGTCGCTGGATCGGCCGTCGGGCACGCTGTCCGGCGGCGAGGCGCAGCGCACCAAGATGATCCGGCACCTGGGCTCCTCGCTCACCGACGTCACCTACGTCTTCGACGAGCCCACCATCGGGCTGCACCCGCACGACATCGAGCGGATGAACGGCTTGCTGCGGCAACTGCGGGACAAGGGCAACACCGTGCTGGTGGTGGAGCACAAGCCGGAGTTGATCGCCATCGCCGACCACGTCGTCGACCTCGGTCCGGGCGCCGGCGCGGGTGGCGGCGAGGTGATGTTCGAGGGCACCGTCGCCGGTCTGCGGGCCAGCGGCACCCTCACCGGACGGCACCTCGACGACCGGGCCGCGCTGAAGCCGGACGTCCGCAAGCCGTCGGGGGCACTGGAGGTGCGCGACGCGTCGACGCACAACCTGCGGGGCGTCGACGTGGACATCCCGCTCGGGGTGCTGGTCGTGGTGACCGGGGTGGCGGGCTCCGGGAAGAGCTCACTCGTTCGCGAAGCTTGCGGATTGAAGGGTCGGATCAGCCACGGCTCGGTGTCCGGCCGGGACGGCGTGGTGGCCATCGACCAGACCCCGATCCGCGGTTCCCGGCGGAGTAACCCGGCGACGTACACCGGGCTGCTCGACCCGATCCGCAAGGCGTTCGCCAAGGCCAACGGGGTGAAACCTGCGCTGTTCAGCGCCAACTCCGAGGGCGCCTGCCCGTCCTGCAACGGCGCCGGGGTGATCTACACCGACCTGGCGACGATGGCCGGCGTGGTCACCACCTGCGAGCTGTGCGAGGGCAAACGGTTCGACGCGGTGGTGCTGGAGTACACCCTGGGCGGCAAGAACATCAGTGACGTGCTGGCGATGTCGGTCGCGCAGGCCCAGGCGTTCTTCGGTGACGGCGAGGCGAGGACGCCAGCCGAGAGCAGCGTCAGCGGAACGAGCATCGGCACCGAGAGCAGCGTCAGCGGAACGAGCATCGGCACCGCGCACAAGATCCTCACCCACCTGTCCGACGTCGGGCTCGGCTACCTCACCATCGGCCAGCCGCTGACGACGCTGTCCGGCGGCGAGCGGCAGCGGCTCAAGCTGGCCACCCGAATGGCGGACAAGGGTGGCGCCAGTGCCGAATCCAGGGTCTACGTCCTCGACGAGCCGACCACCGGCCTGCACCTGGCCGACGTCGAGCAATTGCTCGGGCTGCTCGACCGGCTCGTCGATGCCGGCAGGTCGGTGATCGTGATCGAGCACCACCAGGCGGTGATGGCGCACGCCGACTGGATCATCGATCTCGGCCCCGGTGCCGGACACGACGGCGGCCGGATCGTCTTCGAGGGCACCCCGGCCGACCTGGTCGCCGACCGGTCGACGCTGACCGGCGAGCACCTGGCGGCCTACGTCGGTGGGGGACCGTAGAGGCGCTGCATTGGCGCACAGCGGCCAGGTCGGGGTATCCCCGACGGGCGCAGACCCACGGATGGACCACCCGGGCCAGCTATTTGTAGGTTCTGAGCCAGTGCTCGAGGCGGTCCCCGACTGTGCTGAGCAACGTGTAGGCCAGCAGCCAACCGGCGATCACTCCTACGCCCAGCGCTAGCACTGGATGGAGGCCGACGGCCAGGAGGATGAGGAAGATGCTGGTGATCACGAAGAGCGCCACCGTGGTCTGTCCGGAGAACAGCTGCATACTCCGCATTACCCAGCTGCGAACAGCCCACCCGCTGCCCGGCGCACACGATCGGGTAGGAGCCGCGCCTCGCCTTCCTGGAGGAGAGGCGTCCGGCGAGGGAATTGAGTCTGAGGGCCCGAGCGGAAGTAGCTGATGGACAGCGTGCGGCCGAACCGTAGGCCGCCGGATGTAGTCCGAGGGCTCGGTATCACGGGTGTGCTCACTCAGTGTGAGTTTGCTCGGCATGGCTCTGCAAGGCGGGACTCTCCTCGCCTCTCTCCTCGGCTTGAATAGCCTCCCTGCCTTCCTTGAACGGGTCGAAGGTGTCACCGGAGGTGCCGCCGGTGACCGTGCCCAGCCGGCGGGCCTGCGCTTGCTCGTCCTTCTCGACGCCTTCCTCGATCTGCTCCTCCCCACGGTGTTCGAGGTCATCGTCCCCCGCGACCTTCCCGGCAACCTTCTTGGCGGTGCCGGCCGCCTCGTCCTTGAGCGCACCCATATAAATCCACCTCGGTCAAATCGCATCTCGTCACTCAAGTATCCCGGCGGCACGGGCCGGCGGTACGGACAACCGTTTCAAACCACTCCTTTGAACGACGGGCCTTATGGGAGTGGAAACAGGCTGAGCCCCCGGCACGTTTCAACCGCCGGTCAGCGGGCATCCGACCGGGACCGGCGAGCGAGGGCCTCGTTCGGGTAGGTGACCGAAAGGCTCCGTGACATGCTGATGTTCTGTCCGCCCGGGACCTACCGCGCCCAGACCGACACCGAACTGCTGATCGAGGTCCTGCGCCGGGAGGGGTGGGCGGCCGGGCGCAGCGTGCTGGATCTGTGCAGTGGACCCGGCACCGTGGCCCTGGCCGCCGCCGCGGCCGGCGCGAGGTCGGTGACCGCCGTCGAGCTGTCCCGGCGTTCGGCGGCTGCGGCCTGGCTGAACGCCCGATCGCGGCGGCTGCCGGTCGCGGTCCGGCGGGGGGACCTGTTCGGTCCGGTGCGCGGCCGGCGCTTCGACCTGGTCACCGTCAACCCGCCCTACGTGCCCTCGCCGTCGGCCCGGTTGGCCCGGTACCGCGCGGCCCGGTCGTGGGACGGCGGAACGGACGGGCGCGCGGTGCTCGACCGGGTGTGCGTCGGCCTCGCCACGCATCTGGCTCCGGACGGTCGGGTGCTGCTGGTGCACTCGGGAGTGTGCGACCCGGACCTGACCATCACCAGACTGGCCGACGTCGGTGTCCGGGCCGAGGTGCTGATGCGCACGGAGGTGCCCTACGGACCGGTGATGCGCGGCCGGTCGGACCTGCTCGAGTGTCGGGGACTGACCGCCGTCGGCGCCCGGACCGAGAACCTCGTGGTGATCGGAGGACAGCGTGGCGGATGAGTACCCGGTGGTCACGGTGACCGCCGACGGCCCGATCCTGGTGCCCGGCCCGGTCGAGGTCGCTCTGCCCGACGGCCGCCGGGCGCGCTCGGAGCGTCCGGTCACCGCGCTCTGCGTGTGCCGGCGCAGCCGCCGTTACCCGTTCTGCGACACCAGCCACCGGGCCCGGATCCGGATCGGCGAGGAACGATGAGCGCCGCCACCGCCACCGCCACCGACCGCCCGGTCGTGCCGCCGCTGCCCCGACCGCGGGGTCCGCTGTCGGCCGCCGTGCTGGAGCTGATCAGCGACGGGCCGGGCGGAAGCCCGGCGGCATCCGGCGCCGACTCGTCCGGCGCCGACCCATCCGGCGCCGACCCGTACGGTGACGACCTGCAGCTGGCGCTGTACTGCTGCTACGAGCTGCACTACCGGGGTTTCGCCGGTGTCGACGAGGGCGCCGACGCCGGTGCCGGGAACGACCGCGAGTGGGACCCGGGACTGCTGACCGTGCGGCGCGAACTGGAGCGGGTGTTCCTCGGCGCGCTGCGCGCGGACACCGAACCCGGCCAGGATGTGCCGGCCGAGGTGGACGGCCTGCTCGTCGAGCCCGTCGGACCGGGCAGCGACACCGGCGTGTCCCACCACCTGCTGAGCCGGGGCCAGCTCTGGCAGCTGCGCGAGTACGTCGCCCACCGCTCCCTCTACCACCTCAAGGAGGCCGACCCGCAGGCCTGGGTGATCCCCCGGATCCCCGGCCCGGCCAAGTCCGCGCTGGTCGCGGTGGAACACGACGAGTACGGCGCGGGTCGTCCGGCACGCATGCACTCCAGGCTGTTCGCCGAGATGATGGCCGTGCTGAGCCTCGATCCCGGGTACGGCGGGTACCTCGACCTCGCCCCGGCCTGCACCCTGGCCGAGGTCAACCTCATGTCGCTGTGCGGGCTGCACCGGGCACTGCGCGGCGCGCTGGTCGGCCAGTTCGCCGTGGTGGAGCTGACCTCCTCACCCGGGTCGCTGCGCCTGGTCCGGGCGATGCGGCGGCTGGGCCTCAGCGCGGCGGCGACCGAGTTCTACGACGAGCACGTCGAGGCCGACGCGGTGCACGAGCAGCTGATCCGCACCGGTGTGCTGGCACCGCTGCTGGCCGCGGAGCCGGAGCTGGCCGGCGACGTGGTGTTCGGCATGCGGGCCGCGGGGCTGCTCGGGCGGCGGTTCGAGGAGCACCTGATCACCCGGTGGGGCCGCAACGAGTCGTCGTTGCGCGCGCCCCTGCCTCATGGGGGGACCTAGTCCTGGCCTAGTCCAGGCCTAGTCCGCGGTGGCCGGCGCGGTGGCCCGGTGATCGCGTCGGCGATCATCGCCATCGTGGCGCGGGCCCGGGTCGGGTTCTCGGTGAGGAAGTAGTGGTCGACGCCGGGGGTGCGGTCGTGCTCGACCGGCACGCCCGCCTCGCGCAGCCGCCGCACGTACAGCTCACCGTCGGCGCGCAGGGTGTCCCGCTCGGCGGTGCAGACCACCGCCGGGGGCAGACCGCTCAGGTCGGAGGCCAGCACCGGTGAGGCGTATGGGTGCGTCCGGGTCGCCGGATCCGGGAAGTAGGCCCGCCGGACCAGCGCGCGCAGCGCCGGAGAGATCATCCCCGGTGGGTCGCTCGCCGGGTCCCGGGCGAGATCCAGCGCGGGCACCCCGAGTACCTGCAGCACCGGGGAGAAGGTTCCGGCGTCGCGGGCCTGCAGGCACACCGACGCGGCCAGCCCGCCGCCGGAGGAGAACCCGCCGACGACCAAACGGCCGCCGTCCAGCCCGAGCTCACCGCCGTGGCCGGCCACGTGTCGCGCGACGTCATGGCACTGGTGCTGGGCCACCGGGTAGGCGACGTAGGGACCGGTGCGGAAGTCGACGTTGAGCACCGCGACCCCGGCTGTCGCCGCGACGTAGCGGCACCACCAGTCGTCCATCGCCGGGTACCGCATCAGCCAGGCGCCGCCGTGGAAGTGCAGGTAGACGGGTAGGTCGGCGCATGCCGCGTTCGGCGGGCGGTAGACGTGCACCGGCACCCGGCCGTGCCGGGTCGGCATCCGGGTGGTCGTCGGGCGCGGCAGGTCGGCCCCGGCGAAGCGCAGGTTGTCGCCGTAGCGGACGGTCCAGCGCGCGCCGGCGTGCATCAGCATGGCCTGGAGGCGGTCGTCGAGTCGCACGCCGGGTGTTCGCACGGATCCGGTGATCGGTTGGCCGTGATCGGAGTCAGTCGTCAACCGGGCCAACCTGCCGTCGAACGGTACGTGGCCCCGCTCCCGCTGTTGGACACCGGGCTGGTGATGTGCCGAAAATCGGCACATCAGAATTCGGTCGTACGAGAGACTTTTGGACGGGCCGGTGGGTGACGCTGGTGGGATCTATCTCACGGTTTGGCCGCGTGACCTGGCATTTCGACTCTATAGTAGAGTGAGCGCGCACTACTGAAATGGTAGAGTTGCCGGTGGCGGTGACCTACCGTGGAAAGTGGAACGGGAGGAGCGGACCATGATTGCGTCGTTGCCGGTGTCCGGCGATCTGCGTCGGGCACGGGTGCGGGCTTCGAGCATGCTCGGGCGGCACATCGAGCCGGTGCGCGGACCGTTCCTGGCCTGCCTGGGCGCCGGTGAGCTGGCTGTCGCCACGCTGGCCGAGGTCCAGGCCGCACTGCCGGGCGCCAAGCTCTGGGGGGTCGCGCCACGGCGCACGGTGTCTGCGCTGGCCGAGCTCCAGGCCGGGTCCGTGTCCGGCGCGGCCGCGTCCGCCGAGGAGGAGGAGGAGGAGTCCGGGGCCGCTCAGCTGCGCTGGATCTACGTCGAGCTCACCGACCGCGGTCAGCAGGCCCTGGACCGGATCGGCGAGAGGCCGGAGGTGGCTCGGGCCCGGGGCACGATGGAGAAGGCTACCGCCGAGTTCACCCGCCGCCTGGAGTTTGCGGTCGACGAGTTGAACGACCTCGGCGAGGAGGCACTCGCCCGGCTCGGCGAGCAGGTCCGCACGCTGCGGCCCGGCGGCGGGGCCGACCCCGGCGACCACTGAGCGACCCGAGCGACCACTGAGCCGCCACTAACCACCACTGATCGACTGTCGGACGCCCCGGGCGAACCTATGCTGGCAGGCATGACCGCCAGCCCCACACCGACGCTCGTGATCGACGGCTACCCGGTGGACCGCGCCGAGGAGGTGCTCACGGCCGAGGCGTGCGCGTTCGTCGCCGCGCTGCACCGTGAGTTCGAGCCCACCCGCCGCGCGCTGCTGGCCGCCCGCGCGGAGCGTCGCGCCGAGATCGGCCGCACCCGCACGCTGGACTTCCGCGCCGACACCGCAGCAGTCCGGGTCGGCGACTGGCGGGTGGCCGAGGCGCCGCCCGCGCTGGCCGACCGCCGGGTGGAGATGACCGGCCCCACCGAACGCAAGATGACGATCAACGCGCTCAACTCCGGCGCCAAGGTGTGGCTGGCCGACTTCGAGGATGCCACCACCCCCACCTGGCACAACGTGATTGCCGGGCAGGTCAACCTGCTCGACGCGCGCACCGGCACGGTCGAGTACACCAGCCCCGAGGGCAAGCAGTACCGGGTGACCGCCGCCGAACGGCCGACCGTGGTGGTGCGCCCCCGCGGCTGGCACCTCGACGAGCGCCACCTCACCGTGGACGGCCAGCCGGTGGCCGGCGCGCTGGTGGACTTCGGGCTGTACTTCTTCCACAACCCGGGCGTGCCGTACTTCTACCTGCCGAAACTGGAGAGCTACCTCGAGGCGCGGCTGTGGAACGACGTGTTCACCTTCAGCCAGCGGGCGTTGGACGTGCCGCACGGCAGCATCCGGGCCACCGTGCTGATCGAGACGATCACCGCCGCGTTCGAGATGGAGGAGATCCTCTACGAGCTGCGCGAGCACGCTTCCGGGCTGAACGCCGGCCGGTGGGACTACCTGTTCTCGATCATCAAGAACTTCCGGGACGCCGGACCGGAGTTCGTGCTGCCCGACCGCAACGCGGTCACCATGACCGCGCCGTTCATGCGCGCCTACACCGAGCTGCTGGTGGCCACCTGCCACCGGCGCGGCGCGTTCGCGATCGGCGGGATGGCCGCGGTCATCCCCAGCCGCCGCGACCCGGAGGTGAACGAACGGGCGCTGGCCAAGGTCCGCGAGGACAAGGCCCGCGAGGCGGCGGCCGGGTACGACGGCTCCTGGGTCGCGCACCCCGACCTGGTACCGGTCTGCCGTGCGGAGTTCGACGCGGTGCTCGGCGAGCGGCCCAACCAGCTCGACCGGCTCCGCACCGACGTCACGGTCACCGCGACACAGCTGCTGGACGTGGCCGCGACCCCGGCGGAGTGCACCGAGGCCGGCCTGCGCGGCGACGTCGAGGTGGGCCTGCGCTACCTCGAGTCGTGGCTGCGCGGCACCGGCGCGGCCGGCATCCACAACCTGATGGAGGACGCCGCCACCGCCGAGATCGCCCGCTCGCAGATCTGGCAGTGGGTGCACGGTCGGGTGCGGCTGGCCGACGGCCCGGTGGTCACCGAGGAGCTGGTCCGGAAGGTGATCGAGCAGGAGCTGGCCGTGATCCGCGCGGAGGCCGGCGAGCAGGCGTACGAGGCTGGCCGGTGGGACGAGGCCCGGGAGGTGTTCGAGCAGGTCGCGCTGGGGGGTACCGGGACCGGGGACTTCGTCGAGTTTCTCACCCTGCCCGCCTACCGGCTGATCGACTGACCGGCACTGCGCCGCTGGCACCCGTGAGTGGCGGGGGGGGGGGTGACCCCCCGAGCCCCCCCCCGGCGCGCCGCCCCGGGGGGCCCCGCCCGCCGGGCGGGCCGCCCCCCCCC
>JBQTKB010000027.1:0-151495 GCA_052386505.1 Pseudonocardia sp.
CCCGAACAGGCGCCATTCCAGCATCGAAATGCACAGCCCCGTCACCTTCGAGACCCTCCACACCCGGTCAGACCAAGATCACTGACCCCACACCGGAGGTGTCCGTGCTACGGGGGGAACCTCAGACCAGCACATCCGGACCGGATCGGCTCCGTCCCCGTCCGTAGCGCGACGCAGCCGCACCAAGCAGTGCGCCTCGCCGCCACGGCTGTGCGACCAGCGCAGCACCACGCTCGCCGCGTAGCCCGTCGCGTCTGACGTCCCGCGGCGGTGTCGCTCATAACGTGCAGTGTCGTCGCTCGAACCGACAGTTCGGAGCGGCCCCTGGGATCAGCCGCGGACGTTGACGGTGGCCATCATGCCGGCGTCTTCGTGGTCGAGGATGTGGCAGTGGTAGACGCTGCGGCCGGAGAACCCGGTGAACGGGATGCGTAGTCTCACCCAGCCCCGGGCCGGGATCAGAACGACGTCCTGCGGCACCCCGACCGGCGGCGTGCCATCGCTGAGGGCGAGCACGGTGAACGGCCAGACGTGCAGGTGGAATGGGTGCGCGAGCGGGCTGGGATTGGTGATGGTCCATTCCTCGACCGCGCCCAGGGTGATCATCTGGTCGTCGCGGGCGGGGTCGAAGGTGCGGCCGTCGATGGTGAAGGCCATCCCGCCGCCGCCCATCCCGCCGCCCATGCCCATCTGGAAGGCGACCTGCCGCTGCCCGGTGACCGGTCCGGCGGGGACTGCTTCGGCGGGGAGGGTCGCGGGCAGCGCCGCCGCGGTGACCGGTGTCCCGCCAATGACCATCGTCGCCACGGTGAGCGGCTCGCTGGTCGTGGTGTCGCCGCCCATCATCGGGCCCGTGCCACCGCGGTCGACGGCCTCGGCGATCAGCGGGTAGTCGCCGGACCCCTCCGGTGTGACGACCACGTCGACACGGTTGCCCGGAGCCAGCACCACCCGATCCCGGGGAACGGGGCCGGGCAGGAATGTTCCGTCGTGGGCGATCTGGACGAAAGGGTGGTCCCGCAGGCGCAGGACCAGCACCCGCGACACGCACCCGTTGATGATTCGCCAGCGCTGCGTCGCGCCGGGCGCGGCGGGGATGGCGGGTTGATGCTGGCCGTTGACCAGCACCAGCTCCCCCTGGCGGCCCATCGCACGGTCCATCGCGCCCACCTCGACGACGCGGCCGCCGCTGTCGAGGGTGGTGTCGGTGACCAGCAGCACCCGGTCCTCGACGGTCGGAACGTCGGGACCCTGCCCGGGCGGCGGGTCGACGATCAGCGCACCGGCGAGCCCACCGAAGATCTGGTCGGCGACCATGCCGTGATGGTGTGGGTGATACCAGTAGGTGCCGGCGGGATGCTCGGGCGGGATCCGGTACAGGTAGTCGAACGAGGTTCCCGGGTCGACGCGCAGGAACGGGTTGTCGCTGTTGGCCTGTGGGGACACCCGCAGCCCGTGGGTGTGCAGATTGGTGGGCTGATCGAGCCGGTTGCTCAGCCGCACCGCGAGCTCGTCACCCGGGCGCACCCGCAGCGTCGGACCGGGCGAGGTGGCGTTGAAGCCCAGCGCGGCGGTGTCCCGCCCGGCCAGGCGCACCCCCGCCGCGGCGGTCAGCTCGACCTCCAGGCGGCCGCCGCGACTGTCCAGGACCGGCGGCTGGGCCAGCGCGGCGCCGCTACCGGCGGGTTGTAGACGGCCACCGGGCGTGCCGCCGGCGTTCGCGGCGATCCAACCGGTCGCCCCGGTGGCCACGCTGGCCACGCCGAGCCCGCCCAGGACCAGCGCACGGCGACGGCTGATCGGGGCGGGGGTCATATCGCGGCTCCTGTCATCACAGTTCCTCGCGGCGCTGGCGGTACTCCTGCTTGTCGATCTCTCCGCGGGCGTAGCGCTCGTCGAGGATCCGCCGCGCCGAACCCGGGGACCCCACCATCGCGCCCGGACCGGGCTGGCGGTTCTGGACGAGCCGGTAGGCGAGATAGCCCAGTAGGACCACCCCGATCAGCACCAGCACCGGCCAGATCCAGAACAAGCCCATCATCATCGGGCCGTCATCGCCTGTTCCTCCTCCAGTACTTCGGGTCAGCTGTTCAGGGTGTCAAGGGCAGCGCGGATGCGCTGACCGGCGTCATCAGCGATGGGGCGCAGGTCCTCGTTGTCCGGCACCGTGACCATGACCTGCGGATCCAGCGCCGACACGACGCTGCGGGTGTCGCCCTCGGCGCGCACGACCACGTTGCAGGGCAGCAGCAGCCCGATCTGGCGGTCCAGGTCCAGGGCGCGGTGGGCGAGTTGGGGGTTGCAGGCGCCCAGGATGATGTAGGGCTCCATGTCGTGGCCGAGCTTCTCCTGCAGGGTGGCCCGGGCGTCGATCTCGGTGAGCACCCCGAAGCCCTGTTCCTGAAGCGCCGCCTTGACCGCGGGCACCGCCTTCTCATAGGGCAGCTCCAGGGTGATCGTCATGCCGTAGTCCATCGTCGGTGCTCCATATCGGTTGTCGGTGCGTGTCGGGTATCCCGTGCGTCATCCGGTATTCGGGGCGGCAGGCGCAAACACTGCGGCGGCCGCGACGCCCGTGGCGATCAGCTAGCAGCGAGCGCGGCGCCGATGGCCAGGCCGAACGCACCGGCAAGGATCACCGCACGCCGACCGCGGGATCGGTCATGTGGTCAGCGGGACGCCGGCGTTCTCGGCGTCGCCGTAGTTGTCGTAGATCACGACCACGGTGCGCCCGGCGCGAGCCAGCAGCGACGCGGCCGCGGTGGCGCGGTAGCCGCTGCCGCAGTGCACCCACACCGACCCGGCCGGGACCTCGTCGAGCCGGTCCGGCAGCTCGGGCAGCGGGACGTGCACCGCCCCGCGCACGTGCGAGGTATCCCACTCGCTACCCAACCGCACGTCGAGCACCACCTGCGCCGGCGGCAGATCAGCGCTGCGGCGGCCGTCGAGCTCACCGGCAAGGTCGGTGAAACCGGCGCTGGGCAGCTCGCCCACCCGGGCCGGGTCGACGGCCAACTCGTGCGGATCACCGGTAGCGGCGGCGACGATCCGGTCGACACCGATCCGGACCAGCTCCCGCTGCGCCTGCGCCACCTGGCCGGGGGTGTCGCCGAGCAGCGTGATCGGGGCACCGTGCGGGGCCATCCAGCCCAGCCAGGTCGCCATCGGCCCGTCCAACCCGAGACTCACCGTCCCGGCGAGATGGGAGACGAGGTAGGCCTTGCGGGAGCGCAGGTCGACAACCCACTCCCCAGCCTGCAGCCGAGTCGCCAGCTCGGCCGGGTCGGCCTGCGCGGGTGGGCGCAAGTCCACCGGGGCCGGGCCGGTGGTGTTGAGTGCGCCCATGTGCGCGTAGTAGGCCGGGTAAGCGCCCAGCCCGGACAGGGTCTCGCGGACGAACTCCTCGCGGGCCAGCCGCAGCACCGGGTTGACCTCCCGCTCCCGCCCGATCGTGGAGTCGTCCCCCGACGCGGGGGTGGCGGTGCAGAAGCTGCCGAACCCGTGGGTGGGCCACACCTGTGCACCGTCGGGCAGCGTGTCGGCCATCGTGGCAGCCGAGGCGTGCTGGGCCCGGGCGAGGGTCTCGGCGAGTTCGTCGCCGAGCAGGTCGGTGCGCCCGGTCGTGCCGTAGAGCAGAGACCCGCCGGTGAACACCCCCTGCGGCCCGTCCAAGCCTCCCTCCAACACGTAGGACAGGTGATGAAAGGTGTGCCCCGGGGTGCCCAGCACCCGCAGCCGCAGCCGCGGCGACACCTCGACCACCTCGCCGTCGGCGACACCGGTGTGATCGAACTCCAGCTCATCATCGGAACAGAGCAGATAGCTCGCACCGGTCAGCCGGGCCAGTTCCAAACCGCCGGAGACGTAATCGTTGTGTACGTGGGTCTCCACCACATGCGAAATCCGCACCCCGAGTCGCCCGGCCACCGCGAGCACCCGGTCCACGTCACGCTGCGGGTCGATGACCACCGCCACATCACCGTCAGACGCCAAATAGCTGCGGTCCCCCAGCGACGAGGTCTCGATCACCTCGACATCGATCACAGCAGACTCCTTCCTGTCCTCGCGCGGTGCCGCTCACCAGTCGCTCCCGACCGGGGCGACCGGCCTCGACCCAGCCGACGGTGCCGCCAGCCACCGAGATCGCTCGGGCACCCGCGCCGGCCAGAACCTGCGCGGCCATGGCGCTGCGGCCTCCGAACTGGCAGATCACATACACCTCCCGGCCGGTGCAGCGGCCCGGGCCGGCGCCGACCTGCTCCAGCGGCACATTCACCCCGCCGGGCACGTGCCCGCCGGCGAACTCTTCGGCAGAACCCACATCCAGCACCACCGCGTCATCGCGGTGGCCATCAGCGAACTGCTCCACACCGATCCCATGTACCCGCACGTTCTGACTCCAATCGTAGAAACACCCCGTGGGGGTGGCTGGCGCCATCACACCCAAGGCGAGGCACAGGCGAGCCTGTGGACTACTATAGTAGGTAGTAGCAATGACGTTTCCGCACGCTGCGGTTCGGAGGGAACGGGCGGATGAACATGTCGCAGCTGATCGCGGTCGGAGGCGCGCCATCGGGTCTGGGCCCGTGGGAGGTGTTGCTCGTATTCGTGGTCATCCCGCTGGGCCTCATCGCGTCGGTGACATCCGTGGTCGTCCTCCTCGATCGCCGAGGCCTACGCCGTCGTTCCCCAGGCACGAGCTCTCCCGAGACTGCGGCGCATGCGGGCGTCTCCCCGACCAACCAACGGTGCTGGGTGACCAGGGACGCACGGGGACTCGAACGGCATCATGACCAGCCCCCTGGCCGGCGTGCTCGCCGACTGCGAGCGGCGTGCTGGCGAGCTGAGTGCACCGGCTGTGGATCTACGTACCGGGAGACGGGCGAACTGGTGCACTTCGAGTTCGCCGCGCATGCCATGGCGCGCACTCGCGCGCAGGGCTGGGAAGTGCACAAAGAATGGCTGCTATGTCCCGACTGTGTGCGGCTGTCGCAAAAATTAGCCGCCGGAGCAGAAGAAGAGAGACGACGCGGCGAACAGGACGATGCCTGCCACGACCGGCAAGACGGAGGCGCCGGCGATGATGCAGCCATCCACACCTCGTCGCGCCCACCCGACAGGTCGACTTGCCGCGGCGAGCCGTTGGACTCGCATGTCGATCGCGTCACGCCCGAAAGCGAGTGAGCCCGCAGGTCCATCGGCGGAGCCAACTACCTGCAAGGCTCCGCGCAACGCCTCACGTCCATACCGACCTGCCGCCACGTCGTCGGCGGCCAACTCCACCAGATTCCGCAGAACGTTCGGCGCCTCACGAAACACCGGCACGAAGGGAAAGGCTGAGCTAACGATGTCGACGAAGCCCAGCATGAGGTGGTGTCGATGACGCAGATGTGCCCGTTCATGCTCGAGGACCGCGCCGAGCTGGTCGACGGTCAGCTGCTGTAGCAGACCATCGGTGGCGATAAGGTAGCTCGGCCGTCCGGCCAAGGCGAAGGCGAGGGGACGGTCGTGTACAAGCCAGAGGATCGTTGGCGTGCCCGACTGCACCCGAGCGGCCAGGCGGAGGACCGACAACCGACGACGACGATCCTCGATGCGCGCGGTCAGCGTCCGTCTTCCGATGACCACCAACCTAAGCGTCATCGTTAGCAACACGAGAATGCCTGCAACGCCGGCAACCTCCTCGACTCTCGGCGGTACGCCGTGCCGGATGGACGACCAGCATGCGCCCACCGCCGCCAGCGCTCCCCCCGGCACACCATGTCCCGGAACAAGCAGGAGCAGCACACCGAGCGCTGCAGAGGCCAGGACACCAGTAATGCCCGACAGCCAGCCCGCGATCACTATCGAGGGGCTGACAAACCGATCGCTCAACGCATTTAGCCAACCCGGCAGGAAGATTCCGGCGCCCACGGCGCCAAGCAACATGGCCGTGGCGACGGTCACGGTCGGTCCGTGCTCGCGTCGAGGGCAGCCCGAAGCACCTCGGATTCGTGATCAGAGACGGACCGTGCGAAGTGCAGCAGAACGGAGTCGGGATCACCGGACGCCTCGAGGACCTCGCGCAGGGCTTGCGCCGCCGCTTCCTCTCTGCTACGGGAAGTGGTGTAGCGATAAGCCTTTCCAACCATCTCCCGTCGTACCCAGGACTTGCGGTGGAGATTGTCCAGGACGGTCATCACCGTCGTGTATGCGAGCGGGCGTCCGGTGTCAAGGCGATCAAGAACATCCCGCACTTTCAGTGGCTCGGTCGTCAGCCACAGCACGTTCATCACTGCGGCTTCCAGATCGCCTAAACCGCGCATTGGCCCTCACTCCGCCCGCCTACCGGCCGCAACCACTCGGCAGGGATCCACCCTCCGAAGGTGCCAACCTAGAGTCATTCGACGACGTGCAAGAGCCGACGACGGCCGGGTCGCGCGACAGCATACGCCACTTCGCCAGCACCGCGAGCATGACCAGTCCAACCGAGCCCGCGCCCAGCAGCGGCTGCAACGGGGCCCAGATCGCCAGCGCTCCGGACATCCCGAGCAGCCCCACGACCAGCTTGTTGCACACCGGACATCCCACGGCGAGCGCGCCGAACACGCTGGCGAGCGGGGCTCGATAACCTCGCGTAATCAGTGAGCCAGGTATCCGCGCCCACAGCGTCGTCAACCCCGAGACAGCTACAAGTACCGCGTAATCCCACCAGCGGACCGGGGTCATCCTGCCGAACAGCGGGTTGTCGATCACATCGGTAGGTATGCCGACAGCGAAGGCACTCATCGCGCCGGCTAACACGGCGCCGATCCACCGCTCACGCCCTACCCACCGACGTCCGTGCCTCGCGGACGGGCCTATGTTGCTGGTCAACCGCTCACATCCCTAGTGAAATTACTACCCTGCATAGTACCGCACCGGTCAATGTTGCGAAGCCGGGTCCCCTGTCGAGTTACGGTTCGCCGGCGACCCGTAACGCCCCGCTCACGCTTGAAGTCCGGAGCCCATTCCGGTCATCGCGGACATCGAAAGAGGCGCTTGATGTTCAGCGCGGGGCCGCTTCGGCGGACACGCCCTTGTAGCGCTCCGGCCGCTCGCTGAAGGCAGCCACGCAGCTCAGCGAGCAAAACCAGTAGTTGACCCCCTCGTAGCGGAGGCGACCAGCCGCTGTGTCACGCTCGACGTGCATGCGGCACACCGGATCGACTGCGCCGCCTGTAACCGGCGCGTGCAGCAGAAGATCGAACAGCTCGACCGGTTCGGTCACATTGCGAAGATCAAACGAGCCCAGGTTGGTGACCCGAAGACCACGGGCGCGGGCTCGCTGGGCCACGAGCTCGGTGCTCAGCACCTGCCCTCCGGCGGTCTGACCGGTGACCCGGGCCGCGAGGTTGACGGCGCTCCCGAAGAGATCTTGTCCACGACTCACGACTGGACCGTGGTGTATACCAGCGCGGGCGAGCGGACACCCCGGAGTTTCATAGCAGCCTTCAAGGATGCGCCGGACGACCGTGATGCCGGACCAGGGGTCCGGCATGGCGAGCATTACTGCGTCGCCGATGGTCTTCACCAGCGAGTCGGCGGGTCCGAGTGCCATCCGAGCCAGGCCTTCCAGTCGCTCGGCGACATCCGCGGCGAGCTCGTCGCCATGCGCCTCGGTCAGGGCCGTGAACCCGGCCAAGTCGACAAACGCGATCGTGCGCCACAGCTGCCCCGCCACGGGCTGATTCTCATCCGGGCGGGGACGCGGAGAGACCTACGCCACCCGATCGAGGTTTCTCAACCGCGTTCGCCAGGGTCCATCCATGAGGGCGGAGGTCGAGGTGAGGTGGACGAGCTCCCTCGGGTTGGCGGCGAGCCAGTCGCGGATCTTGACTCGCTTGTGGACGGCGTAGTTGTCCATCACCACGTGCAGCTCTGGCCGGATAGGCGGTGGCTGCCTGGTTGCAGAAGGTCAAGAAACTCCTCGTCGTGATGCGGGTTGGCCCGCACCGCCGATGAGGAGACTGCGGGCGCATCAGCGGTATGACCTCACCTCAGAGTTGCGCTAGTACCGATCCGATCCGCCGATTGAGGTGCCCACCCCACCAGCGAACCGAGCACCGCGCCCACCAGGGCCGAGAGGACGACGACACCAGACCACAGCTCCGCAGGCCAACTCAGGCCGTCGACCAACTCGACCGCGATCAGCTGCGCTGTCCACAGCAGGATTGGCACCGTGGCTCCGAGGGCCATCAACCGCATAGGCCCACCCAGCCCGACACGGCGGAAGTACTCGACCACGAACTCGCTGACAGCTGCGGCGAACGTCACCGAGATCGCCGCGCTCAGGCCGTAATCGGTGAAGCCGTTCGCCCCGGCGGACAGCCAGGCTACCGTACTGACTAGCACCACGACGAGGCCTCTCGGCCGTCGCTCGAGGCGCTCGGCGAGTAGTAGCGGGACGATCAGCAGCACTGTCGTGACCAGATATCCGACGACCCCAATCACTATGGGCGCCTCGGCTTCGTGGTGTCCGGGCGCGCCCTCGGGAACGCGCACATATGCCGCAGAAGCCGCCGGACCAGCGAAAACCGACGCGTAGAGAAGGAAGAAAGCGGCCAGCGCGGTCACCAGGCTTAATGACACGGCCGCCGGCAGCTCATTGCGCAGTGATGGCCGGCCGGGAGGAGATGGTCTCGCCCAGCCGGAGCGAAGCGGAGCCGTGAGAAGCAGGGCCGCGCCAGCGAGCAGCATGAGGTGAGTTGGGCTCAGCAGTGCGTCGATGCCCGACTCCACTCCGCGCACCACATGCCACACCATGTCGCCGAACCCGGCGACGCCGAAGATGACGGCCCCGGCGGCCGCCATCGAGTAGCCCATCGGCAGCGCAAGCCGCCACGCCCATCCGCGTCGGTGACCTCGCGCCGCCAGCAGTCCGATCCAACCCGCGCTGGCCGCGAATCCGCTGTAGAGCAGCCCATGCCAAGGCGTGAAGAACGTCTCCAGTCCGGGCATGTGCAGGTGCGCCCAGCCGTCGGTGAACAGACCGACGATCAACCACAGCCCCAACGCACCGGTTGTTAGATCCTCACCGATTGAGCTGACGGGCCGCCGCGCCTCGGTGGCAGCCGGCGGTCGTTGCGTTATACCCATAGGGGGTATCTACACCTCTGTCGCTCGTCCGTCAAGCCCTGCGCGACCGTGGAGGTCGCTCGAGCAGGAGCGCTGTCATCGACGACGCAACGTCGCCAATCACGTACTATCCTGTATAGTAGTCGTCGGCCGGCGACGCCTTTCAGCCGGGGCTGCAAACGTGCACGTCCGACCAACTTGCGATCGGAGGTGTGCGGTGGCGGTGACGATTTAACGATTTTGCCCTGCGTTAACCACTCGACTAACTGGAGCTATCAATGCGTCTCGTACCGTCGTTGAGTGAGTTCCCGCCGAGCAGGCGCTAAACATCGCCGCCGAGCAGCACCGCGACGGCCGATCCGACGTAGGCAGGTGATGACCGATGACCGTTGAGAAGAACCAGTCTATTCAGAATACCGACGATGGTTCACGGTTGCCGGTACTGATCGCGGGGGCCGGATCCCCTATCGGCCTGGCTGTCGCTGGGGGCTTGCGTGATAGCGGCATACCACTTGTTGGAGCAACCCACGACTGGACGGCACCGGCCTGCCGGTCAAAGCTGTGGCAGAGCATCATTACTGTCCGCTCGCAAAGCGAACAGGGGTGGCTGGAGGCCCTCGACGCCGCACACGACCGGCATGGCCGGATGGTGCTGCTCGCCGCCGAGGAGTACGTGGTGCGGATCATCGCCCAACATGCTGGTGAGCTTGAAAGTCGGTTCCACTTTGTGTCGCCAAATCTGCCAACAGTCGATCGCTTGCTCGACAAGGCGATCTTCCATGACTGGGCGCTCACCAACGGCTTCCCGGTACCGCGCACGATGATCGTCAGAAACGCCGATGGGTTGCGTGCGGCACTGCGCGACATCGGCTTTCCCGTGGTCTTCAAACCGTCCGTGGAAACTCCGCAGTGGCGGATCGTCAGCCCGCGGGACAAGGTCTACCGCTTCAGCACGCGCGCCGATGTTGAACGGCTGTCATTCGATCCCTTCGAGGCGGCCGACCACTTCGTTGTTCAGGAGTGGATCCCGGGCCGGGACAGCGACGTCTACTTCTGCCTGACCTATCGCGATCGCCACGGTGTCGAGGTGGCGTCGCAGACCGGTCGAAAGCTCGCCCAATGGCGGGTAGGTACGGGCAACACGGCGCTCGGCGTCACCCACCACAATGAGGAGCTGCACAAGCTGACCCACCGGCTGTTCGATGCCGCCGGCCACGTCGGATTCGGCTCTCTCGAGGTACGGCTGAGCAGTCAGGACGGTCGTATGCTCATCACCGAGCCGACGGTCGGTCGACCGAACATGCAGAGCGCACTGGCCACCGCAGCCGGGGTGAATCTCTTCGAGGCGGCATACCGCGACGCGCTGGGGCTCACGCCCGCGCCGAGCCGTCCCGGCCGAGAGGCGATCTGGATCCACGAGACGACTGTGGCGGCATCGTTCATGGTTGCCGCACGTCGTCGCAGCCTCGACGTTCGCGCGATCCTCGCCGCGCTGCGCACCAGGCGGGCCCCTACCGGCGCCTTCTTCTCCGCCGGTGATCCACTACCACTCCTGCTTGAGGTCCTCAGACAGGCTGGCAAGGTCCTCCGGCTGGCTTTGAGCAGGGTGAGCATCCGCCAGCGAGGCTAGCCGTCGCCGACGGAACCCACGCGAATTGAGCCAGGCGCAATCGGCCTGGACAGGTGTGGATGCCTCCTCAGCGCGGCCGTCGGTACCGCTGAGTCAGCTACCACCGGGCATCCGGGCGCGTACTTCGCCGAGGGCCTTCGACAGGGTGCCCGTCATCATGGCGAGCACCAATCCGAAACAGAGTGCGGCGAGCGTGCCCAGCGCGACGGTGACCGCGAGCTGCGGCAGCAGCTCGTGCACCTTCTCCCGCACAAGCCAGTGTCCAACCGCGGCGGCGGGCAAGATCGCGGCGGTGGCCGTGGCGGCGCCGACCAGCCGCCGCCGGTCGAGAAACCGCTCCGGTCGGATGGCCCTACGAACCTTCGTCAGAGAGAGCGTAGCGGCGACCACGTCGGCCACCAGTACCGCGCACGCCAGACCGGCCAGCCGGTAGCCGCCGGCTGGCAGCAGTAGGCAGGGCAGCGCAACGGCCAACCGGACAGGAAAGATGATGATGCTGATCAATCGTGGACCGCGATCGTCCAGTCGCGCGAACAGCGCTTGCTTGCCGGTCTCGTTCAGCGCGGCGGCGAACTGCGCGACCGCGAATACGACGAGGCAACCGCTCAACCAGCTGACTACGTCTGAGTCTCGTAGTTCTCCCTGGGCAAGGAGCGATGCCACGGGTTCGGTGAAGGCCAGCAGCAGGAGCATGGCGGGCAGGCTTGCGGTCACGGCGAGGGACAGACCCTCACGCCAGGCAGCCGCAAATCCGGTCACGTCTCGTCCCACCACGGCGGCACTCAGGCCGGGTAGGGACGCCGCCGTCACCGCTTTGGCCCCCAGAGCGGAGATCACGAAGTAGACCGACATGGCTGCCTGAAACACGAACACACCGCCCGGCACGGTGGCGGCGATCGCCAGTATCGCGAACATCGACACCGTCGGTAACGCAGCGACCAGCACTGAACGGCGAAGCCTGCGGGTCACTTCGATCGCCGCCGGGTCCGACCGCCAGCCACACCTGGGTCGCATCGGCAGCCCGACACGGTAGGCACCGAAGACCTGCATCGCGGCGTGAATGGCGGTCGAGACGGTGGCACCGATTCCGAGCACGATCACCATGCTCGTGGGAACGTCCTGTACATCCAGACCCGGCCGGTACACCAGGGCGACCAGGCCCATGGTGGCTATCAGCCCCACATTGTCGAGCGACTGCGCGGCCGCGGCCAACGCGAACCGCCCGCGGGCCTGCTGGACTGCGACCCCAATGCCGGCCAGGGCATAGCACAAGATCTGCGGCGCGACGAACAGCGACACCAACATGGTGAGCTCCCACGCTTGCTTCCGAGCCGCTTCGTCCGGGATGCCGGCCGTCACCGCCAGCGCCAACAGCGGGGAGGCCAAGGCCAGGACAGCGGTGGCCGCGGCGGCCACCATGAGCAGGTAGCCGGTGATCTTTGATACCAGAGTGACGGATCCCGCTACCCCTATCTCCGTCACGGACCTCACCAGCGCCGGAACCAGCACCAGAGCCAGCACCGGCCCGGCCATCGCGTTGTAGACCAGACCCGGGACGGTGTTCGCGGCAAGGAATGCGTTGGCGAAGAACGTCGGACCGAGCACGGCGCCGATCACGACCACGCGGAGCAGCCCACTGATACGGCTGACCATCGTCCACGCTGAGACTGTTATCGCGCTCCGGGCGGTCGACCGCACCGCCAGCTTGACGGAAACGGGTTTCACGGGCCCTCCGTCTGCATGCCGCCGTTGTCGTACTGCGCCGTCGATTCCCGCAACGAGACTTACGCCGCCCGAGCCGTCCGGTCGGGCAAGGCCAGGGCGGTCCTTGCGAGCAGCGCGGCACCACACTGAGCCGAAGACGAGCCTACGTGCCGCTGCCGGGCGGCCGCCCTTGGACTCCTGCACCGAGGATCCCCGCCGCGACGAGATTGTCTGACAGCGGTGCTGGCGGTTTCGATTGCGCCGTGTGTCAACGGCCAGTCCATTGCCCGACAGACTGGGCCACCCTGGCCCGTAGGAAGGTCAACATCGTTCCCCCCGAAACCGCTCTCGCCGTATGGCTAGATCTGCGTCCACCGCTTGTTCATAGAATGGCCGCCAATGGCGGCGTTCGGCGAGTTGCTCAGTAGGTAATGAGGTCGGCTCGACCGAGGCGTCGGGTGGCCGCCCACCCATGGGATGCCGGCGGACTCGATCGGCCTCGCTGGCGAGGTGTTGTCCGGGTCCGCAGACGCGCGCCCCGCGGCGGGGTATGGCGTCGTGGATGGACCGCAGGGCCGCAGGTTTCCAGCGGGTGTGCCATTCGGCGGCGAGGTGTGGGGGCGCGCCTGCTTGGTATGCGGCTTGGTAGGCGATGTGTAGCCAGGCAAGTTCGAGGACGGCTGGGCGGTGCAGTGCCCAGCAGTCGGGTAGTTGGTCGCGGGTGATCTCGAACCAGGGCACGAGGGTGTGGTCGATCCAGCGGGCGAGGGCGTCCCATTCGGTCGCGGCGCGTTCAGCGTCCATCGCGGGCCAGTCGACCGGCCCGCCGGTGTTGGCTGCGACGGTGTCGATCAGTTGTTGGACTTGAGCGGTGTGCTCGGCGAGTTGGTCGGCGGTGTCTTTGCGTAGCTCGGCGAGCTGAGGAAGGACGAGACCGGTGAGGGCGTCGGATAACTCGTCCGCTCGGGAGTCGACGTGGTCGACGCGGTCGGCGAGGCGGCGAAGGTGAGCCGCGAGGGCGGTCAGCTCGGCGGTCGGGCTGAGGTTGATCGGCCCTGGCGGGTAGGCGTGGTTGGCCGGGTCGGGGGGCTGTTCGGGTGTCATGGCTAGTGGTCAGCTCCCAGATCGAGGCCCTGATCGTGGTGTTGGTCGAGCCCGGCGGTATCGCGCGCCCGGCGTTGGTAGTCGGCGTGCCCATCGTGGTCGCGGTGGCCGACAGTTTGTCGCTCGAGTTGCTGCAGGACGTCGGTCCAGTGGCCGTGGTGGGCGCGCAAATCGGTGGTGATCTCGGCGTGGCGTAGGGCGTCGGCCAGGGTGAGCGGCGTGCACCCGGAGGTGGTGGCCGGTTTGCTGGCATGTCGAAGCGGGCTTGTCGCGGCGAGGTCACGGGGACCGGGGGTGAGGGTGAACAGCTCGGTCTGCCAGGACTCTTTCGGGGCGGCGTCAACGGCGTCGCGGCCGCCCGCCCTAGCGCGTGGTTCAGCGGGCGCCGACCGCCGTTGCTCCTGGGCTGATCCACCGGCGGACGGCTCGCGGTCGTTGTGGGGCACGTCGAGCAAGGGCGGTTGCTCCGCCGCGGCGGGGGTGAGGTCGCGGGGTAGGCCGCGTCGGTCCAGCTCGATGCCGGCGTGTTCGAACTGGGTGCGGATCGTGTCGGTGTCGCGGTGCCATTGGCGGCGGGCTGCGTCGATGACCTGTAGGTGTTCAACTCGCGCTTGGTAGAGGGCTGCGAGGTGCCGCGCGGAGTGCACATCCGCGTCGGCGCGGCAGCGCTGCGGTGTACCGGGCTGCTGGAGCTGGGCCTCGGCTTCCCACAGGACAACGTCCTGTCGGTAGCCGGTCGCCGCCTGCTGCGCGTTGCACAGTTCGTCATGGACCCAGTGAGGGGCCCAGGCAAGCTCGCGGCGATAGGTCGCGCGAATATGACGAAGCTCGGTTTCGGTCGAGGTGGTGTAGTCCAGCTGGTCGGTGGGGCGGCCGGCGGCGGCGTGGGCTTGATTCCACAGCGCGCGGTGCAGGACTTGCTCGCGCGGCGGTGGCGGATCGAGCAGGAGCGAGGCATCGGGTAGGCCGCGTAAGTCGCGGTAGGCGGCGATGACTCCGACCCGCCGAACCCATTCGTCGCGGTTTCGCTCGTCCGAGGGAGGTTGCCCCAGAGCTGCAATGGCCCAGGCAGGCTGCCCCGCGAGAGCACAGTCACCGAGTTCGCGCTGCCGGTCCTGGGCGGCCGCCCCGAGCGCGGCCAGGTACTCACCCACCGGGCCGCCGCAGTGAGGGGTCATGGCCAGCCAACCGGCGCTGCTGGTGTCGTGCTCGGGTGTGCGAGCGGCGGTTGCCATACCGATCCGCCAGCGCAGCACATCAGACATCGAGCTGGCGCCGAACAAAGTCCGGGCCTTGATGGCGTCGGTCAGGACCGTCACGGAGTCATGGCCCGCCAGCTCGGCGGTCCGAACGGCGCGGACAAGTCTCGGATAGCCGGGTTCAGCGAGTAGCGTGCCAGCGGTAGGCGGATCAAGCAGGTCATTGACCACGGCTGTGCACCGGTCGCGGCAGATCTCGCCCCCTACCAGATCCCACTGGGTGACCACCCACGCCAGCGATCGACCTTCCTCAATGCCGGCGCGGTGGGCCAGCACCGCGGCGTGGACGGCCTCGGCGTCGATGCTGCTGACCACCGCACCCAGCTGGGCGCGGGCGGTCGAGGCCAGGCGTTCGGGGAAGTGGCCGTCCGGGTCGCGCTCGCACACCACGTACGCGGTGTTGCAGTCCCGGCCTCGGGTCAGCGCGACATAGGCCGAGCGACGGTCGCAGTGCGGGTCGATCAGTGCGTGGCAGGTGTCGACCGTGCGGCCTTGCGCCGCGTGCACGGTCGAGGCATAGGCCAGCGTCACGTGCTCAGCAATGTAGTCGGGCGGCAGGTGCGCGACCCGGCCCTGGGGGTCCGCGGCTCGCAAGGCGCCGGACCAGCGGTCTCGCCCGAGGACCCGGTAGGTACGCCGGTTGGCCACCAACCCATCACCGTCTACTTGGATGGTGGGGTCGTTGCGACGGGCCTGGATCAAGTCTCCGACGCAGATTGGGTTGCCGTCCCGAGTTGTGCACAACACCTGTGGATCGGCTCGTCCCAATCGGACAAGCTCGTCGTGAATTCGGCCCGACAGCTCGGTGGCCTGGTCGTTGCTACCGGCGACCAGCAGGGATTGGTGGCCGATGATGGTGTCGGCGAGGTAGGCCCGCACCGCCGTCTCGGTGAGGTCTTCGACTGTTCCGCCGACCAGCCGTCCGTGCCGATCGTAGACATCCAAGACCGACGGGTCTCCGGCGCGGAGTCCGGTAGAGGCGGCCCGTTCCCAGTCGTGGACGAAACGGTGGATCTCGGTGAGGTCGTAGCAGCCGTTCTCGGCGACCAGGAGGTCGAGCATGCCGCCGGCGTCGATGGCGGCCAGTTGTTCGTGGTCGCCGGTGTAGACCAGTTTCCCCCCGGCGGCGGTGACCAGGTCGGAGATCTGGGCGAGTTCGGCGGTGCTACTCATCCCGACCTCATCCAGCACGACCAGGTCCCCGGACCGGATCCGATCACCGTGCATTCCCGGGTGGTTGGTGAAGGCCGTGAGGAAGCGGGTGGTGTTCATCGCCTCCAGGCCGTTGTCGGCCAACTCCATCGCCGCGATCTGGGAGGTGGCCAGCCCGATCACCCGCCCACCCACATGCTTCTGCCAGGCGTAAGCGAGTACTCCGACGGTGCGGGACTTGCCGGTGCCGGCCGGCCCGATCAACACGTCCCCCGCCCGCCCGGAAGACACAATCCCCACCACCGCGGAAGCCTGATCTGGGGCGAGACCAGCGGAATCAAGCTCCCGCGCGAGCCCTCGGAGCACCTCGGGAACCACGGCGGGTGCGCCAGGGGCACGCGCGGCCACCACGATGCCGTTCTCGAGGCTGAGTTGGGCGGTTGTGGTGTAGCGCTCGTCGCGGTGCGCCCGGTAGATGCTCTTGCCGTCCGCGCGCAGCAACTCAGCCGGCACTGGGACTGGATCAGTGGCGCTGACCAGCACAATCCCGAACCGCTCTGGGTCGGCGAGCACCCGCGCGGTGAGATCCGGCAAGGTCTCGGCATCTGTGAACGCGGTGTTGGTGAGCTCGTCGGCGATCGCCTTCTGCAGTAACCCCACGTCCCAGGTCGCGTGCGCCGCCTGTACCGCCTCCACCGCCGCGGTGAGCACCGCTTCGATGGCGCGTGTGGGCTGATGCCGCTGGTCGGGATGCCCGTACCGGACCACCAAGGCGGCGCGGTGGACAACGTCGGTCAGCGTCCGTTCCAGCCGAAACCTGCGCGCGGCGCACCACCGCCGGATCTGCTCCCCCGGCCCGAGATCCGACTTGGCCGCCCGCGTGGAGAGCGCGGCGACTCGGGCAAGCCTTGTCCGGACGGCCGGCGACGGTTCATATCCGTGCCGCTGGCGATACTCGCTGATGAGCCGGGCAACTCCGTCGGTCACATCACGCCGCCGCGACGACGCCTCCGCTAACAGCTGCTGATCGATACCGAGGATCTCGCGTGCCCGCCCGTCGGGTCGCCACCCGAACTCCACCCCGAGCCACTCATTGAGACGCCGTTCGTACCCCTGCGCGTAGATTGCGTCGATTCCGTGCTTGACCGCCCGAAAGCCCCGCCCGTCCAGGGCCCGGATTAGGCCATCGGATGCTGTGACGACCCGGTTGAGCACCGCAACATGGGAATGCAGCTGCGGCTCGCACGCACGGTTGGTGTGGTGATCCCAGCGCGTCCACACCAACCCCGTTCCGGCTTCGTACCGCCCCACTGAGTATCCCCCAGCGGTCCGGCCGTGGTAGCCGACCCGCGTCCAGGCGACCTCGCCCTCGGCCCACGCCATCGCATCAGCGATCGCTTCCTGATGCGCCCGCGCGACCAGCGCGGCTTCCGCTTGGCAGCCCTGTGACGTTAAAGCGGCCCAATACACCGACACGCTCTTGACCGGTGAGAACGTCAGGTCGTAGTAGCCCACCGCTTTCCGGCGATCCCCCCGTACCTGGACTGCGATCTCTTGGCGCCGTTCCTCACCAGCGTCCGGTTCGGCCGCCCACGCCCGCTCGATCCGCGTCTCGACACCGGCGAACGTACGTGGCGGCCTGCCCAGGAACTCCGGCTCCGCCTCCGACGACCCCGGGTGCCGAAGCTGCCCGAACACCGCCCGCACGTCATCAGCTCGGGCGCTCTCCCCCGCAACCATCCCTACCATCGACAGCCCGGCACCGAACCACACACCCGCTGGTTCCCGGGCCGCCGACGACAGCAAGTACTCCGCCCCGGCTGATCCCGTCGCCGCGCTTTCGTCCGCCGGATCATGGTCATGACCGGCACACCCCGACCCACGCAGCAAGTAGTCGATTGCGCCAGCGGAAATCGCGGTGATCGACAACACTCGACCACCGTACCATGATCATTAACTAATGCATGGGTGTATTGGCTTTTGATTTTGTGGAGTCGAGTGAAGCTTGATTATCGTTAGTAGTCGTTATTAGTCAATATCTATTCTCGGCGCTGTGGACAAATACCTGATAAGCGGGCTGCCAGGCGATCATGTCCAGCCGGCAGGACCGCCGCGTGGCGTCTCCTGATCGGTCGTCCTTGCCCCGGCCTGCGCGGCCGCCGGGCCAGTGCGGGGATCAACGACGCGGGGTCACCTGACACCCCAGCCCACCCACCGACGCTGCTCCGGTGCTCCAGGCGGACCGCCAGAGCGCTCCCCGGGCGGCACACTGCCGCGATGTTCGCAGCCTGCGGGCGCGGCTGGATGACCCGCATGATGCTCAGCCGCGCCGGCCGGCGGAGGTGGCCATGCCCCATCTTGTTGATCATCTTGTGATCGGCTTGGCGATCTCACCCTGATGTGCGGCTGTGTGCATCGACGCGTCCCCACTGCACCGCGGTGATCCGCCGATCGGTCAACGACCCAGGGCGGAAGCTGTAGCCCCCTACGCCGACGCTCGACGGTGATCACGCAGGGTTGGCCTCTTGTTGCGTGATTCGTCGTGGTAGCCGCTGGCCGTAGGCCAGTCCGTCACGGAGGTCGTTGTCGACCTCGGCCTCGGTGCAGTCATTTCCTATGTGTAGGACCGCCGCATCTCGTAGCGCATCGTAGGCTGTCTGCTCGTCGAGTTCACCGCCTCCGACGAGGCGACCGAGGTTTCGGGCCGCCTTGAGCCGGACCCGGTGGCGTGTTCCAGTCTGTGCCGCTGCGATGCCAGCCGCCTCGCCCTCGATGACGGCTTGGAGGTAGGCACCGGCTCTCCGCGGGCTGAATCCCAGCGGCGCATTGCTCGGGGCAGCTCGCGGCGGCGGAGTGAGTGCGGCCGCCAGCCAGCCTGGAAGCTCGGCGATGGGGCCGAGACGACTGATTCGGTAAATGCCTTGCGCCCGGACGGATCCGGCGGTCACGACGTATCCGCCATGAGCTCGGGTGTCGATCTTCCAGCCCAGCGCGCCGGCGCTGTTCCGCAGCCGCACCCCGGCCGGGGGCCGGAAGTACAGGTGGGCACCACCGGATGTTATCCGCCGGATGATCTTGAAAGCAGGCTCTTTGTGCTGCTCAGGTTGTTGTTGCTATCGATTCGACGAGGTCTCGTCGTGGCTGTGGGTGGTGGGGTTGATCCAGCCGCGGCGGTCGAGTTCGCGGCGGAGTTCGAGGTTCTCGCCGTGGGCTTGTTCGAGGGCGGCGCGTAGCGCCTGGACTCGATCGCGGTGCTGTCTCTTCAGTTGTGCGATCTGTGCGGTGAGGGCCTGGACCAGGGTGGTCTCGGTCGCGGGACCGAAAGCTGCTGGCGCGGCTGGCCGAGCCTTGGAACGCAGGTGCTCGATGCGGCCGCGCAGCTCGGGATTGGTGTAGAGGAATGCGTGGGAGACGCCTGCTTCGCGTTGCACCGATTGGAACGTGATCGGTTCGCCACGCTTGACCAGGGCGCGTAGGGCTCGCTCGGTGGCGGCGATCTTGGCTTCTGATCTCGCCTTCGCGGCGGCGCTCAGGACGGCCATGCGCCGGGCCCGTGCGTCCGCCGGCTTGCTTGCCGGTGCCTCGTTGGCGGTCACCGGGCCGCCTTTCGGGCCGGGGGTTCGAGCGTGATCGGCATCGGCCCGGCCGTTGTGGTGCGGCAGCCTGAGTCTGGAGATTGGTCGGCGAACGCCCGCAGCAGTCGAGCGAGAGCGTGTTGTTCGGCGCGGCGTTGCTGGAGCCAGACGTTGTCCTCGGGCATCGTGCGGCCGTGTCGGCGGGCGAAGGTCGCGGTGGTGGTCTCGATGAGGGTGTCGGTGTGGGCGAGCTGGCGTTGCAGGGTGTCTTGATGGGTGCGGTCGGTGGCGAACAGCGAGCAGGTCAGGCAGGCGTTGCCCTTCTCGCATCGCTTCAGCGGCGGGAGCAGGCACCACCCGTTGGCGAGGATCCGGTCGGCGCGGTCGAACAGGTGCATGGTGTCGTGGTCGTCGCGGCTGAGTTCGATGCGTGTGCCGTCCGCGCGCAGTTTGGTGGTGGCCAGGAAGGCCTGCTCGGCGTGTTCGTCTCGTGCGGCGATGTAGTGCATGGCCATGGTCGGGGTGGCGTGGCCGGCGTAGCGCTGCAGCACCTTGATTGGTAGGCCGAGCTCGGCGAGCCGGGTGAGCCTGGTGTGCCGGAACCGGTGGGTGTGGCTGAGGCTGACCATCCGGCCGGCGCTGTCGGTGATCTGGACGATGTGGCTGACTTCGCGCAGCCAGCGTTGGTAGGTGCCGGCGCTGTAGGGCTTGGCGGCGTGGCGGTTGGACTTGCGCGCGACGAACAGATACCGCTCGGGCAGGGTCGGGAACTGGTCATGAACCCATCGCTGCTGCTCACGGATGATCGCGGCGACTTCGGAGTCGACGAGGATGACGTCCGGCGCGATATCGATCTTGCTTTGGGCGTAGCGGAACCGGAAGACCGGCTCGGTTCGGCCGGCGTCCCCCGGTGACTGGTCGGCTGGGTTGTCGACGGGAGTGAGGCAGTCGAACTCGCAGATGCGGATCTCGCTGGAGCGTCGCCCGGTGAGGATCTGCAGCAGGATCATGCGCATCGCTTGGGGGTCACCGAACCCGTTGGCGTCCACCTGGGTGCCGTCGGCGCGGGTGATCGTGAGGCGTTCGGTGCGGGGTGTTCCCAGCAGCGGCAGGGCCGTGATGATCTGGGCCAGGGCGTGGTCGTCGACGTAGTGCCAGGCGGTCAGGGCGGGGTGGTGCGGAAGGCGCTGCAAGGAGCGGAACCATGCGGCGGCGTGGCCGGAGGTGATCTGGGTCCAGGGGCTGGTCGCGCCCAGAACGGCGCGGGCCTCGGCGGCGTGGTCGGCGACGAACTCGAAGAGTTCGGCGACGGTCCGGACGTCGTCGTTGACCCGGCGAGGATGAACCCGAGCGGGGCGGCGCCGAGCGAGCCGGCCCGGATCGACGCGGTTGTCCGGCTGAGCTGTCCAAAGGCGAAACGCCGCCGCGTGGGCGGGTGCGGCCGCGGGGTCGGTCAGGACCTGGCGTGGGTCGGTGAACGCCTCGGCCAGCCAGCGGTCGAACCGGATCGGGAGACGCTGGCTGATGCTGCACCACCGCAGCTGGCCGGCCTGCAGCGTGGTGCCCAGCTGCCATTTCGCCGCGTCCCGTAACCAGCCGATGGAGATCCGGCCGGGGTTGATCCGCCCGTCGCCGCGCGGTTCGCGGTCACCGAGCGGGATGCGTGCGTCGCAGCGCGGGTGCCACATGTCCAGTTCCCACCACGGTCGGTCATGGCAGCGCACGATCATCGCCAGGCCGGCGACCTCGATCAACGCCCGCATCCGCTGCTGGCACTGAGCCGCCGGGGTGCGGCCCCACCGGGAGAGATAGAACCAGCGCAGCAGCCGCAACGCGGTCTCGGCGTCCATCTCCGCGATCGAGCCCGGCAGCGGATGATGCTCACGCATGGCGCGTCGGATGATGTTGGCGAGCTGGTTGATCGGCTGCAGCCCGACCGGGGTTCCGTCGATGACGTGTTGCCAGTAGGCCATCCACGCCAACTCGGTGGCGAACGGCTCGGGCAGCCCGACCAGCCTGATCCGGGTCTGTCCCTCGATCTTGGGCCAGCCCGCCATCGGTCCGATGATCTGCTCGGCCCACTGCCCTGTCAGGTCCGCACGCAAGCGCACGACTCGATCCCGACCCGCGCCCCCGGCAGCGGGTGCCGTCGCGGCGTGCAGCGCGCCGGCGCCGGCGGGGTTCACTCGGCCACCAGGTCAGCCGGGCTCGGCCGAGTGCCCGGGCTCGCCGAGATGACCGCGCGCAGTGCCTCGTCCTCGCTGACCCAGCCGTAGAGATCCAGTGTTGTCTGCACGTGTGCGTGTCCCAGGCGCCGCGAGACCACCCAGTTCGGTGTGCCGGCCAGCAGCAGCGCGGTGGCGTGAGTGTGCCGAAACCAGTGCGGGGTCCAGCCGGGCGGCCCGATGCCCTTGCCGCGCAGCGCGGTGGTCTTGTCCCGCACCGTGCCCTCGCGCAGCGCCGCGAGCAGCGGTGGGCGGTGCAGGTTGACCAACAGCGGCGCCTGCCCGGTCAGCGCCACTGCGAGCTCGTCCGCGCGGCAGGCCAGCATGCTCAGGTAGTCCACGACCAACCGCTCGAGATCCGCGCCGATGTAGACCCGTCGCGGTCGCATCATCTTCACCCGGGCGCCGTTCGGGTTGTCCTCGCGCGGCACGATCTCGACGAACCCGGTCGACCCGCAACCCAGCACCACGTCGTCGATGCGCAGGCCCAGCAACTCGCCGAGCCGGCACCCGGTCTCGGCCAACAAGGCGAACAGCAACCGATCCCGCAGGTTGCCCACCCACTCCCCCGAAGCCGGGTCGAACACCGCGCAGCCATCCAAGATCGCCTGAATGTCGGCCGCCGCGAGTAGCGGCGGCCGGGCCGGCGCCCGGCGCGGACGTGCCCGCACCAGCGAGGACGGCGGCGCCGGAGTGCGCGCGTCCAGGTGCGCCAACAGGCGGCGCGCGGGAGCCCGCCGCGGCGCGCCGCGCAGCAACCGGCCCGCGACCGGGACGTCGAACACCTTCGCCTGCCAGGAGTAGAACGACACGATCGCGGCCAGCCTCGCCTCCAGCGTCGACGTCGACGGCTGCGTCGCCGCAGGCGCGCCCAGGGTGTGCTCGACCGTGCGGCCGTTGCGTAACCACGCGAGGAACCCGGTCGCCGCAGGAACCCCCACCTGCTGCCACTGCCCGGCCTGACCGCGTTGTTCCAGGAACGTCCACCATTGCGCCAGGGCGGTCGCGTAGCCGCGCACCGTGTTCGGCGACCACACATGCCGGTGCGCCTCCAGCCACTGCTCGACCGGGACCACCGTCGCGTAGTGCTCGTCGAGCACCGTCCAGGTTCGCCGCCCCGACGACGGTCGTGCCGCCACCACGTCTGCCACTGCCCGCGCACACCCCAACGAAGATCATTACCTATGACGGCGACTCAACGATGAAGATCCACAAAAGGGACGATCGCGCTCCGCTCACGATGCGGGGTGAGCGGTCAGGTTGCATCAGCTGCAATTGCCTCGGATATGGCGCGGGAGCCGCTTCCCGTAGGCGATGCCGTCGTCAATGGTGCGTGTCAGTTCCGCCTCGGTGAAGCCGTCCACGCCCAGATGGCCGTGCGCGGCGTCCAACAGGGCCTCTCGGGCCTCCCGCTCGCCGAGTTCGCCGCCTCCGACCAGCCGGCCCAGCGTGCGTGCGGCCTTGAGCAGACTGCGGTGCCGCGTCCCGGTCCGGGCCGTTGCGACGTCGTCAGCCTCGCCCTCGACGATCGCTCGCACATAGGCGCTCGCCCGCCCCGTCGGCAGCTCGATCGCGTCGTGCTCGGTGACCGGTGGCGAGGTCAGCGCCTCGCGCAGCCACCCAGGCAACTCCGCGACCGGCCCAGGGTGGACGATCCGGTAAGAGCCCTCCGGTCGTTGCGATCCCGCGCCCACGACATAGCCGCCACGGCACCGGGTATCGATCTTCCAGCCAAGAGCACTAACACTGTTCCCGCAGCTCACGTCCTCCGGCGCCCGGAAATACAGGTGGGATCCGCCCGGGGTCGCCACTGTGTAAGTGTCGGTCGGCATCTCCGCGCCCGCCTCAGCAGCCAAGATCGCCAAGGCGTCGCGTCCGTTGCTCGCGCCGGCGAAACGGAGCGGCGGCGTGTCACCGTTCGCCTGGTCCAAGTCGACGACCAGCAAGCCAGATTTCCCGGCCGCGAGGCCGACGTTCATCCGTAGGTTCTTCACCCACCAACGGAAGATCTGTCGCCGATCAGTGGACGCCTGATCGTCCCAGCCCCGAATCATCGGAATCTTCCCGCCCGGAACCAGCGGGAACACGTTCCAGCCCCGGTCCGCAGCGTCGAATGCCGCCTTCAACAGCGCCCGGTCTCCCATCACGACACCCCACCGACCGGACACGCCAGCGTCGCGTCACGTCGAAGAACACCCGCTGATAACGCTGATGCGACAAGCCCGAAGACCGTCGTGATCACTCGTCGAAGACAGCGCAGAAACCGTGCCCCTGACCCGTTGATAACGGTCGGAGTGCTCACTATCCAGGTGTCGAACGGTGCAGGTTCGCCGGCACGCTCAGCCAGCATCGCCAGTACGTCACGCCCACTGGTCGCGCCGGCGAACGGGTCGGGTGCCGGGTCGCCGCGCCCGTCATCCAGGTCGATGACCACGAGCCCGGACCGCCCGGCGGCCGCGCCGATGTTGTACGGCGGCACCTGGGCCCACCAAGCGGTGATCTGATCGCGATCGCGGGTGGCGGCCTGTTCCCAGCTCGACACCGCCGGCGTCTTGCCACGCGGGATGCACGGAAACACATGCAACCCGAAGTCAGCCGCCGCCAGCGCGGCGTCGCGCAGTCGAGTCGGCCGCCGGGTCATCGCCCTGCGCTCCGTTCGCTGATCGTTCAGCTGCTTAGGGTCCCAGGCCGGGGCGACACCTGGGCGGATTCGCCGGCATTGCCCAGTCCGGTTGTGGTGTGTGCTGGTCACTGGCTGCTGGTCCTCTCGGTGCTCGGTGTCGGGCGTCGATGTCGGCCTGCCGATCGGCTCGTTGCGAGGGGCGCCCGCCGCAAGCGTCGGGGCCAGTACTAGATCCGAAGTACGCGCGGTGGCTGATCGGAGCACGGCCGGTAACGACCGGCCGAGGGAAGGAGATCCCGCGCCCGGCTGGTAGGGGTTGTCGTCGCCTTGATGGCGCGTAAACGTTCCCCGTCGGGTTCGTGGTCGGACGCGAGGAGACCACCGCCCTCTATGGTCAAGTGCTCACCGTGCCGTCGACACCAGGAGTGCTGACCCGCCGGCCGCTACCGGCGCCGAGCCTGGCACAAGCAAAGCCCGACAGGACCCGATCAGAAGCCGGGCTCGTTGAGGGCGCCGGTCAGATCGGCGCCGATGGCGTCCTCGCGGGCGGCGCGATCATCGAACTGGCGCCAGTCGGTCGTGGGCTCGGCGAGAGTGGCGGTGCGCGACATCAGGGCCTCCGGCGGTTGGTGGGGCTGGAACGCGGCTTTGCCTCCGGATGGGGGGTGGGTCCCCGAAGGGGACGGCGGGGGTTCTGGCTGGCCCATCCCGCGTGTGATCGCTTCACCCGGCCGCCGGCCGAACAGCGGACCGCATCGCGATCTCACCGGGATGGGTCGGCCAGGTTCATCGACGCTTGCCCACTTCCCACCCGGACCTTCGGGCGGTCCAGACGTGCCGGCCACCGGAGGCAACCCAGGCGCACCGCCACCGGTGAGCACCCCGCCACCGGCACCCTGCCGCTGCTCAAGGCGAGTCCCACCTGCCGACCCACGGCTCCCTGCCGGACCCCGCCAAGGGGAGAGTGCCTTTACCGCGCGCGCAGGGCGGCCTCGTCACACACGAGTAGGGCGGCGCCGGTGTCCGGCGCCGCCCGATCGGGCTGGTGGCCTCAGCCGCCGACGCCCACGGTCTCGGGCGCGGCGTTGCTGCCGCGCCGCGGGTTCTTCGTGATCTCCACAGTGGCGAACCGCAGACTGACCGCAACGTCGGCCGCCAGCAGCTGGGTGCGGTACACCCGCTTTCCATCCTCGGGGGTGGTCCAGGAGTCGTCGGCGAGCTCTCCGGTGACGGTGACAGCGGTGCCCTTGGGGAGGTTGGCGGCGTTCTCGGCCAGCAGCCCGAAGGCGACCCCCCGGTGGAAGACCGGAGCCTGGTCGACCCACTGGCCGGTCTGGCGGTCGAGGCGCCGGCGGTTGACCGCGACAGTGAAGTTCACGACGGCTTTGGCCTCGCTGGAGTAGCGGAGGGTGGGCTCGTCGGTGAGGTTGCCGTGGATGGTGATCTCGTTCATGGTGTGGCTCCCGTGTCTGGGTGGGGTGTTGAGGACGCGGCTTGCCTCAGCGCGCTGGGCCAGGGGCGGCGGGGGTTCCGACCTCGTCCGAGCGGGTGGGAACGCCGTAGGCGTCCGAGCGCAGCGAGGCTTGTCCCACCCGTGTCGGATCGGGGCCGGGTTCATCGGTGAACCCCTGGACTGGTGTGCTGACCTCCGGGCGTCCTCGTCGCCGCCCACCCGGACCGCGACGGCCCGCCGTGACCGCCCGGGATCTCCACGGACCGGACCGGCCTGCCCACCACGCAACCCGCCGGCCCGGAAGGATCGCCCCCGGCGCCGTCGTGGCCGCCCAGGTCGAGATGGCCAGATAGACCCGGCGGTCACGCGGGCAGCTCAGGCGGTCGCGGCCGACGCGGTGAGCTGATCGGCTACAAGGTGGGCGGTGGCGCCCTGGTGCAGCTCGACCAGGGCGGCGGTGATCCGCGCCGAATCCAGAGCGCCCGACGAGTCCCGGCCTGGGGAGAGGATGGCTTCCGGGCGACCGTCGATGGCCACCTGCAGGTCGGGCAGCTGCCCGTCGAGCAGGGCTCGGTAGGCAGCGCGCAGCGCGCACGTCCAGGCATCGGACCAGGTGTCCGCGGCGCCGGCGGCGAAGGCCTCGCCGGCGCCGATGGCGGAGATGACCCAGTGGTGGCTCGTCATGCCCTCCACGCTCGCCCACCCTCGGTGCGAGGGCCAGCGGAACCGGCTGGGGTTGTGGACAAGCAACGCACTGTCCACAACCCCCGGTAGCTCTCGGCCGATCAGCGTGGCTGGGTCTGGCGCTGGGCCTCGAACAGGGCGTCGCTGATGGCCGTCCAGGCCTGCAAGTCACACACCTGCCAGACCATCCGTTGCTCGATCTGCACCCGCAGGTGGTCCGGGGTCCGGGTGGTCTGCCGCCCAGTGATCCACCGGACGGACAGCTCCACGGCGCCGGCCAGCTGCACAGTCGCGGCGAGCGGGTAGCGCTCGGGGTCGTGGCCCAGCCAGGTCTGCGACACCCGCTCGGGCAGCCGCCCGGCGAGGTAGCGGGTTGCGTCCCACTTCTGCCGCAGCACCGCGACAGCGTCGGTGTCGACCAGGTCGAGCAGGACATCGCCGAGCCGGACACAGATCCGCTGCTCGGGGTGGCCGACCGCGTGAGCTCGGACGCCGGTAATCACCGGCCCGGCCACTCTGACGATCAAGGCGAGGACGTTCGAGGCGAGCTGAGGGTTGCTGTGCGACATGAGGTGGCCTTCCTCCGGTTACCCGGCTGGGTGGTCGATGACGATGAAGCGCGGCGTCGGGCTCAGTACCAGTCGACGAGGCGCCCGTTGGTGTGGGCGTAGACCGCGATTTCCCGCAGCGCGGTGAGCCGGTGTTGCAGCCAGCCGGGCCGGCGGCCGCACTCGGTCACGCGGGCGTCGAGTGCGTGCCAGGGCAGCCCGGCGTCGGCCGGGGCCAGGGCGAGCGCGAGGTCGACGCGGCCGAGCAGGTCCGCGCTGTCGCACTCCCCGTCCAGGTAGTCCACGCTGCTCGGATCGGATATCTGGTCGTGGGTCGCGGTGAGGACCGCGTCGGCGCCGAGCTCGGGCAGCAGGCCCAGCGCGCGTAGCAGCGTGTGGGCGTTCGCGTTGCTCACGTTGAGCGTCGGTTCGTCGACGCCGCCGAGCTGCGTCCGGTCGGGTTGGGCTCGGAAGGTGACGGACATCGCCTGCGCTCCTGTCACAGGTGACGGCGGCGGGACCGGGTGGGCCCCGCCGCCGGCGGGGGGATCAGAACGGAGGGATGAGGTCGGCATCCGCGCCGCCGGCGAGAGCGGGGACCGGGCCGGCGTGCTCGTCGTAGGCCGACGGCTCGTAGGAGTCGTCGTAATTGGGGCCGAGCTCGATGCTGAGGGAATCGGTGCGGAACATGAGGGCCTCCGGTGGTCGGTGCGGGTGGAACGCGGCTTGTCTCCGCACGCCGGGGTGGGGTCCCCGGAGGGGACGGCGGGGGTTCTGGCTGGCTCATCCCGCGTGTGATCGCTGTGCCCGACCGCCGGCCGAACACCCGACCGCAGCGCGATCTCACCGGGATGGGTCGGCCAGGTTCATCGCCGCTTGCCCCGCCCCGGCATGCGGACCCTCCGGGGCGTCCACCTGTGCCGACCACCGGAGGCCCACCCGCGTCACCGGCACCCGCGAGCTCCGCACCCGAACACCACCAGCGGTGACCCGGCCAACCTCGAGCACGCGCTCTCCCCGCACTCTGCGACCAGTGCCATGACCAGGGCATATCGGCGCACGCGCCGTCAGGCGCGGGGGAGGAGTGTCAGATCATGCAGCGATTGGCCGGGGAAGTTGACTCTCACCGCGACGCGGCGGGATGCTCCTTGGCTACGGCTGGTCCTCCCGGACCCAGCGCTGGTAGCGCAGCCGGGGTTGAGTCGGACCGACCGGCGTCGCGGTCAGCCAGTCGGCGTTGCCGGGCAGGACGTGACGACCGGGCTCAGGGGTAAGGAAGCGGTGGAACTCGCACCGCTGTGTCGTGTGCTCGACCAGGGTTCGCGCGCCCCCGTCGGCCGGTTCGACGTCTTCGTACCCGACGCTCGGGTCGCCGGCCAGGAACACCAGGGCAGCCCCGCACTCGGTGCAGTCCGATCGCCTGTGCACACGCGCAGCCATGGGCTCAGTGTCGCACCGTCGGGCTGGGTGCGGGCACCGTCGCTTCCTGCCGGGGCAGTACCGGCTCCCAGCGCCGCTTGCCCGCGCTGTGTTGATACCGGCCCAGGGCGTTGCCTGGCTGGTCGAGCCACAGCAGGGTCTGCTCGACGGTGACCGTTAATCCAAATCGTTCCCATGCCGGCTGCCCGGCGGCACGCCAGGTTCGGTAGGCCTCCTCCACCAGGGTCCAGAGGGCGGTGTGCCCGGCCTCCTGGACCCGGCGTCGCGGTCCGCCCTCGGGCTCTTCTTGTGGGTCGAGCGCGACCTCGCACCACGAGCCGTCGGGCGCGGACAGGCGGCCAGCGCGCGGCGTGCGGGTGTCGGGATCGAGCGCGTAGCCGTGGACGGTGCCGGCGGGCAGGCGCAGGGCGGCGAGCATCCACGCCTCGCGGTGGGTTGCCCACGGCTGCGCCGGGGCTGTCGTCTCGCGCTCCGAAGCGCCCACCGCGGCTGGTGCCATCACACGCCGGGGCCCGGGGACCGCGTGGGTCGGCCGGGCGGCCATGAACCCGGCCCACCTCGTCGTGAACCGGCCCCGTAACTGGTGGCCGTCGCGCCGCAGTACGGCCAGGTTGCCCGCGCCGGGCCCGAGCTTGACGTCGGCGACCACGAGGCCCTCGGGTTGGAGCTGCTCGGCCCACGACCACGGGATTGCCGGCAACGAGCAGGTAGCGATGATCCGGTCGTACGGTGCGTGCTCGGGCCACCCGGTCTGGCCATCGCGCGCGGCCAGGCGAGGCCGCAGACCGATGGCGGCGAGACGCTCGCGGGCGGTCGCGACGAGCTCCGGTTCGACATCGACGCTGAACACCTGCTGGTCGCGGAGGCGGTGACACAGCAACGCCGCGTTGTAGCCGGTCCCGGTGCCGATCTCCAGCACGCGCATCCCGTCCTGGATCTGCAGCGCCTCCAGCATCCGCACCATCAGATCGGGCTTCGTGCTGGACGACACCGCCTCCCCGCCTCGGACCGCGCTGACCAGAGTGTCGGTGGAGTACACCCGGGCCAGGGCGGCCGAGGCGACGTCGCCGGCGTTGTGCTCGTCGGCTGCCCATGCGCCGTCGGGGTCCTGCCGGTAGCTGATCGGCACCAGGAGGTGGCGGGGAGTCTCCGCGATCGCCGCCGCCCAGCGGGGGTCGTGGATGTCTCCGATGGCCACGAGCTGTTCGGCCAGGTGGCGTGCGTGGCCGCGCCAGGCGTCGGCCTGGCCGGTCGTCGTGCTCACCCCGCGAGTCATGGTTGCGCTCCGGTCAGCAGCTCAGCGAGGTACTCGGTCAACGGGGCCCCCGTCTGTTCCTCGATCCACCCATACTGCCCGGCGGGGTTCAGTTCGAGGAACACCCAGTCGTCGTCGGGGGTGATCACGAAGTCCAGCGCGGCGTAGCACAGCCCCAGCCCGGCCATCAGCTCTCGAACGCTTGCAGTGACTGTGTCGGGTGGGTTGACCAGCTCATAGGACAGCGAGCCGTAGTCGCGCCGGTAATCCACGTAAGCCTCGGGACTGTCCGTGGTGATCGTCGCGGTGGTGACCTCGCCTCCGATGACGATCATGCGGGCCTCGCGGGCCTTTGGCACCCACCGCTGGAACAGGTGGGTGGTGTGTTCGACCCCGCGCAGGTCGGCCAGCTGCTCGGCGCCGACGCGGCGGGTGTAGACGTTCTTGCGTACGCCCAGCTCGTCGAGCGCCGTACCCCCGACGAGCTTGCTGACCAACGGGCCGCCGCCGGCGAACTCCCGGACCGGCCGCTGCTCGTTGGTGATCAGCGTGTCGGGAACCGCCAGGCCGGCCGCGCTGGCGCGGGCCAGCTGGACCGGTTTGTAGGCCGCGTCGGCGATCCGGCCGGGGTGGTTGCACCACAGCGCAGGCAAGGAGGACAGCACCCCGCCGAGGCCGTACTTCGCCTCGACCCTGGCGTGAGCGGCCTCCGCGTCGCTGAGGTGCTGGGGCATCCGGTAGGCCTCCGGCGCGCGGTACCAGACCGCATGTACGGACTCCAGCTCGATCGCTCCTCGTGGCGTGGTGAGCCGCCCGCACCAACGCCCGCCGAGCAGCTGCGCGCTGACTTGGGCTTGGGTGGGAAACCACGCTGTGTTGACCCGAGCGACCTCGATACCGCGCCCGGCCAGCGTCGTAACCAGCCGGTCGGCGCTGGGATCGAGGTCGCGGGTCAGGACCAGCACGCTCACCACGGGGTCCCGGGCTGGTCGGGACAGAAGTCGTAGCTCCAGTCCTCGCTGCGTCCCTCATCGCCGTCGAGGTCGCTGACCGAGTTGGCGGTGGCATCGGCGGCGAGCACGTCAGTCAGAGGCCGGCCGTCGGCAGCCACGGCGATTTGACGGTCATGGTCGTAGCGCCAGCCAGTCAGCGGCATGCGCTGGTTCTGAGGCGGCTGCGCGGCGCGCAGGTTCCATGGCCGTGCCCCGTCCGGGGAGGGCTCGTCGGTCCCGAGCGGCACCCCGATCGGGCGGGCTAGGCCGAACTGGCCGGAGTGCGACGCGAGCGGGTCGTCCGCAAATCCCGGCGGGGTCGTGGGTATGGCCGAGTTGGTCGAGGAGATGGTCATGGCGGGGACTTCCTTCCGGTATTGACGTGACGTGCTGGGTGTAAAGGGATGCCGCCCCGAGTCTTCCGCCGGCCGTCCGAGACGGTCGGCCGGTACTGATCAGGCCCGGTGGTCGTTGACCCAGGCGGCGATGACGGCCCGGTCGGCCGCGCTGGCACGGCGGTACTCGGCCCGCAGGGCGGGCAGGCCACCCTGGCCGGTGGTGTCGGTGTCGGCGATGTGCCGGCAGCGAGCCTGGACCGCGTCGGCTCGGGTGTGCCCGGCCGGCAGCGCCGGGATCCCGGCGCTTCCGGCGTCGCGGCACTCGCCGCACAGCCCGTCGTCCTGTCTGGGTCGCTGGTCGGCCCGGGTGCGTTCGATCCAGCACCCGACGCACGGGGTGCCCCGCACCGGGTGTACCGCGGCGAGGTCGTAGTCCAGCTCGTAGCCGATCGGCCGCTCGGCTCCCGGATCGCGGACCTCGCCGGGCGCCGGGTGGGTCTCGGCGAGGTAGCTGAGGACCACCCCGGAGTCTTCGGGCCGGGCGGGGGCGCTGATCGGGCCGCGCCGAACCCGCACCCGCGACGGCGGCAGCCACCGGACCTCCCGCTTCCAAGCCGGCTCGACCGGCTCCGTCGGCAGGTCCGGCCGGTAGTCGGCCCCGGGCAGGCACGCGGTGATGATCGCGGCGTCCCGCGCGGAGGCGGTCAGCCAGAGTTCGTCGAGGGCCGCTGTGGCTTCGTGCCGGTCGGCCTGCAGGGCCTCGGCGCAGCGGGCGATCACCCCGAGGGCGTGCGGGTCGGCCTGGTCGATCAGGCTCGCGGCCGCGCGGCGGGCGGCGGCGAACTTGCCCTGCGCGACCAGCTCGGCCAGCCGGGCCACAACGTCGGGTACCTCGGTGATGGCGGCGGTGTCGGCGGTGCGGTGGCGAGTCATCAGGGCCTCCAGCGGCGGGCGGTGGGTGGAACGCGGCCCTGCCTGCGCACGCCGGGGCAGGGTCCCCGAAGGGGACGGCGGGGGTTCCGGGGTCGCCCATCCCGCGTGTGATCGCCTCGACCAACCGCCGGCCGACGCAGCTGGCCGGCACGCGATCTCACCGGGATGGGGCCGTGTCCGGGTTCATCGCCGCTCGCCCTGGCTCGGCATGCGCACCTCCGGGGCGGTCACCCACCTCGCCGCTGGATGGCACCTCAGATGATCCCGGGCCGGCGGAAACGCATGCGCCACCCAGCCGAGAACTCCCGCAATCCGGGGCCGGCCCAGGCGGACCCGTGGTGGAATCCGCCCGGACCCGCTTCCTGGCTACCCGACTTGGTCGGGCTCCTGGCCATCACCCACCTCGGAGCCGCCGGCGTCCTCGGCCGTGTCCCCAACCGCTTCCTCGTCCTTCGACTCGTCGCCGGCGTCGGGGTCGTCCGCGGGGTCGGCGTCGTCGATCTGATCGGCGTCGGGATCGAGCACGAGGCACTCGACGTCGTTGAGCGGGTAGCGCCAGGAGCGCAGCGCGGTGAAGTAGGCGACCGTCTCGCCGGTCGGTGAGCGCCAGCTGTTGCGGCTGGTGCCGTCCTCGTAGGCGCCCAGCAACACCGCCAGACTCAGCTGCGTCGCCCGCGCTCCGATCGCGGTCCTGGCCGCCTCGACCAGCGGGCGCGGCCCGCTCGCGTAGTACCCGGCCGGCGCGGGCAGCCCGAGCAGCGCGCACGCCGTGGGACTGCCGGACTCCATCGCCTTGCGGACGTCGTGGCTGCCGCTAGCGAGGGTGAGCGCGATGAACGCGGCAGCGTCGACCGGCGGCTTCTTGCGGGCGATGAACTCGGTCAGCCACTGCCGCCGGTGTGTGGTCGCCGATTCCCACTTCTTGTTGTTGGCGATGACCCGCCGGCGCTCCGCCTGCTTCTGTTCCTTCACCTGCTCCTGTTGGTCATCGGTGAGTTCTAGCTTCGGATCGGGGCCAGTGTCGCGGTTGAAGCGCGAGGCGTGCCGGTCGGCCTCGGTGCAGTACGGGGTGGGCTCGATCCGCTTCTCGTTGGTGGACCAGTCCATCCGCATACTCAGGTGCACCGCGTGGCCGGGGCAACGGGTGTGCTCCTGCAGGTCTACCTGGGTTCCGGGCGGTGAGTCAGCGGTGGGCCGCAACAGGTACAGCTCCGTGGCGCCGGCCGCCTCGTCGTCGGTGAGTACCCGCAGCCCCTGGCCGGCGAGGGTCTGGGCCTGCTCGGCGACCAGCCGGCGCTCGTCCCGGTCGTCACGCAGCCGCTGCGCGACATGCCCGAACCGCTCCGGGCTTCGCTCGGCGGCCTCCAGCAGGACCTCCACCGCCTCGGCCGAGTCCGCGGCGCCGTCATCGAACTCGGCCACCACAGCAGCGTGGTCGAGCCGCAACGCCGGCCCACCGATGCCGCTCAGTGCCGCCCGCGCCATCGGGCTGGCAGTGACCGCGTGCAGCGCGCGGACCCTCGGTGCGGGGGTGTGGGTGCGCCGGGCGATCTGCCCGGCGGTCAGCCCCAGATCGAGCAACTGCTGGTGTGCCCTCGCCTCGTCGGCCTCGCTCAACGCGACCCGGTGGAAGTTCTCCCCGTACTGATCGACGATTCGCTCCACCTGCCCGGCGACATCGTCCTCGGGTGCGTTGGGCTCGGCCTCGATGAGCACTCGCACCAGCGGAAGCCGGGACCGCACGGCCGCCAATGTCCGGCGCTGCCCCTTGCGCACCACCAGCCGGCCCTCGTCGTCGCGGCGGACGGTGATGGGCTCGCGCACCCCCCGGTCTGCGATATCGCGACAGAAGTGCGGATCCAGCTGCACCTCGTGTCGGCTGTTCACCCCGATCACCAACGTGGTCGGGTCGACCTGGGCCAGCTCACCAAGCTGGCCGTCGGACTCGGTCTGGGTGTGGTCGTCAATTGCGCTCATCGGCGCTGTCCTTCCTGGTAGATGGGCCGCGACCGATGCGCGGCTCCCTGGTCGGTGTCCCGTCGGTGGGACGCGGCACCCGACCGGCGGCCCGGCCGGGGATGGGGTGGGGGTTCCGCCCGCCCGGGGCGGTGTGGACCGACATGCACAACCGGCCGCCCGACCGCGTGAGCGTGTGGCCGGTTCACCCGGGCGGTGCGATTGCGGTCCATCACCGGCAGCCCGGCCGGGCCGCCAGGGTGTGTACGGCCCACCCGGCGACACCTCCCCGGCAGCCGCCGGCACCCGGGGCAACGGGTGCCGGGGCTGCTCAGGCGGGGCGGATGCTGACGTTGGTGGCCGCCCCGGTCGGCGCCGCGAGCGCGACGATGTGCTCGTGGTCGCCGTGCGGACACGGCACCGACTCAGCTTGGTAGACGTGACCAGGTACCGCGCACTCCGCGCGACCACAGTCATCGGCGAACACGACCAGCGTCATCGGCGCTGTCTGGATCCCGGAATGGTTCCGGTCGGCGGTGATGGCCTCGCGGATGCGCTCGACCAGGGCGAGCAGCTCGGTATGGGTGCCTGTGACGGCCAAGCACCCACCGCCGTCGCCTCCGAGTACGAGCACAGGCGAAGGGGCCGGCTCGTCGGCGCCGTGGGTCTGCATCGCCTCATCAGCGGTTCGGACATGGACCTGGCAGGTCGCGGCGGTGTCCCATTCGGTGTGGATCGGCATGACTGCCTCCAAAGCAGTCCGAGGCGAAGGACCGGCGCCCATCCCGGGTGAAAGTGGGTGCCGGCCCGATCGCACGCAAATGACGTCAGCGGGCCCGGCTGGCGAACCCGGCGGCCGTGGTCATCGCCCGCAGCCCCTGTGCTTCCATGGCGTAGGCCTCGTCGACGTCAGCGATCAGCTGCGCGGCCGAGCTGACTGCGTGCAGCACCCCTCCGGAGGTGGTGTCTCCGCCCTTGATGAAGTGGGCGAACACGGTGTCGCGCTGGGCGTTGGTGAACCGCAGCACGCCGGCGACGTGCTCGATGGTGGCCTGCGGCTGGGTGACCTCCACATGGGCGGCTTGCTGGATCTCGGTCAGCTTGGCGCGGACGTAGTCGCGGTCGAGGAACGTGGTCACCGCATCGCGGGCCTGCCGGGAGATCAGGTCGATCTCCGCCCGGCGGGTGTCCTCGCTCCAGCGCACGACCCCCTCGTCCATCCGCGCCCCGAGGTGGGTCTCCCGCAGCGCGTCCTTGGTGATGGTCATCCCGTTCGCGCAGACCTCGATGGTCAGCTGCGGGGTGATCGTGGTCCGGGCGGCACCGACCTCGCTGTTGGAGATCACGAACCCGGCGAACACCAGCGGGTTGTCCGCACCCTTGGCCCCGGAGAACGGGGAGGTGTATCCCCGCAGCAGGTCCGGGGCGTACTCCGCGATGTCGGGGCAGCTGACCTTGACGTACATGCGGGTCTCGGACAGGTCGCACTGGCTGATCTCAACCGGCACGCCGGCCGCCCGGACGCCCTCGAGGACGGTGTAGAGCACATCCAGGTTGTCGATCACCCGATACGACGAGGACAGCAACGCCCGCGCAATGCCGGTGCTGTCGCCGTCGTCGACCAGGGCACGGGTGAACAGCTTGTAGTTGCCCAGCTCGCGCAGCCACGTGTTGACGTTGTGGTCGTAGAGCTCGACCTTGCCGTCAGCGCGCAGCCGCCGAAGGTACTTAACCGGGATGCCCAGCTTGTCCGAGATGTCACCGTCGGCCGAGGCGGTGGGCCGCAGGGTCACGTCCGTGTCCGACACCCCGTCGAGAGTAAGCAGCTTCTTTCCAGCGCCGGCGACCACCAGCTGGCCGCCCTCGGCGCGAAGCTTGCTCGCCGCCGCGACCACATCGAGCTTGCGCGTGTGCTGGTCCTCCAGCAACGACACGAGCTCACGCAGCGACACCTTGCGAGCAGTCAACATCGAGTCGTCGATCGGGTCGGTGTGCTGAGCAACCATGACAGGTGCCTTTCGGTGCGAAAACGACAGACACCCGAGCCACCGGGCGAGCGGCGGAAAGGGTGTCGCCCACCGCGTCCGGGCGGTGGACGTGACTCGCCCGCCCGGCACACCGAGGACGGGGCGGGGACTGCCGCTGACCCGATCGGGGTGACCTCGCTACTCCCCGACCGCCGCCGGGCGCTCCCGGCCGGCGCGGCGAGGTCACCCGCATCGGCGTCGGCACTGGCGGTCATCGGCCCGGCCCGGGAGTCGGGCAGAGTCACAACGTCCACCCACGGGCCGCGCGGTGGTCACCTACCTTCCGACCACCCGCGCGAACCCGGACCGCGCCTTACAGCGGCAGAACTGACCGCCCTTCGGCACCGCCCGGCACGCCCAGTCCGGGGTCTCGCTTCGGTGCCCTACCGGGCGGGCGTCAGCGCCGCCAACGTCGACACCAGCGACGGGGCGCCCGGCCGTTCGTCGGTAGAGTCCCGCGAAGTGTTCGTCACCGATCTGCACCACTTCCTCGACCTGCCCGAGGACACCCCGGGCCCGGCCCGCCGGCTAGCCGAGCACCTCGGCGACATCGTCCGCGCGGCAACCGCGGGCGACGCTGGAACCGCGTGGGAAACCGCCCTGACCTGCCGACGTCGGCCGGGCAATCGTCGCTGTCCGGGCCGGATGATCGTGCGGCGGACCGCGCCAGGAGCGCCGATCGGGTGGCGATGCGGCGTCTGCGACGACGACGGCGTGATCAGCAACTGGGAAGACTCGCCATTCGACCTGCGCCGCCGACAGCTCGCGGTCGCCGGCGCCGTCACCGAGATCGTCATCTCTGACCAGGTCGCCGCGGCGCTGCGCGCCCTGCGCCTGCTCGACATCGACTGCGAACGGCTTGTGTTCCGGACCCGGGCACACAACGACGAGGTTGTCCTCGCAGCCACCGCCGAGGAGCTCGACGAACTGATCGGGTGCGTGGCTGCCGAGGCCAACCACGAGCCGAACCGGCGTCGCCGACAGCGCCTTGACGCCGCATTCGACGCGCTGAACACCGCGGCCCCCACCATCGACGGCTGGTGATCCCATGGCCCCGCCCGAACTGGACGTTGCGCGAGTACGGCGGTGGTGCACCGCGCGGGTGCCTGAGCATGCCCGCCACCAAGTCCGCGTCGAGTGCGAAATCGGCCCACGGCACCTCACGATCCTCGAGCGTCGCGCTCCTTGGCGCGAGGACTCCGGGCCGGATTGGACCAGCCTCCCGATCGCCCGACTGCGCTACACAGCCGCCGACCAGTCGTGGACGTTGTACTGGCGCGATCGCAATCTCCGTTTCCACCGCTACGACCAGCTCGCTCCCTCACAACAAGTCGAGGATCTCCTCACCGAGCTCGACCGCGACCCCACCCGCATCTTCTGGGGATAACCCCAAGCACCACCCGTCCGCTCACGAGTGCCGGACTCAGGTGGGGCCACGTACCTCTCCGCCACCGTGGAGCCAGTTTGGGTTGACACTCCCAATGGACTGCCCGGATGAGTGGCTTGCCCACCAACGACGACGGGTCGCCCTGGGCCTACACCCTGGGCCGGATGACGGGCCCGAGCGCCTGCACCGGTGGCGACGACTGAGCGCTACTGCTGTTCGTTCATTACCTGGACCATCATCGACAACGGCAACCAACTCGTGCTCCGAGTCGCCCCGCCACCGGGGATGCCCGAAGCGGTCGAGGCCATTGGCTGGCTGTTCGCTGGGTCAGCAGTCGGTGACCGCGTGCAACGCCGTCCGCGATATCGTCTCGTCGCCGAATCGGGCCGTCGCGAACTCCGGATGCTCGGCCAGCAACCCCCGCAGACCCTCCAGGTCCCCGACGCGAATCACCCGTGCCCCACGCTCCGCGATCGGATGATCGGCGGGGACGGCACGTACCCGAGTATGGCCAATCCCTTCGCTGAGAGCGAGGTCCCGTCCCACGCCCGGCCCTCAGGTTGAGCGTGTACCGGGCTGTGGGTTGTCGCGCTCGGCCCGATAGAACCTCACCACACCAGCCGCGGTACGGCGGCGCCCGACGGCGCAGGCTTCGTCGAAACCGGCCTCTCGCATGAGGCGGACCACGTCGGCGGCTGACGCGGTCTCGGGGCCGCGCGGGGCGGCGGGCCTGTCAGCGAGGCTCTGATCGCCGCGGGGGGCCTGGTCGTTGTGCTCGTGCCGCCGGTGCATGAGGCGTCCGATGACGCCGGGCTGTTCGCCATCCAGGTCGACGAGGTGCAGGCTCCCGCCAGGGTTGAGCACGCGGTGCGCCTCGCGGAGGGCCGCCGCCTTCTCGGCACCGGGCAGGTGGTGGAACATCAACGCCGAGAGCACCCGGTCGACGCTGCCGTCGGGGTAGGGCAGACGATCGGCGTAGCCGTGGTCGAGCCGCAGCCGCAGACCCTCATCCGCGGCGCGACGGCGCGCGAACGCCAGAGCCTGCACGTCGGGGTCCAGCCCGATGACGGTCGCGGAGCCCACGGCGCGCTTGGCCAGTAGCAGCACCGTGCCGGTCCCTGCGCCGATCTCGAGCACCGTGTGGCCCGGCGCGATCCCGGCCTGGGCCACCAGCTGCCACTGGGCGCTACGGACACCGACCAGCCGGGTGAACGCGTCGTAGAACGGCAGCAGGCGTGGGTTGCCCATCGCCGGCAGGTACGGCCGGTCCTCGGGAGACGGAGCTGAGGGGTGCTCGACCCCGTCCTGGCTCGTCATCGGGTGCGACACGGCGGCCTCCTTCGATAGATGATGGAACGGGATTGGTCGGCCGAACTCACCATTGCAGGTCGTGGACCTGCGGACAAGGGACAATGCATGGGCAGCACGGGACGTTCTTCGGGTGCCGCACCCGCATCACCGACCGATTCCGTCGCGGGGCGCCCGGTCGGGCACACAGCCGGCGGCGTACCGCTGATGGGCTATCCGCGGATACCGGGGTTGCCGCCGGTGAGCGTTGCGCGGTGGAGCGGCGCGGACCCCCGGGCCGCAGGCACGACCATCGGGACGCACGCTCACGACTTCCTGGTCCTGCTCTACGTCGAGCACGGGGACGGGCCGGTCCGGGTCGACGGGCGGGACTGGCATCTCGCGGTCGGCGACGCGTTCGTCATCGCCCCGGGCGCCGTCGTCGCCGACCCTGACGCCCACATCGAGCCCAATGTGACGGCGTGGGCGGTGTTCTTTCCTGCCGACGCGGTCGACCCCGCGGCTGTCGCGCCGCTGGTCTCCTGGCGGACCCATCCCCTCCTGTCGCCCTTCATCAGCGCCCGGAACGGGGGCGCGCAGCGGCTTTCGGTCCCATCCACGCAGCAGGCGGCCTGGAGCGCCCAACTGGCCGTCCTCGCCGACGAACTCAACGGGCGACGCGAGCACTACACCGACGCGGTCCGCGCGCACCTCACCGTGCTACTGGTGTGGCTGGGGCGCCTCGTCGTCGACACTCCGAGCGCACTAATCGACGACCCGCTGCTCGCCAGCGTCTTCGGCGTCATCGAACGCCGCTACGCCGACATCGACCCCCCGATCGGGCTGCGCGACGTGGCCGACTCGCTGGGGCTGACGACCGGGCACCTTGCGACTGTCGTCGCGCGCCGCACCGGCCGCACCGTCATGCAGTGGATCACCGAGCGGCGGATGCGGGAGGCACGGCGACTGCTCGCCGACACCGACCTCACTATCGCGGCCCTCGCCCGACGGGTCGGTTACCGCGACCCGGGGTATTTCGTACGCCGCTTCCGCCGGGAACACGGTGTGCCCCCGCTCGCCTGGCGACGGGCCTGAGCCGCCGCGATCTGGTCAAGGGCCAGACGAGCTCGTCGCGGTCGGCTTGCAACATGTACCAGCTCGAGTAGGTCGCTGACCCGACGGATCAGTACGCGTAGTGCCCTCGATTCTCGTGCATGCCCAGACCTCGATCACCGCCCGATACCGCGTCAATCTGTCCGACCCACGGCTAACCTGACCTCCCAAGGGGGTAGTCCGGATGTTCGAGACCTGGCGGGACCGCGAGCGGGAGGATCAGCTCCGGCGCGCTCGCGACGACGATAACCATCAGCGACGGTCCCACGACTACCGCGATGAGCTGCGCCGCGAGCGCGACCGCGATGACGACGATCGATTCCGTCGCTACCGCGACGAGGACGACCGGCAGGCGCAGCGGCGCAGCTATGGCTGGTGGGCCCGATCGGCGCGCGAGCGGCCTGGGAGTTGGTGGCCGTAGGCCAGCCCGTCATCGACCGTGCGAGTCGCTTCGGCGGCGGTGAAGCCCTCGACACCGAGGCGCCGATCTGCTGCGACGGGCGGTGTCGGGGTCGAGCTCGCCCCCGCCCACCAGGCGTCCGAGGGATCGAGCCGCGGCGGGAGGCTGGGGAAGGCCCGCACGACGACGACCGGTGGATGACGGAAGTTGACGTCCGCGTCCTGGGCAGGATGTCAAGTTCGAGTTCGGCTCCACTGACGATGCCGAGGAGGTCGGCTGAGTCGCTGCCGACCACCTCTCAGCAGCTGACCCCGTACTGCGGGCACATCCGGGACGCCATCCCGCGCTGTTCGCGTCCGCTGGCCACGTCGTCATCAACTGGCATCCGGGTCTTCGGCGCGGCCACACTCGGCTGGGGCTGCACCTGACGCTGTGGTGCTCCCGCCCGCTGTGGCGCCTGCGTTGCCGGGCTCTGCGGCCGCGTCACCGGCTCCCGCTCGACCGGCGCGGCAACCGGGGCGGGCTCGGCCGGGGCGGGGACGAGGTTGGCCGCCACCGGAACCGGTCCGGCCGGCTCATCGTCGGGCATGACCCAGCCAGCGGCGGTGACGATGCCTACCCCGGTCATCAGGGCCACCAGGCCGATCACGATCGCGCGCACGGATCTCACCTGCAGTACCTCCAGACGCACGGCACGGAAGCCGTCTGACGGTACCGGGCGCAGGAGCAGGGCCCGAGTCCCGGTGGGTCTATATCGGGGGGACCAGCCCGGAGCCATTCCTGGCCACAGCACACCGGGCAGTAGAAGGGTTGGTAGGCCCGCACGCCCTGCCCGTCGACGGCGGCCGCCCGCCGGATGGCCACAGCCCCGTGTCCGTCGCAGCCGTGGCACACCGTGCACACGTCTTTGCGCGGTATCGCGGAATGGCTGGGTCGGCTGCACCTGGTCCACCATGCCGCTTCCGGCTGAAGACTAACCACCTGTTCCTCCACGGCTGGGTCACGGTCGTGTCGGGATAGGCGGTCGGCGCGACGTAGAAGTGATCGTGCAGTTGCACCTGACCGACGTCGTCGAGTGCCTCTGTGTGGGCGACGTGCCCGATCCGCAGTCGGACCGGCCAGAACTTCCCGACGTCAGCAGGTCGCGGTGCTCGGGCTCGGCGAGGCCGTCCGAGTACAGCGCGGACAGCGTCGTCGGCAGCGGCTCGAGGCAGAACTCGATCGTGTCACGCGGGGGGAGATCGCCGACGGCGGTGTCGAATAGCTGGGTGGTCCTCGTACCTCAGGCGTTCGACACAGGTGCGGCGGCGAATCGCTGGTGCGAGGCTGAGCGGATTGGGCGCGACGACTGCCATGCGCGACGCCTTTCACACGGCGCCGACTCGACGCCCAAGAACGTACCGCAGTGAGAACCTTATCGTTGACCTGATGAAGCGGTCAACGACCGTCGCGGTGGAGACGATCTTGTGGAAGCTGAACACCCCGACCGGGTCGGTTGAGGTCGGCGTCGATGGACGGCGAAAGAACTGGTCAGGCCTCGCGGGGACGGCGATGAAGTCACGGGGGTCGGCGATGTTGATCCAGCGCCGGTGCGAGGGCCGGGTGGATCGCTGAGCCCGACCGCGGCCAACCGGATGGTTGCCGCTACTGCCGCCGTCCAACGGCCATGAACACGCAGCCGATGAGCCACGGCTGTCTCTGCTGAGCGTCGAGCTGCTCGAACTGGCCGGTCCAGCGCTCCAGGTCCTCCGCCGTGGCCACGCCTTCCTCGACCATCGCGCGCCGCGCGGCCCACGACGGCCCTCTCTCCCCGCTTCCCCGCCGTCGGGGCGCGCACGCTGTCCGGAAGGTCTCCACCTGCAGCCCGGCCGTCTCCAACAACTCGGGCAGCCGTAGCCCGACAGCGGGATCGTTCCCACGCGCACGCTGGTAAGCCTGGTAGCGCTCGTGCAGCTCCGAGATCGGCGCCGTCGACGGGGGTATGTACCGGATCATGGTGGAGTCGAGGTCGACCAGCAGCACCCGACCGCCGGGGCGGACCAGCGATGCCGCGTGGTCGACGATCTCCTGCTCTCGGCCGCCGTTGTGGATCAGGACCAGTCGCACAATGGCGCAGTCGAACGATCCCGGGGCCAGACCGGAGTCCTCGGCGAATCCCTGGCGGACGACGACGTTGTCCGCTCCGGCCGCCGCGACGGCGGCCTTCCCGCGCTCCACCATGTCCGGATCGGCGTCGACGCCGGTGAGGGTTCCCTCGGGGCCGACCACCGAGGCGAGTTCGAGCATCACCGCCGCCGGGCCGCAGCCGAGGTCGACGACGTCGGCTCCGGGCGCCACCCCCGCCAGCGCCCAGATCTCGTTGGTGCCCACGCCGGTGGCTTGCGCGCGCAACCGCGCGTGCTCCGTGTTGTCCAGCTCCAGCCCGTAGCGGCTCATCGACTTACCTTCGCACAGGGCCTAAACCGAGACCCTGAGGCCGTCGTGGCTCAGCACGTCGAGTTCGGCGGCCAGCTCGACCAGCACGGTGATGTCCTCTTCCAGGGCGTTGCCGGGCTGCGGTGGGACACCCTCGCCGTCGAGGGCCTGGTCATCGAGCGCCGGCGAGATGATGTCGATGACGGACTTGTCGGGGTGTTCGGCGTCGTAGCGCTGTACGGCCGCGCGCAGGCGCGCCGCAGCTGCCTGCGCCGCCGGGGTCTCGCCGGGCGCGTCGTGCACGAGCAGCTTGGCGAGCCCGTCGAAGGACTCCACGACGATCCGCGCCTGGGTGTGGTGGTTGAAGACGAGCAGCCGGGCCCGTTCGCCGATGCCTGCGGGTGGGAGCTGGATCTCCGGGTACGCGGTCCGACAGGCCTGTGCGGTCACCTTGGCGCGCTCGCAGATCTTTCTGCGGACCCTCCACTGCTGGAAGGCGGCCCATCTGCTGGCGAGCAGCGGGAAGCTCAACCCGATGAACACCAGCGGGAAGGCCACCGAGGTCACGGTGTCGCGCAGCCACCCGGGTGCGATGCTCGGCGGGCCGCCGAGATAGCGGACCACCGCCGTCGCGGCGCGGGTGTGACCCAGCCCGGCCATGCCGAACAGGCCGAGCGCCGCGACGCGGGTACCGAGGAGGATCCGCGGGGGCCGGTGGGCGACGTAGCGCCACATCCAGACCGCGACCAGCAGCATGACCGTGCCGAAGTAGGCACCCGAGCCAAGGGAGTACAGGACGTCCAGGGGTGCGCGGGCAGGCCCGTTGCTCAGCGGGCGTCCGATCGCGGCGGCGGCGGCGATGGTCGCGGCGTTCCAGCAGCAGAACAGCACGCCGCCGCCGATGGCGCGGCGCACCGGCCGGTCGCGCACGGTGTTGCCTTCCACGGCCAGCCGTACGAGGTAGAGGCCCAGACACGAGCCGGTGATGAAGACGTGGTGGATGAACAGGATGTATTGGTATGCAGCGGGGCTGGGCGGGTAGGCGTCGCTGACCCGGGCGGTCGCGCTGTTTGCCAGGGTCGAGACGAGGCTGACCAGGACGCCGGCGTGTCCGAGCCCGCTGAGCCGTTCGCGCAGCTTGTAGGCCTGCCAGCACATCAGGTAGGCGGCCAGCATCGCGATGAGGGAGATGGGCATGGCTACCAGGCCGCCACGTCGCCGAGGAGGTCCTCAAGCGGATCGGCGCCGTCGCGGCCCCTCGGGTGGCCGCCGAGGGCGGGGACCCACTCGCTCATGATCGTGGCCATGGTCTCGGCCTCCCATTCCGCCGGTTCGTCGTAGAGGGTCGCGGTGAACGTCCCTCGGCGCCGGCCAGCGGTCCGCCTCGCTGATGGCGGTGGCGCCGTGCCCAGGACCTCGGCCAGCGCGCGGGGTGCGATCTCCTGGAACTCTCGCGCGTGGTCATCGCGGTAGGAGTGGTCAATCGCGGTACCGGGATGCTCGCAGATCAGGTGCGCCAACTCGTGCAGAATGATCATCATCTGGTGCGTCCAGGTGGTCCGGGCGTCATACATGATCAGCACCGCGCCGGCGGCCGGGTCGTCCCAGGTGAAGCCGAACCGCCGTCGCCCGGAAAGGTCGTCGCTGGGCGCGATGATGATCGGGCGCTCCCGGTGCTGACCCAGGCGGTCGCATAGCAGCTGCACGTCCAGCGGCGGGCGTAGGCCGAGCTCGCGAAACGTCCGCTGGCACAACTTGCGTAGCTGGTTACGGTTCATCGGCTCCCCCGGCGCTGATCGCCACGATTCTGACCTGGCCGCACTCCCGGCGAGGCCTGATTCGCCGAACCCGTACCAGATCGCGGACCGCTGACCGCTACCGAGGCCGCCGGCGCTCACGCGCCCGCGCGCCGTTCGAGCTGGTCGCGGGCCTGACGGTGCAGCGAGTGCAGCTCCTCAACGCTCCACTCCACGCCGCGCACGCGGCACGGACCGATCACCCTCACGCGGCGCTCGGCGGCATCCCGGGCGAGGAGGATGCGGTCGTCGGCGGCCCGGCGGACGGCCTCGTCGCGGAAGTAGTCCGCAGGCAGCCGGAACGTGTCCTCCACGATTGCGAGGTACCTGCGGGAGTGCGGCGCATCGACATCGGCGTCCTGCTCGCGCATCGCGGCGATCCAGGCGCGTGCATCGGCCCGCGCGACGAGGCTGGTGCCGCCGGTCGCCCCGGCCAGTGCGTCGACCAGGTCCTCCGGGTCGAAAGCGCCGGTCGCGCCGGGCCGTCGCGGGATGGAGCGCAGGAGCCAGTCCAGCCGCTCCCCGAAGCGGTCGCCCTGGCGCGGGCGCGTCACCGATCCCGCCGCTGGCCTCGGCGCCGCCAGAAGGCCTGCACCATCTCGGTGAACGCCGCCCGTTCGGTGTCGTCCAGCTCGGCCGTCCGCATGTTGATGCTGACCTGCATCTCGGCGATCTCGGCGAGTTCCGGTCTGGACTGTCGCATCTGGGTCAGACGGTCCAGCTCGGCGTCGACGCGTTCGGCGACCTCGGGATCGGTGAAGTACCCGGCGGGCACCCCGAAGGCGGTCGCTATGCCGATCAGGTGCTCCAGGGTCGGGTTGCCCCTGATCCCGCTGCGCAGCTGCGAGAGGTAGGCCTGCGAGATCGATCCGCCTTGCTCCTTGATCCGCGCCGCGAGCTCTCGGTTCGTCAGCGGCCGGCCCCCGGCCGGGTGCAGGACCTCGAAGAGCCGGTTGAGCTTCTCCGCGACCGTGCGCGGCGGTGCGGTTCGGTTGCCCGGAGCTTCGCTGTCACTCACGTCGATGGACCCTTCGTGATTCCAGATCGTCGCCGACCTGGCCTGATCGTTAGCTGAGCATGTCACCGTGCGCACCCCAGAGACAAGTACAGCTATCTTTTTCTTGTTTTTGCAATGCCCACATGGTCTAGTGACATCCACAACCGATATTTGCCAAGCACGTCGAGCCGTGTTCTGAGTGCTGGTGATCGTGGACAGCTTTGCTGTCGACTGCTCGCAGGGAAGGGGCCAGCACGGATGTTCACTCGCCGATCCACGCCTGAGGCGATTCCGGTCTGGAGCGTCGCTCCGGGCCGGCACCAGGGCTCCCCGTTAACGCTGCCATCCGACCCGGAGCGACCTCCTAAGGCCGACGTGGCGTATCGAGTCCCAGTCCGAGCAGTTCAGCTGGGCGCCCTCCTCACCCGCCACCGACCACGTCTCGACCAAGAGGGGGCAGCGGTCATGAGATACCCCGTCTACCTGGACTATCCGCCCCGCCGCCGCCGGCTACTGGTAACAACATCCGTGTCGGCCGCCGCCCTGCTCGCGGCCCTCACGCTCGGTCAGCTGCCCTGGGCCACTGTGTCCAACGCGCTCGCCTCCTCGAGCAAGCGCACGGTCATCACCGAACGGGCGACCGAGCACCCTTCAGGCAGCGTTGGCAGGTCCGACTCGGCCGACGCCGACACCGACGCCGCGAGCGATCCGGACGGCGACTCCAGCGGTGGTGACTCGGGGTCGTCCGACCCGGCGGACGAGAAGTCAGGGAACAAGGACTCCGATTCCGCGGACCCGGCCGGTGATGGCTCCGGCTCGGACGCGGACACTCCGACCGGTGCTCCAGCGGGCAATCCGATCCCCGGCGTGCCTGCGGGCAATCCGATCCCCGGCGTGCCCGCGAGCGGCGACTCGGCCGGCGAGGGGCCGCAGGTGCCCCCTGGTGTCGGCGGTGGCCGCGCAGCTGGCGGAGCCAGCCATCCGAAGATCGCCACCCCCGCTGTGCCACGGGCGCCGGCGCCGTCCAGATCGACGGCGGCCGCAGCGGTTCCTGACCGCGCGTCCGAGGAGAGGGGCACCGACAACGAGTCCTCCGACGACAATGACGCCGAGGCCACGGGCGGCAAGGATTCGGAAGGCAGCGGATCGGACGAACAGAAGCACAGTGAGGCAGGTGTCCGGTCGCGTTCGGGCTCGGGGTCGGCCTCGTCGGGTGACGTCGACGACGCCCCGCCGGCGCGCGAGGTGTCGTTGCCTGCACCGGGTGAAGCTGCTCGGTCCTCCAGCCAGGCTGCGGCCGACAGCCGGGCCGCCCCCACCTCGGTGCCGTGCACCCGGACGGTGAGCATCGCGCAGCTGGCCCGGGCCGCCGCAAGCGCCGGCCCGGACGAGGTGTTGTGCGTCGAGCGCGACCAGCAGCAGGCGCCTTCAGCCTCCACAGAATCGTCCCGGTCGCCGGAGCAGGCTGCTTCGACGACCATCGGGTCGGGCACCCCGCGCGACGACGCCAGCACCGGTACGACATCGACCGTAGGCACCGGCGAACGGTGGACGATCCGGATCCCGTGGCTGTCGGGGATGGGCTGCATGACGATGCCCAACTCGCAGGGTGACAGCGATCAGCAGGGTTTGCGCGAGATCACTGTGTGCGGGCCGGACGGCGACTCGGTGACTTCGCCGAAGAGCTCTGCCTCACGGTCGTCGGGTGACGAGCGCGGCGATCGATGAACCCCCGTCGTGGCCTGGTGCCGCCGTGCTGACGCCGCTGATCTCCACCGCGACCGATGAGCGCGCTCGGGTTCCCGGGGCGACCTCACGCACCGTCGGACAGGACTACCGGGCCTTCGGCGTGGTGCTGCCGGTGCTCGCCGGCTCGGCCGGCGCGGGCGCCTCGGTTCTCGCCGCCGCGCTGACCGACGCGCTGCGCGCGGCGGGCCGATGTCCCCTGCTGGTGGACACCGCGGACCCGGCGCGCTCGGGGCTGATTAGCGCCAGCGAAACCGACGGCCAGTGGACCACCGGAGGTAGCGGCGGGGTGTGGGCCCGGTACTCATGGCGCGACGGGGTGGGCGGGTCGCTGATCGCTCGCGTCGAGACCGACCAGCCGCACGCGCTGATCCCGTGGCTGCCCCCGCCCGCTTGGGCTCTGGATCCGGCGCCGTCGGTCGAGGTCACCGTGGCGGACCTGGGCCAGGGCTGGCTGTGGCCGGCCGATGACCCGCTCTCCGGCCCGGGGTCATGGCTCCGGCCCGGTATTCCGGCCGCGCCCCGGCCGCTGCTGGTCGTACGCGCGACCCGCCCCTCACTGATAGCGGCCGAGGCCGCGCTCGCCCAGCTCGATCCATGGGTGCGCGCCGGCGCGGCCGTCCCACCGGCGCAGCTGGTGGTGATGGCGGCCTGGAAGCGCGCGGGATGGCCGCCCGGCGTGGTCGGCGCGGCCGGCGCCCGGGTAGCCGCGCTGCTCGAGGATGCCGTGGTCGTGCCCTACGAGCAGCACACCGAGCTGGGTGGGGTCACCGAGCAGCCCACCTCCCGGCGCCTGCAGGCGGCAGTCGCACCGTTGCTGCGTCGATGGGGACTGCTCGGCCCGCCTCATCCACGGCCGTGACCTCGGTTCCCGAGTCATCGCCCCCACTTCGCCGAGAAAGGCGCACCATGCTCAGCTCGCATCTGCTCCATGAGTTGATCACTACGCTCGCCCATCTCCCCGGCCCGGAGACGCTGCCGCCGGATCCGGCGCCAGCACCGCCCCCCGGGAACGCCGCGACCGCGATCAACAAGGTCGTCTCCTACATCAAGTGGGGTGCCGGAGTCTCGCTGATCGCGTGCTTCTTCGCCGGGCTGATCGCGTACGCCGGCGGCCGGGTCTGGGATCACCACCGGGCCGGCCGGATGGGCACCACGATGATCCTCTGCAGCATGTTCGGGGGCCTGCTCTACGGCACCGGCTACACGCTGCTCTCGAGTTTCGCCGGCGGGTGAGCCGGATGCGGATCACGACAGGACCGACCTTGGGAGCGGATCGGTCCGCGATGATTCCAGAGGGCTCCGCAATGGTCGCCCGCCGCAACGCCCGCCTCACCCTGGCCGGTCTCGCCGCCGCCCTGGCGCTGGCGGTGCTGCTGGCCGCGTGGCTGATCACCGGGGACCTGACCCCTCACCCGCCGGCTTCCCCTCAACCCTCGATCGACACCGAAGACGGCTGGGACTGGGCAGGCGAGACCGCCTTGGCCACCCGGCCGATGCCGTATCTGCCCCTCGCGGCGGCCATGCCACAGCCCCTCGCGCCCAAGTCCGACCTACCGCCACTGCGGTTACCCGCTCCCCGAGCCGGTGGGGGCTGGATCGCCGGCGGCTTCCCCGGCACCCCGGAGGGAGCCGTCGCGCAGCTGTCCGCGATGACCACCCAGGGTCTGCGCGGCGGAGATCCAGATGTGTACCAGCGCGCCTACGCATCGCTGGCCGCCCCCGGTGCTCCGTCTGCGGCGGCCGCGAAGCTGACCTCGGTCCTGACCACGCTGCGCGCGACGGCGCACCTGTCCCCCACCGGCGCCATTCCCGGACTGTCGTTCTCCTTCGTCCCGACGCACGCGCAGATCAAAGGGGTGCTCGTCGGAGGCCGTTACGCGGTGGTCTGCGTGCTCGGCGAGATGACCACGAGCTACCAGGAGCGAGTGATCAACACGATCGGTCTGGGTGACTGCCAGGCGATGCGCTACCTGGCCGACCCTGCCAGCCCTACCGGCGGCACGTGGCGGATCAGCCCCGGTGCGGCGGCCGCCGCCAGTCCCGACGCGTGGCCGGGCAGTCAGGACGGCATCAACGTCGGTTTCCAGGCGATCGACCGATGACGCCCAGGATGCCGCTCGCGCCGGCCATTCCTCCTGCTCCGGTCCCCGCGCCGCCACCTCCGCCGGCCCCGCTCCCCGTGCCCGGGCAGACCGGCGTCGGCGGGGCGATCGGCAATGCGGTCAGCGGTGCGATGAGCTCAGCGTTGGACTCAATGATGCGCTCGGTCTGGGTGGCCTGCCTGGAGGTGCTGCAGGCGGTGTTCGGACTGGTTGACAGCTTCTCGACGTTCACCATCACCACCGGCGGCCAGGCCGCTCCCACGGCTCCCGGTGGGCCGTCGGTTGTCGCGCTGGGCTCGCTGTGGCCGACGCTGCTGTGGCTGTCCGGGGTCATCGCCTTCGGCTTGTTCCTGTGGCAGCTGAGCATCTCGGCGGCGCGCGGCGGCCGAGGCATGTGGCACGCCGCCACCGGCCCGTTCGCCTACGGCATCGCGCTCGCGATCACAGTGGCCGGGGTCGTGGCCGTGCTGGAACTGGCCGACGGATTGACCACCGCGATCTTGTCCGCCGGGCTGCGGGCGGACAACTTCACGGCCACCTGGACCCACGTTCCCTTCTCCTCCGCCCAAGCGCTCGACGGGGTCAAGGCGGTGGTGCTGGGCCTGGCCGGGCTGTTCGGTGTGCTGCCCGTCGCGCTCGGCTACGCCATCGAGATCATCTGGCGACAGGCGGCGATCCTCGTCCTGGTCGCCACCATCCCGATTTCCGCCGCCGGGTTGCTGGCCCAGGCCACCGCCTCCTGGTACTGGCGCACCCTGCGCTGGACACTTGCGGCGATCGCGATGAAGCCGCTGCTGGCCCTCACGGTGGTGCTCGGTGTGTCCACCCTCGCCGGCCAGTCCGGTGTCGTCGGCCTCCTGGCGGGGATTGGTGTCCTCGCGGTCTCGTTGCTGTGCCCGTTCGCGCTGTTTCGCCTCTTCGCGTTCGTCGACCCGAACACCCAGGCCGGGGCCGGACTGCGTGAGGCCTTCTCGGGTATCGCCTCGCGTGCCACCACCGGTATCGGCGGGTTGCTCGAGCCCGCTGGAGACAGCGGCGGCGCCGGTGGGCAATCCGCCGGCGGGTTCGGCGGCGTCGGTGCCATGGAGACAGCCAACACCTCCCGCTTCGATGCCGCTGGCGGCACGTCGACTGGTCCGATGGGAACCACTGGCGGTTCCTCGACCGCTCCGGCCGGCGCTGGCTGGTCGGAGGCGACCCCTCCGCCGCCCTCGTCAGCTTCGGCAACCGGCGCGACGGCGGACCAGGGACCTCGCGGGAGCACCTACGGAGGTGCGACCGGACCGGGTGAGGACCCACCGCCCGAACCTCCGCCGCCTGACCCTGGCCCTGGTGGCCAGCCGCGGCCCCCCGGTGGCGGCGGTCCGCGAGGTGGACCACGTGGCGGCGGTGGCGGCCGGGCCGCTTCGGCGGCGGAGATCGAGGAAGCGGCGGCGATCCTATGAGCACGGCGAACGCGACGCCCCTGGCCGGAGCGGGCCCGAGGGTGTACCGAGGGCTGAACCATCGGGAGCGCGTGGGTTGGATCATGGGGCTGACCCCGGCGCAGGCCACCACCTGCCTGATGCTGTTCGTGCCGGTGCTGCTGGCATTCTCCGCTGGCCGCTGGCGCCAGGCGCTGGCGCTCGCGGTCATCGGCAGCGTCCTGGCCGCCCTGGTGGTGCTCCCGGTGCGAGGCCGCCCAGCCGCGCGGTGGCTAGGACATCTGGTGCTGCACCAGCTCGGGGCCGCCCTGGGCTGGTCGGCCTGGCAGTCCCGCGCCGCCGCCGGGATCCCGGCCCCAGCCGGAGAGCCCGACCTGCCGGGGGTCCTTGCCCGCTTCGGGTTCCCGGACGGCCCCACCTTTCGGGGACAGGGACGGGTCTGCCTGATCCACGACACCGGTGACGGCCGGTGGGGCGCCACCGCGCGGCTGACCCACGGCGGTGTCGGGATGCTCTCCGACGCCCAGTGTGAGCTGCTGGCCAATCGCCTGGGAAGCCTGCTGCTGTCGGTCGGGCACCGCGACGTGGTGGATCGGCTGTCACTACTGGTACGCACCGTGCCCGACGACGGCACCGAGTACCGGGTGTGGCGCGCCCGCAACGAAAGCGCGGACGCACCGCCCCTGGCGGCGCGGGCCACCGCGGAGCTCGACCAGGCGGTCGGATCGGTAGCGGTCCGCCACGAACTGTTCCTGACCGTATCGGGCACGGAATCCGCGCTGCGCAAGCCGGCCGCGGCCGCCGGCGGCGGGGTCGCCGGTCGGGCCCACGCGCTCTACCGGGTGCTGGACGGCATCGAGGACGCGGTGAAGGCCCTCGGGGTGACCTCCGCGTCCTGGCTGTCCAGCCCCGCGCTGGCCTCAGCGATCCGCACCGGCTTCAACCCGGCGGAAGCTGCCGGGCTTCAGCACACCACGCTGACCCGGCCCGATGTCGAGGGGCTGCCGTGGGCGCTGGCCGGGCCGGCGCAGGCCCCACCGGCCGCGCCGAGGTCCTATGTGCACGACGGGTTCACCACCGTCTCCTACGCGGTGCTCATGCCGGAGGCCGGGACGGTGTTCGGCTCGCTCGGGCCGCTGCTGGCGGTCAAGACCGCCGATGAGCGCCGCACCGTCGCCCTGCACTACGAGGTGCTCGGCGCGGGCCGCTCATCCCGTGCCGTGCGCAGCAACCGATTCCGCTCGGCGGTGGTCAACGACTACAAGGCACGCAAGGGCTTCTCCACCTCGGCGATGGACGAACGGGCCGCCGGTGGTGCGCGGGCGCAAGAGGCCGCCGTGGCGGCCGGGCACACCATGGTCCGCTTCGCCGCGGCCACATCGGTGACCGTGCCCAGCCACTGGAACGCCGAAGATCACGCGGCGCGCCTGGAGCACGACGCAGCTGGCCGGTTCCGGCTGCTGCGCCTCGAGCTGGCTCAGGACTCCGCGTTTGTCGCCGCGTGCCTGCCGCTGGGGCTCGGGCTTCCCCGGCTACGCGGGAGCCTCCAGTGACCCGCGGCCCAGCCGGCCGCACCGCGGGTCGCCGCACGAACGGCACTCGGGACGCGGCGTCGCTGCTGAGCACCTTCGGCGGGCAGGTGCCGACGCGCGCCGGGCCGCCGGTCGCGCCGGTGCGCGAGCGAGTCAACCGTCCGCTGGCCTCGCGGCGCGGCCATGCCCGGGCCGGCCAGGGCTGGGCACCGGTGGAACCGCCGCTCGTGGTCTACCAGGCGGCCACGAGTGAGATCGGTGGGCTGTTCCCACTGCTCGCGGCCGACCAGCTGCCAGCGGTGGGAGCCCGGATGGGCTACGACGCGCTATCCGGGGGCGCGTTCCACGCCCACCCGGTGGAGTGGGTGCTGCGCGGGATCGCCACCAACCCCAACATGGTCATCTTCGGTGAACCCGGCCGAGGCAAGTCCTCGACCGTGGTGGCGTTCGCGCTGCGGATGATGCTGTTCGGGGTCAAAACCCTCATCTCCGGCGACGTCAAGGGCGAGTACACGCCACTGCTGCGGGGGCTGGGTGTCACCCCCATCCAGCTCGGGCGCGGCAGCCGTGCCCGGCTCAACGCCCTCGACCTCGGGCCGATCGCGGCCCGTTGGCCTACCTGGTCGACCGCGCGGCAACGGGAGGAGCTGGCCGGTGTCCTGGGCCGCTGGACCAAGCTGCTGGTCGCGCTGGCCGAGGCACAGGGCTACGCCCCGAGTGTTACTGACGAGGCTGTGCTGTCCCAGGTGCTCCGGCGGCTGGTGGGCGCCGCGGATGGCTACACCGAGCTGCGCCCGATCACCATTCCCGATGTGGCGCGGTGTCTTGCCGACCCGTTCGAGGGGTTGGTCGCCGACACCCGGTTCGCCGGCCGCCGGGAGTTCCTGGACACCCTGCGTCCGATGACCGACGCGCTCACCAACTTGGTGTCGGGCCCACTGGCGGGGTTGTTCGACGAGCACACCAACTTCGACCTCGACTGGGACGCGCCGATCCAGTCGATGGACCTGTCGCTGCTGCGTTCGCGCGGGGATCAGGCCGTTGCTGTCGCGCTGACCTGCCTCGGCTCGTGGTCATCGCTGATCACCGACCTGCAGGACGACGGCGAGGTACGGATCGTGATCCGCGACGAGGTCTGGCGCCAGATGCGCCTGGGCCTGCGCGCGGTGCAGGCCGTCGACTCGGACCTGCGGCTGTCTCGTGCGGAGAAGAAGGTCCAGATCCTGGTCATGCACAAGCCGTCCGACCCGCTCTCGGTGGGTGCGGCCGGCTCGCAGGAGGTGGCCATCGCCAAGGACCTCCTCGCGCTGTGCTCCACCCGGATCCTGTGCGGGCAGTCCACGCGGGTGGCCGACGAGCTGGCCGACGACTTCGGCCTGTCGGAGAAGGAGCAGCAGGTCATCACCGGATGGGCCATGGAGCGGCCCGGTCGGGCGCTGTGGAAGATCGAGAACCACCCGGGTTGCAAGGTTCAGACGGTCCTCTCCCCCACCGAGCTGGCTGTGTTCGACACCAACGCCCAGCTGCGTTCCCGCCCGATCCCGCCGGCGGTCCCGTGATGGAGAGGAGAGGTCACCTGACTCGCACATGAACCTTCGAGTGCTGACGTGACCAACTAATTTCGAGCAGTTTCGCTCACTGTCGGCGCTCCAGCCTGCCCAAAATGGCAAGGATCTCAGCGAACCCGAAAGGAACCACAATGCCCGAGAGAAGTGCCCGAATGATCGCCCCAACGGCACTGACAACCGCAATTGTTGCCGCAGCGGTCACATTCACCGCCGCACTACTGCCTGCTTCGCAGGACCGTCATCAGGCTACCGGCGACCTGTCTGCGGCGGCGAGCTCGGAACTCTCCGGACACGCGCCGCGGCCGCCGCGTCCCAAGCCGCGTCCCGACAGTGGTGGGAGCTCCGGCTACGTCTGGGGCGCGGGCGAGACTGACCCGACCTGGCAGGAGCAGCTTCGGGACATGACTCGTGACCGGTCAGCGGAGCGGGCGCAGCGGAAGGTCGAGCCACCCGAGGAATCGGCGGTTTCAAGGTGCTACCGCGACTTCGAGCGGGACCACCCTGGCGAGAACGCGGACGTCGCATGTTTCCCGAATGAGCGCTGGATGCAGGGTTAGTGGCCAGAATAGCGATCCGAAGGGATTCGTGATGCACATTCACTCAGCAGCAGTATGCGCGAGCCTTCTGATCCTCGGAAGCGGGCCGCCCGCGATCAACTCGCACATGGTCGTCAATACCGAATCGAAGCCTCGGATCATGTCGAGAACGATCCCGCCTTCGTGCGTCGACTACAGCAACTCCACTCGGAAGCGGAACAGACTCGGCGACACCGAGGACAGGATCACCGTCGTGAACCGGTGCCAGGACACCCAACGGGTCCGCACGTCGTATCGGTACTGGTTCGACGGTGACTGCCACGTCCTGAGTCCTGGTCAGGGCTTCACCGACTTCGACTCCGGCCACGGCTTCCAAGGAATCAGCAGTTGCTGAAAGGGCTCGCCCGGAGGGCCTGGCGGCCGGGTCTCCAGGCCCTCCGCGAGCCGTACTGAGCAACCATCACGCGAGAGGGAACCCGAGCATGTATCAGCTGACCCAGTTGCTCGCTGCGGTCGCAGTTGCCGCCGCCGGCGTCGCGGCGGCTGATGAAGCGCTTCCCGTCGGTGCAGGCTCGATGGCGCTGGCGTTGACCAGTGCACCGTGGCCAGCGATCACGCCGAGCGGCACGGCTTGCTCGGCCACCAAGATCCTGGACCTGCGTCGTTGGAAGCTCACCCTGCCCGCCGGTGACAGCGAGTCCCCGACCGAGGTCTTCCCCGGCGAGCTGCGGGAGGCCACCTCCGAGTTCTTCGGACCGACCCAGCGTTGCGACGGCGTGACGTTCGTCGCGCCCGTCACCGGCGCGACCACCAAGGGTTCCGATTACCCGAGGTCGGAGCTGCGCGAGCTCACCGAAGGCGGCTCACCGGCGGCCTGGTCGTCCAGCTCCGGTACGTACTCGATCGCGGTGATGGAGGCCTTCACCGCGCTGCCCGAGGACAAGCCGCAGCTGGTCGGCCTACAGATCCACGACGACGCCGACGACGTCTCGGTGTTCCGCGTCGAGGGCAGCAAGCTCTACGTCACCAATGGCGACGACCCCCATTACCAGCTCGTCGACGCCGACTACCAGCTCGGTACGGTGTTCACCGCGGCGTACCTGGTTACCGACGGCATGATCTGGGCCTACTACAACGGCCGGCCAGTAGCCAGGGTCCCCGGCGAGTTCACCGGCGCCTACTTCAAGGCCGGGGCCTACACCCAGGCCAACTGCTCGAACTCCTCGCCGTGCAGCCCGAGCAACTACGGCGAGACCGTCATCCACGCGCTGCGGGTCGCACATGACTGACACCCGCTCCCGGCTGGTCATGGCATCGATCGGCGTCGCAATGATCGTGCTGTTGTGCGGTGTCCTCGCGCTCGGGGTCATCGGCGCCTCGGTGATGGGCGGTGCCCTCATCGGCGGCGGCTGCGGCGGGGACGGCGGCCCCGGCGGGGGCTCCCAGCAGATCGGGCCCCGCTCCTGGTCGGCCGAGCAGACCGCTAACGCCCAGGTCATCACCGCAGGCGCCATCGGCCGCGCCCTGCCCCGCCGCGCGGCCGTGATCGCGGTATCGACCGCGATCGTGGAGTCCGGGCTGCGCAACCTCGGCTACGGCGACCGCGACTCCCTCGGCTTGTTTCAGCAACGCCCCTCCCAAGGGTGGGGCACCCCGCAGCAGATCATGAACCCCGCCCTGTCTGCCAAGAAGTTCTACGACCACCTGATGGCACTCCCGGATTGGGCCACGACGCCCCCGGGCCAGGCCGCCCAGGCCGTGCAGCGATCAGCGTTCCCTGCCGCCTACGCGCCCCAGGAAGCCCCAGCCGAGGCCCTCGTGGCCCGCTTCTGGACCGGGCCCGACAACCCGATCCCGACCACCCCGGGCGTCGCCGACACCGCCGCGAGCCCGGCGGTGTTTGGCCGGCTCGGATGCCCCGACCAGGGCGGGTCCGACATTCCGCTGCCCCCCGGAAACGGCGCGAAAGCCATGCCCCCGGGCTTTCATCTGCCCACCGACCCCCGGGCACGGGCGGCGGTCGCATTCGCTATCGCCCAGCTCGGCAAGCCCTACGTCTGGGGAGCCACCGGGCCCGCGGCGTTCGACTGCTCCGGCCTCACTCAGGCCGCGGCGGCCGCCGCCGGCACGCCGATCTCCCGCACCACCTCCACCCAGGTCCACGACGGCGCCCCGGTCCCGGGCCTGGACCAGGCCCAGCCGGGCGACCTGCTCTTTACCGCCGGCTCCCTCGGCACCGCGGCGAATCCACGACACGTCGGCATCTACGCCGGGTCTGGACTGGTCATCAACGCCTACGACGCCAAACGCGGCGTCATCGTCGAGCCACTGCGTGGCTGGGCGCCGAAGGTCGTCTCCATCCGCCGAGTTCTCTCCCCCGCACCGGTCGGGCCGAGCGCCCTCCCGCTACTCGCTCAAGGAGGCACCCCGTGATCAGATCCATCGCCGGTCCGCAAGTCGGCGGACGAGATGCGCACGATCGCAACCTGGGCCTGGCGACCATCGCCTTCCTCGGTCACCTGGTCGGGCCCGGCGCCATCGCGAACGACCATCAGTTCTCCACCTGGCGGACCCGATGATCGGGTCCGGCGAGCCCGCCACGCTGGGGCCCCTTTCGACAACGCACGTGCACGAGCCGGACCCGGAGCCCGGCGCCGACACGCCCGTGCACCGATGGCCGAGTGGCGCGGAACACCCGGAGCCGAGTCCGGCGCAGGCAGAACCTCGACTCGTCCCGGAAGCGGAAGCCGACCTCGAGCAACTACGCACCCAGCTCGCGCTCACCAAGGCCCGCTCACAGCTGCTGCGAGATCCCGGCTGGCTCGACGAGCTCACCACCGGCGAGCAGGACGCCGACCGCGAAGCCGCCGCGCGGGTGCGAGCCATGCGCCGCGAGCAGCGACTGGCCGCCGCCATCGCCGAGGATCGGCTCAGTGGGCGGGCCCGTCGGGCGGAGAGCCGGCTGGCGCGCATGGAGCTCGCCGATCATCTCTGGAGTCGCCGAGCACTGGCCCGCCGCAAGCGGTTGCTCGACCCCACCGCACGGCTGGCCAGCCTGCACCGCACGCATTTCGCGAGCTCGGCCACGTTGATCGCCGTCGCGGTAGCGGGGATCGCCTGGACCGCGGCCGGCGTTCACGATGCCCTCGTCGGACCCGACGGGACTGCGCTGGCCTACCTCGTCGAGCCGATCTTCTCCCTGCCTTTGCTGGTCATCATGGCCGTGTCCGCCCAGGCCGCCCAGTGGGACCGGGCCTTCCCTCCTCCTGACCAGAGCGGACGGGTCTACGCCCTCGAGGCATTCCTGCTGATCGCCACAGTCGCGATGAACACCGTCAGCGTGCTACCCGGCGTCGGCTCCTGGCAGGGATTCGCCACCTTGCTGGCACACCTGGTCCCACCGGTGCTGATCGTCATCGCGGTCGTGCTGCAGCCACTGATCGCCGCCTTCCTCGCCGGCATCCTCACCGCCGGCGGCGCCGGCATCGACGCGACCGACTCGGTACCGATCCGTCTTGCCCCAGACACGGCTCTGACGCTGCAGCTGGTGTCTCAAGTGAAAATGGCAGAGCGGCGCGGCGAGCTCACCGCGTGGGCCGACACCGGCCTGCCCAGCATCAGCGCCATCCAGCGGCACTTGCGCTGCGAGAAACGCCGAGCACAAGTCGTCTGGGATGCCCTCCGCATCCTCGACGGCCACCGACCAGGGAACCTTCGCTCGTCCTCGGTAAGCCCCGATGGCCTTGTCGCGGATCGGGGCACGCGGTGAGCACGCTTCGGGCGAGCGGCCTCAGCCCTACCGCCGACCGCGACCTGATGCTGTGCTCGGTGCTCGGCGGTATCGGCGCCGTCATCGCGACGGTCGTCGGGGCGCTCATGGCGGCTGGTGCGGCGACCAGCTGGCTGTCCGGTCGGTCCGCGACGCTGCCACCCGCCGGCGGTTGGCTGGCTCGCGCGATTCGACTGCTGATCGACCCGACGAACCCGGCCACCGCGTTCGGACCACCCTGGGCCGAAGCCCTCGACGGGCACGCCGGGCTCTACTGGGCTGTCGCGCTGGGAACCCTGCTGGTCAGCCTCGGGGTGACCGTGAGCCTGCTCATCGCGATGTGGCGGGTATGGGGACCGACGCAGGCGGGGCACGCCAGCCGGGCCGAGATCCGCGAGGAGCTCTCCCCCACCGCCGCGCGCCGGACCGCGACCTGGACCCGGCCTTCGCTCTCCCCAGCACAACGCCGCAACGCACCCATCACCGAGCTGGCCGCACCGCTACACCGGGGCCCGACCGGCCGGATGTGGGTGCCCTTCGAGAACCCGACCGGCACGCTCGCGCCCACCCAGTCCGGCAAGACCCGCCGCGACCTGGCCCACAAAGCCATCGACGCCCCCGGCCCGCTGCTGTGCTCCACCACCAAAGCCGACCTCATCGAGTTCGCCGGCCTCGCCCGCACCCGACGACCAGCCGCCGGGCCCGTCCTGGTCTACGACGCCACCGGCACCGTCTCTTGGCCCGCGCAGCTGCGCTGGTCCCCCGTCACCGGCTGCGCCGACCCGGCCATCGCCTACCGCCGCGCCCGGGCCATGGTCGAAGCCGCCGCCGTCACCGTCGAAGCCGGCGGGGGCGGCTCGGCCGGGAATGACCGGGTCTTCCGCGAACGCGCCACCATGGTCCTGTCCGCCTATCTGCTCGCCGCCGCGCTCACCGGCCGGGCCATGCACTCCGTGGTCAGCTGGGCCACCGAAAAACCACCATCCCTGGAACCGGTCCAGCTGCTCAACCACTACTACCCCGCACTGTCGGCCAACCTGCGCGCCGAAACCGAAATGGTCGCCCGCACCGCCGACGCCGTCTGGATGAGCGTGCGCCGCGTCCTCGAACCCCTCATGAACCCCACCCTGCTCGACCTGTGCACCCCCGAACCCGGCCACGGATTCGACGCCGCCCAATTCATCACCGACAACAGCTCGCTGTTCCTCATCGCCGGCCAACACCAAGCCGCCCAAGCCGCACCCCTACTCACCGCGCTGGCCGACCACTGGCTCACCACCGCCCAAGACCTCGCCCTCACCCGACCCAGCCGACGGCTCGACCCGCCCGCCACCGCAGTCCTCGACGAACTCCCCAACGCCACCCCCCTGCCCGAGCTACCCGACGTCATCTCCGACTCCGCTGGACGCGGCGTCATCATCCACTGGGCCGCCCAATCGCTGGCCCAACTCGAGGACACCTTCACCCCCACCCGCGCCCGCCAACTACTCGACAACACCACCACCCTCACCGCCTGGGGCGCGCTCAAAGACGCCCGAGCACTCGAATGGCTCTCCACCCTCGCCGGCCACCACGACCGCCCCCGCTGGCAACACCACACCGACACCTTCATGGGCCCCGGCCGCACATCCGTCGGCACCGAAACCGTCCCCACCTACCGACCCGGCGACATCCGCGGCCTCCCCAAAGGCCAGGTCATCGTCATCCACCGCCACCTCCCACCCATCCGCGCCCGCACCATCGACATCAACCACCGACCCGACTGGCCCCAACTCCGCGCCGACATCCGAACCGTCCGCGCCGGCAACGTCGCGGTCGCCACCGACGGACGAGCCGTCAGATCAGGGTCGACCCAGCCCGGCCACCCACCCGCTAGGAGCTCGCCGTGAACCGCCCCTACAGCGCCGGGCAGAACCTCGCCTGGCTCGACCCACACCCCGACGGCATCCGCCTCCACCGCGCCACCGTCATTCACATCCAACCCGCAGCCGAGCAGACGGATCGCTGGAACATCTCCACCGACCGCGGTGACGCCACCGTCGACCACACCGGTCACAGCGGACACATACTCCCAATCGACACCGACATCGCCACCGAGCTCTACATCCGCGGCGACGGATACCTGATCCACCCCACCCTCATCGAGCACCGCCAGACAATCGAACGGGACATTCACGAGCTCGACCACAGCGCGGACAACGGTGATGACCTTGGCCTCGAGTAATCCCCTGGACGAGCTGCTCACGTTGGACGAGCTCTGCGCCATGCTCAAGATCACCAAGGCCACCGCGTACAAGCAACGGACGACCGGTAGTGGGCCTCCCGCCTACCGGATCGGTAAGCACCTCCGGTTCAAGCGCAGCGACGTGGTCGTCTGGCTGGAGACCAAAAGGGAATCTGCATAGGCAGGCGTTATGCGCCACTGGCCGCGTGGCCACGCACCGGCTGGACGACGAAGACCGTGTACGACATGCAGCCCGGACAACTCGTCGGAGCTGGCAGCGTCGCTTGCTGTTGCGGGAACTACATCCGATGACTGAGTGGCCCGGACGACCACCTGCAGGTCAGCGAGCTTGGCCTGTGACCGCGGCCCGCTTTGATCGATCTTTGGATGGAGCGCCGCAGACGGCGTGCACTGAGAGATTCCGGCAAACTGGTAGCGACCCACCTCTGAAACGATCTTGAGCAAGGTGAATCATGTGGGAAAGTTGTGGGATCGAAGATCAACCACTTGTAGTGCGATAACATTCCTGCTGGTGAGAGCTCCTCCGACTGGACTCGAACCAGTAACCCTGCGATTAACAGTCGCATGCTCTGCCAATTGAGCTACGGAGGACCGCTATGGCCGGACGGCATCGCCTCCGGCGCTGCCAACGATAGCGCACGGTCCGTCGCCGCCCGCAGGGCCTCCCGAGGTCGAGCACCGGGCGGCTGGCCGCGGCAGGATGGTCCCGAGCTGTCATCGCCAGTCACCTCAGCCGTCCCGAAGGAGCAAAGCCGTGATGATCCCGTTCGTGCTCGGCGCGGCAGTCGGCTACGTGCTCGGCGCCCGGGCCGGCCGTGAGCGCTACGAGCAGATGTCCCGCACCTACCGGCGGGTGGCCGACCACCCGGCGGTGCAGGGCGCTGCGGGCGTGGCCAAGGCCAAGGTGGTGGACACGGTGAAGGCGGGCGCCGCTGGGCGTCGCTCGTCCGCCACGAACACCAACGGCAACGGCCAGCACCGGGGCTGAGCTTCAGCCGAGGTGGGCGACCGCGAAGATCCGGCGGAACGGGAACCAGGTGGTGCCGTCCGCCCGCGCCGGGTACGCCGCGCGCAGCCTGGGCGCCAGTTCGGCGCGGAACCGGTCCCACTCGTCGTCGTCCAGGGCGGCGCGCACCGGGCGTAGCGCCGTGCCGGTCACCCAGGCCAGCACCGGGTTCGGCCCGTCCAGCCGGTGCAGGTAGGTCGTCTCCCACACGTCGGTGCGCGCGCTAGCCTCGACCAGGGTGTTCGCGTACTCGGCGGGGGTATGCACCGCGAGTTCTTCGCGCGCCGCGACCCGGCCACGCCAGCTCGGCGAGGCCAGCAGCTCACGGATCAGCGTGTGTGAGGGCGAGCCGAGGTTGCCCGGCACCTGCAGGGCGAACCAGCCGCCGGTCGGGAGCAGGCCGACCCACTCGGCTAGCAGCTCACGGTGCCCGGGGACCCACTGCAGCACCGCGTTGGCGACCACGACATCGTCGGACGGACCTGGCCGCCAGTCGCGCACGTCGGCCAGCCGGGCCGGAAGGCCCCGGCCGCGGGCGGCGGCCACCATGTCCGGCGAGGAGTCCAACGCGTCGACCTCCGCCGCCGGCCAGCGGGCGGTGAGCAGCCCGGTCAAGTGCCCGGGGCCGCAACCCAGATCGACCACCCGGCGCGGCACTGTCGCCCCGATCCGGGCCAGCAGGTCGTGGAACGGGCGGGACCGGTGGTTGTCGAACGCGAGGTAGGCGGCCGGATTCCAGCTGACCGTCACGAGGCTGGCGACCCGCCCGGCGGCCCGGCTTGCGACCCGCCCGGCGGCCCGGCTTGCGACCCGCCCGGCGGCCCGGTCGGCGGCCCGGCTTGCGACCCGCCCGGCGGCCCGGTCGGCGGCCCGGCTTGCGGCCCGGCCGGCGGTTCGGTCGGCGGCGGGGGCAGCGCGGCGGCCACCTCGGCGGCGACCCGGCGGACCACGTCGAGATCGGTGCCCGGGTCTGCCCGCACCTGCAGCTGGAACCCGTCGCGGCCGGCGACCTTGCGCTGTACGAACCAGGCGCCGCCGCCGGGCAGCTCGCGGTGGTGGCGGGTGCGGATCGAGTCGTCGACCCGCCGGCGCACCACCTCGGGCACCTTGCCCGGCTCGGTCAGCCGCAGCCGGCGCGGCGGCAGGTCGGTGAGCAGCACGGCGGCCCCGGCCGGTTCCTCGCCTGCCTCGACCAGGGTGAGCAGCCCGTCCGCCCAACCCGCCCGGCTGACCAGGTGCCAGCCCACCCGACGCCGCTCGGGCAACCAGATCCCGTGCGAGGTGGCGGTCAGCATCTCCCCGGCCGGCAGCACCGCCACCGCGAGCACGTGCTCGTCCGGGTCCAGCGACCCGGCCAGACCGGCCGGCAGCGCCGGCCGCCCGAGCAGTCGTTCGATCAGCCGCACCGCACCTCCCCGACGGTCGCCGAGACCCCGGATCTCACCGCTCGGCCTTCTCCCGCAGCGCGATCCGGTACTGCTCCAGCGGTATCAGATCACCGAACAGCCGGTGCGACGCCTCGGCGTCCTCCACCGGGTTGATCCGCTGCAACCGGCCCTTCAGCTCGGCGATCTGCGCCTCGACCAGCGCCAGCCGGACGCCGGCGATCACGCTGCCCACGTAGCGGCCCTCCTCGACGCCCCGGCGCGGGAGCTCCATCGGCTCGACCGCGAGCTCGGTGACCAGCCGCCGGGACTGCTCGGTGCAGCGGGTGGACACCGCCTCCAGCCAGGCTTGCCCGCGCGCCTCCCCGCACACCCCACCGGCCTCGTCGATGGCCAGCTTGACCTCGGCAAACGCCGGGTGGCTGAACCCCTCGACGGGCAGCTCGTCGAACGCCGGGCCAGCTACCGCCGGCGACTGCAGGGCCGCCTTCAGCGCCTCCCGCTGCAGGTGCAGCCGGGGGTCGTTGCGCGCCGGCGGCGGGGCCCCGGCAATCGACCCCGCGCGGCGGCCGGCCCGGCGCGGATCCTCCGACTCGCCGGCCTCCTCGCGCACCCGGCGGCGCACCATATCCAGCTCCGCCCAGCCGGTCCACTCGGCCAGCCGGCTGGCGTAGCGCTCGCGCAGCGACCGGTCCTTGATCCGGGCCACCACCGGCACGGTCTGGCGCAGCGCGGCCACCTGGCCCTCCGGGCGGTCCAGGTTGTGTTCGCGCAGCATCCGGCGGATCGCGAACTCGAACAGCGGCTCGCGGTGCGCCACCAGATCACGCACCGCCGCGTCGCCGGAGCGTTGCCGCAGCTCGCAGGGGTCCAGCCCGTCCGGGGCGACCGCGACGAAGGTCTGCCCGACGAACTGCTGCTCACCGTCGAACGCCTTCATCGCCGCGGCCTGGCCGGCCTCGTCGCCATCGAACAGGTAGATCATCTCGCCGAGGTCGAACGAGTCGTCACCGATCAGCCGGCGCAGCACCCCGACGTGCTCGGTGCCGAAGGACGTGCCGCAGGAGGCGACGGCCGTCGGCTCGCCGGCCAGGTGCATCGCCATCACGTCGGTGTAGCCCTCGACCACCACCACCCGGCGCCGGCGGGCGATCTCCCGCTTGGCCAGGTCGAGGCCGAACAGCACGTGGGTCTTGCGGTAGACCGGCGTCTCGCTGGTGTTGAGGTACTTCGCCTCGATCGGGTCGTCGTCGAACAGCCGGCGCGCACCGAAGCCGACCACGTCGCCGCCCAGGTCGCGGATCGGCCACAGCAGCCGACGGCGGAAGCGGTCGATCGGGCCACGCCGGCCCTCCTTGGACAAGCCGGCCTTGATCAGCTCCTCCAGCCCGAAACCGCCGGCCAGTAGGTGCTTGGTCAGCCCGTCCCACTCGGCCGGGGCATACCCGCAGCCGAACTGCTCGGCCGACGCGGCGTCGAACCCCCGACTGGTCAGGAACCGCATCGCCGGGGTGGCCTCCGGGGTGCGCAGCCGCTCGGCGTAGAACTGCGCCGCCCTCCGGTTGGCCTCCAACAGCCGGCTACGGGTGCCGCGGTCGCGCTGCACCGACGACCCGCCGCCCTCGTAGGTGAGCCGCACGCCCACCTGGTCGGCCAGCCGCTCCACCGCCTCCACGAACCCCAGGTGCTCGATCTTCATCACGAAGTCGATGACGCTGCCGCCCTCGGCGCAGCCGAAACAGTGAAACGTGCCGTGCGTGGGCCGGACGCTGAACGACGGGGTCTTCTCGTCGTGGAACGGGCAGAGTCCCTTCAGCGAGCCGGCGCCGGCCCGGCGCAGCGCCACGTACTCGCCGATGACCTCCTCGATCCGGGCCCGTTCGCGGACCTGCGCGATGTCCGCATCTCGGATCCGACCAGCCACGCCCCGAGTCTATGCGGCCGGTCCGACAGGCCAGCCGAGGCGGGCGGGAGGCGGCGAGGTCGGAGGCCGCCGAGCCGGGGCAGCCTCAGCGGCGGCCCGGCACCTTGGGTCGACTCAGCCCAGCGAGAGGATCCGCAGGACCAGCCGGGCCGCGGCACCACCGTCCTGCTCAGCGATGTCCAGCGCCCGCCGGGTGTCGAGGTCGGACAGCAGGGCCGTCGAGATCTCCCCGACCGCCGCCTCGGTTCCCGACCTCCGCCCGGCGGCCGAGTACAGCCGCTCCACCCGGTCAGCGGCCGGGCCGAGGTCGACCGGGTCGAAGTCCCAGCTCTGCCGCCAGTCGCGGTCGAGCAGCAGCAGCCGCAGCGCCGACGCGGAGTTCCGGGCGAGCAGGTCGGACACCAGCACCAGGTTGCCGGTGGACTTGGCCATCTTGCGCCCGCCGATTCGCACCGTGCCCACCGACAGCCGCTCTCGCGCGAACGGACTGACGCCGGTGACCGCCTGGGCCATCGCGGCCTGGTAGCAGTGGTGTGGGTAGGCCAGGTCGGCCCCGCCCACCACCAGGTCGACGGCGGCGCCGAGCACCGTGGTCGCAATCGCCGCGCACTCGGCGTGCCATCCCGGACGGCCTGGCCCCCAGGGGCTGGGCCACGCCGGGTCGCCCTCCCGCGAGCGGCGCCACACCGCGACGTCGAACGGATCGTCCCGGCCTGGTTCGTCCGCCAACTCGCCGTGCTGGTCGGCCGGCGCCGGTTCGTGGTGCCCATCCTGGTCGGCGGCGGACCGGCCGCGGAAGTAGACCTGGCCGTCGCGGTGGTAGGCGTGGCCGGTCTCGATCAGCGCGGCCGCCAGCCGCACCACCCGGTCGACGTAGCGATGCGCCCTCGGGGTGTGGGTGGGCGGGCGGACCCGCAGCGCCGCCATGTCGCGGTCGAACAGGTACTCCTGGGTCACCGCGAACTCGTCGTAGCGGCGGCTGCGTTCGGCAGCGGCCCGGGTGAGCACGTCGTCGACGTCGGTCACGTTGCGGCAGGACTCGACCTCAGCGCCGGTCAGCCGCAGCACCGAGCCGGCGACGTCCGCCCAGACGAACGTGGCCGCGTGCCCGAGGTGGGTGACGTCGTAGGGGGTGATCCCGCACACGTAGATCCGGGCGGTGCCGATCAGCGGGAGCGCCCGGCCGCCCAGGGAGAGCGACACCGGTGAGGTCTGCGTGCTGCCGGAGCCTGTCACGGTGGTCTCAGTGGCCCTAGCGGTCTCAGTGGTCCTAGCGGTCTCAGTGGTCTCGGCAGCCATGTGGTCATCGTGGCGCATCCTCGGTCGGTCTAGCGCGCAAGCCCGCGCGGAACCTCGCCGGGGTCAGCCGCGAAGTCGTCCGACCGCGGCGGCGACGTCGGACTGGGTCTGGCGGTTGTAGGGCAGCTTCATCAGCAGCGAGCCCATCGCGCAGGTGTTCGACACCGCGGCGAAGACCAGCCCGGCCCCGACCCCGCCGGCCACGAAGCGCAGCTTGGGCTGCCAGACGCTGCCCAGGATCGAGCCGGCCACGATGCCGCCGGCAACCAGCCGCACCTGACGCTCCAGCACCCACCGCGAGTGGGCCTGGGAGTCGGCACGCGCTACCGGACCGCCGGAGGCGACCCAGCCGTTCATCCCCTGCTCCAGCACCGCGAGCTTGCGGTCGCCGGCGCGGGCCAGCCTGCCCGCGGCCTGGGTCGCCCGCCCCCCGGCCTGGCAGACCAGCACCAGACGACCGCCGGAGGAGGCGATGTCGTCGAGGTACGGGTCGAGCTGGTCGAGCGGGACGTTGACCGCGCCCGCGATATGGCCGGCCTGAAACTCACCCGGGGTCCGGACGTCGAGCAGGCGGAGGTCGGGGTCGGCGGACAGCTCGACCCGCAGAGAGCCTGCGTCGATGGTGGCGGGCGCGAGGGTGCTGGTCATCAGTACTCCGAGGTGCGGTGACGGTTCGGCGTGGACAGCCGAGTTGTACGAACATTAGTCTCGACTGCTCGTGCCGCACAACCCGGCCCCGAGCCTGGGTGTTCCGACCGCGGCCCTGCTACCCCCGATCGGGGCAACCGCGCACGGCGCGCCCGGAGCCCCCCGCGCCGAGCGGTCCGGGCCAGGCTCGGCCAGCTCGGCAGCACCAGCCACAGGGCGACGAAGCAGCCGGCCACCACCGATGCGCCGACGACCGCCCACCGGCCGCCGAGGACCACGTCGAGCACCAGCAGGATCGCCCCGGTCACGGTCACCAACAGCGCGGCGAGCCCGGCGAGCACGCAGCGGTGCACGATCCGGACCAGCTCCGCCTTCCGCCCACGCTGGAACTGCAGCCGGTGGGCCGCGACCGGTGCGATCAGCAGGGCGGCGGTCAGCGCCGAGCAGACCAACGTCACCAGGTAGATGTCGCGCTGGAACTCGGTGACCCGGTCGAACCTCGGTGTGAAACACATGCCCAGCAGGAAGGCGAACAGGATCTGCACCCCGGTCTGGGTCACCCGAAGCTCCTGGAGCAGGTCGGCGAAGTTGCGGTCGGCGCGCTGCAGAGCGCCCTCGCCCCGGTGCCGGGCATTCCACGCGTCGTCGACCACGACCGTGCGACGACCGCTCGCTGCCGGGCGGTCGGCGGCCCGGCGGCGAATCCCGCGGCCGGCCCGCATCGCCACCGCACCCGTCGCCACCGCACCTGTCGCCGCCGCGCCTCTCGCCGCTACACCCCTCGCCGCCGCACTCGTCGCCGCCGCACCCCTCGCCGTCGCACTCGTCGCCACCGCCCGCATCTCGCCTCCCGACAGCTCGCCGATAGTTCAGCCGGGAGCCGCCCGACTGGTGCTCGCCCGCAGTTGACCGGCGCTCGGTTACCCGATCGAGTGACACGGAAACGTCGCGCACCCCTCGGTCACCGAACTCGCCAGCTAGCACCCCGACGGCGCCATCCGCAACCACCCGATGAGGGAAGTCCTCAGGTTTCCGTCGCGGACCGCGCTTCCAGAGTTGCTCTCGGTCGTTGACTGATCAAGGGAGGTGGACATCACGCACCGGGTACCGGGGCGGGTCCACCACATGGCTTGGAAGGATGCGCGTTGAGCAGTGGGATGATGAGCGGCCGGCGTCGGGTGGCGATCGTGGCCGGGGGCGTGCTCTCGGTGACCTGCGCCCTGGCCACCTATGTGTCGGTCCCGGCGTTCGCCGCGAGTGGCGAGAAGCTCTCCGGCACCCCCTGCACGACCAGCGCGCGGGTCTGCATCGACCTCGACGACCAGACCGGATGGATCGCCGAGAACGGCAAGGTGATCCGCGGCCCGGTCAACATCAGCAGCGGCGGCGCGGGCAAGCAGACCCCGCTCGGCACGTTCCGCGTCAACCGGAAGAGCAAGGACCACAAGAGCAACGAGTTCTTCGTCCCGAAGGGATGCAAGAAGGGCACTCCGGGCTGCACCGGCGCCCCGATGCCGTTCGCGGTGTTCTTCGCCCCGGGAGGCATCGCCATCCACCAGGGCACCCTGGACAACGCCTCCGCCGGCTGTGTCCGGCTCGCCCAGGGCACCGCCGAGGAGTGGTTCAACCTGCTCAAGATCGGAGACGAGGTGCAGGTCGTCACCTCTCCGGGCGAGGACTACGACGGCCGTTCGCCCTCCGGACCGACCGGCGGAAAAGGTGCTGTGACCTACGGGTCCGACGACGGAGACGACTCGGGTGACGGCGACGACAGCGACGACAGCGACGATGATTCCTACGACGGGGACGATTCCGACGACGGGGACGACTCCGACGACTGAAGCCGCCCCCGCCGGTACTGACGCTCGATTCCCGAACCCGTGGCGGACTACTGCGGGGGCATCCGGATCGCGCCGTCGAGCCGGATGGTCTCACCGTTCATGTAATCGTTGGTGAGCACCTCGACGGCCATCGAGGCGAACTCGTCGGCGCTGCCCAGCCGGTTCGGGTAGACCACGCTCTCGCCGAGCTTCGCCTTGAATGCCTCGGCCTTCTCCCCGGAGCCGTAGATCGGGGTGTCGATCAGCCCAGGGGCGATGGTGTTCACCCGGATGCCGTGCCGGGCGAGGTCGCGGGCCATCGGCAGGGTCATGCCGACCACGCCACCCTTGGACGCTGAGTAGTTGGTCTGCCCGATCTGGCCGTCGAACGCGGCGGCGGATGCGGTGTTCAGGATCGCGCCGCGGGAGGTCCCGTCGGCCAGCGGCTCGGTGGCGGCCATGGCGGACGCGGCCAGCCGGGCGCAGTTGAACGAACCGACCAGGTTGACCCGCACCACGAACTCGAACTGCTCCAGCGGCATCGGGGACAGGTCACGGCCGATGATCCGGCCCGCCTTGCCCAGTCCGGCGCTGTTCACCAGCACTCGCAGCGGACCCATCTCCGACGCCGCCGCCACGGCCGCCTGCACCTGCTCCTCGCTGGTCACGTCCGCCTTGACGAACGCGCCACCGATCTCCTTCGCGAGCAGCTGCCCCCGGTCCTCCTGCAGGTCCAAGACCACGACCTTGGCCCCACGCTCGGCCAGCAGCCGGGCTGTGGCCTCCCCCAGCCCGGAGGCCCCTCCGGTGACGATCGCCGATGCTCCAGAGATGTCCATGTTCGTCCCTTCCCACAACCGACCCACCGGCCGGCGGGCGTGCTCGTGTCTCTTGCCGCCGGTCAGTCTGGCCGACCGACCACGGACGCCGCTCCCGGCGCACCCGTGGCACCGCTCACACGAACGGGTCAGGCGTCGGCGCCGGCGGGCTCAGTGCGGTCGGGCACCGACCCCGTACAACACGTAGGTGGCCACCTCGTCGTCCACCACACCGGTCGGCGGACGGGCGGAGCCCGGGGGAAACAGCCACCCGTCCAACAAGGTGACGGAGAGCACCACCGCGGCCACCGCGGGAGCGGTGACCTCCGGATCCACCCCGGGCCACAGCGTGCCACCGCCGTCGGTGAGCACATGGGTCGTCACCGCGACCAGCAGCTTCTCGAACGCCTCGATCGCGGCCGCCTGGATGGCCTCGACCTCGGGTTCGTCGCGGTCCAGCGTCAGCAACGCGAACATCACCCCGCGCTGCGCCCGGACCAGCTTCAGCATGGCGGCCAGGTAGGCGCGGGCGTGCGCCTCCTCCTCGCCGGCGACCGAGGATCGACGGTCCCAGCGGGCCACGAACTCATCCACCACCACCCGGAACCGGTCCAGTGTGGTGACCTCGAACAGCCCCGACTTGGTGCCGAAGTGACGGAACAACAGCGTCTCGGACACTCCGGCCTCAGTGGCGATGGCCCGGGTACTCGTGCCGGCGTACCCGTTGCGGGCGAAGTATCCCGCGGCGGCCGCGAGCAGCAGACCCCGGATCTCCTGCGACGTCCGACGCAGCCTGGGTTTCGTCATCTCGAGGTGCGTTTCGGCTGCCACCCGAGCGATCCTACGGTCATACCGCACCTCGCACGCCTCGGCGCTGCACGGCGCTTTCCGAGCTCGAGCGCTCCCAAGCCGGGTAACGCCTACCGGGCGGGGCGCCCGCGCACACCGTGGATCATCAACTGTTCGAGCTCGGCGGTGATCCGCTCGTCGGAGACGGTGCGCCCGGTCGACCCGAACACCCAGCCGCGGAGCACTGCGGCCCCGAGTACCGAGCCCATCCCGACCCGGGCGGTGACCGGTGGATTCAGCCCCTGGTAGCCGAATCGCGCGGCCTCCTGAACCACCACCTGCTCGATCGCCCGCAGCGCGTCGGCGAGTGCTGCTCCGGCGTCCTGGACGACGTCGTCGAAGTAGTTCGACGCGGCGGTGAGCGCCATGGCGAACCCTCGCTTGTCCGAGAGTGCACCGAAGAAGGTGTCCACGAACGAGCGCACCGGCTGCGGCGCTTCGTGCGGACCCTGGTAGGACAGCCACCGGTCGGCGTAGCCCTGCAGCGACCCGATCAGCGGGTCGACCACCGACTCGCGGAACAGCTGTGCCTTGCTGCCGAAATGTCGGAAGAGCAGCGCCTCGGCGACGCCGGCCCGCTCGGCGATGCGCTTGGTGCTGGTGCCGGGATACCCGTGCTGGGCGAACAGCTCTCTCGCGGCGCCGAGCACCAGCTCCCGCACCTCGCCGGGAGCCCGGCGAGGGATGCGGGATCGCGCGGCGCCGGGTACGGCCATCTTCTGATCATACCGGCCGGCCGGCCGTCGACCGACCGGTCACGGACAGTCAGCTCCCGGCCAAGCCTTCCGATGACGGTCGACCTGACGGTCAGGTCACCGGCAGCCGCTCCGCCGCCCGCACCAGCCGCCGGGCCATCACGCCGAACACCACCTCGTGACCGAGCCGCTGGGCCCACCAGTAGAGGTGGCCGGCCGGCCCGGTCGGCCGGAAGGTCACCCGCTGGCGATACTCGCTGCCGCCTGCCGCCTTCGTCACGGCCATCTCCAGCCACGCGGTACCGGGCAGGCGCATCTCGGCCCGCAGGAGCAGCCGCCGACCCTGCTCGACGCGCTCGACCCGCCACCAGTCGAGGACCTCGCCGTCGCGCAGGGTGGCCGGATCACGCCGGCCCCGGTAGGCGCCAACCCCGCCGAGCGCGCGGTCGAGCACCCCGCGCAGCTGCCAGGCGTAGGGCACCGAGTACCAGCCGTTGTCGCCGCCGATTCCCTCGATGACCCCCCAGAGCACCTCCGGTCGAGCGGTGCTGGCCAACCGGCGCTCCTCGACGTACACCGGTCCGCCGGAGCCGGCCGGATCGTGGGTGGCCGGTAGCCCCGGATCGGCGTCGTCTCCCGCCCCGACCGGCGCCGGCGGGCCGGCGACGAGCGACCGCCGTACCGACTCCTCGAAGTCCAGCAGCCCGTCCGGCGGGTCGGGCAGCAGTCCCGGCGGGCCGCCGTCGGGGCACACCATCGGGTGGACCAGCGACTCCAGCAGCGGCTCGGCCACGGCCGCGGAGATGGGGGTCAACCCGGACACCGCGAGCGCGGAGAGCCCGGTGGGGAACATCGGGGTCGGCACCCAGATCGGGGTGGGCAGGCCGACGATCCTGGTGTACCGGGCGATCAGGTCGCGGTAGGTCAGCACCTCCGGGCCGCCGATGTCCACCGGGCGATCCAGCGGCTCGGCCAGGTCCGCACACGCCACCAGGTAGTGCAGCACGTCGGCGATGGCGATCGGCTGGGTCTCGTTGTCCAGCCACCTCGGTCCGGGCAAGGCCGGCAACCGCTCGGCCAGGTGGCGCAGCATCTCGAAGCTGGCCGACCCGGAGCCGATGATCATCGACGCCTGCAGCACGACCGCTGGCACAGGGCCGGCGAGGAAGACGTCGCCCACCTCTGCCCGGGAACTCAGGTGTCGGGACAGCGCGCCGGACGGGCGCAGCCCGCCGAGGTAGACGATCTGGCGGGCGCGCCCGACCGCGGCCAGTGCCACGTTCTGCGCGGCGACCCGATCGACATCCCCGAAGTCTGCCCGGGCCAGCGAGTGCACCAGGTGGTAGACGACGTCGACGCCCTCGGTGGCGGTGCGGACCGAGTCCGGGTCGAGCACGTCGCCGACCACGGTGCGCACCCCGGGCAGCCGGGTCAGCTCGGTCGCCCGGGCCGGGTCGCGAACCAGGCAGCGCACCTCGTGGCCGGCCTGGAGCAGCCGGGGCACCAGCCTGCCACCGACGTAACCGGTCGCCCCCAGCACCAAGCAGCGCATGCTCTCCCCGTCCGTTGCATCCTCGGCCGCGCGACGGATACCCGCACCCGGCATTCCCCTGGCGGGAGGCAACCACACCGCACGGGGACCCGCATCCCGGATCCGGCTCGACCGCACTGACACAATGGTGGCCCGGGGTGGCAGTGGTCCGCGTCGTCCGCGTCCGCCGCGTCCGCCACCCCGCTTCCGGGTCCACAGTGAGGAGAGTGTCGAGCCATGGCGCAGGCCGTCGAGCCGCCGTCCGGCACACGTGACTTCCTGGCCGCGGACGTCCGCCGCCGGGAGCACGCGTTCGCCGCGGTGCGCGGGGCCTTCGAGGCGTACGGCTTCGAGCCGCTGCAGACGCCGGTGTTCGAACGGCTGGAGGTGCTGACCGGCAAGTACGGTGACGAGGGCGACAAGCTGATCTTCAAGATCCTTCGACGCGGCGAGCACGAGGCCTCGGGGGAGGCGGACCTCGCCCTGCGCTACGACCACACGGTGCCGCTGGCCCGGGTCGTGGCCACCCACGGCAACCGACTGCCGATGCCCTACCGCCGCTATGCGCTGGGTCCGGTGTGGCGGGCCGACCGGCCGGGCAGGGGTCGGTTCCGTGAGTTCACCCAATGCGACCTGGACACCGTGGGATCCGCGTCGCCGCTGGCCGACGTGGAGACGCTGCTGGCCGTCAACGACGGGTTGATCGCCCTGGGCGTGCCGGAGTTCCGTTTCGAGCTGAACTCCCGTCAGGCGCTCTTCGGCTTGCTCGACGCCTACGGCGTACCCGAAAAGCTCGCGGTCCGGGTCCTGATCACCTTGGACAAGCTGGACAAGCTGGCCCCCGACGCGGTCACCGCGGAGCTGGGCCGAGCCGGCCTGACCGACGACACCGCGGCCGCGCTGGTCGCCGATCTGGTCGCCGAGGACCCTGAGCGGATCCGCAAGCAGCTCGACGGGACCGAACGCGGCCGGGCCGGGCTCGCGCAGGTGGACCGGCTGCTCCTGCTGACCGGCGGGCTACCGCCCGGGCGGGTGGTGTTCACGCCGAGAATGGTGCGCGGGCTGGACTACTACACCGGGCCGATCTTCGAGGTCAGCGCCCCGGGCTTCCCCGGCTCGATCGCCTCCGGCGGCCGCTACGACGGGCTGGTCGCCTCGCTCGGCGGACCGGACCTGCCCGCCTGCGGCGGCTCGATCGGCATCGAGCGCATCCTGTCCAGCCAGGAGGGGACGTCGGGCCAGGAACCCGGGCTGGACGTGGCCCTCACCGTGCTGGCCGAGGAGTCGGAACCGGCGCTGGTGGAGCTGGCCGGCCGGCTTCGGGCGGGCGGGCTGCGGGTCGCGCTGTACCTCGGTGCCTCGAGCAAGATCGCCAAGCAGCTGAAGTGGGCGAACGACCGGCGCGCCCGGTTCGTGGTGCTGATCGGTCCCCGCGAGCACGCCGACGGCGTGGTGACCGTGCGCGACATGCACTCCGGGGAGCAGGTCCAGCTGCCCGCACCGGAAGCCGTCAGGTGGTTGGTGGAGCGGCTCGGCGCCCAGTGAGCCGACCGGCCAGTGAGTGACCCTGCTCCGGAGCGGCCCGGCGGGGAGGCCGGACGCTCCGGAGACAGGCCGTCAGGCGAGCTTGCGCTCCACCCGGGCCTGGGTCTCGCGGGCTTTCGCCGACGCCTTGCGCAACTGCCGGGCGGAGCTCTTCGATGCCTCGTCGGACAGCTTCTCCAGCCGCTGCGAGGCACGCCGGCCGGCCCTGCCGAGCTCCTTCGAGGCCACGTCGAGTCGTTTCTCGGCGCGCTTGCCGGCCCGACGCCCGACCTTGCGAGAGCGTTTGGCGGCCTTCGATCCGGCCGCGTCGGCCTCGCCGAGCAACAGCTCCGCCCGGTCGGTGATGCGCTCCCCGACGCGGGTGGCCGCCTCGATCGCCCGTTCCCCCGCCAGCGCGGCGGCCGGAGCCAACCGTTCCCCGGCCCGCGTCGCGACCTCCGCGGCCCGTTCCCCGACCCGGGATGCGGCCGGCGCCAGTCGCTCGCCGGCCCGCGAGGCGACGTCGGCGGCCTGCCCGCCGGCCCGATTGGCCACCCCGGTGAGCCCGCCGGTCAGGTGGCCGGCGCGCTCGGAGAGCTGACCGAGGCCGGAGGTGAGGTCGCGGTGCAGGAGCTCGGCGGTGGCCGCGCTGGTGCGCCCAGCGTGCCGGGCCCGCCAGGCCACCGACGGCTTGCCCTCTGTGTCGGCGGAGGCCAACAGCAGTCCGCCGAGCAGACCCAGGTTCTTGAAGAAGTGCACCTGGTGGTTGCTCCGCAGGGTGGGGTCGTCGAACTCCCAGAAGCGGTGTCCGGCCAGCGTGGTCGGCACCACGCTCGCCGCCAGCGCGGCGGCGGACAGCCGGGGCGCCTTGCCGAGCGCCAGCAGCACCCCGGCGCCGACCTTGACTCCGGCGTCGATCTGGACCAACGTCAGGTTCGACGGCGGCTCGTCGATCGGTGCGACTCCGGTGACCCGGTCGATGACGGGGGCGGCGAGCTCGGCGTGGCCCTTGGGGTCACGCCAAGCGGCGATCCCACCCTGGATGAAGATCGCGGCGAGCAGTGGACGAGCAAGACGACGCAGCAGCATGGTGTCCGGTACCCGGGTCGTCGCTCCGACAAACGCCGGCCGTCCCGCGTCACCCGATCCGCTCAGGCACCGTCCCGGCGAGCGTGCCCGCGCGGTCTTCTCCGGCCTACCGTGGCGGCATGCGGATTTCTCTGCCCGAAACGGATCTCGACGTGTACCCGCTCTGTCTCGGCGGCAATGTGTTCGGCTGGAGCGCCGACGCCGAACGGTCGTTCGCCCTGCTCGACGACTACGCCGATGCCGACGGCAACTTCGTGGACACCGCCGACTCCTACATGTGGCGGGTTCCCGGCAACTCCGGTGGCGAGTCGGAGCGGATCATCGGCGACTGGATGGCCGCGCGCGGCAACCGCGACCGGATGGTGATCGCCACGAAGGTCGGTTCCTGGCCGGATCGGCCCGGGCTGTCCGCCGCGAACATCGCCGCCGCGGTTGCGGGTTCGCTGCGTCGGTTGCGCACCGACCGGATCGATCTGTACTACGCCCACCGGGACGACCCGGACACCCCGCTGGAGGAGACCGTCGCCGCGTTCGACGCGCTGGTCCGGGCCGGCACGGTGCGGTACGTGGCGGCGTCCAACTACGAGGCACCCCGCCTGGCCGAGGCGCTGGACATCGCCGAACGCGACGGGCTGGCGCGGTTCGTCGCGCTGCAGCCGCACTACAATTTGATGGAACGGGGTTACGAGCGTGAGTTGGGGCCGCTGCTCGCCGAGCGGGGACTGTCCTGCCTGCCCTACTACGGGTTGGCCAAGGGCTTCCTGACCGGCAAGTACACCGGCGGGACCACCGTGCGGAGCGTACGCTCGGACGCCGCCCTGGAGTACCTGGACGAGCGGGGCCGCCGGGTGCTCGCCGTGCTGATGGAGGTGGCCGCGGCCCACCGGGTGGCGCCGGCGGCGGTGGCGCTGGCCTGGCTGGCCGGCCGGCACACGGTCTCGGCGCCGATCGCCAGCGCCCGCACCCGGGAGCAGCTCGCCGAGCTGCTGGCGATGGTCGAGCTGGAGCTGTCCGCCGACGAGCTGGCGGCGCTGACCGCGGCGTCCGAACCCGCCGCCGACCGCGCCGAGGCCTAGGCTCCCCACCGTGACCCTGCTGCTCGGACCCGCGCTGCGCCATGTCGACGAGAACTCCGCGCTGGTCTGGGTACAGACCGAGAGCCCGGGCACGGTCGAGGTACTCGGTTGCTCCACACCCACGTTCGAGGTCCAGGGCCACCATTTCGCGCTCGTCCCGGTCACCGGTCTCGAACCGGACACCACGACCGAGTACCAGGTCAAGATCGACGGTGAGCAGGTGTGGCCGCTACCGAGCTCGCCGTTCCCGGCGAGCGTCATCCGTACCCGCGGTCCGGCCTCGACCCACGAGCTGCGGGTCATCTTCGGCTCCTGCCGCTACCCGAAGACCGGCGTGGCCAAGATCGACGACAAACTCGGGCTGGACGCGCTGGACTGCTACTCCTCACGGATGGCCCGGCTGCCGACCGAGCAGTGGCCGGATGCGCTGATCCTGCTCGGCGACCAGGTCTACGCCGACGAGCTCACCCCGCAGGCCCGGCAGAACCTGGCCGGCCGCCGGAGCAGGCGCCGCGCGCACGGCAGCCGCCCGCCGGACGAGGTGGTGAGCTTCGCCGAGTACGAACAGCTCTACCGGCATTCGTGGGGCGACCCGGAGATCCGGTGGATCATGTCCACGGTTCCCACCGCGATGATCTTCGACGACCATGACATCCGGGACGACTGGAACACCTCCGCGGCCTGGCGCACCGAGATCCGCACCCAACCATGGTGGCAGGATCGGATCCGGGCGGGACTGGTCTCGTACTGGGTCTACCAGCACCTGGGCAACCTCAGCCCCTCCGCGCTGGCCGAGGACGAGGACTACCAGCGGTTGCTCGCGGCCGAGGGCGACCGCTGGCCGACGCTGGTCGAGCTGGCCGACCGGGCCGACCGTGAGGTCGACGCCAACAAGGGAATGCGGTTCAGCTACCGCTGGGACCTCGGACACAGCCGACTCATCATGATCGACTCGAGGAACGGTCGAATCCTGGAGTCCGGCGAACGGATGATGGTCGGCGAGCGCGAGTTCAGCTGGCTGCGGTCCCAGGTCGAGGACGGGCTCGACACGCTGACGCACCTGGTCCTGGGCTCGTCACTGCCCTGGCTGCTGCCGCACGCCATCGGCGATCTGCAGACGGTCAACGAGCTGGCCGCCAACCGGCCGGGCTGGCGCGGCGAGCTGGCCGAGAAGATCAGACAGGCCGCCGACTTGGAACACTGGGCGGCGTTCTTGAAGTCGTTCATGCGGCTCAGCGAGCTCATCGAGCGGGCCGCCACCCACCCGGGCGGGCCGGCGACGGTCAGCGTGCTGTCCGGGGACGTGCACCACAGCTACGCCGCGCGCGCCGAGTTGGTCGACCCGGCGCCGGACGGAGTCGCCGACGGTTCGCCGGGCCCGCGGCCACCTCCCGCGGCGCCGGTGCACCAGTTGGTCTGCTCCCCGGTGCACAACTACGTGCCAGCCGTCGTCAAGCCCGCGTTCAAGCTCGGATGGTCGCGCCGGTTGGCCCCGATCACCCGCCGGTGGGCACGCCGACGGGGCTCCCCGCCGCTGCCGGTGACCTGGCGCAACGTGTCCGGGCCGATCTTCGGCAACACGATCGCCACGTTGTTGATCCGGGGCCGGCAGGCCGAGGTGCTCTTCGAGCAGCCCAGCTCGGCGGCCACTCTGCACGAGGCGGCCCGGGTGTCGCTGACCGGCTGACCCGCACCGGGCGCGTCGGCCTCGCCGCCGCCCGAGGTGGCCGCGTCCGCCGATCGGCTCCGCCGCCCGCTCGACCGTACGGGCTGTCACCGCATGCCTCCGAACGGGCCAATGTCGCCCGCCGCTCGGTCGCCGTTACAACACTGCCCGTAACGGGTGAATCCGGCGGGAAAGTGCAGCATCCACGGCCCGTCGGGCGATGAGGTCAGTGAAGCCGGCCGGATGCTGGCGCAGGATCTGGGAGGGCCGAGCGGTGAGTGACGAGACCACGAGCGAAGAGATCAGGACTGACGCGGTCATGCAGGAGATGTTCGCGGTGCTGCACGGGCAGGAGATGCCCCTGCTGACCCGCTGGAGCTACCGGGCGGACGACCCCTACGCGGTGATGATGTCGATCAGCCGGCCGAACGGGCGGTGGATCGAGTGGCTGTTGGCCCGCGATCTGCTCGTCGAAGGGATGCTCACCCCCTCCGGCATGGGCGACGTCCGGGTGGCCCCGTTCACCGACGAGGAGTTCGACATCGTCGAGGTGAAGATCGGCGACGACGAGGGCTTCGCGTCCCTCGAGTTCGACCGCGAGCTGATGGAGCGGTTCCTGGCCGCCACCTACGAGGTGGTCGCCCTGGGCGCCGAGGCCGACGTGATCGACGTGGCGGCGGAGATCGAGAAGATCACCAACAGCTGCGCCGGCTGAGCCCGCTCAGCACCGTTCGGCCCCGGGCCGGCGGGTCGGTCCGCTCTCGTGGACCCGACCCGCCGGCCCGCTCCTGTCCCCGGATGGCGGCCCGGCTGACGAGCTCGCAGTCCTCGCCGTCCGACTGACGAAGTGGCGAACAGCACCATTCGGCGCACAAAGCTACCCGCTTGTCGCGGTTACTCACCGTGTTCCACCGCTCTCATCTGCGCTTTCCCGGGTGACCTGCAACGACACGCCGAGGGGCCGTCTGGATTCGACCCAGACGCATCCGTAAGCTGCCCGAACACATCACGATCCGATTGCGTAACGAGGACGAGCTGGACTCCCCATCCAGTTCGCCGGTCCCCGAGCCGGTTGTCCTCGTCACGGGATCGACGGTCGCGGAAAGGCTGAGAACTTCGTGGCACGTCACCGCTCCCCAGGCGGCCGCTGCGCAGTTCCGGGGTACTTCCCGGAGCCGCGAGCGAGCCGTTCGCCGGTCGCCCCCCGACACGGCATGCCCGCCCTCGATGACACGGTCGTCATCGCCCGGGTACCGAGCCCCGGTGGTCGTCGGCGGGCCGAGTCCCGGTCCGTCGGGGCCAAGCCGCTGGTTCGAGGCAACACCGTCGTGGGGGCGACCGCGGCGCTCGGCGCCGTCGTCACCGGCAGCCTGCTGGCGATCGACCCGGGCCCGGCCCGGCAGTCGGCCGCCGCCGACACCAACGTGACGCCGCTCGACCTGGCGACCGACATGCAGGCGCTGGCCGCCAAGCCGGCCGCCGCCCGGGCCACCAACCAGGCCACCAACCAGGCCACCAACCAGGCCGCCGCCCCGGCCGCTTCCCCGGAGCGGGTTTCGGACTTCGAGTTCGGCACGGCCAGCACCACCCTGTTGCCGGTCGCCGGCGAGCGGGTGTCGGCCACGGACAAGCGCGATGTGGAGATGCTGCACAAGGCGGAGAAGCTGGCCGCCGAGGCCTCGGCGGCGCACGCCGCCGCGGTCAAGCTCGCCGCCAGGGAGGCGCTGGTCCTCAAGGGCGGCGGCAGCCTGAACGAATGGATCAGCGTCGCACTGACCAAGATGCGGCTGCCGCAGTCGTACGCGCCGGGCATCCGCAAGATCATCATCAAGGAGTCCCAGGGCAACCCGAAGGCGATCAACCGTTGGGACAGCAACGCGCTGGCCGGGCGCCCGTCCCAAGGTTTGATGCAGACCATTCCGAGCACGTTCCGAGCCTACGTGCTACCCGAACTGTCCCATCTGGGCATCACCAACCCGGTCGCCAACATCACCGCCGGTGTCCGCTACATGATCGCAAACTACGGCGTGAGCACCCTGAAGGCCGGTGGCCGGACCAACGCCGCCGGCAACTACATCGGGTACTGACCCACTCGGGGGCAGGCCGAGGGCCACCCACGCGACGCCGTGTCGCGTGGCACGTTCGGCTGGGCCACTCGCCGGGTACCCCGACCCAAATGGACACCCCGTACAGTCCGCCGGCGACCCGGACCCCGCCATCCGGCCGAGCTGATCGCTCCGCGAACCGGCGGTGCGCGCGGTGCTGATCCCGTGGTTGCTGCTCGCGCTCGCCGTGTTCCTCGTACTGGTCAACGCGGTGTTCGTCTGCGCGGAGTTCGGGCTGGTCACCGTGGACCGCACCGCGGTCGAACGGGAAGCCGAGGCCGGTGACAGGCGGGCCCACCGGGTCCTCACGGCCCTGCGCAACCTCTCCACCCAGCTGTCCGCGGCCCAGCTCGGCATCACGGTGAGCAGCCTGGTGGTCGGCTTCATCGCCGAGCCCTCGATCGCCGCCCTGCTGCGCGGCCCACTCGCCGCGGCCGGGTTGTCCGAGGGCGCGGCCGCCGCCACGTCGATCACGGGCGCGCTCGTGCTGGCGACCGCCTTCCAGATCGTGTTCGGCGAACTGGTGCCGAAGAACCTGTCGATCGCGCGCCCGCTGCCGATGGCGAAGGCGGTCGCCGGGGTCCAGCACGGCTTCACCACCGCGACCGGTCCGGTGATCGGATTCCTGAACGGCACCGCGAACCGGATCCTGCGGCTGCTGGGGATCGAACCACAGGAGGAGCTCGGTTCGGCCCGATCCGCGCAGGAACTCGGGTCGCTGGTCAGGCGCTCGGCCCGGGACGGGGTGCTGCCCACGACGACCGCCGAGCTGGTCACCAGGACGCTGGGCTTCGGCGGGCGGACCGCCGCCGACGCGATGACCCCCCGGTTCAAGGTCACGTTCCTGCACGCCGAGGACACCGCCGAGACCGTGCTGGACACCGTCGAACGGACCGGGCACTCCAGGTTCCCGGTACTGCGCGGCGGGGTGGACGTGGTGGTCGGCATCGTGCACGTCAAACACGCACTGGCGGTGCCCGAAACCGACCGGGCGAGCCGGCTGGTGCAGGACCTGATGGTCGACCCGCTGCCGGTACCCGGGGTGCAGGAGCTGGACCCGCTGCTCAGCCAGCTGCGCGCTCAGGGGCTGCAGATGGCGGTCGTGGTGGACGAGTACGGCGGCACCGACGGCATCATCACCCTGGAGAACCTGGTCGAGGAGATCGTCGGGGACATCACCGACGAACACGACCGGGTCGGCATGCGCGCGCGGCGGGAGAACGACGGCGCCTGGACGCTGTCCGGGCTGCTGCGCCCCGACGAGATCGTCGAGCTCACCGGGTACGCCCTGCCCGAGGGCGACGACTTCGACACCGTCGGGGGGCTGGTGCTCGACCGTCTGGGCCGGGTGCCTCGGGCCGGGGAGGACGTGGTGCTGCCCGCCGGCGACACCCGGGTACGGCTGACCGTGCAGCGTATGGACGGTTGGCGGATCGACCAGGTCCGGCTGGCCCCGGAACCGGGCACCCAGGACGGCGCCCACCACGACCACCACGCCGACCACCACGCCGACCAGCACCACGACCAGCGCCACGGGGCCGACCGTGGGTGATCTGGCGGCGATCTTCGGCGCGCTGGCCCTGCTCGCCGGCAATGCCTTCTTCGTCGGGGCCGAGTTCGCGCTGATCTCGGTGCGGCGTACCCAACTCGAGCCGCTCGCCGAGCAGGGCTCCCGGCGGGCCCGGATCACCCTGGGCGCGGTCGAGCGGGTCACCCTGATGATGGCCGGCGCCCAGGTCGGCATCACCGCCTGCTCGCTGGGGCTGGGCGCGGTCGGCGAGCCGGCAGTCGCCCACCTGATCGAGCGCCCGTTCGAGGCGCTCGGGCTGCCCGCGGCGCTGCTGCACTCGATTGCGTTCGCGATCGCGCTGGCGATCGTGACGTTCCTGCACATGGTGCTCGGCGAGATGGTGCCCAAGAACATCGCGATCGCCGGCCCGGAGCGGGCCGCGCTGTGGCTCGGGCCACCGCTGGTCGCCATCGTGACGGTGCTCAAGCCGTTCGTGGTGGCGCTCAACGCCATCGCCAACCTGGTCATGCGGGTGCTGCGGGTACCGCCCCAGGAGGAGGTCAGCTCGACCTTCACCTCCGACGAGGTGAGCGGCCTGGTCGCCGAGTCGCACCGCGAAGGGATGCTGGACGCCGACGAGGAGCGGCTGCTCACCGGGGCGCTGGAGTTCGAGGAACTGACCGTGTCGACGGTGATGCTGCCCCGCGCCGAGCTGACCGTGCTGAGCACCGACGCCACCCCGCACGACGTCCAGCAGGCCACCGCGCGCACCGGCTACTCCCGCTTCCCCCTGGTCGATGCCGACGGCGGCATCAGCGGGTACGTGCACGTGAAGGACGCCTTGACCGCGCAGCGCCGGGGGGCGGCCACGATCGCCGGGGAGTTCACCAGGGCGCTGACCGCGGTGGCGGGCACCGACACCCTGCGGGACGCCCTCCGCGCCATGCAGTCCGACGGCGCGCACCTTGCCTCGGTGACCGGACCCGACGGCGAGGTGGTCGGCGTGGTGGCGCTGGAGGACGTACTGGAGGAGCTGATCGGGCAGGTCCAGGACGCGGCGGCGGCGCCCGGACGCCCGGACTGACACGCCGTAGACTCCCCCCGCCGGGAGATCAGCGAGCGAGGAGCACACAGCGATGCAGCGGGACCTGTACGAGGCCGACCACGAAGCGTTCCGCGAGTCGGTGCGGGCGTTCCTGGACAAGGAGGTCGTGCCACACCTGGACGAGTGGGAGCAGGCCGGCATCGTCCCCCGGGAGCTGTTCGAGACCGCTGGGCGCAACGGGTTCCTGGGCATGGCGGTGCCCGAGGAGTACGGCGGCGGCGGGGTGGCCGACTTCCGGTTCAACGCGATGCTCGGCGAGGAGGCGATCCGGGCCAACGCGACGGCCGCCGGCTTGGGCCTCACCCTGCACAACGACATCGCCATGCCGTACTTCCTGGAGTACTGCACCGAGGAGCAGAAGCAGCGCTGGCTGCCCGGGATCGTGTCCGGTGAGCTGATCACCGCCATCGCGATGACCGAGCCGGGCATCGGCTCCGACCTGGCCTCGATGTCCACCACAGCCATCAAGGATGGCGGCAGTAACGATCATTACCTGGTCAACGGGTCGAAGACGTTCATCACCAACGGCATCAACGCCGACCTGGTGATCACCGCGGTGAAGACCGACCCGACCCAGAAGCACAAGGGCATGAGCCTGCTGGTGCTGGAGCGCGGGATGGCGGGCTTCGAGCGCGGCCGCAACCTCGACAAGCTGGGCTTCCACGCCCAGGACACCGCCGAACTGTCCTTCACCGACGTGCGGGTGCCGGTGTCCAACCTGCTCGGCGAGGAGGGCAAGGGCTTCACCTACCTGGTGATGAACCTGCCCCAGGAACGGCTCTCCATCGCGGTGGCGGCAGTCGCCTCGGCGCGGACCGCGTTCGACCAGACACTGGCGTACGTCAAGGAGCGCAAGGCCTTCGGCCAGGCGGTGGGCTCGTTCCAGAACAGCCGGTTCGTGCTCGCCGAGATCGCCACCGAGATCGACATCGCGCAGAACTACGTCGACCGCGGTGTGCGGTTGCTCAACGCCGGCGAGCTCAGCGCGGCCGACGCCTCGGCGGCGAAGTGGTGGTGCACCGAGCTGCAGGGCCGGGTGATCGACCGCTGCCTGCAACTGCACGGCGGCTACGGCTACATGAGCGAGTACCCGATCTCCAAGGCCTACGCCGACGCCCGGATCACCCGCATCTACGGCGGGACCACCGAGATCATGAAAGAGGTCGTCGGCCGCTCCCTCGGCCTGTAGCGGTTCCCGTCCGCGTCGGCACAGCACCCGTCGCGCCCGCTCAGCACCGATTCGTGCTGTGCGGGCGCGATCGGCGTGTTGCGGCGCCGGTACGGCAGCTCGCTCAGCTGACGCCGGCGAACTCCAGGGCGTCGGCCCAGGTCTTCTGCTGCATGATCAGCCGGCGGTACTTCATGATCTGCGACTGCCGGTCGATGCCGATGCACCCGGTGATCCGATCGCCGCGGCGGTAGAGCGCGAGGAACTTCTCCTCCCCGAGCTCCTTGCTGACCACCCGGATCTCGTCCGCCTTCGGGATGCCGACGAACTGGATGCGGTGGCCGTACCAGTCCGACCAGAAGTAGGGCACTGAGGCCGAGGGCTTGGCCTCGGCCGGATCGAGCGCGTTCTTCGCTGCCAGAGTGCCCTGCTCGTTGGCGTTGGTCCAGTGCTCTAGGCGCATCATCTCGCCGTCGAACAGCGGGTTCGGGTAGTGCGCCACGTCACCGGCCGCGTATACCCCGGGCACTCCGGTGGCCAGGGTGTCGTTACAGACGATGCCGCCGTCGCGCTCGTGCAGGGCGACGCCGGAACCCTTGAGCCAGTCGGTGTTCGGGCTGACCCCGATCCCCACCACCACCAGCTCGGCCGGGATGGTCTCGCCACCCTCCAGCACCACCCCCGTGACCTTGCCGTTCTGGCTCTCCAGCCCCGTGACCTTCACACCGGTGCGCAGGTCGGTGCCGTTCGCCCGGTGCAGCTCGGCGCAGGCGTGGCCCATCTCCTCGCCCACCGAGCGCACCAGTGGCACCGGCAGCGCCTCCAGGATGGTGGCCGACAGACCACGCTTACGGGCCCCGGAAGCCACCTCGGAGCCGATGAAGCCGGCGCCCACCACGACCGTGCGCGCCCCGGCCTCCAGCGCCCTGCGGATGGCGACCGCGTCGTCCAGGGTGCGCAGGCAGTGCACGCCCTCGAGGTCGTCGGTGCCCGGCAGCGTGCGGGCCGCCGCACCGGTGGCGATGACCACGCCGTGGTATTCGAGCTCCTCGCCGGTGCTGAGTCCGATTACCCTGCGCTCGGCGTCGAGCGAGGTGGCCCAGGTGTTCAGCCGCACGTCGACGTCGAGCTCGCCGCCCAGCTCCTGCGCGTGCGGGAACTCGGGATGTTCCGGTTCGTCGTCGTCCAGGTACGCCTTGGACAGTGGCGGGCGGTCGTACGGCAGGTGCTCCTCGCCCCCGATCAGGGTGAGGGCACCCTGGTAGCCGACCTTGCGGGCGGAGATCACCGCTCGCAGGCCGGCCAGCGACGCTCCGACCACTACCAGACGTTCAGCCACGGCAACTCCTCACAGCGCTCACGTTGTTCAAGCCGTGACCATAACCTGGCGAAGAGCTCGAGAGGCATGATCAGCACCCGCCTCTCGCGGAAACCGCCCTACCGGGCCCCGCGGCACTGTGGGCTCAGTCCTCCACGATGCTCAAGGCCTCGGTCGGGCACGATTCGACGGCTGCCTCGGCAGCGGCCCGCTGCTCCTCGGTCGGGGTCTCGTTCAGCACGATCAACGAACCATCGTCCTGCACCTCGAACAGGTCCGGCGCCTCGGCCTCACACATGCCCAGCCCAGTGCACTTGTCAAAATCGACCACGATGCGCATCTGCGCTCCTCTACTTCTCCGGAGTGAACCTGAAGGGCATCCGCTTCACGCCGCGCATGAAGTTCGTGCCCAACAGCTCGGGCTCGCCCGCCTCGAACTCTGGGATTCTAGTTAGCAGCTCGTGGAAGAGCGCCCGCAGCATGCCCTTGGCGAGCTGGTTCCCCAGGCAGAAGTGAGCGCCCCCACCGCCGAACCCGACGTGCGGGTTGGGGTCGCGCGCGAGGTCGAACTTGTCGGGCTCGGTGAAGACGCCGGCGTCGCGGTTGCCGGACGGGTAGAACATCACGACCTTGTCGCCTGGCAGGATCTTCCGGCCGCCCAGCTCGGTTTCCTTGGTCGCCGTCCGACGGAACGTCATGACCGGCGAGGCGAAGCGGACGAACTCCTCGATGGCCACGTCGATCCGCGCGTCGTAGTCCTGCATCAGCCAGCGCTGCTGGTCTCGGAAGTCGGTCATCGCGCGCACGGTGAAGCTGGAGGTGTGCTTGGTCGTGTCGGTGCCGGCCACCGACATCAGCACGAAGAACGCCCCGATCTCGGCGTCGGTCAGCTTCTGCCCGTCCACCTCCGCCTGCACCAGGCCGGTGAACAGGTCGTCGCCCGGGTTCTTCCGGCGGTCGGCGATTATCTGCGCGGCGATGCTGTGCAGGGTCTGGCAGGCCTGCAGACCCACCTCGGCCGGGTGCCGGTCGCCGATCCGCTCCGGGTCGGCCCAGGCCACCACGTCGCCGGCCGCCCGGGCGGTCTGCGCGCGCAGCTCGTCCGGCACGCCGAACATGTCACCGAACATCCGCACCGGCAGCGGCTCGGCGCACCGATCCACGAAGTCGATCTCGCCGGACGGGTCGGACGCGAAGCTGTCCACCACCTCACGCGCGGCCACCCGGATCTGCTCGTCGATGGTCTTGATCCGACGCGGGGTGAAGGCCGAGCTCACCAGCTTGCGCAGCATCGGCTGGCGTGGGGCGTCCATCGCCATGAAGGACTGCGACATCTCCAGGAAGTCCGCCGGCAGCAGGTCGAACAGCACACCCTGGCCGTTGATGAAGGTCTGGTTGTCGCGGCTCACCGTGACGATGTCGGCGTGCTTGACCACCGCCCAGTAGCCGGGGTCGTTGGGGTCCGGGGCGACCGCCTCCTCCACCGGACGCTGCCAGGAGACCGGGTCCTCGGCCCGCAGCTGGGCGAAACGCTCGTCGCGCTGTTCGGAGGTCTGGTTCCAGAACGCCTTGGAGGACACCTCGACCGGCGAGTGCTCCGGCTTGTTCTCGGACGTGGCGGGCAGGAACTCGACTTGGGTGGTCACGACAGTCTCCTCAGCGCTGACACGGTGGTGGGTTCGATGCGATACCGGCATGGGGCCGGGACAGAGCGGGCTCTCATGCGGGAGACCGATACCGGGCTCAGGGTGCCAGTGTCCGCGCCGGTCCCCGCACGGGCATCTCCCGGTCAGGATGTCCTCGTCCCTCCATCGAGAGACCGCCACCATCGGCCGCGCGGCGCCTAGAAGTCGTTGTCGCTGAGCCAGCGGTCCATCTCGTCGCGGAAAACCTCGGAGTTGCGGCTGAACGCGATCGCGTGACCGGTGTCCGGAATGGTCCGGGTGGTGACCTCCGGGCTGCCGACGTACAGCGCCCCCTGCGGCTCGGGGGGCCCGAAGAACTCGTCGTCCGAACCGACCATCACCAACACCGGGACGTCGATGGTGGCGTTACGGACCAGGTCGGCGGCCAGCGCGCTGCCGGCGTTGCGGGTCCCGGCGCAGGCGTCGTCGTTGCGGCGGTCGGTCAGCTCGTCGGCGACGTCGTCCTCGACGTTGTGGATGTGGTCGGCGCGGAACTGCGCGTCGTTCGCCTCCAGCGGGGCGTACCCGTCGCCGTCCAGCAGACAGCGCAACTGCATCTCACCGGTCCGCTGGACCACCAGCGGCTTGGAGCTGGCCGCGCCCGAGGACAGCACGCCCAGCGCGTCGACCCCGCCGAAGCCGTAGGCCACCTGGTTGACGATGAAACCGCCCGCCGAGTGCCCGACCAGCGCCACCCGGTCGAACGACGGGGACTGATCGCCACCGTAGTCGCCCTCGCGCAGCCGGTCGATCACCTGGTGCAGCACGTCGGCCTCGGTACCGAAGCACACGGTGTTGCCGTTGGGCTTGTCGCTGTCGTCGTAGCCGACCCGATCGACGGTGAGCGAGACGTGGCCACGCTCGGCCATCTCACCGGCGTAGTCGTATCGCGGGTCGTCGAACCGCCAGAAGAACTCCCCGTAGCCGTTGCCGTGCGCGTAGACCGCCACGGCCCCGCCGTCACCCAACCGGCCCGTCGGACCGGTCAGGTGCCCGCGCACGGTCACCCTCTTCTCGCCGGGCGGGTTGAGGCACGGCACCCCGGACCGGTTCTTGGTGACCACCTCGAATGACACCGGCACCGACTCGACGCCGCCCTCGTCGGCGGCGGCGCTACCGGTGGCCACCAGGCCCAACGCGGCGGCGGCCACCGCCCCGACCGCGATCGTTGCCCGGAAGGTGCGCGTGCGCGTCCTCATTGACCGTTCCCCCGTCGTCGATATCTGTTGGGCACAACGAGTTTGGACACTCTGCGTTGTGTCACCCATACAGGTAGTGACGGCAGGGGACGGCCTCAGCCGCGGGCCAGCGGCTCCCCGGAGCCGGGATGCAGCGCCAGCACCTCGGTGAACCCCTCCAACAGGCTGCGCACGAAGATCTCCGGCTCGGTGAACGACGCCGAGTCGAAGTTCACCCCGACGCACCCCACCGGCCCGTGGCTGACCAGGGTGATCATCGCCGCGCAACCGGGCAACGGCGCGTACCCGTACATCCGCTCCACCTTCGCCCCGGCCAGGTAGACCTCCTCCCGGAGGCCCGGCACGTTGCTGGCCTGCAGGTCGTTGCCCTTCGTCATCGGGCCGGCGAGCTGCGCGATGACCTGGCCGGGCAACCGGGACAGCGCCGGGGAGAACATCCCGATCACGTCGTTCGCCGGCTCGCCCTTGGCCAGCAGGATCAGCGCCCGGATCTCCTCGATGCGGGCCTTGGGGTCGGCGACCATCGGCGCGGAGATCCGCGCGGAGGAGATCCGGTTGCCACCCTCGGGGTCGTCCGGCCTGCGCACCGAGATCGGGATCGCGATCGGGATCGCGTCCGGCACCGGGGCGGCCATCGCCTCGTGGTAGCGGCGGTAGCCACCGAGCAGCGCCGCGAGGTAGGCGTCGTTCACCGAACCGCCAGCCGCCTTGCCCGCCGCCTTGAGGTCGGCGATCGGCACGTCCAGCGCGGCGAACTGCCAGGTGAGACTCCGCTTGGCCAGCAGCGGCGAGCCGGCGGCCTCGGGCGGGGTGAGCACCCGGCGCAGCGACTGCCCGTAGCGCAGCGCGCCCTTCGGGTTGCGCACCGCGTCCAGCAGCCCCGAGCCGATGCCGCCGATCACCCCGGGCACCGCGCCCACGTCGGACATCACCTGGCCCACCAGCGCCTCCACCGGGTTGCTGGAGGTCTCCTCGAGCAGCGGCGGCCGGGGCTTGTCCGGGCTGGGCTCGCGGCGCCGGGAGTGCAACTGGCCCAGCAGCTGGATGCTGCCCATTCCGTCGGTGGCCGAGTGGTGCATCTTGAGCAGATAGGCCGCCCGGCCGTCGGGCAAGCCCTCGAACAGCACCACCTCCCACGGCGGGCGGTTGCGGTCGAACGGCGTCATCGCCACTGCGGCGGCGGCCTCGAGCAGCTCGGTCCAGCCGCCGGAGCCGGGCACCGCCATCCGGCGCAGGTGGTAGCGCAGGTCGAACTCGGGATCCACCGCCCAGCGCGGCGCGCCCACCCCCAGCGGCGGCTCCACCACCCGCTGCCGGAACCGCGGCACCATCCGCACCGCCCAGTCGTGCGCGTCCACGAACCGGTTCCAGTCCGGTACCACGTCCAGCTGCTCGAGCCCGACGATGGTGGAGCTGAGCGAACGGTCGGCCTCGGCCCGCCACATCAGCGCCTCGAAAGCGTTCATCTGCTGTCCGGAGCCCCAACCCAGCGGAGCGTCCGGGCCCGGCTTCGTGTCCTCTGTGGTGTCGCGTCCGTCGGTCGTCACGTCGGCTCCCCTGCGTCGGTGGTTGGGCTCGGCCAGTTGGCCAGGGTCTCCAGGTACATGCCGCGTACCTGCTGAACGTGCTCGGTGAGGGTCTCGATCGACCAGCCGCTGGTGTCCACCGGCGGCAGCACCACGGTCTCGACCGTGCCCGGGCGGATCATCTGCGCGCCGCGCCACTGCACCTCGAGTGCGTTGCGGAACACGATCGGCACGATCGGCACGCCGGCCTGCATGGCGATGTGGAAGGCGCCCTTCTTGAACTGGCCCAGCGCCGGTGTGGCCGACCGGGTTCCCTCCGGGGACATGGCCAGCGAGACGCCCTCGTCGCGCAGCTTGGCCACCGCCGGCGCCAGCGCGGCCTTGGCCCGCTCGGTGTTGCCCCGTTCGACGAAGGCGATCTCGTAGAACTGGAAGAGCTGGCCGAACCCGGGAATGTTCTTGGCCTCGGCCTTCATCACCCCGGTGAACCCGCCGCGCAGCAGCTTGGCCACCAGGAACGGGTCCAGTTTGCTCTGGTGGTTGATCAGGAACAGGCAAGGGCGTGCCGACCATAGGTGCTCGGCGCCGCGCACCACCTTCACCTCCACCCCGGCCAGCCCGAGCCCGATGTCCGCTCCGAGGCCCAGGCTGAGATCGACGGCCTGCCGCCGCGAGCCGTTGAGCAGCCCGACACCCAGCGCGGCGGCGGTCGCGGCCGCGACCCCGCCGTAGAAACCCGCCGTGCGCAGCAGCTCGCCCACGCCGGGGCGACCTCCGCGTGGCCGGCACTGCAGCGTCGGCCAACCGCGAGCCCCGGCCTCCAGCGCGAGCCCGTGGTTGGGCGACACGGCGACCGGGTTGCCGACGGTCTCCAGGAACAGCAGGTCCTCGTCGCCGTTGGCGTAGGCGAACGACCCGCGCAGGTCGATGTCGTGCGCGGCGGCCAGCTTCCGCACCGCCCGCGCCTTGCCCAGCCCCCACAACGGCGAGCCGTCGGGACGACCGGTGAGCTTGCCGTCCACCACCTCGAGCCGGGTGTACAGGATGTGGTCGGCGCCGAGGTCACGCCCGATCGGCTCCAACTGGTAGCGGGTCGCCGACGAGGCCAGTACCACGGTGTGGCCGGCCGCGCGGTGCGCAGCGACCAGCTGCCAGATCTCGCTGTGCAGCTGGGCGGCCACCTCGTCACGGAACAGGTCGGCGGCGAGCTGCTCCATCTCCTCCTCGGTCCTGCCTCGCCAGGCTGCCAGGGACAGGTCCAGTGCCTCGGCGAACTCCTGTTCGGTGCGCACGCCGCGCAACTGCATCCACAGCGTCTCGGCCAGCTCAACCGGTCCGATGTCGCGTTCCCGCCACCGTTTGCGGTAGAAGGCCGCAGCCGAGTAGCCGGAGATGACGGTGCCGTCGTAGTCGAAGAAGGCCGCCACCTTCGGTCCGCGCGGCGCGGCCGCCACCCGGGCGAGCTGCTCGGACAGGGTGACCGGGTTTGTCGGACCGGGAGTGCCCGGGCCGGGAATGGTCGGCCCGGCGCTCATCGGACCGGGTCCGCGGTCGGGGAGCCGGCGGGTCCCGCCGGCGGCTGGGTGCTCTTCGCTCCGGGATACACGATTCTCCTCGGGTGTGGATGGTGCTTCTGGCGTCGATCCTGCCCGCCATTCGAGGGGCGGTGGGCGACCGGCCCGTGCCGATCACGATGAAACCACGATCCGGGGACGGGAACGGTCGGAGTTGACCGTGTGCGTCGGCAGCTGCACACTCATTGATCACGCGCGACCGCCGCGGCGGCGGACGAGCGGTCCGGCGCGCGCCCATCCCGGCGGCCGTGCCGCTGCACGATCCCGGAGGGCCGGTCGCCCTTTGGCCGACCTGACCTCGTCGGGGGTCCGGGTGGGCGAGCCGGACCTGAAGACGGGCCACCGCGGCCAGATCACCGCCGACATCGTGTCCACCGACGTTGCGGTGCCCCGGGAGAACCTGCTCGGCACCTGGGGCGGCGGGCTCGGCTGACCAGCCGATCCCTGCGGCCGGCAACCACCGACGTGGTCCACCGGCGCACCCGGAGTGTGTCGCTCAGGTGGAGACCGGCCGCCGGTTCGGACGGGTGAGCCCAGCCAGGTGGGCGGTCACCAGCTCGCGCTGGCTGGCCCGGAAACCATCGACGGTACCCGGACGAAATGTGCCCATCCATCCACAGGTACAGACCGGCACGTAACCGACGAAGGTCCCCCGCGCGCACCGCGCGACGTCGGTCCAGGTGTCGCTCAGCGAACCGTCCCGATAGCGGCCCGCGACGTACCCGCCGTGGGTGCCCGGCGCTACGGAACCCGACCTACCGGTGAAGATCACCCCAACAGCATGCGGCACCGGTATTGCCCCGAACCGAAGGATTGCGGTCGATCACCGGGGCGTGGCGCTCAGCGGGCCGCACATCGGGACCAACGGCACGGCGCCTGGCCGCACCTGGGTCCGATCCGTATCGTCCGAGTTGACATGAGCATCTCGCGTACCACTGGTGCCGTCCCGCCACGGGAAGCACCGAAGGTCGGCGACTACCGCCGGGGCTCCCGCGTGCGCACCACCCGAGCCGGCACCTGGTTCCCCGCGATCGGCCCGGAGGACCAGCCCGCGGGCCTGCTGTTGCTGCACCCGGCGGTGCAGCAGAGCGTGTTGCGCCCGACCCTCGCCCGACTCGCCGAGCTGGATCTGCCCGGTGTGCTGCCGGTGCTGCCCGAGCTGGTCACCCAGGCCGGGCGCGCCTGGTTGGTGGCCACCGCCGCACCCGGCCCCACGCTGGCCGACCTGCTCGACGAGGGGCCACACCGCGACGGCGGCAACGCAGCTGCGCTGCTGGCCGACATCGCGGCCACCCTGCGTGACGCCCATCGGGCCGGGTTGGCGCACGGCGGCCTGAGTGCGGCCGCCGTGGTGGTCTCGGGTGCGGGGGTGGGGCTGCTCGCCGACTGGGGGACCGACGAGCACGCCGACGCCGAAGGCGACCTGCGGACGTGGGGCGAGCTGGCCGGTCTGCTCGCCGACCGGTGGTGCGCCGAGTCGGTGACCGACGCGGCGGTGCTGGCCCGCGCCGTGCACGCCGCCGAGCAACGGGGGGCCGACGGTGGGCTCCAAGCCGCGCTGGATCAGCTGCGCGAGTTGGCCGACACCGCCCGGCGCGACCTGCTCGCCGAGGCGGCCGCCCGGCCGACGCCGCGACCCGCGCACCGGACGCCGGTACTCCAGCCCTCGCCGGAATCGACCCGCCCCCGGGACGAGCAGCCGTGGCAGCCACCGCCGGACGAGCGGCCGTGGCAGCCACCGCCGGACGAGCGGCCGTCGCAGCCACCGCCGGACGAGCAGCCGTGGGCGGACGAGCCGCAGACAGGCGATCCGGTGCCACCGCCGGACGACCCGGCGCCGTCGAGTCCGGGGGCCGGCCGGTGGGCCAGATCCACGCCGGTGCTGCTCGCGATCGCCCTGGCCCTGTTGCTGGTGGGTGCGGCGGGCCTCGTGGTCCGGCCGTTCGAGCCGGATCGGCCGAGTACGCCGGTCGTCGTGCCCTCCGCGCCGTTGGACGTCCGGTCGGTGGCGGTCGAGTCGCGACTCACCGCGTCGGTCTGCGTGGTCATCGGCACGCTCACCACGAACGGCCAACCGGGCCGGGTGGTGTACCGGTGGGTCGGAGAGAACGGTTCGCAGGCGGTGGCGACGGTGAGCGCTGCGGCCTACAGCTACGAGGTCGAGGTCGGCCTCGTCTGGTCGCCCAGTACACCGCCGCTCGGCGGTTCCTCGGTCACCCTGCAGATCCTCGAACCGCGGCCGAGCGCCACGTCCGCGCTGGTACCGCTGAGCTGTATCTAGCGATACCCGGCCGCTCAGGGCCCGGGCAGAGCGCCCGGAGGAGCAAAGATGCGCAGCGCCAGGAACACGGTGGTGATCAGCGCGATGGCGACGAGCGCAATGATCAGGATCTGGGGGTCGATCTTGAGGAACTTCGGTTCGGGGCGTTTGCGCTCGGCCGCCGCCTCGGCCGCCGCCAGCCGTTCCGGACCGATGTAGTCGGAGAACTCGAACTTTCGGTCGAAGTCGTCCGTCGACTCGATACCCTCCAACACCTCCTCGGGCGGGCCGAACGCGACGATCCGGCCGTTCACCATGACCGCCAGGTTGTCCGCCACGGTCCGGGCCAGGCTGAGGTTGTGGGTGGTCATCAGCAGGGTGCATCCGGTGCGCTCACGCAGCGACCGGATGCCGGTGACCATCGCGGAGCTGTGCTGGGCGTCCAGGCCCACATCGATCTCGTCGAGCACGACCAGCGGGGCGTCGGTGACCAGGGCACGGGCCAGCGCCAGCCGCTTGCACGCGTGTGCGGGCAACTCGTCCGGCGTACGGTCGAACTCCTCGACCAGGTGCACCTCGCGCAGGCGGGCCATCGCGCGGTCGTGCCGCTCGGTGAGCGGGACGTCGTGCATCTTCAGGGTGTAGGTGAGGTTCTCCAGCACGGTGGACGAGCTGAAGATGGAGGTGCCGTAGAGGTTGTGCCCGCCGAGCATCGCGCCGATCCCGCGACGTACCTCACGCAGCTCCTCCGGGGTCATTTCCCAGATGTCGCGGCCGCCGATCCGCACGGCGCCCTCGGACGGCTCGAGCAACCCGACGATGTGCTTGATCAGGGTGGTCTTGCCGACCCCGGAAGGACCCATCAGCACGGTGACCTGGCCGGCCGGCACCACCAGTCGCAACTGGTGCAGCACGGCGGTGTCGTCCAGGATCGTGGTGACGTCGTCGATGTCGATATCGGGCGGGATGACCTCGACGGCCGGCACTGCCGGTTCCAACGGCATGGTGAACTCCTCAGGGTCCGGGTGACAGGAACGGCGAGGCCGCCGCGAGCACGAGAAAGACACCGCCGACTGCCATGCACACGGCGCAGCCCCGGCGTATCACGGCCCGACGGCGGGCCTGGGACTGCTCGTCCCACCCCTCCACCGCGCTGAGCTGACCGGCCCGCTGCATGCCCCAGAGACCGACCGTCATCAGGCCCAGCCCGCAGAGACCGAAGAACAACAAGTTGGCTATCACAAGAACCTCCTCAGGCCCGGTGCCGCGCCCCGCCCGCCACGCTCGTACTCCATGCCGAGCCAGCGGGACACCGCCTCGGCCCGGTTGGCCGCGCCGAGCTTGCGCAGGATGTGTTTGACGTGTGTCTTGACCGTGCCCTCGGAGATCACCAGCCGCCTGCCGATCCGCCCGTTGGTGTCCCCGGATGCCATCAGCGCGAGCACCTCCAACTCGCGCCGGGTCAGGCGCTCGCCGTCGCCGCCGGTCGGGCGGTAGCCGGCGTGCCTCTGGGTGGCGCCGCCCGAGGACACTGCGGCGCGGGGCCTCGGCAACGGGCCGCAGTGCCGGAGCCGCTCGCCCACGGCCGATCCCAAGGTCCCGGAGAGCTGGTCGAACCCGGCTCGGATGGCAGCCAGCCGGTCCATCGTCGCGGTCCGGGCGAGCGCATGCCCTACGCCCTCGGCGAACGTCGCGAGCAACCGCCGGTCGAACCCGTCGAGCTCGCGACCCTGGTAGTAGCAGTCGGCATGCAGAAAACCGACCACGTCGTTGCCTGCCATCAGAGGCGCCGCGGCGTACGAGCGGGACAGCGAGGCCTCGGCGATCGGCCGGTGCACGGCGGGGCGGGCCTGGACGTCGTGCACCAGGATAGGCACCTTGCGTTGGACCATCTCGGTCTCCACCAGCGTGCGGTCGAGCAACCGGTGATCGCGACACCCGGCTTCCAGGATCTCCCGCGCCCACTGCCGGTCGCGGCCCACCCAGACGTTCTCCGGGATCCAGGCCGATTCCTCGATGCGGGAGAGGATGGACCGGTCGAAACCGAGCAGGCCGATGGCCTCGGTGGCCAGCTCGATCAGCTCGTCCGTCGACTGCGCCTCACGCAGCATGGCAAGGGCCTCGCGGACCCGGCCCAGCGATGCGTCCTGGTGCCGGAGCCGTGCCAGCATCAGGTTGTGGTCGGTCCGGCGGATCTCGTCGAGCAGCGCGACGTAGACCGATAGGTCAGTTGGCGCGGCGGTCACCGGTGGGCCGTCCCGCAACGCCTCGTTCAGCACCGACAGCACCACGTCCCAGGACTCGGCGAGCGCGGAGTGCACCGCGGGATAGTCGGCGAGGTGGTCGGCGACAGGCAGATCCACGCCACCGCACCGCAAGCGCACCTCGTCGAGCAGACCGACCACCTGATCGCGGTGCTCATCGACCAGCGCGGCACCGCAGACGTCCGGAGCGGCGAACCCGTCGCGATCGCCCGGGCCCTCCTCCGCGGAGCCCACTTGCGGCATGCCCACTCCTCATCGCATCGCTGGCGCGGCCGTCGAGGTGACGGCGGTAACAGGCTATCGCCCGCTGAGCACCGGTCGGTTCGTCGGGAAGGGCCATCAGCGCCTTTCACCACCTGTGTGGGTGATCTCCGACGAGGTTTCGGGCAGGTCGCTCGGTGGCGGCTGCGGCCCGGCTCGAACCGGCGGGGCACGGCCTCTAAGGTCGGGACCGGCACACATCGCGAGGACAGGAGCCCAGCCCGTTGACCGCCCAGGCACCGGTCGAGGCGCCGCCGGCACCGCCCTGTCGGCCCACGCGGCGCGGCGGGCCGGCGGGCCTGGTGGTGGCTGTGGGCTACCTGCTGGCCTCGTTCGGGCTCTACCGGGGACTGTGGGCGGCACCCGGTACCGGGTATCTACGGGACAGCGGCCGGGACCAGGCCCTGTTCGAGTGGTTCTTCGCGGTGCACGCGGATGCGCTCGCGCAGGGAAAGCTGATCCTGTTCAGCGCGCTGCAGAACCATCCTGACGGGGTCAACCTGATGGGCAACACCAGCATGCCCGGGCTGGCCGTGCCGCTGGCCCCGCTGACCTGGCTGTGCGGCCCGACGGCCACCTGGGCGGTGGTACTGACCTTCGGCCTCGCCGGCACGGCACTGTGCTGGTACCTGCTGTTCGCCCGGCACCTGGTCGGCTCCCGGTGGGCGGCGGCGGTTGGCGGCGGGTTCTGTGCCTTCGCCCCACCGGTGGTCTCCCACGCCTTCGCGCACCCGAACTTCACGGCCACCTTCCTGCTTCCGTTGATCATCGGCCAGCTGGTTCGGCTGACCCGGGCGCCCGACCGGCGGGCGACGCTCCGGCACGGGATGCTGCTCGGGCTGCTGGTCGCCTGGCAGGTGTTGATCGGCGAGGAACCACTGCTGATCCTGGCCACCGGGCTCGGGGTGTACGGGCTGGCGTGGGCATTCGCGCGGCCGGCCACCCTGCGGTCGGCGCTGCGGCCGTTGGCCACCGGTCTGGGGGTTGGCGCCGCCGTCGCGGTGACGCTGGTCGGCTACCCGCTCTGGGTGCAGTTCACCGGACCGGCGAGCTACCGGTCGTTGCGACACGGTCCGGCCGGGAACGACCTGTCGACCTTCACCGCGTTGCCCCGGCAGTCGCTCGGTGGCCACCTGGTGCACCCGGGCCAGGCGGTGCCCAACCCGACCGAACAGAACGCCTACTTCGGCTGGGCCCTGCTGGTGCTGGCGGTCGCGGCCGCAGTGTGGCTGTGGAGCCTGGTCCCGGCCCGGCTCGCGGCGGTCACCGCGACGGCCGGGCTGGTGTTGTCGGCGGGCAACCCGGTGTTCCTGCACGGGCAGGCGCTACCGGTGCCCGGGCCTTGGTTGCTGCTGGACCGGCTGCCGCTGTACGAATCGATGCTCGAGGCTCGGTTGACCTTCTTCGTGGTGCCCGCGATCGGAATGCTGCTCGCGCTGGGTACCGACCGGGCACTGGCGGCGGACCCCGGCCGGGTCCGGCCCGGGTACCCGGCCCGGGTGCCGGCCGTCGACACCGGTGTGCGACGCGGGATCTGGTTCGCCGGGCTCGCGGTGGCGCTGCTGCCGGTGCTGCCGACGCCGTTCAGCGTGGTGCCCCGTCCGGCGACACCGGAGCTGTTCACCTCCGGCGAGTGGCGCGAGCTGGTGCGTCCGGGCCGCTCGGTGGTCCCAGCGCCGCCACCGGACGCTCTGGACGCGGCACCGCTGAGCTGGCAGGTGGACGCCGGGCTGGCCTTCCCGATCGCCGAAGGCTACTTCGTGGGCCCGGACGGTCCGGCGCGCTCGGGCCGGTACGGCGCGCCGCGTCGACCGACCTCCCGGCTGCTCGCCGACGCGGCCCGCAGCGGCTCGGTGCCGCCGGTCGGGCCGGCGGAGCGGGCGGGCGCGCGGGCCGACCTGCGGGCCTGGCGGGCCGACCTGGTGGTGCTCGCGCCGCGACCGAACGACGCGGCGGTGCGGATCACCCTGGACGAGCTGATCGGCCCCGGTCAGGAACGCGGTGGCGTGGTGGTCTGGGACGTGCGGGAGCTCACCGACTGAGCGGGCGCGACGCCGAGGGTGAGCGCGAGCGCGGTGGCCCCGACCGCGACGACCGCGGCACCGAGCAGCCAGCCGACCAGCACGTCGGTGACCCAGTGCGCGGCCAGGTAGACCCGGCTCACACCGACGGCCGACACGAACGTGCCCGCGCCGAGCAGGGTGCCCACCCGGGCTCCCCGACTCGACGATGCCGCCACGACCACCGCGGCCAGGGTGCCGACCACCACCATCGAACCGAGCGCGTGTCCGGAGGGCAGCGCGTTGGTGGTGTACGGGATGATCTGGTCGGCCAGCGGGGGCCGGGCCCGGTCGTAAAGCGCCTTGAACCCGTGCGTCATGGCCACCGCGGCCGCACCGGTGCCGGCCAGCACGACCACCGGCGTGCGCCGGCCCTTGGCCCAGCACACGGTTGCGGCGAGCGCCGCGAGGACGGCCATCGCGCCCGGCCCGCCGATCAACGCCAGTACCCGGCCGAGGCCGATGGCCCAGCTCTCCCGGTGCTGCACCGACCAGCGCAGCAGCGCCAGGTCCAGCCCCGGCGGGTCGCCGACCATCGCAACCCGCCCGACCAGCCATGCCTGCACCAGCAACGCCGCCGTCGCGCACCCCGCGCCGAACCACGCGGTGCGCCGCGCCGGCGGCGGCCAGCCACGGCGGGGGGCCAGCGCCGCGAGTACGGCGGCCGCCGCCAGCACAGCCACGGTCAGGACGAGGGATACCGCCAGGCCGAGCTCCGCGAATCGCATCACCGGGGAGGCTATCGCCGCGACCCGTGATGACCCTGAGCGGCCACCGCCGGTCCGGGTTCAGCGGCGATGCTCGGTCGCTGGCGGCTCAGCGCTGGTGCGTCACCCACCGTGGCAGTGTGCCGAACCGGCCGGGTCTCAGGGACCACCGCCCACCGCGGGGCCCTGGTAGCCCTTGCGCGAGCTGGAGTCCATTCCGACTTCGTAGCCGATGCCGGGAGCGATCTTGTTCGAGGCCACCTTGGCACCGGTCGAGCCGATGTCGAAGGCGAACGCCTTGTCCACCTTGCCGACGATATTGTTCCCGGTCACCGTCACGTTCTGCACGGCCTCGATCATCAGTGCCTGCGAGGCGTTGGTATCGCAGTAGTTGTTGCTGAACGTCCAGTTCGACGACTCACCCTCGCCGGCCCCGCCGTCGCCGAGGTCACCGGGGCCCTCGGCCATCAGGCACATGTTGTCCACCCGCTCGCAGCGGTTGCCGCTGATCACCACGTTCTTGCTGGACGGGGTGTCGTTCTGGAAGGTCTGCATGCAGTCGGCGTGCGCGCCGCTGCCGCCGGGGTCGATGTCGCTGATCCGGTTGTTCAAAATCTTCAGGTTGTTCCCGAAGAACCGCAGGCCGTCGTAGTCGCCGCCGGTCGGGCGGCTGACCTTGTTGTTCTGCATCGTGATGTTGTTGCCCTCCATCAGGATGCCCGGGGCCTTCCCGCCGACCGAGTTGAAGCCGTCGACCACCACGTGGCTGGCCTCGACCGTGATCCCCTTGACCGTGGTGTTGCCGTCGCCGATCAGCACGATCGGCGAGGCGGCCGTGCCCGAGCGGGTGACCTGCAGCCGGGATGCGCCCATGCTGCCGGTCGCGCAGATCCGGTCGCCGGGGGCGGCGGTGGCCAGGGCCCGGCTCAGGCCGGCGGCGTCCGAGGCCCGTTTCGCGCAGTCGGTCTGGGCCAGCTTCGTGCCGGCGCCGGAGCGGGCCGGGGAGCCGGACGCCGGCTTCTTCGCGGTCGGCGTCGTCGAACCGGCCCCGTCGCCGGGAACGGCGGGCGCCGGCTCCTCGGGCCCGGCGGACGGCGGGCCCACCTCGGGCAGGGTCGGCACGGGCACCGCCTGGGCCGGTTCGACCACGCCGGCCGCGATCGGGGACGGCTCGTCGGTCGGGCCGGCGACGAGTGCGGCGCTGAGCAGGACGAGCGCGCCGGAGGTGAAGGCGACCAGGCCGATGGTCAGCGACCTGCGGTCGGCCGGAACGGCGTTGCGCCAGGAGCGGGTGCTGCCGTGGCGGCCACGTGGGGAGCGGTGCCGGGACATGTCCTACCTTCTTGCGTGCTGCGTCAGCCGGGTCGAACGCCGCGTGGGGAGCGCGGCGGCTGGGAAGTTCCGCCTTGCATTCCGTTACCTCTGCTTCACTGATTCGTAGACGAACGTATCGGACGAGTGAGTAGTGACGGCCCGGTTGGTTGCGTGCGGTGAGATCGCCGTGCTCCTCGGCGCGATGAGCGGTGATGCTCCGTCCGGTCGGCGACCGACTCCACCCGCTGGCCGCGTCGACCGGTGGGTCCGCCGGGTCAGCAGGCGGCATCGCCGATCTGGCACCGCAGCGGCGGCCGGGCCGGGTCAGGCGGTGACCGGGTCTGCAAGCCGGCCGGTGCGGGTGGCCCAGCGCTCGAACACCACGGTGCCGAACGGCGGCACCCCGGCCAGCACCGCGAGCACCCCGGTGCCGCCTGACCACGGCCGGCGACGCCAGAGCACCACCGCCAACACCAGGTAGCAGACGAACAGCGCGCCGTGGATCGGGCCGAAGATCTTCACCCCGATCTCATCGAAGACCACGAGGTACTTGAACACCATGCCGATCAGCAGGCCGGTCCAGGAGACCGCCTCGGCGAACGCGGCGATACGGAACAGGCGGGTGGGCGAGGTCAACATGACCACCACTCTGCCCGAGCACCCCACAGCCCGACCATTCCGCTCAGCCCGACCATCCCGCTCAGCCCGACCATTCCGCTCAGCCCGCGCACCGGCCGTGCCGTGAGGGGCGGTCGGGCGGATCAGCCGCGCGGGACCGGCGCGGCACCGACCACCAGCCGGAAGGTGTTCTCCAAGCGGTAGCCGCCGTCGGGCAGCCGGTGTGGTTCGACCGCCGCCAGCACCGCCCGCCGGACCCGCTTGGCCCCGGCGACCGCCCGGGCACGACGTCCCAGTTCGGCCGCCATGACGCTGGACAGCAGAGCTTCCTGGTCCGGATAGTCGAACGCGCACCGCACGTCCTCGGCCGTCCGCACCGCCATCCCCGCCAACCCGGCCAGCCGGGCCAGCCGCCCCTCGGCGCTGATCGGCGGCGGCCCGCTGATCGGCGGCGGCCCGCTGATCGGCGGCGGCCGGCCGGACACCGCGCGCGAGGTGGCTGCCCCGGGCGCTGGTCCGGGCGCGAGCCCGAGCAACGGTGCCAGGGCCGCGCCGAACACCCCTAGCGTGCATCGCTCCGGTGGGCCCCAGACGGTCACCGCCACCGGGGAGCCCGGCGCGGCCACCCGGACCAGCTCGCGCAGCACGGCCAGCGGGTTCGGTACGTGCATGAGCACCTGCACGCAGGTCAGCGCGGTGAATCCGGCACCGGGCAGCGGCAGGGCGGACGCGGACGCGCGGTGCAGCGCGGCGGCCGGCACCAGCGCGGCCGCTCGGGCCAGCCGGGCCGGATCGGGGTCGACGCCGGTGACCCCGGCCCCCCGCCGCGCGGCCAGGCCGAGCAGCACACCGTCCCCGCATCCGACATCGAGCAGCCGGGACCCGGGTCCGACCGCCACCTCGTCGAGCACCCGGCGGTACAGCGGCAGACCCCAGCCTGCGGGTCCGTCGTCCATTTCGGCAGGTTAATGCTCGGGCAGGTCAGCCGGGAGGACGCACCATCTCGGAGTCGGCTGGCAGCCGCACCACGAACGCAGTGCAACCAGGAACGCTGTCCACACTGATCGTGCCGCCGTGCGCGACCACCACGGCGTGCGCGATGGCCAGCCCCAACCCGGTGCTGCCGGCCGCCCGGGACCGAGAGGAGTCACCGCGGGCGAACCGGCCGAAGACCCGGGGCAGCAGTTCCGCCGGGATGCCCGGGCCGTCGTCCAGTACTGCCATCACCACCTCGCCCGGACCGTTCCCCAGCTCCGCGCGCACCGTGGTCCCCGCTGGCGTGTGCACCCGGGCGTTGGCCAGCAGGTTGGCCAGCACCTGACCCAGCCGGGCCGCGTCGCCGTCGACCACGACCGCGTCGTCGGGCAGCGCCAGCGTCCAGTGGTGATCCGGACCGGCGGCGTGCGCGTCGCTGACCGCGTCGACCACCAGCTGGGAGAGGTCCACCGGTTCCCGGGCGAGCGGGCGGCCGGCGTCGATCCGGGCCAGCAGCAGCATGTCCTCCACCAGCGAGGTCATCCGTTCGGCCTGCGAGGAGACCCGGCGCAGCGCGTGGTCCACGTCCGGCGGTAACGGTTCGGTACTGCGCCCGGCCAGCTCGGCGTAGCCCCGGATGGCGGCCAGCGGGGTGCGCAGCTCGTGGCTGGCATCGGCCAGGAACTGCCGCAGCTGGGTCTCGCTGGCCTGCCGGGCGACCAGCGCGGCCGCCACGTGCTCGATCATGCGGTTGAGCGCGTCGCCTACCTGGCCGACCTCGGTGCGCGGGTCGGTGTCCCCTGCCGGCACCCGTTCGGCCACCGCGACCTCGCCGCGGTCCAGCCGCAGCCTCGACACCCGCACCGCGGTGGCGGCGACCCGGCTCAGCGGGCGCAGGCTCAGCCGCACCAGCACCGCGCTGGCCACCCCGGTCAGGACCAGCCCGCCCAACGCGACCAACCCGACGATCATGGCCAACCGCCCCACGATGCCGTCCAGCTCGTCCAGCGGCAGCCCGGTGACCAGCACCACGTCGTCCGGGCGTAGCTCGGCGATCAGCCGGTAGTTACCGACCCGCTCGAGATCCAGCGTGTGCGGCTCGCCGTCGGCCGGGATGGTCGGCAGCCGCGCGGCCGCGGCGCCGGTGATCCGCCGGGTGTCCCCCTCGGCGTCCAGCAGGCCGGCCTGCAGCACCTGGCCATCGACGATCCGGGCGCTCAGGGTGCCCACCGCCTGGCCCGGGGCGTCCAGGAAGTCCGGTACGGCGTTCTCGTCGAAGTCCTCGTCGCCGTCGCGGTTGTCCAGCTCACGTTCGTATGCGGCGGCCGAGCGCTGCCCGGCCCCGGCGAGCTGCACGTCGCGCTGCTCGAGCAGGTAACTGCGCAGCAGCAACATCGACAACCCGCCGACCACCACGCACACGACGGCCAGCAGCACGATGCTGGCGATCACCAACCGGGTACGCAGCGACGCCCCGACCAGGCGGTTCCTGGTCAGGTCGGTGAGCCGGCCACGCCACTGCGGGCGCAAACGGGCCGGCCTACTCCGTCGGGCGCAGCGCGTAGCCCGCGCCGCGCAGCGTGTGGATCATCGGTGGGCGGCCGGCGTCGATCTTCTTGCGCAGGTAGGAGATGTAGAGCTCGACCACGTTGGACTGCCCGCCGAAGTCGTAGTTCCACACCCGGTCGAGGATCTGGGCCTTGCTGAGCACGCGCCGGGGGTTGCGCATCAGGTAGCGCAGCAGCTCGAACTCGGTGGCGGTGAGGTTGACCGCGGTGTCCCCACGCCGGACCTCGCGGCTGTCCTCGTCCAGGGTCAGGTCGCCGACCACCAGCACCGCCTCCGCGCGGGCGGTCCCCCGGCCGGAGCGCCGCATCAGCGCACGCAGCCGGGCCACCACCTCCTCCAGGCTGAACGGCTTCGACACGTAGTCGTCGCCACCCGCGGTGAGCCCGGCGATCCGGTCCTCCACGGCGTCCTTCGCGGTCAGGAACAGCACCGGGACGTCCGCGGACTCGGCGTGCAGCCGGCGCAGCACCTCCAGGCCGTCGATATCGGGCAGCATGATGTCCAGCACCACCGCGTCGGGCCGGAACTCCCGCGCCAGCCGAACGGCGGTCAACCCGTCGCCGGCCGAGCGCACCTCCCACCCCTCGTAGCGCAGGGCCATGGTGAGCAGCTCGGTGAGGGTCGCCTCGTCGTCCACCACGAGGACCCGCACCGGGCCACCGTCCGGACGGCGCAACTGGCTGCGGGCCGCCTCGGCACCGTTGGTCGCGGTCATCGGCCCATCCTGGCCCGCGCGGGTACCCGACAGCTGGGCGTCGGCTGTGGATTACCTGTGAGCTGGTCCTTCCTCCCGGCCGGCGAGCCGTCCGGGGTGAGTGCCTACTCGGCCGGCGCTCGTGAGTGTCTAGCGCCGTTCCGGCGTCTGTCGTTCCGCCGTCCCTGTGCACTCACGATGTCAGGACCTTGCGGATCAGGTGCAGGGCGATGTCGGTGGAGCGCTCGCGGATGTCGGCGCGCTCGCCGGGCAGCACCGGGTCCATCGCCTGGACCACCCCGGCCGCGGTGGTCACACAGAAGCAGACGTAGCCGACCGGCTTGGCCTCGGTGCCGCCGCCCGGGCCGGCCACCCCGGTGATCGCCACGCCGATGTCGGCGCCGAGCCGCTTGCGGGCCCCATCGGCCATTGCCCGGGCCACCTGGGGGGACACCGCGCCGTGGGCCTCGATCAGCTCGGCCGGCACCCCGAGCAGCCCGACCTTGGCCTCATTGGCGTAGGCGACCACCCCACCCACCAGGTACTCCGAGGAGCCCGCCCGGGCGGTCAGCCGTCCGGCCAGCAACCCGCCGGTGCACGACTCGGCCAGCCCGATCCGGTGTCCGGCCAGCAACCGGGCGACCTGGGCGTCGGTCGACTCGCCGTCCCGGCTGACCAGGTGGTCACCGTGCCGCCGCTCGATCTCGGCGACCAGCTTGCCGGCCGCGGCCGCCGCGGCCGGAGCACCCGCCCGGTAGCGCAGGTCGACCTCCAACTCGGAGCGGCGCAGACAGGTGGTGACCTCCACGCCGGACTCCTCGACCTCTGGACCGACGTCACGAAGAGTCTGCGCGATCTCCGACTCCGGCAGCCAGAACAGCCGCAGGTGCACCTCCTCGAACGGCCGGGTGCGGGCCAGCACCTCAGCCACCGGCGGCGCGGCGAGTCCCGCGTCCCACATCCGGTGCAGCTCGCCGGGCGGGCCGGGGAGCACCAGCACCGCCGGCCCGTCGGGCACCCGCAACGCCAGCCCGGGCGCGGTACCGGAGGGCTCCAGCACCTGGGCACCAACCGGGACCCACGCCTGCTTGCGGGTGGCCGCGGCGAGCGAGTCGCCGGCGAACCCGGCCCGGGCCGCCCAACGGGCTACGATCGCCGCGATCCGCGACTCCAGCTCGACGTCCAGCTCCAGCGGTGTGCCGGCGAAGTCGGCCACCACCTCGGCGGTGACGTCGTCGGCGGTGGGGCCGAGGCCGCCGCTGGTCACGATCAGGTCGACCCGCTGCTCGGCGAGAAACCGCAGCCCGGCCCGCAGGTCGGCGCGCCGGTCGCCGACCAGCAACACGTCGGCCACCTCGACGCCGAGCGCGCCCAGCCGCTCCGCCACCCACGGCCCGTTGCGGTCATGCACCTGGCCGGTCAGCAACTCGCTCCCGGTGACCAGGATGCCGGCCCGCGCGCCACCGGCGGCGTCTCCGTCGAGCTTGCCCGTCACCCGCGCACCCCCGCGTTCGGCGATCTCACCCGGCGAGCGTACGCGTCAGGTGAACACCGGGCGCGCGGTCCGGCCGCGCGACGTGAAGCTGACCAGGCTGCAGAGCCGTCGCAATCGTCGGCCGGCACGGAAGCGCTGAGCACCCGTCCGGGCACCGGCCGGGGTGAGCGGCCGCCCGGCCGGCGTGCCAGGATTTGTCCGCCCGCCGGTGGGCCCCTACCGTGCGGAGGACTCGACCGGCATGCTGACACCAAACCGACCGCGGGCCACCATTCCAGGTCCCGTGGCAGAGGCAGGAGACACGCTGTGGCGCAGGCTGCGACCGAGGAGCCGATCCGGATCCAGCTGGAAGAACCGGCCGACGGCACCGCGCTGTTGAAGGTCTTCGGCGAGATCGACATGTTGACCTCCCCCGTGCTGCGGGACGGCATCGCCGAGCAACTCGGCCCGGGCGCTCGGGCGCGGCTGCTGGTCGATCTCGACGGGGTGGAGTTCTTGGGCACCAGCGGGTTGGCCGCGCTGGTGGAGGCGCGGTCCTCCGCCGAGGACCGCGGCACCGAGCTGTGGCTGATCTGCACCAATCGGCAGGTGCTGCGCCCGCTGGAGATCGCGGGGTTGACCTCACTGTTCCGGATCGCCGGCACTACCGGCGAGGCCCTCGGCACGGCGGGGGGTTCCGCGGGCTGACCGGTGCCCGGGTCGAGGGAGGCAAGGCCGGACAAGCGCCGAACAATGCAGCCGGGCGTCGGTGGCCACCCGAGGGTGGCCGACGCGCCGTGTTTGAACCTGGGTGCGCGGGGGAATCAGGTGGTCAAGTCGGCGGCAGGTCGCCGACCTGAAAGAGGTGATCACCGTGAGCGACGTATCCCGGCTCCCCGGCCCGATGGAGTACGCCTGGCAGTGGCAGCGCCTCGGTTCCTGCCGCGGCATGGACAGTGCGACGTTCTTCCACCCCGACGGTGAGCGCAACCCGTCCCGGGCCCGCCGTACCGCCCGGGCGAAGGAAGTCTGCGCGCACTGCCCGGTAATCGAGCCGTGCCGAGAGTTCGCGTTGCGCACCCGCGAGCCGTTCGGCGTGTGGGGCGGCCTGGCCGAGTCCGAGCGGCGGGCGATCCTGGAGCATCCCTCTGCCGAGGCTAGCTGATCCCGACCGCCAGGCACCGCCAGTCACTGTGGCTGGCGAGCCCCGCGTGTCGCTCAACCCGCCAGGTATTCGCGACGATCGACCGCCGTCGGGCGGTCGCTCGCCCCCGCAGCGAGGCTGTCGCACTTCCGCCGCCACTCCTCGCCACCCAGTTCCAGCACCACCGAAGGTTCCAGCCCCACCGAGGCCTCGGCACCGAGATCGGTCATGAAGCACATCACCCGGACCCGGTAGGCTTCGCCGAGCACGGCCGCCGCCGCATCGACCGCGCGGTGCTCCACACGCGTCCCATCTCCCGGCCCGGGGACCAGGCACAACACTCCGGGCTCGGGGTCGAATCCGATCAGCTCACTGGCCGCCGCCACGACGTCTCCGGTCCGCTCCAGTCCGAGCGGGGTCGGGAGAGCGAGCCGGTGCCGGGTCAGGTGCCGCAGCCGCAGTTGCCCGACCGCGGCCAGCGCCGCCCCTTCCGCGACCGCGTCGATCGCCGCCAGCTCGAGCAGATCGACCGGCACACCGGCGGCATCGAACCGCTGCAGCATTCCGGCCGCCGCGGCCAACAGGTCCGGCAGGCGAACCGTGACCACTACCACCCGGCGACACCGCCCCAGCGCCAGCGGCAGCCGACCGGGACGCGACACCGACATCACCCGGCCGGAACCGGCGTCGTCGGTGAGATCTGCCACCGTCACATCTGCTCCCGTAGGTCTCACGCCTACCTAACCCCTCCCAGGATGGCCCATGCCCGAGTCCGTGAGGGAAACGCCGAACGGTAACTAAGCGTCCGCGAGCGGTCACTAGCGGCTCAACGATCGCCGCCGCAGCGACCGTCCGCCGCCGCGGCCCGAGACGGACGGTCACGACGGGTCCGGCCGATCGAGACACGATTCGCGTTTGTCCCGCCGCGACGGCAGGATCGTCACCGTGTCTGTCGCGCATCCCGGCCCCGCCGTGGTCGAACTACGCCTGTCCGCTCGAGCCGCGCTGATCCCCACCGTGCGCACCGTCGCCTCCGACCTGGCTGGGAGGGCTGACTTCGACCTCGACGCGATCTCCGATCTGCGGATGGCCGTCGACGAGGCGTGCACCACGCTCGTCCGGATGACCACCGAGGACGACGCTCTGACCTGTGTGTTCACCGTCGACGAGGACAGCATCGGGGTCGCGGTCAGTACTCGTCCGTCCGCGCTCGGGGCGAAGGTGAACACCGACAGCTTCGGGTGGCGGGTGCTGCAGACGCTCACCGACGAGGTCTCCACCATCGGGTCCGACGGGGTGGCGCCGACGACGATCGGGATCAGCCTGGTCAAGCGCTCCGGCGTGGTGTCGTGAGCGGTGCCGCGACGCCGCGGCCCCGACCGAACGGCGTGCGATCCGGGTCCGGGTCCACCCACGAGGGGCTCCGGTGACGAGCGATCGCGACGCGGAGTACGACCACCTGGCCCCGTTGCTCGCCGAGTACGCGGCGTTGGCCGAGGACGACCCCCGCCGGGAGCAGCTGCGCGACCAGTTGGTCACCGGCTATCTGCCGGTGGCCCAGCACATCGCGCGCCGGTTCAACCATCGCGGTGAGCCGCTGGACGACCTGGTGCAGGTGGCGACGGTCGGTCTGATCAACGCGGTGGACCGCTTCCAGCCCGACCGGGGCAGCGACTTCTTCTCCTTCGCGGTACCCACGATCAGCGGCGAGGTCCGACGGCACTTCCGCGACCAGGGCTGGTCGATGCGGGTCCCCCGAAGGTTGAAGGACCTGCACGTCTCGATCAACGCGGTGGTGTCGGAGATGTCACAGCGTCTGGGCCGGGCGCCCCGCCCCAGCGAGATCGCGGCCCGGCTGGAGGTGCCGGTGTCGGAGGTCCTGGAGGGCCTGGAGGCAGCGCAGGCCTATCGCAGCTCGTCGCTGGACGAGATGCTCAGCTCCGAGGAGGGTGGCGCGACGCTCGGGGAGCTGCTCGGGGAGGCCGACGCCCAACTGGAGCAGGTGGAGTACCAGCAGGCGCTGGAGCCGCTGCTGGCCGAGCTGGCGCCGCGCGAGCGCACCATCGTGATGCTGCGGTTCTTCGGCAACATGACCCAGACCCAGATCGCCGACCGGGTGGGTATCTCGCAGATGCACGTGTCGCGGCTGCTGGCCCAGACCCTGGTGAAGCTGCGCCAGCGGCTCGAGTCGGAGTGACCGGCCGGCTTCGGGTCACCGAGCCGGCCGGACGGTGGGTGCTGGCGGCCACGGTGGGCGGCTCCAGCCTGGCCATGCTCGACATGACGGTGGTCAACGTCGCGCTGGACCGGATCGGCCGCGACCTGGGCGCCGGTTTCGGCTCCCTGCAGTGGATCGTGAACGGCTACACGCTGTCGCTGGCCGCGCTGATCCTGCTCGGCGGGGCCCTGGGCGACCGGTTCGGCCGGCGCCGGGTGTTCCTGATCGGGGTGGTGTCGTTCGCGCTGGCCTCCGCGCTGTGCGGGTTGGCCCCGGACCCGGGCACGCTGATCGTCGCGCGGGCCCTGCAGGGGGTCGGCGGGGCGCTGCTCACCCCGGGCAGCCTGGCGATCATCGCTGCCTCGTTCGACCCGGCCGAGCGCTCCCGGGCGGTCGGCGCCTGGTCCGGGCTCGGCGGGGTCGCCGGGGCATTCGGGCCGTTCCTCGGGGGCGCGCTGGTGGCCTGGAACTGGCGGGCGGTGTTCCTGATCAACATTCCGGTGGCGGCCGCCGTCGTGTTGATCACCCTGCGGCACGTGCCGGAGAGCCGCGACCCGGACTCCACCCCCGGGCTCGACCTGGCCGGTGCCGCGCTCGGCGCGCTCGGGCTCGGCGCGCTCACCTTCGGCCTCACCGCCGCGGGCGAGCGCGGGCTGGACCCGACAGTGGTGGTGGCGGCGCTGCTCGGGCTCCTCACCCTGATGGCGTTCGTGCTGGTGCAGCGGCGGGTGGCGCACCCACTCATGCCGTTGTCGATGTTCGGCGACCGGACGTTCCGGGCGGCCAACCTGGTCACCCTGCTGATCTACAGCGCCCTCGGGGTCTTCTTCTTCCTGCTCGTGCTACATCTGCAGGTGGTGGCCGGCTACTCCCCCACGCTGGCCGGCTCGGCGCTGCTGCCGGTCACCGTACTGATGGTGCTGCTCTCCGCGAGGGCGGGCGCACTGGCCGACCGGATCGGGCCCTGGGTGCTGCTCACCGCCGGTCCGCTACTGGCCGCCGGCGGGTTCCTGCTGGCGCTGCGGATCGGCCCGGACGCCGGCTACCTCGCCGACGTGTTACCGGCCACCATGGCGCTGGGACTGGGCCTGTCGGCCACGGTCGCCCCGCTCACCGCGACCGTGCTCGCCTCCGCCGACGACCACCAGGCCGGCACCGCCTCCGGGATCAACAACGCGGTGGCCCGGACGGCCGGGCTGCTCGCGGTCGCGGTGATCCCGGTGCTGGCCGGCCTCGGCGACACCGACTACACCGACCCGACCGCCTACGCCGAAGGCTTCCGGTACGCGATGCTGATCTCGGCCGGCCTGCTGGTCGCCGCCGCGCTGCTCGCGGTGCTGGCGGTACGACCGGCGGCCCGGACCGCCGCGCCGGAGCCCGAGACCGCCCTGCGGATGGCCGAGTGCCCGCACTGCGGCGTCGGCGCCCCGCAGCTACACCCCGGCGCGACCGACCACCGCGCCCGGTGACCGGCTCGACGCTGCCCAGCTGGTTCACCGCCGACATCGAGAGCCTCCTGACGGAGGGCCCGCACGGCGACGACCACCTCGACGCGCTGCGCCGCAACTACGACGCGGTGATCATGGGTCGGGTCACCTAGGAGATACCCGCGGGCGCCGATGCGGCAGGATGCGGCCATGGCAGAGATCAGCGTGACCGCGCTGGCGATGGTCGACGCCCCGGCCGAGCAGGTCAGGACCGCACTGGCCGACTACCGGGAGGTCCGCCCGGCGATCCTGACCGCGAACTTCTCCGGCTACCAGGTCATCGAGGGCGGGCAGGGCGCCGGCAGCCAGGTGCGGTGGACGTACAACCCGGCCCGGTGGGGCAGGCGCCGGGCCCGGGACTGGGAGATCCAGGCGGATGAGGTGGACGGCGCGCTCGTCGAGCGGGACAGCCACTCCGGCGCCGTCACCACCTGGACGGTCATCGAGGCCGATGCCGCACGCAGCGCCGTCCGGGTGGAGCTGGTGATCCCGGCCCCCGACGGGCTGCGCGGCATGCTGGCCCGCTCGCGCATGGGACGGTTGCGCCGCGTCTACGGCGAGGTGTTGCGGGGGCTGCGCGAGCGGATCGCCGCAGACCCGCGCGGCACCTGCGCGGACTGACCGCCCGGCCGGTCAGTCCGCGCAGACCCGCGGAACCCGCGCGGGGCTGACCGCCCGGCCGGTCAGTCCGTCAGCACGGTCGGCTGGCCGGGCGTCGTGGTGCGCAGCATGGTGTGCCGCTCCGGCTTGCGGCGACGTGCCGCACCGGGAGCCGGCAACGCGTAGGCCTCGGCGGCGTCCGGGTCCACCTGGTAGCCGAGGTCGCCGAAGCTGGCCACCGACATCCGGCTCAGGGGGTTGCCCGACTCGCCGACGAAACCGGTCATCAGCTCGTCGCCGAAGACCGACTCCCGCCAGTGGCCGTCGCGGGTTCCCGGGCCGCCGGCGTTCTCCACCGGAACCCCGGCCCCGGTCGCCCCCGGGCGCAGCGTCCGGTACTCGGCCAGGGCGCCGGCGCCGGTGAAGACCGGGTCGGCGGTACCGGCGCCGCGCAGGAGCCCCTTGCGCGACCAGAGCGTGCCCAGGCCGAGCACGTGGCCCATCTCGTGGGTGATCACGTCGTGCAGGGTGCCAGCCTGTTCCATCTGGGCCAGGTCGGCCGAATCGAACTCCATGATCCCGGTGACCGGCAGGCCCGCCGCCGGGCCGGCCGACGCCGACCGCAGCACGGTGGGTCCGGCCCGACCGAGTACCGCCGAGGGGCCGTCGATCTCGATGCCGCTGGCCTCGATCCGTACGTCGTCCACCGTCTCGTCACCCACCCGCGCGTCCGGCAGGTCGCCCACGATCACCCCGGCCCAGCGGTCGGCGGCCGCGGCGAAGGCCTCCCGCTGGGCGTCGCTGAGCCCGCCGCGGAAGCGCACCTCGATGGTGAAGGGCGACGTGGTCTGGGCCACCGCCCAGGCCCGGTCCGCGTCCGCCACCGCCCGGTGGACCTCGAACCCGCCCATCGCACCCCTTCGCCCGTCGATCCGTCGCGGTATCCAACCGCGGGCCTCCCCCGGGCGCCGCGGCGGGCGGCCCCGATACGTTGGGCGGGACACCACCGACCTGCCGGGAGCTGTGATGCCAACCGAGGTTCTGCCCGGAACCGGTATCGGCCCTACCGGCGACTGGGCGCTGGTCACCAACGACGACGGCATCGACGCACCCGGGCTGCACGCACTGGCCGGGGCGGCGGTCGAGGCCGGAATGGACGTGGTGGTGGCCGCCCCGGCCGAGGAGGCCAGCGGCGCCGGCGCGTCGATCATCTCGGCCCGCCGGGACGGGGTGGTGCCGGTCGTGCGGCGGGAGCTGGCCGGGCTGGGCGACGTGCCGGCCTACGCGGTCGCCGGGCACCCCGCGTTCATCGCGTTCGCCGCGCTGAACGGCTGGTTCGACCAGCCGCCGTCGCTGTTGCTGTCCGGGATCAACTGGGGGGCCAACCTCGGGACGGCGGTGTTGCACTCCGGCACGGTGGGCGCGGCACTCGCCGCCTCCCGTCAGGGCGTCCGTGCCCTGGCCGTGTCGTTGGACTGTGGCCACCTCCCCCCGGGGGTGGCCGTGCGTTGGGACAGCGCCGCCGGGCTGGTGCCGAAGATGGTGGAGCTGCTCGCCGGGTGCGCGCGGGGCACGGTCCTGAGCCTCAACGTGCCCAACCTGGCGCCGGGCTCGCTCGGTGAGCCGATGGCCGCCGTGCTGGCCGAGCGGGGCCGGTGGAAGCCCGAGGTCCGGGCGGTCGAGGACGGCCTGCGGGTACGCGGCGCCCGGCGTCCGGGGACCTTGGAGCCCGGCAGCGACGCCGCGCTGCTCGCCGCCGGCCACCCGACCGTGACCGCGCTGCTCCCGGTCGGGCAGCGGGACACCGCGGAGCTGGCCGCCGCGCTGACCCGGACCTACCGCCGCCCGGCCTGACCGAACCGGCCCCAGGACCGCACCGACCTCACCGACCGCCTAGGAGATCCACTCCTTGACCTGGGCCAGCAACTTCACCGGGTCCGAGCCGATCGGGTTCACGTGCAGGTGGGTGATCCCGGCCTCGCGCAGCGCGGCGATCCGTTCCCGGACGTAGGCCGGCGGGCCGATCAGGTTGGTGCGGGCGATCAGGTCGGCCGGCAGCGCGGCGGCCGCCTTCTCCCGCTCCTTCGCCAGGTAGAGGTCCTGCACCGTGGCGGCCTGGTCGGGATAGCCGTAGCGGCACATCACGGTGTTGTAGAAGTTCTTGCCGCGCGCACCCATACCGCCGACGTAGAGCGCGGTGGTCCCCCTGGCCGCTGCCTCGGCGGACCCGAAGTACTCCTCCTCCAGCGCCAGGACGCCACCACCGTTGATCTGCAGGGTGCCCAGCTCCGGTGCGCGCTTCGCGGTGCCGGCGTCCAGCGCGGCGCCCCAGACGTCGCGCAGCTTCTCCGGCAGCACCAGGAACGGCAACCAACCCTCGGCGATCTCCGCGGTCAGCTCGACATTGCGCTCGCCCAGCGCCGCCAGCCAGATCGGGATCCGGTCGCGGACCGGCTTGTTGATCAACTTCAGCGGCTTCCCGAGCCCGGTGCCCAGGCCCTCCGCGAGCGGGATGGTGTAGACGCCGCTGTGCTCCACCACCTCGCGGAGCCACACCTTGCGGCAGATCTCCACCACGTCGCGGGTGCGGGCGATCGGCTTGTCGTAGGGCACGCCGTGCCAGCCCTCGATCACCTGCGGGCCGGACACCCCGAGCCCGAGCACCGCGCGCCCGCCGGACACCGCGTCCAGCCCGGCGGCGGTCATCCCGATCAGCGTCGGGGTGCGGCTGTAGATCGGCAGGATCCCGGCGCCGATCTGCACCCGTTCGGTCTTCGCGGCCAGGTAACCCAACATGGTCGGCGCGTCGAACGTGTAGACCTCGGCGACCCAGGCGTTGTCCAGCCCGGCCGCCTCGGCCGCGACCACCTGCGCCGCGGTCTGCAGAGGATCACCCGCGTAGGTCACCGGCATGCTCAGCTTCATGCTCGGTGAGCCTACGGGTGATGTCCCGCCCCCGGTGAGCGGTACGCCATGGCTGTCCGATCATGAGCCGGGAGCCACCACGTACCTCTCGACGCTCCGACGGGCCCGGGACCGGGCCACCGAACGACGGCCGGCGGCGTCGGGCAGGATGGGACCGGTGAACGGCCGTGACCTCTACGACGGCGGCGGACGGTTCGGCGCCGCCCGCGACGGCGGGACTCATGACGGCGGGACCCATGACAGCTCGGGCCGCATCGTGGTGCGCAACCTCAGCAAGCGGTTCGGTCCGGTCGAAGCGGTGCGTGACCTGAGCTTCACCGTCGAACCCGGCCAGGTGACCGGCTTCCTGGGGCCCAACGGCGCCGGCAAGACCACCACCCTGCGCGCCGCGCTCGGCCTGGTGACGCCCACCGAGGGCGAGGTGACGGTCAACGGCGTGCGCTATGAGCAGCTGCCCCAGCCCGCCCGGGTGGTCGGGGCGCTGCTGGACACCCAGGGGTTCCCCGGCGGTCGCCGCGCGCGGGCCCACCTGCGGATCTACGCCGCCGCGATCGGGGTGCCGGACACCAGGGTGGACGAGGTGCTGGCCCTGGTCGGACTGAGCGACGCCGGCGGACGCAAGGTGGGCGGGTTCTCCCTGGGCATGCGCCAGCGGCTGGCGCTGGCCACCGCGCTGCTCGGCGACCCCCGCATCCTGGTGCTCGACGAACCCGGCTCGGGGCTGGACCCGCAGGGGGTGGCCTGGCTGCGCACGTTTCTGCGCAGCTATGCCGCCAGCGGGCGCACCGTCCTGGTGTCCAGCCACCAGCTCGCCGAGGTGGCCCAGACGGTCGACCACGTGGTGATCATCAGCCGTGGCCGACAGGTGTACCAGGGCCGGCTCGACCAGCTGCACGGCGACGGCCGACCCCGGGTCCGGGTGCGCTGCGCGGACGCCGCCCGGCTGGCCACCGCGCTCGCCGCGCACGGGGTCACCGACATCCAGTCGCACCCCGATGGCGCTCTCTCGATCACCGGCGCGGACGCGACCACGGTCGGCGACCTGGCCCTCGCCGCGGGAGTGGCGATCTACGGCCTGACCCAGGAACGGACCGATCTGGAGCGTCAGTTCCTCGAGCTCACCGCCGGCCAGTACCAGGCCCAGTACCAGGCCCAGTACGGGAGCTCCGAATCGGAAGGACCCCGCTGATGGCCCTGCCGAACCAGGGTCCCGACCCGGTGCCGACCCCGCGCCCGGCGGCCTTCCGGCCCGCGGCCGGGCCGAGCGGCAGGGAGGGTGCCGAGCTGCCGGCCCAGCTGCTGGCCCTGCTGCGCGCGGAGTTGCGCAAGACCTACTCCACCAGCATCTGGTGGGCGTTGCTCATCCCGGCCGCGTTGCTCAGCCTGCTGGTCAACCTGGTCACCGCCCAGGGCGCCAACCTGCCGTTCGGCCCGGCTCTGGCCATGGCCCTGGCGCTCGGGTCGTTCTCCGCCAAGCTCGCGGTGGTCTACGGCGTGGTGTCCGCGTCCGGCGAGTTCCGGCACCGCACGATCACCACCAGCTACCTGACCGCACCCGGCCGGCCCCTGCTGATCACCGCGAAGGCTCTGGTCGCCGCGCTGGTCGGGGCGGTGTACGCGGCGGTCTGCTCGCTGGTGGGCCTGCTCGGCGCGCTGTTCGGCGGGGGTTTGAGCGACGGCCAGGCAGGGTCGCTGCTCGCGGTGTGCGCCGCCTCGGTGGTGACCTTCGCGTTGTGGGCGGTGCTCGGGGTCGGGGTGGCCATGATGTTGGCCAACCAGCTGGTGGCCATCGTCGGGGTGCTGGTGTACCTGATGCTGGTGGAGCAGATCCTGGTCGGGCTGGCCGCGCTGACCGGATTCGGCGAGATCGAGGAGTATCTGCCCGGCGGCTCCGGCGGGGCCGTGCTCACCGGGTTGGCCGGTGACGACGACCTGGCCGGCAGCCTGCTCACCTCCGGGGTGCTGCCCTGGTGGCTGGCGCTGGTGGTCTTCGCCGGGTACGCGGCGGTGGCAGTGCTGGCCGGCGCGGCCGTCGCCCAGCGTCGCGACATCACCTGAGCCGCCGGTGGACGAGGACCTGCGGCTGCTGGCCGACGCGTACGGGGTGGCCTGGACCTATCGCGACGGGGAGCGGCGCCCGGTTCCGGTGGCCCCCGAGGTCGTGGTTCGGGTGCTCGCCCTGCTGGAGGTCGACGCCACCACCGCGGCCGACCGGCGCCGCGAGCTGGCGGCGGTCACCGAACGGGCCCGCACCGCCGGCCTGGCCGACACCCTGGCGGTGCGCGCGGGCGACCCGGCCCGGCCGCTGTCGGGGTCGGGGACGCTGATCGCCGAGGACGGCGCGCGCCGGGCGGTGACCGGCGCGCTGCCCGCCGGCCTGCCGCCCGGGTGGTACCGGCTGGAGACCGGCGACCGGGAGCACACCGTGGTGGTCGCGCCGCGCACGCTGCCCACCGCCCCGACTACCTGGGGCTGGATGCTGCAGCTCTACGCGCTTCGCTCGGACCGGTCCTGGGGCATCGGTGACCTCGGCGACCTGCGCGAGTTCGTCCGCTGGACCGCCGAGACGCACGGCGCCGGGGCGGTGCTGCTCAACCCGCTGCACGCGCCCGGCCCGACGCACCCGGTCCAGCCCTCGCCCTACACCCCGTCCAGCCGCAGCTTCGTCAACCCGCTGGCCCTGCGGATCACCGACCTGGACGCCTACCGGCACGCCGACGCCGCCACCCGGGCCGAGGTCGACGCGCTGGCCCCGGCGGCCGACTCCGCCCGGATCGACCACGACCTGGTCTGGGCGGCCAAGCGTTCGGCCGCCGAAGCGCTGTGGCGGGCCGAGGGCCGCCCGGAGCCACCGATGTCGGCGGGCCTGCGGGACTTCGCCACCTGGTGCGCGCTGGCCGAGCGGCACGGTGGGCAGTGGTCGCGCTGGCCGGCCGCGCTGCGGGACCCGGGGTCGCCGGCGGTGGCCGGGGCCCGGCGCGAGCTGGTCACCCGGGTGGCCTTCCACAGTTGGCTGCAGCAGCAGTGCACCGCGCAGATGGCCGCCGTACGGCACACCGCCCGCGAGTGCGGAATGGCTCTGGGTGTGCTGCACGACCTGGCGGTGGGGGTCGATCCCGAGGGCGCGGACGGCTGGGCACTGGCCGACGTGCTGGCCACCGGGGTCACCGTCGGTGCCCCGCCGGACGCGTTCAACCCACGCGGGCAGGGGTGGGGCCTGCCGCCGTGGCGGCCCGACCGGCTGGCCGCCACCGGTTACGCCGCCTACCGCGACATGCTGCGCTCGGTGCTGGCACATGCTGATGGAGTGCGGATTGACCACATCGCCGGGCTGTGGCGGCTGTGGTGGGTGCCTCCCGGCGAGTCGCCCGACCGGGGCACCTACGTGCGCTACGACGCCGACACCATGCTGGCGGTGCTCGCGCTGGAGGCGCAGCGGTCCGGCGCGGTGGTGGTCGGCGAGGACCTGGGCACGGTCGAGCCGGAGGTCACCGACGCGCTCGCCGAGCGGGAGATGCTGGGCTGCGCGGTGTCCTGGTTCGTCCGCGACGAGTCGGCCCCTGGTCGTCCGCTGCTGGCCCCGGCGCGCTGGCCCGAGCGCGCCGCGGCCAGCATCTCCACCCACGACCTGCCGACGGCGGCCGGGTTCCTGCGCGGCACGCACGTCGAGACCCGCGCCGAGCTGGGGCTGCTCGACGACGTGGTCGCCGAGCGGGCCGGCGCGGCCGCCGAGCGCGCCGAGCTGCTCGGGCTGCTGCGGGCGGAGGGCCTGCTGCACGAGGCCGAGCCGGACGAGACCGAGCCGGCCGGGCCGGATCCCACGAGACCGGACGGGACAACGGCCGAGCCGGACGAGCGGGCGGTGATCCTGGCGATGCACCGCCTGCTGGCCCGCACACCGTGCCGGCTCACCCTGGTCTCGCCCTACGACGTGCTCGCCGAGCCCCGCCAGCCCAACCTGCCGGGGACCATCGACGAGTATCCGAACTGGCGGCTGCCGTTGCCGGTGTCACTGGAGCAGCTTCGGGAGGACCCCCGGATCGCCGAGGTGGCGGACGTCTTCGGCCGCCGGCCCCGCCGAGCGTGACGGGCTGGGCTAAGGCGCCGGATCCGGCTTTGCGGCGGGCACGATGGCGAACTGGAGCTGGTCCTCGCCGGCGGGCGAGACCACCCGCTCCACGTCGAGGACCTTGTCCCCGAGCGCCTGTGCGGCCTGCTGCTCCAGGTAGACGACCGCCGCACCGTTGCGCACCACCGCGTCGTCCTGCTGCGGCTCGCTGACCAGGGCCAGCTCCAGACCGGCCCCCGCGCCATCGGCGGCGATCCGCGCGCCGGTCCCGTCCGGCAGGTCGCCCTGGGTGATCAGGGTGGTGATTGCTTCGGCTGCCCTCTCGGTGATTGCCAACATGCGAGCCGAGGGTAGGTGCCTCGCACCCGACCCGCAGCGTGGAGCGGACGTCGGCGGTGTCCCCCGCCGGGCGGGCAGGGCACCGATCGAAAAGCGTTCGTGGCTCAGTGCTGCGTGGAACTCACCCCGTGGCCGCCGCAGCCGGGTTGGTGTCGGCCGGCTGACATAGCCTGACGTCCGTGCGTGGCTCGCGGGATGAGGGAACGGGCTGGATCCGACGGTTGTCGGCGGCCTGCTGGCGTCACCGTGGCCTCACCGTCGCGGCGCTGGTCGCCTCGGTCGGCGGGGTCAGCCTGGAGGCGGTCGGTCCGCTGCTGGTCCGGGCGGCGGTGGACGACTCGGTGGCTGGGCGGACCGACGCCCTGGCCGGTCTGATCACCGCGATCGTGGCGCTCGCGCTGGTCCGGTTCGGCGCCGCCTTCGTCCGCCGTTACCTCGGCGGTCGGCTGTCGCTGGACGTCCAGCACGACCTGCGCCGCGCCGTGTTCAGGGCCATCCAGCGGCTGGACGGGCCCAAGCAGGACAGCCTGCGCACCGGGCAGGTGGTCTCCCGGGCGATCTCCGACCTGCAGCAGGTGCAAGGCCTGCTCGGCATGGTGCCACTGGTCGCGGGCTACTCCGTACTGCTGGTGGCCTCGGTGTCGGCGATGTTGTGGCTGTCGCCGCTGCTCACCGTGATCGCGCTGCTGATGCTGCCGGCCGCCGTGCTGATCGCCGCCCGGTCGCGGCGCACCCTGTTCCCGGCCACCTGGTCGGCCCAGCAGCGGGCTGCCGACGTGGCCCAGCAGGTCGAGGAGACGGTCACCGGGGTCCGGGTGGTGAAGGGATTCGGGCAGGAGGCCCGCGAGGTCGAGCGGCTGCGGCGGCGGGCGCTGCGGCTCTACGGCGAGCGGTTGCGCTCGGCCCGGCTCACCGCGCGGCTGGCCCCGCCGCTGGCCGCGCTGCCGTCGCTGGGGATGGTGGCGGTGTTCGGGTTCGGCGGGCTGCTGGCGCTGCGCGGCGAGATCACCATCGGCACCTTCCTGGCCTTCTCCACCTACGTGGGCAACCTGGTCGGTCCGGCCCGGATGATCGGCAGCCTGGTGGTCAGCGGGCAGTTGGCCCGGGCCGGGGTGGAGCGGGTGTATGAGCTGATCGACTCGCAACCCGAGGTCTCCGATCCACCGGACCCGGTGGCGTTGCCCGACGGGCCGCTGGGCGTGGAGCTGGACGGCGTGCGGTTCGGCTACACCCGGGGCGAGCCGGTGCTGGACGGGGTGACGCTGCGGATCGAGCCCGGCGAGACGGTGGCGCTGGTCGGCTCGGCCGGCTCGGGCAAGTCGACCGTGGCCATGCTGCTGCCCCGGTTCTACGACCCGCAGGACGGCGAGATCCGGCTCGGCGGGACACCCCTGCACCGGCTGCGGCTGGCCACCCTGCGCGGCGAGCTGGGAATGGTGTTCGAGGAGGCGTTTCTGTTCTCCGACACCATCCGCGCCAACATCGCCTACGGCCGCCCCGACGCCTCCCCCGACGACGTGGTGGCCGCCGCCCGGGCCGCCCAGGTCGAAGAGTTCGTCGCCGGACTGCCCGAGGGCTACGACACGTTGGTCGGTGAGCGCGGCCTGACCCTGTCCGGTGGTCAGCGCCAGCGGATCGCGCTGGCCCGCGCGCTGCTGTCCGACCCGAGGGTGCTGCTGCTCGACGACGCCACCTCGGCGGTGGACGCACGCACCGAGGCGGCCATCCACGACACCCTGCGCGCGGTCACCGCCACCCGGACCACCCTGCTCATCGCGCACCGCCGCTCCACCCTGCGCCTGGCCAACCGGATCGTGGTGCTCGACCGCGGGCGGGTGGTCGATGTCGGCACCGAGGCCGAGCTGGACGCGCGAGGCGCGCTCGGCGCCGTTCGCCCGGACGACCCCACCGCCGCCCCGCCGGCGGCCACCGACCTGTGGCCCGAACCGGTGCCCGGCAACGGTTCCGGCGCCGACACCGCCGGAGCGCCGGCCCCGGCCGACTCACCCGCCGCCGCGCGGGCAGCCGCCCCGGGCATCGGCACCCCGGGCACCCACACGGCCGCGGCCACCGCGATGCCGGCCACCCCGGGCCTGCTGGCCGCGGTCGCCGCCCTGCCGGAGCCGACCGACCAGCCGGTGCTCGGCCCGCCAGGCCGCGCGGCCGACCCGACCGCGCCGGACCCGCAGTTCGCGCTGCGCCGGCTGCTGCGGCCGGTCCGGGTCCCGTTCGTGGCGAGCATCCTGCTGGTCGCGGCCAGCGCGCTGGCCGCGGTGGCGTTCCCCTCGCTGGCCCGGCTGGCCGTCGACGGCGGCATCACCGAGCGGCAGCCCCAGGTGCTGGCGCTGGCCGCCGGGCTGGGGCTGCTGGTGGTGGCCGCCGAGTGGCTGCTCACCGCCAACCAGACCGTGGTCACTGCCCGGGCCGGGGAGAGCGTGCTGTACCTGCTGCGGGTACGCAGCTACGCGCACCTGCAACGGCTCGGGCTGGACTACTACGAGCGCGAGCTGGCCGGTCGGATCATGACCCGGATGACCACCGACGTGGACGCGCTGTCCACGTTCCTGCAGACCGGGCTGGCGCAAGCGGTGGTCAGCCTGTTGACGGTGGTCGGCGTGGCCGGCGCGCTGCTGCTCACCGACACCGAGCTGGCTCTGGTCGCGCTGTCCGCGTTGCCGGTGCTGATCGTGGCGACCGTGGTGTTCCGGCGGCGCGCGTCGGCGGCCTACCGGGAGGCCCGGGAGCGGGTCAGCGTGGTCAACGCCGACCTGCAGGAGAACGTCAGCGGGCTACGGGTGTCCCAGGCGTTCGTCCGGGAGGACCGCAGCGCCGAGGCGTTCGGCGAGCTGAGCCAGGCTTACCGGGTCACCCGGCTGCGCGCCCAGCGCTACATCGCCACCTACTTCCCGTTCGTGGCGCTGCTGTCCGAGCTGGCCCAGGCAGCGGTACTCGCGGTCGGCGCGACCCGGGTGGCCGCCGGCGACCTCACCCCCGGCGTGCTCACCGCATTCCTGCTCTACCTGGCCATGTTCTTCACCCCGGTTCAGCAGCTGTCCCAGGTCTTCGACGGCTACCAGCAGGCCCGGGTGGGGCTGTCCCGGATCGGTGACCTGCTGCGCACCCCGAGCTCGGTGCCGGATGCGTCGGCCGACGACCGGGTGGCGGTGCCCGAGCGGCTGCGCGGGGAGGTCGAGCTGCGCGCGGTCGGCTTCCGCTACCCGGCCGCCGGTGGCGACGCGTTGCACGGGGTCTCGATGCGGATCTTGCCGGGCGAGACGGTCGCGCTGGTGGGCGCTACCGGGGCCGGCAAGTCGACGCTGGTCAAGCTGCTCGGGCGGTACTACGACGTGACCTCCGGGCAGGTCCTGGTCGACGGCGTGGACCTGCGCCGGTACCCGCTGGCCGGGTTCCGCCACCGGCTCGGTGTGGTGCCCCAGGAGGCGCACCTGTTCACCGGCGACGTGGCATCCAACATCGCCTACGGCCGGCCCGGCGCGAGCGCCGCGGAGATCGAGCGGGCGGCCGCCGCGGTCGGCGCGCTGGACATGATCGCCACTCTGCCCGCCGGCTTCCGCCAGCCGGTCGGCGAGCGCGGCCAGGGCCTGTCCGCCGGGCAGCGCCAGCTGATCGCGCTGGCCCGGGCCGAGCTGGTCGACCCGGACCTGCTGCTGCTCGACGAGGCGACGGCCGCGCTGGACCCGGCCACCGAGGCCGCCGTGCTGGCCGCCGGCGACCGGCTGGCATCCCCGCGCACCACCGTGCTGGTGGCGCACCGGCTGGCCACCGCCGCCCGCGCGGACCGGATCGTGGTGCTGGAGCACGGGCGGATCGTGGAGCAGGGCACCCATCACGAGCTGGTCGACGCCGGCGGGCGGTACGCCGCGTTCTGGCTGGCCGGGACGATGACCCCGGAGCAGTCCCCGGAGCCGGCGGTGTTCCCGGCCTCCGACCAGCCGGTCGCGGGCGGCTGACCCGCACGGCCACACCCATATCGGCCGCGCAGCCCGCCGGTCGTCGCGGTGAGCTGATTCCGTCCGCGTCGACCGCGGCCGGCTACGGCGTGCCGCACAGTGCGGGCTGAGTCCGCTCGGCGCACCGACGATCCGAATCACCCACCCGAGGGTCAGCACGGTCGTCAGGCGAAGGGACTAACCTTGGGACTCGCTGAACAGCCACACCCGAACATCCACCAAGCGAGGCGATCTCCCACCGTGTCCACGAGCAGCTCGTCAGCCGCGTCGGTGCCCCCTTTCCCGACCGCACAGTTCGGCACCAACGAATGGCTGGTCGAGGAGATGTACCAGCGCTACCTCGACGACCCGGCGTCCGTCGACTCCGCGTGGCACGACTTCTTCGCCGACTACCGGGCCACACCCGGCGTGGCCCCGGCGGCCGAGGCCAACGGGCAGGTGTCCACCGCCGCACCGGCCTCGGGCACCGGCGGCCGGACCACGCCCGCCGACGAAGCCGCGCCCGCGCCGGCCACCCCGGCGAAGCCACCGGCGCCCGCCGCCGAGCCACGCGCCGAGAAGCCCGCCGCCGGCAGCACCTCACGCGCGGCCCGGCCGACCACGCCCTCGGTGGCCGTCAACGGCACGGCGACGCCGCTGCGTGGCGCGGCGAACGCAGTGGTCAAGAACATGCAGGCGTCGCTGGACATCCCCACCGCGACCAGCGTGCGCGCGGTCCCGGCCAAGCTGCTCGCGGACAACCGGGTCGTGATCAACAACCATCTGAAGCGCACCCGCGGTGGCAAGATCTCCTTCACCCACCTCATCGGCTACGCGCTGGTCAAGGCGCTGGCCGACTTTCCGGTGATGAACCGGTACTACACCGAGAGCGACGACAAACCGGTCGTCGTCGAGCCGGAGCACGTGAACCTGGGCCTGGCCATCGACCTGCCGGGCAAGGCCGGGAAGCGCTCACTGGTGGTGGCCTCGATCAAGGGCTGCGAGACGATGAGTTTCGCGCAGTTCTGGTCGGCCTACGAGGACGTCGTGCGCAAGGCCCGCTCGGGCAAGCTCACCGCCGAGGACTTCGCCGGCACCACGATCAGCCTCACCAACCCCGGGACGCTGGGCACCAACCATTCGGTGCCCAGGCTGATGCAGGGCCAGGGCGCGATCATCGGCGTCGGCGCGATGGAGTACCCCGCGTCGTTCCAGGGCGCGAGCGACGAGCGGCTCGCCGAGTTCGGGGTCAGCAAGATCATTACGCTGACCTCGACCTACGACCACCGGATCATCCAGGGTGCGGAGTCCGGCGACTTCCTGCGCCGGGTCCACCAGCTGCTGCTCGGTGACGAGGGCTTCTACGACGACGTGTTCACCTCGCTGCGGGTGCCCTACGAGCCGGTGCGTTGGGTACAGGACATCCCGGAGGGCGAGGTCGACAAGACCGCCCGGGTGCTCGAGCTGATCGACGCCTACCGCAGCCGCGGCCACCTGATGGCCGACACCGACCCGCTGAACTACCGCCAGCGCCGCCACCCCGACCTGGATGTGCTCTCGCACGGGCTGACCCTCTGGGACCTGGACCGCGAGTTCGCCGTCGGCGGCTTCTCCGGCCAGAAGCACATGAAGCTGCGCGACGTGCTCGGCGTACTGCGCGGCGCGTACTGCCGGACCGTCGGCACCGAGTACATGCACATCTCGGATCCCGAGCAGCGGGCCTGGTTGCAGGAACGCATCGAGGTACCGCACGTCGGCCCACCGGTCGCGGAGCAGAAGTACATCCTGTCCAAGCTCAACGCCGCGGAAGCGTTCGAGACCTTCCTGCAGACCAAGTACGTCGGACAGAAGCGGTTCTCCCTGGAGGGCGGCGAGACCGTCATCCCGTTGCTCGACGCCGTCCTCGACTCGGCCGCCGAGGCCGAGCTCGACGAGGTCGTCATCGGCATGCCACACCGGGGTCGGCTGAACGTGCTGGCCAACATCGTGGGCAAGCCGATCAGTCAGATCTTCCGCGAGTTCGAGGGCAACCTGGATCCCGACCAGGCGCAAGGCTCCGGCGACGTCAAGTACCACCTGGGCGCGGAGGGCAAGTACTTCCGGATGTTCGGCGACGGCGAGACCACGGTGTCGCTGACCGCCAACCCCTCGCACCTGGAGGCAGTGGACCCGGTGCTGGAGGGCATCGTCCGGGCCAAGCAGGACCTGTTGGACAAGGGGATCGAGGGCTACACCGTGCTGCCGGTGGCGATGCACGGCGACGCCGCGTTCGCCGGTCAGGGCGTGGTGGCCGAGACGCTGAACCTGGCGCTGCTACGCGGTTACCGCACCGGCGGCACCGTGCACATCGTGGTGAACAACCAGGTCGGGTTCACCACCGCGCCGGAGAACTCCCGCTCGTCGCAGTACTGCACCGACGTGGCCAAGATGATCGGCGCGCCGGTGTTCCACGTGAACGGGGACGACCCGGAGGCCTGCGTCTGGGTGGCCAAGCTGGCGGTGGACTACCGCCAGCGCTGGCACAACGACGTGGTGATCGACATGCTCTGCTACCGCCGCCGGGGCCACAACGAGGGCGACGACCCGTCGATGACCCAGCCGGCGATGTACGACGTGATCGACGCCAAGCGCAGCGTCCGCAAGATGTACACCGAGTCGCTGATCGGCCGCGGCGACATCTCGATGGACGAGGCAGAGCACGCGTTGAAGGACTTCTCCAGCCAGCTGGAGCACGTGTTCAACGAGGTCCGCGAGCTGGAGCGGGGCAAGGTCACGGTGAGCCCCTCGGTGGAGGCCGAGCAGGCCCTGCCGACCACCCTGGAGACCGCGGTGCCGCTGGAGGTCGTGCACCGGATCGGCGACGCCCACGTCGAGCTGCCCGAGGGCTTCACCGTGCACCCTCGGGTGAAGCCGGTGCTGGACAAGCGGTACAAGATGTCCCGGGAGGGCGACGTCGACTGGGCGTTCGCCGAGCTGCTCGCACTCGGCTCGTTGATCATGGGCGGCAAGCTGGTGCGGCTGTCCGGCCAGGACACCCGGCGTGGCACGTTCGTGCAGCGGCACTCGGTGGTGATCGACCGCAAGACCGGCGAGGAGTACTACCCGCTGCGCAACCTGTCCCCCGACCAGGGCCGGTTCCTGCCCTACGACTCGGCGCTGTCCGAGTTCGCCGCGGTGGGCTTCGAGTACGGCTACTCGGTAGCCAACCCGCAGGCTTTCGTGGCGTGGGAGGCCCAGTTCGGCGACTTCGTGAACGGGGCACAGTCGATCATCGACGAGTTCATCTCGTCCGGCGAGGCCAAGTGGGGGCAGACCTCCGACGTGGTGCTCCTGCTGCCGCACGGCCACGAGGGCCAGGGCCCGGACCACACCTCCGGGCGCATCGAGCGGTTCCTGCAGCTGTGCGCCGAAGGCTCGATGACGGTGGCCGTGCCCAGCACCCCGGCCAACTATTTCCACCTGCTGCGCCGCCACGCCATGGACGGCGTGCGGCGCCCGCTGGTGGTGTTCACGCCGAAGTCGATGCTGCGCAACAAGAAGGTGGTCAGTCCGCTGGACGACTTCACCACCGGACGGTTCCAGTCGGTACTCGACGATCCGCGGTTCGCCGGGCAGGACGGTCCGGTGTCCGGAGTGCGCCGATTGCTGCTCTGCAGCGGCAAGCTGTCCTGGGAGCTGGCGGCGGCCCGGGACAAGGCCGAGCGCAACGACGTGGCGATCGTGCGCACCGAGCAGCTCTACCCGCTGCCCAAGAAGAAGCTGCTGGCCGCGCTCGACCGCTACCCGAACGCCACCGACGTGCGCTGGGTGCAGGAGGAGCCGGCCAACCAGGGCGCCTGGCCGTACTTCGGGCTCGCCCTGCCGGAGGTGTGCCCGGAGCGGCTCACCGGTATCCGGCGGATCTCCCGGCGCCGGATGGCCGCGCCGGCGGCCGGCTCCGGAAAGGTGCACGAGCTCGAGCAGGCCGGCCTGATCGAACAGGCGCTGGCCGACGACTGATTCGTAGGTGCCGCTGGCGCGGCGCTCGCGGGTCGGGCGTGACCGTCGGGGCGCCCGCTCGTTGCCCTCAGGAGACACCGCCTCGAGTGCCGGGGAGAAGGCGGCGACCCAGCCGCTGATGACTCGGCCGGGCTGGTGTCTCCCGGGGGTGGAGGCAGTGCGGAACGCGATCGATGACAGATTCTCCGACGTCGTGGTCCGGGACATCTGGGATGCGATCCCCGAGGCGGTTCGGGATGAGCTGATCGCTCGACGGGCGGCGTCCAGCGACCCCGGCGCCTTCGGGCGTCAGGACCCGAACGGCCGGCGCTGGGAGCCGCTCCGGCCGGTGGTCCTCGATCGGCGGGCCTACCGACGCCTCGAGTCGATCGTGGCCCGGTTGTTGATCCTCGGCGTGGAGTCGTGCCGGCGCCGCGCCTCGACACTGGGCGAGCTGCACCAGGCCCTGCGCTTCCCCTACGAGCTCCCGCTGATGGACCCCGACGGACCGCTGGTCGCATCGGAGCTCACCCGGTGTGCCCGTCCGGACCTCCTGGTCGAGCGGGGGCAGCCCCGGATCGTCGAGTTCAACATCGGTACCCGGCTCGGTGGCGGCACGTTGGCGCCCCGGATGGCACAGGGATATGCCCGGCTGTGTCCGGAGGCCGGGCTGTGCCCCCCGCCGTCCGCGGTCATCGCGCGGTCCCAGGCCATGGTCCAGGCACTCGGTGGGGAGGTCGGGGACGGCAAACGTCGCCGACTGGCAATCCCGGCGTACTGGACGGTCGACGAGGCTGGTAGGCGCCGGCAGAACAAGAAGGTGAAGAAGCTCGTCCTGGCCGAGGTGAAGCGGGCGGGCTTCGAGGTCGTGCGCCCGGACCTGGGCGAGCTGCGCCTCGACGCCACCGGGCGGCTACTCGCTGCCGATGAGCCGATCGACCTCGTGCTCATTCAGTGGGGCAGCGCCGAGACCGCCCACATCGTGGACGGGGTCGGGGGTCTTGCCGCGTTGCGCGGCGCCGACCGTGCCGGAACCGTGGCACTGTTCCCCCGCACCGAGTCGGTGCTGATCTCCTCCAAGACCGTCCTGGCCTGGCTGCACGAGGACGCCGACGCGGGCCTGCTCGCCCCGACCGACCGCCACCTGGTGCGCACCCATGTTCCCCGGACAGCTGTGCTCGGCCTGGATGGCCCCGCCGCCGAGGGTTCCGGACCGCAGGGGCTGACCAGCGAGCGGGACCGAGTGGTCCTCAAGCCCGCAGTCGGCCGGTCCGGCGACGGTGTGCTCTTCGGCAGCCGGACCACGCAGCAGGACTGGCTGTCCCAGGCCATGGACGCCGCCCGGGAGGCACCGGTGGTGCTGCAGGAGCGCGTCGAGCCCGACCAGGTCACGATGCCGTTCTTCGATCAGGTTTCCGGGCAGCAGGTCGTCGCGCGGGTGCCGTTCCTGCTCAGTCCGTTCCTGATCGACGGTGCGGCCGCTGACGTCAGCGTGCGTCACATGACCCCGGACACTCCCACCGGTGACGTGGTGATCAGCGTCGACCGGGGCGGGTGCTGGAACACCGTGGTCCTGATCGACGACCACCTACCGCGCGGGTCTCGGCCGCTCTCCGCGGACGCCACTCAGCCCCGGGCGGAACGCTTCGGATAGGCGCACAAGGTATGCATGGCGCGCGCGGTCTCGTCGTCGACCACCCGAACCTCGCGGCCGGGCGCCACGGTGGGCAGCACGACCCGGCCGAGCTCGTTGTAGACCTTGACACCCAGCCCCTCGACGGACGGGCCGGTGTTGTTGAAGACCGATCGGGCACCCTCGGGCAGCACGCTCGCCACGTCCAGGCCGGGACGGGCGTCCTGGCAGAACAGCTGCCCGCGGTCGAACTCCGCGCGCTGGCCGGTGAAGTCGGGTCCGGAGTACAGGCAGAAGGAGCCGTATCCGCAGATCGCACTGGCGGCCACGGTGATGGAGCCGGCGGCCATCGCCGCACCCGGCACGGCCGCCACCGCGAGCAGGCTGATCACGGTGAGCAGCGCCCGCCAGCCACTGGTGGGGGGCGGGAACGCCGGCCCGATGTCTCGACGGCGGAAGCCCCCCGGACACCCGGGGTGGTAGCTGCGCTGGGGGTTCATCCGCACCACTTCGTCGACAGGGTCCACCGCAGCGGATGTCGCGGGACAGCCTACCGTCCCGGGAGTCCACCAGCGTCGGGCACTGGACTAGATTCCCCGGGGTGTACTTCACCGACCGTGGCATCGAGGAGCTCGAACAGCGACGCGGCGGCGAGCAGATCACGCTCGACTGGCTGGCGGGCCGGCTGCGCGCGTTCGTCGACCTCAACCCGGACTTCGAGGTTCCCGTCGACCGGCTGGCCACGTTCCTGGCCCGAGACGACGCGGACGAAGAGCACTGAGCCGGCAGTGAGTGAGCATCGCAGGGAGCGCTAGCGAGCGAGGAGCGCAGCGCGCGTCGGCGGCGAACCATCAGCACTGAGCCGGCAGCGAGTGAGCATCCTAGACCGGTGCGGCGGCGGCCAGGTCGAATCGGGCCCGCGGCTCAGATCAAGGTCGCGGGATCGCGGGTGACAACCCGGGTACCGGGCACCGCGGCCGCGAGTTGCCGGATGTCGTCGGGATCGGCGGTCAGCACCAGTGTGTTGCTCGCGCCCGCCCCGAGCGCGACCACATGCGCGTCCGCGATGTGCTGGCTGCCCATGCCCGAGTCGTGCAGGATCGCGCCGACGAGTTTCGCCAGTCGCTCGTCGGTGGGCTCGATCCGGACGCGACGGCCGCCGAGGTCACGGACCATCACGTTCTCGACGTGGCGGGTACGCGCCGCCCCCCGGCACACCTCGGCCATCGTCACGGCGGCGCACCACACGTCGTCGCCCTGCTCGACCCACCTGCGCAGGAACGCGTGCAGCCGGCGACCACGAGCGGTACCGAGCACGTCGAACGCGGCGGCATCGAGGACGACGATGTCCGTCATGCGACTTCGTGGTCGACGGAATGGCCACGTTTGAGTTCATCGAGCAGAGCTTCGGCCTGGGAGTACATCTCGGCTGTCGGTGCACCGAAGGTGGCGTCGAGCTGATCGAGCCAGCGCAGCAGGGCCGCCCGGTGCAGCTCACCCTCGACCGCCTCGCGCAGCTTCTCGTTGACCGTGGCAGACAGGCTCTCACCGCCGATGGCCTTCAGCGCATCGACGATCTCCGCATCGAGGTTCAGGGTGACGCGACGCTTGCTCATACTTTCATCATAACCGCGCGACCGGACGGCCGACGGTATTCAGCAACCCTGCTCGGGGCTCAACGGCGGCCGAACGGTCGGCGGCGGCCGACCGCCTCGCGCAGCGCCTCGAAGCGTTGGCCCACCACGGCGTCGAGGTAGTCGAGATCGCGGGCGGGCGCGCCGGGCCCCGGTCTGGGCAACGGGCGCAAGGTCATCCAGTGCTCGTTCCACAGCGCCTCCAGCGCCGCTTCCCACTGCAGGCCCACCCCGATTTCGGTGATCGCGGCGCGCTGGTGGGCCGCGACCATCGCGGCCTCCAGCTCCACCAGCCGCTCGGCCAGCCGGGCTGCCCGCTCGGTGTCGGCCCGCCGCATCCGGGCCACTGCCTCGGACATGCCGCCGGTGATGTTCTTGTACTGCCGCGCCGCAGTCAATCGGACTCCTCATCCGCTCCGGCCGGGTCCGGATTGATCTCTCGCTCGGACAAGCCTCGCTCGGTATCAATCTCTCGCTCGGACAAGCCTCGCTCGGTGCCGATCTCTCGCTCGGACAAGCCTCGCTCGGTGCCGATCTCTCGCTCGGGCCGGATGTCGGGCACGATCAACACTTCCGGACGTTGCTGGGTGAAGCGGTCGAACACCAGCGCCCGGGCGGGACGCGGCGACCAGCTCACCGACGCCGGTGACAGCGTGCCCAGCTCGCTGCCCTGCACGTCGAACGCCACCCAGCAACCGATGTCGTCCACGCCGGCGCCCATCATCAGCACCGCGCGCAGCCGCTGCACGCTGCGCCACCAGCCCAGCACATGCAGTCCGGTCTCCGGGCCACCGCGCAACACCTGGCGCAGACTGTCCAGACCGCTGCGGAAGGTGTCCGGGTCCTTCTGCTCCAGCACGCCGCTGGCCGCGTCGACGCCGTAGATCAGCAGGTAGTGCGGCACCGGGCGGGCCGAGCCGACCCCGCCGGTGAGCCGGCCGGCGATGTCGGTGGCCAGACCGGCGACCAGCGCACCGAAGCCCTCCAGGGTGACCACCTCGACCGAATGCCCCTTCGCGCGCAACCGCTCGACCACCGCGTCCACCGGCCCGGTCGCCTCCGGCGCGAGCACGCATACGGTGAACCGGACCTCGTCCGACGGGTGCTGAACCGACAGCGAAAGCGCCGCCGCGCCGAGCACCGCGGCGGCGTCGGCCACCCCCGAGGACACCACCGCGACATTGCGTCCCGGGGTGGCCGCCAGCGGCACGGTGGCCGCGCTGCCGGCGACGTCGATGCGCTGGCCCAACACCGCCACCCGGGCGGCGCCTCCGGCGTCCGGCGCCACCAGCCCGGCCCCGGCCAGCAGGTCGGCCAGCCGGGGCGCCCGACCGCCGTCGAACAGCCGCGGTTGGGCGAGACCTTCGGGGCGGCGCTGCCACAGCTCGGTCTGCAGGGTGTCCAGGGTGCCGCGGGCGGTCGCGTCGGGCACCCGGACGATCTCGTTGCCGTGCGTGATCCCGGACTCGTGGTTCAACACCGCGTGCCAGCGGGGCAGTGACAGGGCGACGTCGTTGAGGTCGGCGAGCACCCGGCGCGAGCGCGGTAGCGCCACCCGCAGCACGAACTGCTCGAAGATCGCCGGTCGGCCCCAGAACGCCTCGATACCGGACACGTCCTGGCTGGACAGCACCAGGTGGATGCCCTGCGAGCGGCCCCGCCGCGCGACGTCCTCCAGCAGCCCGGTGGCCTCCCGGGTGACCGCATCGCGCTCGGCGAACAGGAACTGGAACTCGTCGATCACCGCGACGATCCGCGGCCAGCGCCCGTCCGGGTCGACCGCGCGCAGCTCCTCCAACTTGGTGACCTCATGCGCCTTCGCCGCCTCGGCCCGGCGGCGCATCTCCCCGGCCAGGAAGCGGAGCAGCGCCAGCCCGAACTCACGGTCGGTGTTGATGTTCACCCCGACCAGCCGGGCGTGCGGCAACCAGGACGGGTCCCGCCGGCCCGGGGTGAACTGGGCGAACGACACACCTTCCTTGAAGTCCAGCAGGTACAGCTCCAGCTCGTGCGGCGGGTAACGCACCGCCATCGAACCCAGCATCGCGAGCAGGAAGTTGGTCTTGCCCGAGCCGCTGGGGCCACCGATCAGCGCGTGCGGCGAGGCGTCGCACAGCGCGAGCTCCACCGGCAGCCCGTCCCGGAACCCGACCGGCGCGTGCACCCCGCTGGTCGAGGTGGCACCCCAGTACCAGTCCGAGGGCAGCAGGTCGTCGAAGGTGCCGACTCGGCTGCGCCAGGTCTCCAGCTCCTCGCTGATGCCGTGGCACGCCGCGGTGACCCGTTCACGGGGCAACGGCCCGTCGAGCGCGACGGTGGCGTGCGGACCGGTCATCGTGCAACGCGCCCGGACCGGCCCGGCGGGCGCGGACAGCGGCGGCTCGATCAGCGTGACCGTCTCCACCGGGGCGGACACCGTGGCCGGCACATCCACCAGCACGAGCTGGATGCCGCAGGCCAGCCCGTTGCGCGCGACCCGCTGCAGCGCCCGGTGGTGCTCGTCGCGCAGCCCGGTCCGGTTGCCGACCAGAACCGCGATCTGCCAGGGCTCGGTCCGCCCGCCGGTGGCCGCGGCCAGTGCCCGCAGCGACGGGTGCCCGTCGACCAGCACCCGGGTGTGCACCCGCCGGATGTGGTTGGACAGCTCCTCCAGCAGCTCGCTGAGCCGGCTCGGGTCGTGCACGGTGAGCAGCCCGGTCCGGGTCAACGGGTAGAGTCCGGGCAGCGCGCCGGTGAGCTGGCCGACGTCCCACACGTGCAGGGCCACCATGCCCGGTCGGAAGTAGCTGACCACCCGCAACAGCAGGTTCTCGACCAGCGACTCGGCGGCGTCCCGGGTGTGCGGGGTGGAGATCACCTGCAGGTGCGACTCATCCAGCAGCGGCACCGCGACCGGAAACTCCCGCCCGGCGCTGGCGCTGTCCACCGTGGCCGCGCCGATCCGCCACAGCTGCGGCACCGGGCCGCTCCCGTCCACCTTGCCCGGCTCCCCCAGCCACTGGTCGGCGGGCTCCCCGGCGGCGCCCGGAGCGGCGTCGGCGACCAGCCGCTCGATCCGGGTCGGCTCGGTCGCCACCCACTCGCCGAAGGCGGCCTCCTCGTCGCGGGCCACCCGGGCTATCGTCTCGGCGAGGCGCGGGTTGGCCAACACCCGGCGCATCTCTGGGTCACGGCGGGCCTGCGCCAGACCGGACTCGCGCAGCCACATCTCCACCATGGTGTGCGCGTGCTCGCGCAGTGCGCGGTCGCGCGCCGCGTCCGCCGCGCCCAACGCCGCCTCGATCGCGGAGTACATCTTCTCGAAGGCCGCCTCGATGCGGTGGCGGCGATCCTGGCGGCGGCTCATCGCCCGCCTCGCTGCCGGCTCAGAGCCGGGCTTCGATCGCCGCCACCGAGTCGGCTCCACCACTGATCAACCCCAGCCCTCGCGTCAGCTCCTGATCGGCCCGCAGCAGCTCCTGCGGCACGAGCTGCTCGTGATGCGACCGGTCCAGTTCGGACAGCATCGCGACCGCCTCGGCCAGCCGCTGTTCGGCGGTCCGCAAGCAACGATAAGTGGTGCGTAACCGCTCCGACACCTCGACCAACCCGGCTCGCACCTCGCCCAGGGACTGGCCGTACCCGTCGGCCTGGATCACAGTCGTTGGGCGATGCCCTCGGCGCTGCTCATCGCCTGTTTGACCAGTTGTTGGACCTCGTTGATCGAGCTGACCGCCTGCGCGAGCTGCGCGTTTGCGTCGTTGACGTCGGCCTGCGAGCTCCCTTCGGTCACCCGCTGCAGCGCGGCCTGCGCCTCCTCGAGCTGCGACTGAGCCTGCTGCAGCGCACCTAGACTCTCGGAGGTTTTCTGGTTGGCCAGCTCGATGCCGGCCCGGACCTCTTCGATGCTCGCCATGACTACCTCTACCCCTGACTCTGCCCCTTCCTGGGGCCCGGTCCCGCCGAATGTAGTCCTCACCCGGGCGCCGGACTGCGGCAACATGCGCGACCGCCACCCGGTCGTGCGGGCCTGCCTGCGCCCTGGTGACCGTCGTCACAAGGGATGGATGCCGCCCCCCTCTAGAGGCATCGACCACTTACTCCGTCCGCCGGGGGGCTGGTAGACCAAGCAGTCTCCCACCACGCGCAGGTCGATGCTGTCAACGTTGGCGGCGTCACAAGCCAATAGGGGCGACAATGTCGACGCCAGATACAGACGACCCCACCGTCCACATCCTGTGGATCAACGCCGGTCTGAGCTGCGACGGGGACTCGGTTGCGCTCACCGCCGCCACCCAGCCCAGCATCGAGGAGATCGCGCTCGGCGCGCTGCCGGGCCTGCCTAAGGTCGCGGTGCACTGGCCGCTGATCGACTTCGACAACGGGCCGGTCGGCGGCACCAACGACTTCATCGAGTGGTTCTTCATGGCCGAGCGCGGCGAGCTGGAGCCGTTCGTGCTGGTCGTCGAGGGCTCGATCCCGAACGAGGCGATCAAGCCCGAGGGCTACTGGTCCGGGTTCGGCAACAACCCGGAGACCGGGCAGCCGATGACCACCAGCGAGTGGCTCGACCGGCTCACGCCCAAGGCCCTGGCGGTACTCGCGGTCGGCACCTGCGCCACCTACGGCGGCATCCACGCGATGGCCGGCAACCCGACCGGCGCCATGGGCGTGCCGGACTACCTGGGCTGGAACTGGAAGTCCAAGGCCGGCATCCCGATCGTCTGCGTGCCGGGCTGCCCGACCCACCCGGACAACCTCTCCGAGACCATTCTCTACCTGCTCTACCAGGCCACCGGGGCCGCGCCGATGATCCCGCTGGACGACGAGCTGCGGCCGAAGTGGCTGTTCGAGGCCACCGTGCACGAGGGCTGCGACCGCGGCGGCTACTACGAGCAGGGCCAGTTCGCCAAGGAGTACGGCTCACCGAAGTGCCTGGTGAAGCTCGGCTGCTGGGGCCCGGTGGTCAAGTGCAACGTGCCCAAGCGTGGCTGGATCAACGGCGTGGGCGGCTGCCCGAACGTCGGCGGCATCTGCATCGGTTGCACCATGCCGGGCTTCCCGGACAAGTTCATGCCGTTCATGGACGCGCCCCCGGGCAGCAAGGTCTCCGGCGCGGCCAGCGGCGCGTACGGCGGGATCATCCGCGGCCTGCGCAACATCACCGCGAAGAAGCTGGACAAGGAGCCCACCTGGCGCAAGAAGGGCCGTGAGCTGACCACCGGCTACCGCAAGGTCTGGTAGCCCCGGAAGACCCGGCAGTCAGCACTCACCCCCCTTCCTTCTTCCCGAATCCGAAAGCAGGGTCCGCCATGACCGCCACCACACAGGGACAGAGCACCAAGTTCCAGCCCGACGCCAACGGCCTGACCGAGATGTCCTGGGACCCGATCACCCGGATCGTGGGCAGCCTCGGGATCTACACAAAGATCGACTTCGGTAACCGGCGGGTGGCCGAGTGCCACAGCACCTCGTCGATCTTCCGCGGCTACTCGATCTTCATGAAGGGCAAGGACCCGCGCGACGCGCACTTCATCACCAGCCGGATCTGCGGGATCTGCGGGGACAACCACGCGACGTGTTCGGTCTACAACCAGAACATGGCGTACGGGGTCCGCCCGCCGCACCTGGCCGAGTGGATCATCAACCTCGGTGAGGCCGCCGAGTACATGTTCGACCACAACATCTTCCAGGAGAACCTGGTCGGGGTGGACTACTGCGAGAAGATGGTCGCCGAGACCAACCCCGGCGTGCTGGAGCTCGCGAACCGCACCGAGTGCCCCAACGCCGAGGCGCACGGGTACAAGTACATCGGCGACATCATGCGCGCGCTCAACCCGTTCAGCGGGGAGTTCTACCGCGAGGCGCTGCAGGTGTCCCGGTACACCCGGGAGATGTTCTGCCTGATGGAGGGTCGCCACGTGCACCCCTCCACGCTCTACCCGGGCGGTGTCGGCACGGTGGCCACCCACCAGCTGTTCACCGACTACTACACCCGCCTGATGCGGTACGTGGAGTTCATGAAGCGGGTGGTGCCGCTGCACGACGACCTGTTCGACTTCTTCTACCAGGCCATGCCCGGCTACGAGGAGGTCGGCCGGCGCCGGATCCTGATGGGCAACTGGGGCGCCTTCAACGACCCGGACCACTGCGACTTCAGCTACCAGAACATGGAGTCCTGGGGCCGCAAGATGTTCGTCACCCCGGGCATCGTGGTGGACGGAAAGCTGGTCACCACCAGCCTGCTGGAGATCAACCTCGGTCTGCGGATCCTGCTCGGCAGCTCGTACTACCGCAGCTGGGAAGACCAGGAGATGTTCGTCACCCGCGACCCGCTGGGCAACCCGGTGGACCGCAACCATCCGTGGAACCAGCACACCATCCCGGCACCGCAGAAGCGCAACTTCGACGACAAGTACTCCTGGACGATGTCGCCGCGCTGGTTCGACGGCAAGGACCACCTGGCTCTGGACACCGGCGGTGGCCCGCTGCCCCGGCTGTGGATCACCGCGCTGGCCGGGATCGTCGACACCGGGTTCGTCAAGGCCACCGGGCACAGCGTGCAGATCAACCTACCCAGGACCTTCACCAAGCCCGAGGTCAACTTCGAGTGGAAGATCCCGCAGTGGTCCAACGCCATCGAGCGCAACCGGGCTCGTACCTACTTCCAGGCCTACGCCGCCGCTCAGGCGCTGTACTTCGTGGAGAAGGCGCTGGCCGAGGTCCGCGGTGGGCACACCAAGACCTGGGAGCCGTTCAAGGTGCCGGACGAGGCCGTCAGCTGCGGCTGGACCGAGGCCGTGCGTGGCGTGCTGTCCCACCACATGGTGATCCGCGGCGGCAAGATCGCCAACTACCACCCGTACCCGCCGACGCCGTGGAACGGCAGCGTGCGTGACGTGTACGGCACGCCAGGCCCGTACGAGGACGCGGTGCAGAACACGCCGATCTTCGAGGAGAACCCGCCGGAGAAGTTCAAGGGCATCGACATCATGCGCGCGGTGCGCAGCTTCGACCCGTGCCTGCCCTGCGGTGTGCACATGTACCTGGGCAATGGCAAGACCCTGAACAAGACCACGTCGCCGGCCATGCTCAACCTGGGCTGACGCTCTTCATGGGCATGACCGACACCGACACGACCAGGGCGACCGACACCGAGACCGATCCCCAGGAAACCGGGCAGCAGATATCCGAGCTGCTCGCCGCCCTCTCGACGAACGCCGACCCGACGGTCGGTGAGGCCGCCGAGGACCTGGCGCGGCTGTTGATGGGGATGTATGGCGCCGGCCTGCAGCGCATCGTCGCGCTGCTCGCCGGCGCCGGCCCCGCCGGGGATCGGCTGCTGGCCGAGATGGTGGAGGACGACCTGGTCGCCAGCCTGCTCGTGCTGCATGACCTGCACCCGGAGGACACCACCGCGCGGGTGACCCGGGCGCTGGAGTCGGTCCGCCCCTACCTCGGTTCACACGCCGGTGGCGTGGAGCTGCTCGCGGTGGACGACCGGCCCGACGGGGTGGTCGTGCGGCTGCGGCTGCAGGGCAGCTGCGACGGCTGTCCGTCCTCGGCCGTCACGGTCAAGCTGGCCATCGAGAGGGGGATCATGGAGGCCTGCCCGGAGGTGTTGCGGGTGCAGGTAGAAGGCATGTCGGAGGCAGACTCCGCCCGCAAGCTCACCCGCGAGCTGCCGGTGCTGCAGATCGGGTCCGGTCCGCCGGTGGAGGAGGTACCGGTCAGCTGGGTCGTGCTGGACGCGCCGGAGCTGCGCCCCGGTCAGTGCGCGCAGCTCGACGTGGCCGGGACCCCGGTGCTGCTTGCGTTGCCGGCCGGGGCCAACAAGCCAGAGGCCGGCGGGATCGTCGCATACCGGGACGCGTGCCCGTCCTGCCACCTGCCGCTTGCCGGCGCGGTACTCAGGGCTGACGAGCTGACCTGTACCTCCTGCTCGGTGGCCTTCGACGTCCGGCTGGCCGGCCGGGCGCTGGACGGTTCCGGCCGACATCTGGACCCGTTGCCGCTGGTGCAACGGGCTGGCGGCTGGCGGCTCGCGGTGCCCAGGACACCGGTGGGGGCCACCCGGTGACCGCTGACGTACTTTTCGACGCGGAGGCGGCAAAGTGAGCAGCACGCTGCGGCGGCTGGCGCGGCCCAAGGAGACTCGGTCGACGCCGACCGAGGAGGTCTACCAGCGGTGCGAGATGTGCACCGCGCGGATCAACGAGCAGCTGCACTCGCACGTGGTGCACCTGGAGAACCGGTCGCTGCTGTGCACCTGCCGGCCCTGTGCGCTGCTGTTCACCGAGCGTGGAGCGGGCCGGGGCCGGTACCGGGCGGTGCCGGACCGGTACCTGCGTGACCCGTCCTTCACCATGACCGAGATGCAGTGGGACGAGCTGCAGATCCCGGTGCGGATGGCGTTCTTCTTCCACAACTCCGATCTGGAGCGTCCGCTGGCGTTCTATCCGAGTCCGGCCGGGGCGACGGAGAGCCTGCTGCCGATGGACGCCTGGCGGGACGGTCTGGGCGCCTCCGCGTTGGCCGCCCAGCTCGAGTTCGACGTCGAAGCACTGCTGCTGCGCAAGAAGGGGACCGAGAGAAGCGCCAGCGGAACGAGCATCGACACCGAGAGAAGCGCCAGCGGAACGAGCATCGATACAGCCACCGAGTGCCTGCTGGTGCCGATCGACGTCTGCTACGAGCTGGTCGGGCTGGTGCGGATGCACTGGAAGGGCTTCGACGGCGGCAGCGAGGCGTGGCAGCGGATCGACGGGTTCTTCGCCGACCTGGCGGAGAAGGCGCGCGATCTCCCGGCTCCCGCCGAAGGAGGCTGAACCCGTGCCCGAACTCTCCTTCGCCTGCGTCGACGCCCGGCCCGAGCCGTACTCGGCCAGCCCGAGCATGCGGTTCATGCTGCGCATCACCGAGGCCACCGGCGTACGGATGCACAGCATCGCGCTGCGCTGCCAGATCCGGATCGAGCCGCACAAGCGCCGCTACGGCGGCAACGAGGCGGCCCGGTTGATCGAGCTGTTCGGCGACACCTCGCGCTGGGGGGAGACCCTCAAACCTATGCAGCTGGCGATGACCACGGTGATGGTGTCCGGCTTCACCGACTCGATCGACGTGCCGATGCCGGTGCCGCTCACCGCGGACATCGAGGTGGCCACCGCGAAGTACTTCCACGGCCTGGACGACGGCGACATACCGCTGCTGATGCTGTTCAGCGGCACCGCCTTCTACCAGGGAGACGCCGGATTGCAGGTGGAGCTGGTGCCCTGGCACCTGGAGGTGGCGTTCCCGCTGCCGGTCGAGCAGTGGCGGGCACTGATGGCCGAGCACTTCCCGAACCAGACCTGGCTGCGGCTGCGCACCGACACCCTCACCGCGCTGCAGCGCTACCGCACCGACCGGGGCCTGATCAACTGGGACGACACGTTGGAATCGCTGCTCAAGGATGCCGCAACCGCGCAGGTGCCCCCGACCGGGGACCAGCCGTGACCCCGTCCCTCGACACCGGGTCGTTCAACACCACGGCGTTCGACCGGGCGCTGGACGAGGTCGGCAAGGTCGCCGATGCGGTGCTGCTGGAGGGCTACCTGCTCTACCCGTACCGGGCCTCGGCGCAGAAGAACCAGCTGCGCTGGCAGTTCGGCGTGCTCACCCCCCAGGTCTGGGCGGAGCGCGCCGGCGAGAACTGGTACTCGCGCACCGAATGCCTGCTGGAGCCTGGGTCGGCGCCGGGCGCGGTGCTGCGGGTGCGGCTGCGGTTCCTGCGACTACGCAAACGCCGCGTGCAGCGCCTGGTCGGACGCGACTACCGGGATACCGACGAGCTGGTCGTGCACGACGCGGCCGGCGCCGAGACCCTGCACCTGCCCTGGGACGAAGGGCTGCCCGAGGTCGTCGACGCCGACCTGCCGGTCGCCGAGCTGGCCACCGCAGAGCGGGTCGTGCCGGTCGAGCTGACCGCCGCGCGGACCGAGGAGCCGATCACCGAGGCCGACGGCACCGTCATCGGGCGGCTGGTCCGGGAGAGCTGGGCGGTCCGCGCCCGGGTGGTGGTCGACACCGAACCAGTGCCCGGTCCCTACGGCGCGCTGCGGCTGCGGGTCCGGGTGGAGAACCCCGGGCCGTGGGACGGGTCGGTTGCGGACACCGACCACCGGAACGGCGCCCCGGACAGCGTGACGCACGGCCTGTCGGAGCAGGGCACCACCCGGGACGTCGCACTGCGGCACTCGTTGATCGCCGCGCACAGCGTCCTGGCGCTGTCCGACGGCACGTTCCTGTCCAGCACCGACCCGCCGGAATGGGCCCGCCCGGCCGTGCGCGCCTGCGTCAACGAGTACACCTGGCCCGCGCTGTCCGGCCCGGCCGAGCACCCGAACGTGGTGCTCTCCTCGCCGATCATCCTGCCCGACTTCCCGGAGATCGCCCCGGAGAGCCCGAACGAGCTGTTCGACGGGTGCGAGAACGACGAGATCCTCACCCTGCGCACGATGGCGCTCACCGACCAGGAGAAGCGCGAGGCCCGGGCCACCGACCCTCGCGCGGCCTCGCTGGTGGACGCGGTGGACTCGATGCCGCCGGAGATCTTCGAGCGGCTGCACGGGGTGATCCGGTCGATGGGGCCGTCGGCCGGCCCGACCCCGTGGGCCGAGCCGGCCTCGGGCACCGCGGCCACGTTCGACGGAGTGCCGACGTTCGGCCAGGTCTTCGACGCGCTCGACGACGCCCCGCCCCGGCAGTACCCGGAGCCGAGCTACGACGAGGTGCCCACGTACTCCCACGACACCGGCGGCCAGCCGTGGTGGAACCCGGCGGCGGATGCCGCGGTCGACCCGGACACCGACTGGGTGCTGGTCGGCGGCCACCGGGTGGCCAAGGGCACCCGGGTGCTGCTGCGCCCCAGCGGCCGCGCGGACGCCCAGGACCTGTTCCTGGTCGGCCGTCCGGCGCTGGTGGAGGCGGTGCTCAACGACGTCGACGGTGACGTGCACCTGGCGGTCAGCATCACCGACGACCCGGCGGCGGAGTTCCAGGCCGCGCACGGCCGGTTCCGCTACTTCCGCCCCGACGAGGTCGAGGTCGTGCCGTGACCGTGCTGGTGGCCGGCATCGGCAACGTGCTGATGTCCGACGACGGGTTCGGCGTCGAGGTGGTGCGCCGGCTCACCGCGTCGGACGCCGAGCCGCTGCCCCCCGACGTCGAGGTGGTGGACATCGGTATCCGGGGCATGCACCTGGCCTACCAGCTCCTCGACGGCTACACCGGCCTGCTGCTGGTCGACGCGACCGAGCGGGGCGGCCGGCCGGGCGAGCTGTACCTGCTCGAACACGACCTCTCCGGGAGCCGGAAGCCGGATGGCGACGGGTCGCCGGTCGGTGTGCCGGACGCACACGGGATGACCCCGGACGCCGTGCTCGCGCTGCTCGCCTCGCTGGCCACCGCCAGCGGGCTGAGCCCCACCGCGGGCCTGGGCCGGGTGCTCGTGCTGGGCTGCGAACCGGCCTCGATCGACGACGGCATGGGGCTGTCCGAGCCGGTGGCCGCAGCGATACCCCGGGCGGTGCGGGCGGTCCGCAACGTGCTGACCCAACACCTGGCCGACGGCCCGCGCGGGTCCACTCCCGCGGACGTCGCCGGCCCGGCGACGAGTGGAAGGTGACGCCGATGTGCCTCGGGATTCCCGGAGAGATCGTCGAGATCATGACCGACCGCGAGGACTTCGCCATGGTCAGCGTGGCCGGGGTGAAGCGCGCGGTGAACATCGGGCTGCTCACCGAGGACGAGATACAGCTGAAGGCCGGTGACTGGATCCTGATCCATGTCGGGTTCGCGCTGTCCAAGATCGACGAGAAGGAGGCGGCGCACTCGATCAAGATGCTGGAGGGCATGGGCCAGGCCTACACCGACGAGCTGATCGCGCTGGCGCAGTCGGAGGTGAGCAACCCATGAGGTTCGTCGACGAGTTCCGGGACGCGGAGAAGGCCCGGGTGCTGTCCGCCCGGATCGCCGCGCTGTGCGAACCGGGCCGGCACTACAAGTTCATGGAGGTGTGCGGCGGGCACACGCACACCATCTACAAGCACGGCCTGGAGGACTACCTGCCCGAGACCGTGTCGCTGGTGCACGGCCCCGGCTGCCCGGTCTGCGTGATCCCGATGGGCCGCCTGGACGACGCCATCGCGATCGCCGAGCAGCCGGACGTGATCATGACGACGTTCGGCGACATGATGCGGGTACCCGGCGGGCGCGGCTCGTTCTACGACGCGAACGCCGCCGGCGCCGACATCCGGATGGTGTACTCGCCGCTGGACTCCCTGAAGATCGCCCGGGCCAACCCGGACAAACGCGTGGTGTTCATGGCCATCGGATTCGAGACCACCGCCCCGTCCACCGCGATGACCGTGCTGCGGGCGGCGGCCGAGGGCCTGGAGAACTTCTCCATCTTCTGCAACCACGTGACGATCATTCCGGCGATCAAGGCCATTCTGGACTCCCCCGACCTGCGCCTCGACGGGTTCATCGGCCCGGGCCACGTCTCTACGGTGATCGGTTGCCGACCGTACGAGTTCATCTCCCGCGAGCACGGGAAACCGCTGGTGTGCGCGGGGTTCGAACCGCTGGACATCCTGCAGTCGGTGTTCATGCTGATGACCCAGCTGGCCGAGGGCCGGTGCGAGGTGGAGAACCAGTACGCCCGGGTGGTGCCCTGGGACGGCAACCCCAAGGCGCTGCGGGTGATCGGCCAGACGATGGCGCTGCGTCCGTACTTCGAATGGCGCGGGCTGGGGTTCATCGCGCAGTCCGCGCTGCAGGTGCGCGACGAGTACGCCGCGCACGACGCCGAGCGGATCTTCTCGGTGCCCGGCGTCCGGGTGGCCGACCCGAAGGCCTGCCAGTGCGGCGAGGTGCTCAAGGGCGTGCTCAAACCGTGGGAGTGCAAGGTGTTCGGCACCGCGTGCACCCCGGAGACCCCGATCGGCACCTGCATGGTGTCGTCGGAGGGCGCGTGCGCGGCGTATTACAACTTCGGCCGGTTCACCCGCGACCGGGTGAAGGAGGCGACCCGCGCATGACGTCCTCGGATCTTGGGATGCCGCGGCAGGCCAGCTGGGCCGAGGACGCCGTCCGGGAGGCCGAGTCCGAGACGCCGCACAGCGGGGCCGACGACCTGCTTGCCGGGTCGAGCATCGGCCGAGAGCACAAGAGCCGCGAGCAGTTGGTCCTGGAGCGGATCGACCGGGCCCGGGCCCGCAAGCCCCGGGTCAAGGAACCCCGGATCACCCTCGCGCACGGCGCCGGCGGCAAGGCCACGCACAACCTGATCGACGCGATCTTCCTGGACGCCTTCCGCAACCCGGAGCTGGAGCGGATGTCCGACGCGGCGGCGCTGAGCGTCGGCTCGGGAGTCAACCAGGCGCGGCTGGCCTTCACCACCGATTCCTACGTGGTGTCGCCGCGGTTGGTCCCGGGCGGCGACATCGGCGAGCTGGCGGTGAACGGCACGGTCAACGACCTGGCCATGGCCGGAGCGCGGCCACTGGTGATCTCGGCGGGATTCATCCTGGAGGAGGGCTTCCCCACCGACGACCTGCGCCGGATCGTGGCCTCGATGGCCGCGGCGGCGCAGGCCGCGGGGGTACGGATCGTCACCGGCGACACCAAGGTCGTGCAACGGGGCAAGGGCGACGGCTGCTACATCAACACCGCCGGCATCGGGGTCCGGGAGCGGCCGGTGGAGCTCGACGCGGCCAACGCCCGGCCGGGCGACGCGATCCTGGTGTCCGGGCCGATCGGCGACCACGGGATCACCGTGATGCTGGCCCGGGGCGAGCTGGACATCGCGGCGGACATCGTCTCGGACACCGCGCCGCTGCACGAGATCAGCGCCGCGCTGCTCGACGCGGTCCCGGACACCCGCCTGCTGCGCGACGCCACCCGCGGCGGGGTGGCGACCATCCTGAACGAGGTCGCGGTGGCCTCACGGGCCGCCGTGGTGATCGACGAGGCGGCGGTGCCGGTCCGGCCGGAGGTCCAGGGGGCCAGCGAGCTGCTCGGCATCGACCCGCTCTACGTGGCCTGTGAGGGCCGGTTCGTCGCGATCGTCCCCGGCCGGGACGCAGACGCCGCGCTGGCCACGTTGCGCGGGCACCCGCTCGGCGAGGGCGCCGCGGTGGTCGGGCGGGTGGTGGAGGACCCGCCCGGGCTGGTGCTGCTGAAGACCACGTTCGGCGGCACCCGGATCGTGGACATGCTGGTCGGCGACCCGCTGCCCCGGATCTGCTGAGCGGGTGACTCGATGCACGAGCTGGCGATCACGGAGAGCATCGTCGCGGCGATCACCGAGAAGCTGCCGGGACGCGACGTGCGACGGGTGCGGGTCCGGGTCGGGCGACTGTCCGGGATCGTGCCGGACGCGCTGCGGTTCTGCTTCGAGCTGGCCACCGCCGGCACCGCGCTGGACGGGGCCGCCCTCGACATCGAGTCAGCGCCGGGCCGGGGGCGCTGCCGGGAGTGCGGCGTGGAGTTCGACACCGACGACCTCGTGGTGATGTGCCCGTGCGGCGGGGTGGACGTCGAGGTGCTCGGCGGGCGCGAGCTGACGATCCGAGAGGTGGAGGTGGTGTGAGGTGTGTGCCACCTGCGGATGCACCGGAGCCGGGGTGCGGATGATCGACCCGGCCCGGCCCGAGCACGAACAGTACGAGCACGAACACCCGCACGAGCACGGACACCCGCCGGAGCCGACCGACCGGACGCACACCATCGCCTTCGAGCAGGCGGTGCTGGCCAAGAACGACGATCTCGCGGCGGCGAACCGGGCCTGGCTCACCGAGCGGGGCATCCTGGCGCTGAACCTGATGAGCTCGCCCGGCTCCGGGAAGACCACGTTGCTCGTGCGCACCATCCGCGACCTGGCCGTGTCGGACGGCCCGGAGCTGGCGGTGTCGGTGGTGGAAGGCGACCAGGAGACCCTGCTGGACGCCGAGCGGATCGCCGACACCGGCGCCCGGGTGATCCAGATCAACACCGGGTCGGGCTGCCACCTGGACGCGGCGATGGTCGAACGCGGGCTGCGCGCGCTGGACCCGCCGCAGCGGTCGGTGGTGTTCGTCGAGAACGTCGGCAACCTGGTCTGCCCGGCACTGTTCGACCTCGGCGAGGCCGCCAAGGTGGTGATCATCTCGGTGACCGAGGGGGAGGACAAGCCGCTGAAGTACCCGCACATGTTCGCCGCCGCCGACCTGGTGCTGCTGAACAAGATCGACCTGCTGCCCTACCTCGACTTCGACGTCGAGCGTTGCCTGGCCGGCGCGCGCCGGGTCAACCGGGGGGTGGAGGTCCTGCCGCTGTCGGCCACCAGCGGCGAGGGCCTGGCCGCCTGGTACGACTGGCTGCGCCGCCGCGTCAGGTGAGACGGTGGCCGGGCCGTACGTCATCCCGGCCCGCGACCGGGCGGCCTTCCTGGGTTGCCGGCGAGCGTGGGACCTCGGCGCCCGCGAGCGGGGCAACCACCGCGCCGCGGTCACCGACGCGCTGGTCGACCGGCCGACCGCCCTGCGCCAGGCACTGGCCGTCTACTACTTCCCGGGCATGTGGGACTGGCAGCCGGGCATGGTACTGCGGCTGGTCCGGATGGCCTACCTCGACGAGCTGACCGCGCAGCGCGACCGCTACCTGCGCGAACACGGGCTGGACCGGCTGGACGCGGCCGCCGAGCGGGAGTGGACGCGGGCCCGCGACGACGGGCTCGACCTGCTGGAGCGCTACTTCGCGTGGGCCCCGGAGATCGACGAACTGTCCCCGGTGCTGGTCGGCGCGGAGTTCGACGTGCAGATCCCCGATCCCCGCGAGCCGGGACGCAACCTGGTCAGCCCGGACGGCCGTGCGGTGCACTACCGCGACCGGGTCGACCTGCTCGCGATCGACGGGGCGGACGCCTACTGGATGGTGGAGCACCGGGTAGTGACCTCGGCGTTCCCGGCGCCGGGGGTGCTACGGCTGGCCGAGCGCTGCCTGTCGTGGTGTTGGGCCTGGGAGCTGTTCTATCCGGGCATGCGGATCGAGGGCACGGTCTTCAACGAGCTGTGCGAGGACGGTGCGCGCTCCTCGACCGGCCCGGTCACCCCCCGCCGGCGGGGCTCGGTGTCGCAGAACCGGGGAACTTACCTGCGCCGGTGGGCCCGGGCCGAACCCGCCGAGCACCCCGAGAACGACCTCGAGCCGGTGGTCGTGCAGGACGGCGCGTTCCGCCGGGTCGTGGTGCCCCGGGCGCGGGCGGAGCTGGCCGGGTTCGGCGAGCGGATCGCCGGGCAGGTGCGGGCGATGGTGGCACGCGACCCGCCGCGCGACCCGGTCCCGACCGCGCGCCGGTGCGCGGCGTGCGAGTTCCGGGCGCCGTGCCTGAGCATGAATCTGGGCGAGGACCCCGCGGCGCTGCTGGCCGCCGGGTACGTCCAGCGCAACCGCGAGCCATTGCCCGGACAGCTCGGCGGCGGCACCTGGTCGACCGGCCGCGGCGCCGCCCCGCCACCGCGCGAGTTCGGCGGCCCGCCGTGAGGCTCGCGTGACGTGCTACGCGCTGACCGGCTCGCCGCCCGGCTTGCACGTCAAGGACGGCGGTTGCCGGCACCTGCTCGTCCGGTAGCCGGTGCGGACCGGGCCGGTAGCCGGTCCGGTCAGGACCGGTCGCGGGCGGAGTCGAGCGCCGCGGCCACGGCGACCTGGCCGAAGCTGATGCCGGCGTCGTTCGGCGGCACCCGCCGGTGGGTGAGCACGGCGAACCCGTCCGCGACCAGGCGGGCCCGCAGGGCGCCGGTCAGCAGCGCGTTCTGGAACACCCCGCCGGACAGCGCCACGGTGTCCAGTCCGGTGTGTGAGCGTGCCGCCGCGGCCGCGCGGGCCAACAGATCCACCAGCCCGGCATGGAACCTGGCCGCGACCAGCCCGCGGTCCACCCCGACGGCCAGGTCGTCGAGCACCCCGCGCACCAGGTCGGGGCCGCGCATCAGGACACCGTCCAGCCGGGCCGGGTAACCGGACGAGACGGCCCCCCGGCCGTCGCCGATCAGCGGGCCGCCCCGGGCCGTCCAGGCCAGCTGCTCCAGCTCGACCGCGGCCTGCCCCTCGTAGTTGACCCGGTCCCGCAGGCCGAGCAGCGCGGCGACCGCGTCGAACAGCCGGCCGGTGCTGCTGGTCGGCGGGCTGTTCACCCCGGCCGCCACCATCGACAACGCCTGGGACCACCGCTGCCCCTGCCGCCGGGCCAGCGGTGCCACCGCCGCCGCGTCCAGCCGGTCGCACGCTCGGGCGTAGGCCGCCGCCATCCGCCACGGCTCGCGGACCGCCGCGGCGCCGCCGGGCATCGGCACCGGCTCCAGGTGGGCCAGCCGCTCGAACCCGGCCAGCGACACCGCCATCACCTCGCCGCCCCAGAGCTGCTGGTCGCAGCCGAACCCCAGCCCGTCGCAGGCGATCCCGATCACCGGACCGGTCACCCCGTTGTCGGCCAGGCACGACGCGAGGTGCGCGTGGTGGTGCTGGACCCCGACCAGCTCGACACCGTCGACGTCGGCCTCGGCCCGGTCCAGGGCGTACTTGGTGGACAGGTACTCCGGATGCAGGTCGTGCGCCAGCAGCACCGGCTCGACGTCGAACAGCTTCCGGAAGTGCTCGATGCCGCCGGTGTAGGAGCGCAGCGTCTCGTAGTTCTCCAGGTCGCCGATGTGGTGGGACAGGAACGCGTGCGAGCCTCGGGCCAGGCAGAACGTGCTCTTCAGCTCCGCCCCGCAGCCCAGCACCGGGCGGCGCGCGGGCAGCGGCAGGGTCAGCGGCTCCGGCGCGTAGCCCCGGGAACGCCGGATCGGGGTGACCAGTCCGCCGCTCACCCGCAGCACCGAGTCGTCGGCCCGCACGTGGATCGGCCGGTCGTGGGTGAGGAACCCGTCCGCGATCCCACGCAGCCGCTCGATCGCGTCGGCGTCGCGGAAGGCGATCGGCTCGTCGGAGACGTTGCCGCTGGTGAGCACGATCGGCAGGGCTCCGTACTCGGACAGCGCGTCGATCAGCAGGTGGTGCAGCGGGGTGTAGGGCAGCATCACCCCGAGCGCGGCGTTGCCCGGCGCGACCGCGCCGGCCAGCGGCACGGCTGCGTCGGCGCGGCGCGGCAACAGCACGATCGGCCGGTGCCGGGAGGTGAGCAGGCCGGCGCCCACCTCGTCGAGGTCCACCAGCTCGCGGGCCGCCGCCAGATCGGCGACCAACACCGCGAACGGCTTGTCCTCGCGGTGTTTGCGGGCCCGCAGCGTGGCCACCGCGGTCTCCCCCACCGTCCCGACCGCGACCGCGGCGAGGTGGAACCCGCCGAGTCCCTTCACCGCCAGCACCGCCCCGCCGGCCAGCTCGGCCGCCGCCCGCCCGATCGGGTCGCCCGCCGGCTCCGGCCGCCCGGCCGCGTCGGGCGGGCACACGACCGGCTTCGGTCGGCCGTCGGCGTCGAGCGAGGACACGACCGGTTTGGGTCGGCCGTCGGCGTCGAGCAGGGTCACCGTGGGGCCGCAGTCCGGGCAGCAGGTGGGCTGGGCGTGGAACCGGCGGTCCGCCGGGTCGTGGTACTCCGCCGCGCACTTGGCGCACATCGGGAAGCCGGCCATTGTGGTCGCCGCCCGGTCGTAGGGCACCCCGGTCACGATGGTGAACCGCGGCCCGCAGTGCGTGCAGTTGACGAACGGGAAGCGGTAGCGCCGGTCGGCCGGGTCGCGCAGCTCGGCGAGGCAGTCCGCGCAGGTCGCGGTGTCCGGGGAGATCAGCGTGGCACCGCGGCCGGCAGCGGCGCTGGGCACGATGGCGAACCCGACCGACCCGGTCCGCGGCAGCTCCCGGCTGGTCACCCGCTCGACCACGGCCAGCGGCGGCGGATGGCGTCGCAGCTCGTCGAGGAACGTGCGCAGCGGCTCCGGCCCGCCCTCGACCTCCACGAACACCCCGCCCTGGTCGTTGCCCACGAAGCCGGCCAGCCCCAGCCCCTCGGCCAGCCCGTGCACGAACGGCCGGAACCCGACGCCCTGCACGATGCCCTCGACCCGGACCCGCAGCCGGACCACATCGCTCCGGGCCAGCCCGCCAACGGTCAGGCCGCCAGCGGTCACGGCGCCGCGCCGAGCGCGATCTGCACCAGCTCCCACAACACGTGGTAGGTGGTGGTCTGCGCCTCCTGGATGCGGTGCACCGAGTCCGACGGCATGACGAAAAGGTGCTCGATCTCGCCGCGCCCGGCGGCCTCGGCCATCGCGCCACCGGTGTAGCCGGCCAGCCCGACGGTCAGCATGCCCAGCCGGCGGGCCTCGGCGAACCCGCGCAGCACGTTCACCGAGCCGCCGCTGGTGGACATGCCCAGCGCGATGTCCGTCGCCCGGCCCAGCGCGGCCAGCGGGCGGGCGAACACCACGTCGAACGACACATCGTTGGCCAGCGCGGTCAACGTGGCCACGTCCTCGGCCAACGCGGTCGCCGGCAACGCGCGCGCGTCCGGGCCCGGATCGAGGAACCGGGCGGCCACCGCGCGCGCGTCGGTGCTGCTCCCGCCGTTGCCGAAGGTCATCAACCGTCCCCCCGCGGCGAACCGGTCGGCCATCGCGGCGGCGCACCGGGCCAGCCGGTCGGCGTCGGCCCCGGCCACCGCGGCCCGCAGCCGGTCGATCTCGGCGACCTTGGCCCGGGTGGACGCCGCCACCTGAGCGAGCACGTCGGCCAGCCCGTTCGGCGGGCCAGACTGCTCGTACAGGAACGGGTACAACGACTCGACGCCGCTCACTGCGGGTCCAGCCGGGCGATGGCCTCCTTCGCGTGCACCAGCACCGTGTCCCCGATGCCCGCATCGACCAGCGCGACGCTGATCTCCTCGTCGGTGCCGGCCCCGGTGCGCACGGTCGCCAGCTCGTCGTCGTGCAGGGCCAGGATCTGGACCGGGACCGCCTGGTCGGAGCAGGTGATGCAGGCCTCGCCGACGCAGTGCTCGCTCAGCGCCAATGGCTCGCTCAGCGCCAATGGCTCGCTCAGCGCCGATGGCTCGCTCGCAATCTCGCTCACCGGGCCACCCCGGAGCGGTCGGCCCACTCGGCGAACACGTGCACCAGCTCCCACAGCAGGTGGTAGGTGGTCACCTGGATCTCCTTGACCACCAGCGGATCGGTCGAGGCCGCCACGAACTCGTGCTCGGCGGCCGCCCCGCCGGCGGGGCCCGGGCTGTACGACGCACCGGCACCGAACAGCCCGACGGTGAGCAGTCCGGCGCCGCGTGCCGCCCGCAGCGCGTCCGCCACCGGCCCGCCCGGCGGCCCGGTGGAGACGCCGAGCGCGATGTCGTCCGGGCCGGCCAGCAGGCCCAACTGGGTGACCAGGTCGGGCCCGGGCAGCACCAAGGCGGGCAACGCGCGCTTGCCGACGATCACCGGGTGGACGAACTCGACGGCGACGTGCGCGGCGTCGCACGCCGACCCGCCGTCGCCGAACACGACCAGCCGACCGCCCCGCCCGAACCGGGTGGCCATCGCGTGGCAGGCCGACCCGATCCGGTCGGCGTCACTGGCCAGCTCGTTGGCCGGGCAGGCGCGGCGGGCGAATGCCTCGGCCGCCCGGGTCGCCGTGAGCTCCACCAGCGGTGCCGCCGTCATGTCCGTTCCTCCGTCCGCCACCGTTGCCGCCACCGTCGCGCAGCCCGTTGCCGACCGCGCCGTTGCCGCGCCCTCCGTTGCCGGGTGCACCGTTGCCGAGTGTGCTGTTGCCGAACGACCGCTCGCCCATCCCCCGGTGCCCGGACGCACCGTGGCGGCAACCGCCGTCCGCTGCGTGGTCGGCGTCGCCGGCACCCGACCTCGACGTTCCGTTGCCGGCCGCCGCGTCGGCGCCGGACGGCGTCCGATCCGCGATCCCGGCACCCATCCGCCGGTAGCGTTCCCGGAACAGGTGCAGGGTGCGGTGGGTCTCCTCCAGGAGGTCGGCCTGCCGGTCCAAGGTGGCCACCCCGAGCGGGGTGACCTGGTAGGTACGCCGAGCCGGGCCGGCGCCGGAGGTCTGCCAGCTGGAGCGCACCATGCCCTGCTTCTCCAGTCCGCGCAGCGCCCGGTATACCGCGCCCGCGTCGCCGTCCACCGCGTGCAGCGCCCGCAGCCGGTTGACCAGGTCGTACCCGTGGTCGGAGCGTTCGCGAAGAAGCAGCAACAGGCACGGCTGCAGGAAGTTCCTCGGTTCGCACTCGCCCATGGGTACGCCCCTCGACGGATACGACCGACTCTTCCATCTCGTGAGCTGGCTCACAAGAACATCCGGACAACGGTCCGGCCACCCGATCGAGCCGGCCGTATCCGGGGGTCACCGCTGCTAGCCGAGCCCGTTCGCGGACAACCACTCCTTCGCTACGACCTCCGAGTTCGGTTTGTCCGGGGCGTTCAGCTTGCGGTTGAGCTCGACCAGCCCCTCGGTGGTCAGCTTCGCCGAGATCGCGTTGAGGGTCTGGGTGACCTGGTCGGTCGCCTTGGTGGAGTTGATCAGCGGGACGACGTTCTGCGCGGCGAAGTTGTTCTTCGGGTCCTCCAACACGACCAGCCCGTTCTCCTCCAGCGTCGGGTTGGTGGTGAACAGGTCGGCGGCCTGCACGGTGTCGTCCTTCAGTGCCCGCACGGTGACCGGGCCGCCGGTGTCCAGCTTCACGTAGGACTTGAACTCGCAGCCGTAGCGCTCGCGTAGACCCGGGATGCCGTCCGGCCGGGTCTGGAACTCCGACGGCCCACCGAAAACCAGCTCGCGGCAGACCGGCGCCAGGTCGGCGATGCTGCGGGCGTTGTAGCGGGCCGCCAACTCCCTGGTGACCACCACCGCGTCCTTGTCCTCGGCCGCGGCCATCTCCAGCACGGTGAGTGGGGCCGGCACCACCGTCTTCAGCGCCGCGTAGACTTCGGCGGACGCCGTCGGGGTCGCCTGCTTGTCGAAGTACTGCAGCAGGGTGCCGGTGTACTCGGGCATCAGGTCGATCGAGCCGTCGAGCAACGCCGGAATGTAGGTCTCCCTGCTGCCCAGGCTGCGCCGCTCGGTGGTGATCCCCTTGGCCTGCAGCGCGACCGAGTAGATGTCGGCCAGCAGCGCGCTCTCCGGGAAGTCGGCCGACCCGATGCGGATGGTGTCGGCGGGCGACGGACCGGAGCCACCGCCCAGCGGACCGCCGCCGCCCCCGCCACAGGCGGTCAGCAGGGCCAGCCCGGCGGCCAGACCGACGGCGAGAACCGCGCGGACGGTGCTGATGGCTCTACCTTCCTTTCGCACGGTGGATCCCGGCAGGGAGCGCTTTCGGTGCTTGTCCCGCGAGGACTGCGATGAGACGGCGTCCCTGCCGGGCCCCGGCGAGGGTCTGACGTCCAGGAGGGTGTAGTCCCGCGAGGACTGGTCCATCAGCACGACGCAGCGCCTTCCCGGTCCGCCGAGCATCATGGTTTCGGCGGAAGGTGGACCTGT